>CAZPSH010000004.1:0-144976 GCA_964589625.1 uncultured Thermoanaerobaculia bacterium
TCGGCCGAGCTCCGTGCGGACCGGGAAAACCACCCTACCGAACAGGTACGAGTCCGGCCGCGCGAAGTAGACGTACTCGAAGATGCAGGGCACGGCCGCGCCCCGCCGAAAGGGAAAGATGGACCGCTGCCCCCCCTCCGTGACGACGACCATCTCGCCGGGCTCCACCTCCCGGAGATAGCGGGCCTTCAGGAGATCCAGGGCGCAGGTTTCGGAGGCGAACACGGGGCTTCCCTCGAGCTCCCCCAGAACCAGCGGCCGAAATCCCCACGGGTCGCGGACGGCCACCAGGGAGTCCCGGAACAGGACGAGGAGGCTGAAGGCCCCCTTGAGGGACCGCAGGCTGTCCACCAGGGCGTCGATGGGATCTTGCTGTCCGGAGCGGGCGAAGAGGTGAAGGATGACCTCCGAATCCGTCGTGGAGGCGAAGATGGCCCCGTGGCGCTCGAGGTCCTCCCTCAGGCTCAGGCCGTTTACGAGATTCCCGTTGTGGCACAGGGCCACATCCCCGTGCTGGGTGCGGGCGACGATGGGCCCGGCGTTTCTTAGTTGGGAGCTTCCGGAGGTGGAGTACCGAACGTGGCCCACCGCCGTCCGGCCCGGGAGCCCCGACAGGTCGTTGCCCCCGAAGACGTCCGATACGAGCCCCATCCCCCTGTGGACGTGCAGGTCGGTTCCATCCGAGGTGGCCACCCCGGCCGATTCCTGGCCGCGGTGCTGAAGGCCGTAAAGGCCATAGACCGCGATCCGGGCCGCCTCGGGATGGTTGTAGAGACCGAAGATCCCGCACATGGAGAGCCTCCCTGGAGACGACTCCGGCCTCCGCCGGTACCTACCCTACCACGGGGTCCAGACCACGGCTCCAGATCTCCCGGATCCGTGAAACCGCCAGATCCACGAGGGTCTTCCCGTCCACCTCCACGGTGAACCTCCCCGGGGCCACCCTGCCCACGACCGCGGCAGGCACGGAAGCGCGGCCGGCGGCCTCCAGAAGCCGGGGCAGGTCTTCCGGCCGGCAGGTGACGAGGGCGCGGGAGGCGTCTTCGCCAAAGAGAAGGGCCGCCGGATCCAGCCCCCCCGAGGCCAACCTGAGGCGCGCGCCGGCATCCGTCCGGGGGGCGAGGCAGGCCTCCGCGGCGGCCACGGCGAGTCCTCCTTCGGAGCAGTCGTGGGCCGAACGCGCGATCGGCTCGCTCGCGAGGTGCTGGAGGAGGTCCTGAAGGGCCCGCTCTCTCACGAGGTCCAAGGGCGGAACGGGCGCGGCTTCAACAGAGTGGAGGAGCCACAGGTAGGACGATCCGCCCAGGTGGCCCCTCGTCTCCCCCAAGAGGACCACCGCGTCCCCCTCCGTCCGGAACCAGGGCTCCAGGCGGCGCTCCACGTCCTTCATCAGCCCCACCATCCCGATGGTCGGGGTGGGGTAGATCCCCGTTCCGTTGGTTTCGTTGTAGAAGGAGACGTTGCCGGAGACCACCGGCGTCTCGAGAACCCTGCAGGCTTCGGAAACCCCGTCCACGCAGCGAGAAAACTCCCACATGACGTCGGGGCGCTCGGGGTTCCCGAAGTTGAGGCAGTCCGTGATCGCGATGGGCTTCGCCCCCGCGCACGCCACGTTGCGCGCCCCTTCCGCCACGGCGTGAGCCCCACCCAGGTACGGGTCGAGGTGGCACCAGCGGGGATTCACGTCGAGAGACAGGGCCACGGCCCGCTTCGTCCCTTTGATCCGCACGATGGCGGCGTCGCCGCCGGGCCCGAGGACCGTGTTGGTGCGCACGGACTGATCGTACTGCGTGTACACCCACCTCCTGGAGCAGAGGTCCGGATGGCCGATGAGGCGAAGGAGGGCCTCCTCGGGAGGGACGGCGGCGAGGACTTCCGCTCCGGGCACGGGCGCGCCCCGCGGGAGGGCCGGGGCCTCCCTCGGCCGGTCGTAAACGGGGGCCTGGTCGCTCACGGGCCCCACGGGCATGTCCACGACCTTCTCCCCGCGCCAGAAGATCTCCGCGCGGCCCGTGTCCGTCACCTCACCGATGGCCACGGCGTCCAGGGCCCACTTGGAGAAGACCTCCTTGACCCGGCCCTCTCGTCCCCGCTGGGCCACGATGAGCATGCGCTCCTGGGATTCGGAGAGAAGCAGTTCATAGGGGGTCATTCCTTCCTCGCGCATGGGCACGCGGTCGAGGTCGAGTCGGATCCCCGACCCGGCGCGGCCCGCCATCTCGAAGGAGGAAGAGGTGAGCCCCGCTGCTCCCATGTCCTGGATGCCTACGATCACGTCCTCCTCCATGAGCTCCAGACAGGCCTCCAGAAGGAGTTTTTCGGTGAAGGGATCCCCCACCTGGACGGTGGGCCGTTTCTGCTCGGTCTCCTCGGAAAACTCGGCGCTGGCCATGGTTGCGCCGTGGATGCCGTCCCGCCCGGTCTTGGAACCCACGTAGAGGACCGGGTTTCCCACGCCGCTGGCATAGCCCCGAAAGATCCGGTCCGACCGGAGGAGGCCAAGGGTGAAAGCGTTCACGAGGATGTTGCCGTCGTAACAGGGGTGAAAGACCACCTGGCCTCCCACCGTGGGGATGCCCACGCAGTTGCCGTAGTCCCCGATTCCCGCGACGACGCCCCGCAGGAGGTGGCGGGTCTTGGGGTGGTCGGGGCGCCCGAAGTGAAGGGAGTTGAGGTTGGCGATGGGGCGGGCCCCCATGGTAAACACGTCCCGCAGGATGCCCCCCACCCCCGTGGCGGCCCCCTGATAGGGCTCGATGTAGGATGGGTGGTTATGGGACTCCATCTTGAAGCAGACGGCCCATCCCTCCCCTACGTCCACTACGCCCGCGTTCTCCCCCGGCCCCTGGAGTACGCGGGGTCCTGAAGTGGGGAAGCGGCGGAGGTGGATCCGGGAGGACTTGTACGAGCAGTGTTCGCTCCACATGACGGAGAAGATGCCCAACTCGGGGTAGGTGGGCTCCCTCCCCAGAATGGCCAAAATCCTCTCCCACTCCTCTCCGGTCAGTCCGTGCTGAAACGCCAGTTCTCTCGTCACCTTGGGGTCGGCCACGGCTCAACTCCGAACAAGGCCCGCCGGGGGCCGCGAGTGTCGTCGGTACAAGCGCCCGCGAGCGGCCCGAACCGCCCGGATGGAGCGCCGTCCGATCCGGATTCCACCCTGTGCGATCACGAGTCGAGGGCCTGGAGGGCCGAGCGGAGGAGGGCGGCGCCGTCGGAGGAACCCATGAGGGGCTCGCTGGCCCGTTCCGGGTGGGGCATCATCCCCAGCACGTTCCGGCCCTCGTTGAGGATGCCCGCGATGGCCTCCGCGGACCCGTTGGGGTTCCATTCCGGGCTCAGGCTCCCGTCGGGAGCGGCGTACCGGAAGGCCACCCGGTCCTCCCCGTTGAGGCGCCGGAGTGTCTCCGGGTCGGCGAAGTAGTTGCCGTCCCCGTGCGCGATGGGTACCCTCAGAAGGCTGCCCTCGGCGATGCCGGACGTGAAGGGAGAAGCGGAGGTCTCACACCGAAGGTAGACGTCCTGACAAAGAAAGGTGAGGGTCTGGTTTCTGAGGAGCGCTCCCGGAAGGATGCCCACCTCGCACAGGATTTGGAAGCCGTTGCAGATCCCGAGAACGAGCCCTCCCCTCCTGGCGTGGGCGATCACGGCCTCCATCACGGGCGTCCGCGCCGCCATGGCCCCACAGCGCAGGTAGTCGCCGTAGGAGAACCCGCCCGGTAGAATGACGAGGTCGGCCCACGAGAGGTCTCGTTCCGTGTACCAAACCATACGGCTCCGGGCCGCCGAAAGCCGAAGGGACCACTGCTCGGCGTCGTGGTCGCAATTGCTCCCGAGGAATTCGACGACGGCGATGTTCATGGCGCGAGGACCTCCACACGGAAGTCCTCGATGATGGGGTTGGCCAGGAGCTTCCGGCAGTAGGCCTCTACCCGGCTTTTCGGGTCCTCGCCCCCGGGAAGATCTCCAGTCTCAATGTCGAAGAACTTGCCCTGCCGGACCGAGCCGACCTCCTCGAATCCGAGAGTCTTCAGGGCCTGCTGGACGGCTTTGCCTTGAGGGTCCAGGACCGCGGACTTGAGGAAAACGTGGACGCGAGCCTTCATCCGGTCACCTCGATTTCTGGGGGGCGGGCCCGAGGAGCGCCCGTTCGCCGCTCGGGGGTTACTTTATCAAAGCCCGGCCCCACCGAACAGGCCCCCGCGACCGGCCATCGGGTGGAAATGAGGGGCGGTCCAACCTATGTTCATGATGGGGAAGCTCCTTCGGGGGTCCGGGGGCGGTCGGCGGGAGGACCGCATGAGGCGCCGAGAGTCCTTTGAAGGCGGAATGTTCATCCGCCGGTACGGGCCCTCTCGGGGAGCCAGGGGGAAAATCCTCTTCATCCATGGCCTGGGAGACTGGGGCGAGACCTTCGAGGTCCTCGTGGGGCACCCCGCTCTCGGCCGGTACCGGCTGCTCATCCCCGACCTCCCCGGTTACGGGCGCTCGCCACTGACGGGCGACCCCGCCGGGCTCGACGACCTGGCGGACTTTCTCGCGGTCTGGCTGAGGTCACGAGTCGTAGGTCCCGTGGCCGTCGTCGGCCATTCCATGGGAGGCGTTCTCGGGCAGATCCTCGCCGAACGGAATCCCGATTGCGTCTCCATCCTCGTGAACGTCGAGGGGAACATCTGTGAGGACGACTGCACGCTGAGCCGGGCGGTGACCACCTATTCCCCGGATGAGTTCCTAAGGGAGGGCCTGGATCAGATTCGTCTCGAGGCCTCCCTCATGGCGCAGTCCGACCCGAGCGTGGTGGTGTTCGCGAGAGGTCTCGGGCTGTGCGACCCTCGCGCCTTTTACCTCCACGCCCGGGAGATCGTGGCGCTCTCGCGGAGGGACGACCTGGCTCGACGGATGGCCGCGCTGCCCCTCCCCGCCTGCTTCCTGGCCGCTTCTCCGAAGGGGGCGAGCCCCCGCTCCCTGGCCATGCTCCGGTCCGCCGGAGCGCGTCTTGTGATCATGGAGGATTGCGGCCACTGTCCCTTCCACGACCGACCGGACGAGTTCTGCGCGCTCCTCGGGGAAATCCTCGAGGCGGCGGGGCGTTGACGGAGCCCGAATCCGGTGGACTCGCCGGACCTCTCCGGGCCATCCTGTCAACGAGAGCAGGGGCGCCAGGCATCGACTTCGCGCGACCGGTTGGGCGCGCCGTGCTCAAGGGGTGGGGACACGGTCCTCTACTCGAAGACCCGTTCGAAAATTTCGTCCACGTGCGCCAGGAACGGACGCGGGTCGAAGGCCTTGGCGAGCTCCTCCCGGGAGATTCGAGAGGCGACTCCGGGCTCGGCCGCCAGGAGGTCGAGGAAGTCTCCTTCCCCCTTCCATGTGCGCATGGCGCACCCCTGCACCCGTTCGTAGGCGTCCTCGCGGCTGAGTCCGGCCCGGGTGAGGGCCAGCAGGACCTTCTGGCTGTAAAGAAGACCGCGGGTCTTGTTGAGGTTGGCCTCCATGGCCTCGGGGTAGACGTGGAGGCCGGCCAGGATTCCCCCCATCCGGTGGAGCATGTAGTCCAGGAGGGTCGTCGCGTCGGGAAGGATCACCCTCTCGGCGGAAGAGTGGGAAATGTCCCGCTCGTGCCAAAGGGCCACGTCCTCGAAGGCGGGAACGAGATACCCCCGGAGGAGCCGCGCCAGCCCCGTGACGTTCTCGCACCCCACCGGGTTGCGCTTGTGAGGCATGGCCGATGAGCCCTTCTGCCCCTCCGAGAAGGGCTCCTCCACCTCCCGGACCTCGGTTTTTTGAAGATGGCGGATCTCGGTGGCGATCTTCTCCAGGGTGGCCCCGCAGAGGGCGAGGGCCGAGAGGACCTCGGCGTGGCGGTCCCGCTGGATGACCTGGGTGGAGATGGGGTCCGGCCTTAGTTGCAGCTTTCGGCAGACGAGTTCCTCCACGGCGGGCGAGAGGTGGGCGAAGGTGCCGACGGCCCCCGAGAGCTTTCCCACCGCGATGGCCTCCCGGGCGGCCTTGAGGCGCTTGCGGTTCCGGCCCATCTCCGCATACCAAAGGGCGAATTTCAGGCCCAGGGTCGTCGGCTCGGCGTGAATTCCATGGGTGCGTCCCACAATGATCCGGTCCTTGAATTCAAGGGCCCTTCGCTTGAGCACCTCACGGAAGTTGTCCACTTCCTCCAGGATGAGATCCAGCGCGTCGCGGGTCATGAGGGCCAAAGCCGTATCCACCACGTCGGAGGAGGTCAGGCCGTAATGGAAGTAGCGGGTGAGGTCCCCGATGGATTCGCCGACGGAGGTGGTGAAGGCGATCACATCGTGCTTGACGCGCGCCTCGATCTCGTCGATCCGGCGCGCATCGAAGCGGGCTTTCCGGGTGATCTCATCCGCGGCCTCCTTGGGCACGAGCCCCATTTGTGCCTGCGCCGAAAGGACCGCCAGCTCCACCTTGAGCCAGGTCGCGAATCGGTTCTGGTCGGACCAGTGGACCGCCATCGTCGGCCGCGTGTATCTGGGGATCATGAAGGCCTCCCGGGATCATTCTATACCACGGCGGGGCGGTTCCCGACCTCTTCCCTGTTTCTCCCTGTCACGTTTCCCCCGTCTCCCGGCTTCCCTGATTCCGTGTACGCCTATCCTTCCCACGCCTCCACGGGGGAGTCCTGCCGGGCGACCGTGAGGGGGACCGTCCGGCCGCCGAGGGCCTCCCGCGCCGAGAGCAGGGCCATCTGGGGCAGGTTGTTTTCCCGCGAAAGGTGCATGAGGAAGACCGCCTGGAGATCGCCGTGGGCGCACCCGGCCAGCAACCCCCCCGCCTGGTCGTTGGAAAGGTGCCCCAACCGGCCCCTCACGCGGATCTTCACGTCCAACGGGTACGAACCCCGCATGAGCAGGTCGGGATCGTGGTTGAATTCCAGGAGGACGCAGTGGGCGCCCCGAAGGCGCTCTCGGACCAGGGCCGTGGGCGTCCCCAGGTCCGTGACTTGGACGGCCTTCACTCCGGTCGACTCCACAACGAAACCGAAGCAGGAGGCCGAATCATGAGGGAGGGGAAAGGGAGTCAGGCCCAAGGGACCCAGTTGAACCGGAACGCCCCCCCGAAGGGGCTCCACGGAGGAGGCCTCCACACCGCAGTGTCCCAGGCTCGCCCAACTTTCTGGGGCGATGAAGAGGGGAATCTTGCGCTTCTTGAGGAAGACTCTCAGGCCCTGGATGTGGTCCGTGTGCTCGTGGGTAATGAAGACGCCCGACAGGCCCTCGGGTCCGAGGCCCTCTTCCCGAAGGGCGTAGATCAGGCGCCGCGCAGAGACCCCGCAGTCTACCAGAACGTGGGTGCCCCCCGCGCTGTACAGGGTGGCGTTGCCCCCGGAACCCGATGCGATCACCCTCACCCGGAGGCTCATGACGACGCCTCTGCGACATGCCCCAGTTCGGGATGTGGGACTGGAAGGAAGCGCGGGACGGGGTTTGGACCCCGCCTGGCACCCCAATCGCCCGTAGCACCGGTGCGTTTCAAAGCCCGGACTCCGCTCTCGAAACCCGACGGCATCCGCCCCGCCTACGTCCCCGTGTGGCCGAAGCCGCCCGCGCCCCGTTCGGTTAGGGTCAGATTCCCGACCTCGACAACCTGGCACCGGGCAACCGGGGACACGACCATCTGCGCGATGCGAGCCCCTCGTTCGACGGGAAAGGGCTCCTCTCCCAGGTTGCACAGGATTACGCACACCTCACCCCGGTAATCGGAATCCACGGTCCCCGGGGAGTTGAGAAGGGTCAGCCCGTGCCGGATGGCAAGGCCGGAGCGGGGCCGGACCTGGCCTTCATATCCTTCCGGGATCTCCCACGCAAAGCCCGTGGGGATGAGCCTCCGTTCACCCGGTCGGAGCACGAGGGTCCTTTCCACCGCCGCGCAAAGATCGAAGCCCGCGGAGGACGGCGTCGCGGCGGATGGCAGGGAAAGGCCCTGCCCATTCGGAAGCCGAACAAGCCGCACGGGCGGACGGTCGTTCATGTTCGCTCCAAGATGCCCATGACCCCGGAACGGAGGGCCGATTTCCTTCCGAGCACGAAAACGAGGCCGTTCCCCGGCACGAAGAGGCGGCGGGCGGCCCGGACTACCGCCGCCGCGGTCACCTTGCGGATGCCCTCGAGGGCCTCTTCCACGGGCTTCTGCCGGCCGAAGTACAGTTCGTTCCTCGCGAGGCGCCCCATGCGGGAGGCGGGGGATTCGAGGGACAGGATCAGGCCTCCCAGGAGGTTCTCCTTCGCGAGGGCGACCTCCTCCTCCGTTAGGCCTCCCTCCACAACGCCGGCCAGGACCTCCAGGGTCTCCTCCACGGTCCGCCGGGCCTTGTCGTGGCTGGAGGCCGCCTGGATGGTGAAGAGGCCCGTGTCCGTGTACAGCATGTGCTCCGCGGAGATCGAATAGACCAGCCCCCGCTTCTCGCGAATCTCCGTGAACAGCCGGGAGGACATGGTCCCGCCCAGGCAGTTGGCCAGCACCATCAGCGTGTGCCGGGAGGGACCATCCGCGGCGGGGGCCTCGAAGCCGAGGACGATCTGGGCCTGCTCCAGGTGGTCCCGTTCCTGGACGCCCTGGCCGGGGCGGAAGGCTGGGGCTCTTCCGGCCTTTGTCGGGCACTCCTTCAGGTTGCCGAGGTGGCGCAGGACTTGGTCCCGGATCTCCCTCAGGGACGTGTCCCCCGTGGCGGTCACAACCAGGTTCTGGGGCTGGATCATGGAACGGTAGTGGTGCAGGAGCCTCCGCCTCGTCATGGCGGACACGGAAGCGGTCGTGCCTTGGATCGGACGGCCCAGCGGGTGGTTCGGGTAGGCCCTTTCCAGAAAGAGGTCGCCCGCGAGGTCGCTGGGGGTATCGTTGATCATGCTGATCTCTTCCAGGATCACGCCTCGCTCCCGCTCCATTTCCTCTTCGGGAAAGGTGGCGTTCACGAGCATGTCGCACAACACTTCGAAGGCCTCCGGGAAGTGGGCCTTCTGAACCCGGAAGTAGAAGCCCATGATCTCGCGCGAGGTGAAGGCGTCCAGCACCCCGCCCATACGGTCGAAGGTCTTGTAGATTTCCGTGTAGGTTCGGGACGGTGTGCCCTTGAAGACCAGGTGCTCCACGAAATGGCTGGCCCCGTGTGTGGCGGGGCTCTCCTGCCTGGAACCGCGCTTGACCCACACGCCCGCCGTCACCGAGGGGAAGTGGGGCATCCGCTCCACGACCAGGGTCAGTCCGTTCCTCAGGATGGCCCGTTCCACGCGCGTTCCGTCCATCGCAAACCTCCCGGAGACGTCTCAGCATACCACGGCCGCAAGACCCCGGACCCGAACATCGCACAAGGGTCAGAAATTAGCGCGGAGCCTGGTACGTTGGGGGTGGGGAGTGGTGCGATACTCCTCCAAATCAGAAGGAGCCTGTGCGGCATGAAAGGACTCAGTTTGCTCTCCGCCCTCGGTGTGTGCCTGATCCTCATAAACCCAAGCGCCGCGGCTGCCCCAGACCCCGCTTCCATGGAAATGGTGGTCCCGCCGGCCTTTTCAGCAACGGCTGACAACGCAATCCGTCTCATGTTGGAATTGCCGGAGGGAGGGACTTCCCACCTCGTCCTCCGGGCCAAGCCTGAGGAGGGAGGCCCCCAGGCCATTCTCCTCGATCAGGCTGTGGACGTTTCAGCCGGAGTGAGTATTCTCGAGTGGACCGTAGGCCCGGCCGCGATCTCAGTCTTTCCGGTTCCCTGCGACCTCCTGGTCTCGGCCGAATTGCGCCTGCCCGACGGCAGGGTGCTCGAAGCCGACGGGGAGGCGAGCCTCCTCTTCGAGGCCTCCGTCGAAGCGGGTGGCTGGAGCGTTCTCTTCGTGAGCGACCCCGCCCTCGTGTACTCAACCCGCGACGCCTCCCTCCAGATCCTTGTCTTCAATCCAAAATCCCTGGTAAAGGAGGGGGTGGTCAAGGTGAAGTTCCTCGACGCCCGGAAGCGGAACAAGGTGAAGGCCGGATCCCTCCCCGTGACGCTCCAGCCGGGGTGGAACAGAGTATCCTTCCCCGTGTCCGGCCCTATCGCCCTCCAGGCCAAGACGAGAGGCGATGTGCAGGCCAAGGTGGCCCTCCGCATGGCGGGGGTCCTGCGCGCCCGCGACTTCGTGCCGGTGGATTATGATCTCGTCGCATCCGCCGACGCGGCTCCCGCAACGGGATATGCTCCCCTTCGTGTGGCCTTCGCGGGTGGCGCAACCGGGGGAGCGCCCCCTTACACCTACGTTTGGGACTTCGGTGACGGCGCGGGCTCCACGACCCAGTCCCCCGTCCACGAGTTCGATTCCGCCGGGGCCTATTCGGCCGTCCTCTTGGTCACCGACGCTATGGGCGGCCAAGTGACCGCACACGTGCCCATTTCCGTGGACGTGCCACCCCTGGCGGTCTCATGCGATGCTGCGCCGGACACCGGTCCCTACCCTCTCTCCGTCGCGTTCAACGCATCCGCCTCGGGAGGGACCGGGTCCTATTCCTTCAGTTGGTCCTTCGGAGACGGCGCCACCTCTTTCGAGGAAGATCCGGTCCACGTCTACCCGACGGCCGGCGCCTACACCGCCACCGTGACCGTCGTGTCAGATGTGCAGACCGAATCGTGCTCCCGGACGGTTTCCGTCTCGGTTCCCACGCACTCGATCTCCGCCACGGCCGGTCCGGGCGGGACCGTCGCCCCCTCCGGTACCGTCGCGGTGCCGCGCGGGTCCAGCCAGACGTTTACCCTGACCCCGTCGCCGGGCTTCCGCGTCGCGGACGTCCTTGTGGACGGCGCGTCCGTCGGCCCCGTCGCCAGCTATACGTTCAGCAACGTCCAAGCGGACCACACGCTTTCGGCCACCTTTGCCGCCGTGACGTTCACGATCACCGCCACATCAGGGTCCGGTGGGACCGTGTCACCCTCGGGAGCCGTGGTGGTGGGCCAGGGCCAGAACCAGACCTTCACCGTTTCCCCGGCGGCCCATTACAGCATCCTGGACGTAGTCGTGGACGGCGTCTCCGTGGGCCCCGTCTCCGCCTACACCTTCTCCAACATCCAGGCGAACCACACCCTTGCCGCCACTTTCGTCAGGACCCACTTCGTCATCACCGCCACGGCGACCGCGGGGGGCTCCATCTCCCCCTCGGGAGCCGTGGCCGTACTCGCGGGCGGAGACCAGGCCTTCTCCTTCGCACCCTCCTCCGGCTACTACCTTTCCGACGTCGTCGTGGACAGACTGTCCCTCGGAGTCCTTCCCGGATTCACATTTGTGAACGTTCAGGCCTCTCACGCCATCGAAGCTCGGTTCGCACGAACGGCCTACACCATCCGCGCCACGGCCACGGCCGGCGGGATCATCTCACCCAGCGGCAACGTCACCGTCTTCGAAGGCGACAACAAGACCTTCACGATCACGCCCAATCCCGGCTTCGTCACGGCGGATGTGCAGATCGACGGCGTTTCCATCGGTTCCATTCTCACCCACACCTTCCTGAACGTGAGCCGGAACTACACCATCCATGCGGTGTTCGAGCCCACGACGCCGGTCACCTTCGAGATTCTGGCCAGCGCCGGAGCGGGCGGCTCCATCGCGCCCTCGGGCGCCGTCTCCGTCCCCCAGGGCGCCGACCAGGCCTTCTCCATCACCCCCGACGCGGGCTTCCACGTCGCCGACGTCCTCGTGGACGGCTCCTCCGTGGGCGCCGTCGCCTCCTACACCTTCACCAACGTCCAGGCCGACCACACCATCGCCGCTTCCTTCGCGCCCGACAACGCCCCGCCCGCCATCACCGGTCTCCTGGCCAACCCCGACGTAATCCCTTCGGGTACGGGCTCCTCGACGATCACCTTTACCGCAGCAGACCCCGACGGCGACGCCGTGACCTGGAGCGCCTCCCTTTCGGGCTCCACGTCCACCGGGGAACTCGGCTCCCTGAACGTCACCTCGGCGACGGTACCTTCGGGCACCCTGGTGACGTTGACCTACTCGGCGGACAAGGCGGGAGCGGGGAGCGTGACCATTACCATCGACGCCGTGGACCCCTCGGGCGCCCCCGCTACACCCCAGGCGGTGACGCTGACGCTCCTGTGATTCGATAAGAAGGGCTCTTGAACACACCCAGGGCGGCGAAAAGGCCGCCCTGGGAAGCGTCAAGGGGCCCGCAGCGGGACGATCTGGAACCGGTCCACGTCCACGAGTCCCTGGTCCGTGAGCTTGAGGGAGGGAATGACGGGGAGAGCCAGGAAGGAAAGGGTCATGAAGGGTGCCGGCAGGGTGCACCCCAGACCGCGGGCGGCCGAGTGGAGGGCCTCCAAGGCGGTGGACGCCTGCGCGGCGGTCCCGAGGCTCATGAGACCGGCTACCTCCAGGGGCAGGGTCGCGAGCACCTCACCGCCCCGGACGGCGGCCAGCCCTCCGCCCATGGCCTCGACCGCCCGGGCCGCGGCAGTCATTTCTTCGGGAGAGGTCCCGACGATCACGAGATTGTGGCTGTCGTGGCTCACCGTGGAGGCCAGCGCGCCCGCTTGAAGGTCAAAGCCCCGGACGTATCCAAGCCCGACGCGGCCCGTTCCCCTGTGGCGCTCCACGACGGCGGCAAACTGTATTCCGCAACCGGCGCCCGCATCCTGCGCGAGGCCCTTCTCGGAGCGCGTGAGGATCTGGTGGGGTTCGACCCCGATAACGCGGACCTCCCCTGACTCGGGGAACTCTCCCAGAAGCCTCCGCAGGTCGGGCGGAAGCCGGACCGTCGAAAGCGCCTCACCCGCGGCGCTTCTCTTGACGGGTTCCAGGAGGCTTCCCGCCTCGGCTACTTTCTTCCCCCGGTGGTACACGGCCGCCACCTCGAAGGACCTCAAATCCTCCAGGACGACGAGGTCGGCGAGGAATCCGGGCGCCACTCCACCCCGGTCTCCGAAGCCGTAGACCATCGCCGGATTGAGGGTCACGGCCCGCAGGGCAGCCATCGGGTCAAGGCCCCAGGAGACGGCCTTCCGGAGGGTCGCGTCCAGGTGCCCCTCGCGAAGGAGATCTTCGGGGTGGCGATCGTCGGAGACGAGGCAGATCCTCGCCGCCGTCCCGGGAGTCACGGCCGGCAGGAGGTCCCGAAGGTTGCGCGCGGCCGATCCTTCGCGGAGGAAGACCCACATTCCCCGGCGGAGCTTCTCGAGGGCCTCTCCCGCCGTCAGGCATTCATGGTCCGTGAGGATGCCCGCCCCCGCGTACGCGTCCAGCCCCGATCCGGAAAGGCCAGGGGAGTGGCCGTCCACGGGCTTCCCCCGGAGGGCGGCGGCCTGGACCTTTGCAAGGACCTCCTCCACGCCGAAAAGAACGCCGGGGAAGTTCATCATCTCGGAGAGGGCGGGAGCCTCGGGATAGCGGTCCAGGCCCTCGGCCACATCCTCCGGCCCGAGGGACGCGCCTGCCGTTTCCATGTGGGTCGCCGGGACGCAGGAGGGAACGCTCCAAAAGATGTCCAGCGGGAGTTCCCGTGAGGCCCTTCGCATGTAGTCGTATCCGGCGATCCCGAGGACGTTTACGATCTCGTGCGGATCGCTCACCGTCGCGCCCGTTCCATGGGGGACCACGGCCTCCGCGAAGCCCTCGGGGGTGAGCATGGAGGACTCCACGTGGATGTGCGCATCCGTGAAGGCCGGGGCGAGGATCCTCCCCTCGAGATCCACGACCTCCGCCGAACCTGCCGCCGCGGGCCCCAGGGAACAAACGCGGCCCTCGGCCACGGCCACCGGAGCATCGAGGAGTTCACCCGTGAAGGTGCACGCCACCTGGCCGTTCACGAAGACCAGGTCCGCGGGCGCCTCCCCCCGGGCAACGAGAATCCGGCGCTTGAGAGATTCCAGGGGTTCCGGTCTTCGCATGGACTGACTCCCGCAGGTTACGCCCGCGATCTCAGGCTTCGTTGTGGACGTCCAGGAATATCGTCTCCAGCCCGAGGGCCTCGCGCAAGTGGTCCCCGAGCGCGCGAACCCCCACCTTCTCCGTGGCGTGGTGGCCCAGGGCCGCAAAGGTCACGGAGGCCTCCCGGCACAGGAACACCTCCGGTTCTCCCGGCTCCCCCGTCACGTAGGCGTCCAAGCCAAGGGCGACGGCTTCCGACGCCTCCCGGGCGGCGCCTCCGGAACAGATGCCGACCGTGGAGACGGCCTCCGGGCCGGCGGCCTCCAAGAAGGCGGGGTGGCCGTAATAGGATTCGAGCCGCTGGACGAACTCGGATCTCGGCAGGGGCGGAGCAAAGCGGCCCCGGAAGCCGATGGGCGTTCCGTGGTACACCGCGAAGGGTTCCAAGTCCTTCAGTCCGAGGTCCCGGGCGGCGCGCGCGTTGTTGCCGACCAGGGGGTGCGCGTCCAGGGGCAGATGGTAGGCGAGAAGGCTCAACCCCGAATCGAGGAGCGACTGGAGTCTTTGCCTGTGGACTCCCTTTACGGGCCGGGGCCAATCGCCCTTCCAGAAAAGTCCGTGGTGAACGACGAGGGCATCCGCTCCGAGAGAGGCGGCCTTACCGAAGGCCTCCCGGCAGGCCGAGACGGCCAGGGCGACGCGCTGGACCCCGGCCTTGCCCTCCACCTGAAGCCCGTTGAGGGCATCGTCCTGAAATCGGGGAACCTCCAAGAAGGAGTCCAGGTGGGCAACTAGCTTCGAGAGGGTCAGGGCCACGAGTTCCTCCTTCAGATGGGCAAGATCCTCTGCGCCCGCGGCCCCATCGCGGCCGCTTCCGATACTCACACAGGCAAGGCCCGAAGCACCGCCTCGGCCCGAGCCACGTCCTCGGGGCGGTCCACTCCGCATCCGGGCCACCGGACAACGGCCGCTCGGATTTCCACTCCCCTTTCGAGCGCCCGCAATTGCTCGAGCCGCTCCATGGCCTCCAGGACTCCCTCGGGCCAGCTCGTAAAGACCTCCATGAAGGCCCGGCGGTAGGCGTATACACCCACGTGGCGATAAAGCGGGGATCCCGCAAAGGGTGCATCCCTCAAATGGGGTACGGGGCTTCGGGAGAAGTAGAGACACCGGGCCCTCTCCCCGAGGACGACCTTCACCACGTCGGGGTTTTCGTAGTCTTCTCTGCGGTCGAGCGGCGCCGCCAGGGTTCCCATGGCGAGCTCCGGATCCGACGCCATGAGGTCCAGGAGGGTTTCCACGGCTTCGGGCTCCAGGGCCGGTTCGTCGCCCTGTAGGTTCACGATGACGTCTCCGTCCCACCCCCGGGCCGCCTCCCAGACCCGGTCCGTGCCGGAGGGGCAGGCCGAGGAGGTCAGGACGGCGCGCCCGCCGAAGTCCAGGACGACCCTTCGGATGCGCTCGTCGTCCGTAGCCACGAGAACCGCCTCGATTCCCCGGATTCTCGCGGCCCGTTCGGCCACCCACTGGATCATCGGTTTGCCCAGGACGGTCGCGAGGGGCTTTCCCGGGAACCGGGTGGACGCGAAGCGGGCGGGAATCACGGCCAAAGCGCGCATAGAATCCTCCGCTGAGCGGCGCGTCAAGAGTGTAGCAGGGCCTGGGCGAGTCTTGAAACCCTCCCGGAGCGGACATAGAATGGGCCGCCACGGAGAGGGCGGCCGAACGCGAGAGACGGACCGCCGGTACGAAGCGAAGGGGGAAGTGGACATGGGATTCCACAGCCGACTGATCGCGTGCGTGGCGGCGCTGGTTCTTTCCGCGGGACTTTCCTGCGCCAAGCCCGCCCGAATTGAGATTACTCCCAGCGAGCTTGTCTTGAGGGACCCGGGCGCTTCCAAGTCCTTGACCGTGACCGTCCTCGACAAGAAGGGCAAGGCCATCGAAAAGGCCGAACTCCGCTTTGTCAGCGGCGCGCCGGACGTAGCGGAGGTGGACGGGGAGGGAAGGGTGACGGCCCGCGGATCCGGTGAGGCGCTCATCACGGTGCGGGCCGGAGAGGCCGCGGCTCAAGCGACCGTTCGGGTGAGGATCCTCTCCAAGCTCGAAATCAAGGCGCCCGAGACGGGAGTCGTTGGGCCTTCGGGCTCCGTCGTGCCCTTGACCGTGACCGCCACCACCGACCGGGGCGACCCAGGCGATCTTTCGGACGTGACGTTTACGTCCTCAAACCCCCAGATCGCCCCCGTGGACGAGTCGGGCCGCGTGACGGTCTTGGGAACCGGCCGGGTCAAGATCACGGCCGTTTCCGGAAAAACCCGCGCCGAGGCGGAGACCGACGTGATCGTGGAATCCCCTGTGGCCGTGAAGGTGGACGAGGCGAGCCAGACCGTGCCCCTGGGAGGAACGGCGCCGTTGAGGTTCACGGTGATCTCGGACCAGGGCCGTCCCATGCAGGCCGACGCCCGGTTTGACGTGGTCCCCGAAAAAGCGCTCGCCGTAAGCCCGGAAGGCATCGCATCGGGCCTCTCCAGGGGCACGGCCACCGTGACCGTTCACGCGGGCCCCGCCAAGAATACGATCCGGGTCACCGTCCGCTGACGGGGGTGCGGAGGGCGGCGCTCCGGACCGTCCTCCTCGTCCGCGCCAAAGTAAGGGGCGCCGCCTGGTCCACTGGAGGTGAGCGTGCGAATCGGCATCAACGGGCTCGGCCGCATCGGCCGGGGGCTTCTGAGGGCCCTCCTGCGGGACGGTCACCACCAAGTGGCCGCCGTCAACGACGTGGCCGAGGGGCGAGTTCTGGCCCACCTTTTGAATCACGATTCTTACTACGGGGCCACGAACCTCGAGGCGACCGTCGCCGGCGAAACGCTGTCCGTCGCCGGCTCCTCCATCCCCATGTTCCGCTTCCCGCACCCGGAGGGGATCCCCTGGGAGGAGGCCGGCGTGGACTGGGTCGTGGAAGCGACGGGGCGGTTCAAGGACAGAGGGAGCCTCCTCTCCCACCGCAGGCCCACCCTGCTCACCGCATCGAGCCCCGCAACCGACCGGCAGGTCGTCTTCGGCGTCAACCACCGTGAAATCAGACCGCAGGAGACGATCCTCTCCGCCACCTCCTGCACAACCCATTGCGTCGTCCCGCCCCTCTGGGCCCTCGCGTCCCGCTTTTCCGTGGACTCCGTGCTTTTCAACACGGTGCATTGTTACAACGTCAGCCAAACGCTCGTGGACGCTCCTCAAAAGGATCTTCGGCGCGCCCGGGCCGCGGGCCTGAACCTGATCCCCACGACTACGAGCGCCTCCCTCGCCGTGGAATCGGTGCTTCCGGGCCTCTCGGGCAAGGTCCGCGGGATGGCCGTTCGCGTCCCGGCCCCCGCCGTGTCCCTGACGGAAATCACGCTGTGCATCGAACGACCGCCCACGCCCGAAGCAGTGGTGGAGTGTCTGGAGGAGGCCGCGGATGGCCCCCTCCGCGGGATCCTTGTCCTGTCCCGCGATGAACTCGTCTCCCAGGATTTCCTGGGGCACCCCGCCTCCTCCATCGTGGATACGGGACTCACCCAGACCAAGGGCCGTATGGCCCGGATCGTGGCCTGGTACGACAACGAATCCGGCTACATCCATCGCCTCCTGGACCTGCTGACCCATCTCGAGGGAGGGGCCCCATGACGGCCTTCCGCTCCGTCCGTGATCTTCGCGTAGAGGGCAAACGGGTTTTCCTGAGGACCGATTTCAACGTCCCCCTAAAGGCCGGTACCATCGCCGACGACACCCGGATCCGTGCTGCCCTCCCCACGATAAGGCACCTGTTGGAACGAGGGGCCTCCGTCGTGGCCTGTTCGCACCTGGGCCGTCCCAAGGGAAAGCGCGTCGCCGAGCTGTCCCTGGGGCCCGTGGCCCGCCGTCTTTGGGAAAGCCTTCCAGGTGTCCGCGTCACCTTGAGCGAAGACGTTGTCGGCCCGTCCGCCCGCAGGGGCGCGGAGGAGTTGGCACCCGGAGAGGTCCTTCTCCTCGAAAACATACGGTACGAACCCGGAGAGACCGTGGGGGACCCTTCGCTCGCGGAGGCCCTGCGCAACCTGGCGGATCTCTACGTCAACGATGCCTTCGGCGCCGTCCACCGGTCCCACGTCTCCGTGTGCGCCCTTCCAAGGGCCTTCCCGACGCCGGCCATCGGGCTCTTGATGGAGAGGGAGCTCGAATACCTCTCGAACCGGCTTTTCGATCCGGTCCGCCCCTACGTAGCCTTTCTGGGTGGCGCCAAAGTCGCCGACAAGATCCCGGTCCTTCGCAAGCTTCTTCACAAAGTGGACATCCTGGGAATCGGAGGGGCCATGGCCTACACGTTTCTTCTCGCCCGGGGGATCTCCGTCGGGCAAAGCCGCTGCGAGCCAGAGCTTCAGGAGGAATGCCGGAGGATCCTCCATGAGGCCGAAGGCCGAGGCATCCGGGTCCTCCTTCCTCTGGACCACATGGCGGCTCCCTCCTTGGAGGACGCCGGGGCCGCCGTGGCCGTCGAGGGTCCGTCGGTACCGGACCACCTCTCTGCCTTTGACATCGGCCCGAGGACTTCGTCGGAGTTCGCCGCCGTGGCCGCTACCGCCGGGACCATCTTCTGGAACGGTCCCATGGGCGTTTTCGAGCGCCCCCCCTTCGACGCGGGGACCGTTTCCGTGGCGCGGGCCCTGGCGGACTCCCGGGGCATCACGGTGGTTGGAGGTGGGGATTCGGTGGCCGCGGTCCACCGAGCGGGAGTGGCCGAACGCATTTCCCACGTTTCCACAGGCGGAGGAGCCACCCTGGAACTTCTGGCGGGGGAAGCCCTCCCCGGCCTGGAGGCGCTCCGGACGGAACTCTGAGGAAGGCCCGGCCTTCCGGAGACTTCCCCTGCCGGGCACCCGCCGCCCAAAGATGCGAGGAGGGCGGCTCTCGCCGCCCTCCCGTGCTTCCGATCCAAGGACCTTGATTTACTGGGGAAGGACTCTGTCGCCGATCCCGATCTCCCCAAGCGAGCTGAGAACCTTGACACAAGCCGTCTCCCGCTCCGTCGTGAGCACCACCCCCTCGCCCAGGACACGCCGGATCGTGCCGATATCCCCGGCGCTCAGGTCGAGGACTTCGCCGCCCAGGTCCTTGCCTTCGGTGCCACGGGCTTCCGCTACATCTCCCGACTTGGCGCGCTTCTTGGGGCGGAAGAGGTCCTTCTCGCTCACCTCCACGCTCTGCTGCCGGTAGAGGTCCTTCCAGGCGCTGGTCAGGCTGCCCTGGCTCGCCGGAAAACGGAAGAACCAGACCTTGTCTCCGGGCAGGAGCTGCCGCTCCGATCCCATGTCGATGTAGAGCGTGTTGTGCTGGCCGGTGCTCTCCATCCGGTCCTCGGTCCAAACGACCCTTCCTGCGGGCTTATCGGAGGGAGGCAGTTCGAGGGGGATCTGAGGGCTCTTTTCGATGTTCCAGGGGATGGGGATGGGGCTGTACGGGACAAGCGAATCTCCCGGCCGGACGGCGTCGCATGATTGGACCACTTCGGCGATGGACGCATGTTCTTGGGCGGCCACCACACGAACCTGGGCCGTCCGTCTGAGAATGCGGCCAAGGCCCTTGCCGGTATCCGGGTGGACCACTCTGGCGCCTTCCTGGATGACGAAGAACTGCTGGCCGTTCTCAAGCCCCTCTGCCTTGCCTTCGTTGAGGTAGATCACGTCCCCCTTGGAGAGCGACTCCCGGCTGGGGATGGGGCCGCCCGCGACGGAGAGGTGGGGCCGCTGGAAGTCCCTCTGGATGAAGCCCGAGCAGTAAACGTCGTATTCGCTGACGGGGGGAACCGGCGCCTCCTCCTCAAGCTGGAGAGCCTCCTCGGACGGCGTTTCGCCCGGGGCCGTCTCCGCAGGGCCTCCCCCCTGGTCGGTCAGGGGGATTTCCTCCTGAATCACCTGGGGCTTCTGGATGAACAGGGGGTCGCCAGGATAGATCCAGTGCGCGTCCCGAATGTAGGGGTTGAGATCCCAGATCTGGGGCCAAAGAAGCCACGTCCCCAATTTCTGCTGGGCAAGGCCCGAGAGGGTATCTCCGGGCTGGATCGTGTACACTTCCGCACCCTCCGGCGGCTTCTCGGGCATGACGTAAGGGGTCCAATGGCCGTCCGCCTCACGCTTCAGATCCCGCGGGGGAGCGGGTGAACCCTTGTACGTCTTGGCCTTCTCCTGGACCTCCGGGGGAACGGATTGCGGGGCAACGCCCTCGGATGGCTTCGGCTCCTCTGCGCTCTGGGCGGAAGCGCTCACCGTGGCGCCGAGCGCGAGCACCCCACACAGCGCGAGGAGCAAGAGGTACCGCAACCGAATTCGCATCGTTCTCTCCCCTCTCACGCGAGACCTGTTCTCCATTAAAGTCTATCGAACGCCCTTTGAAAAGTCAAGTTTTCGGGGTCATATCCAATCTAATGGGTGAAGTTTTTCGCCTGCGTCTCGAGAACCGGATAGCCCCCCCTAAAAAGCCCACGATCCGTTCACATCCCCTTGATCGCCTTGCGGATAGACAGGGCCCTGGGGTGCCTCAGTTCGATGGCCTGGGCCTTGTCGAGGAAGGCCCTGCACCGGGCCAGGAGCCTGTTGTCCTTGTAAAACTCGGCCAGGTCCAGCAGATAGTCGATGTTTTTTGGATCCAATTGAACGGCCTGGAGATACTCCCGCTCGGCCATGTGCCTCGCCCTCTGGGACGGGTTCCTGTCATACACCTTGGCCATCAGAAAATGGGCCGGGGCCGAGGCGGGGTCGTGGAAGAGGGCCACCTTGAGGTATTGGGAGGCCTCGTAGGCCTGGTCCTGCTCCAAATAGTCCCGGGCTAACCCTAGCATCTTCAACGCCTCCGCCTTTCTGCCCTCTAGGGAGGCACTCCCCTCTGCCGAGGAGGGCGCACTGGATTCGGCCGGGGCCTCCGTTCCCGCCTTGCGCGACTGGAAGTAGGCGGTCTGGATCAGGAGCTGCGCCTCGTTTGCCTTGGCCCTTATAAGAAGAAGATCCCTTTGGTGTCTTCGGAACACCTCCGGATGCAACATCTCAGGGCTGAGGCGCCTCAGCAGCGCCTCCGAGGCCCTCTGGGCCTCCGCGGGCGAGGCATCGGGGGGCACGCCCAGGATCTGGTAGGGGTTTTGGCCTGGAACCTGAAGGCTCCTGAGGAGGGAGAGGATGGCCTCGGACTGGCGGCGGATCTTGCCTTCCACCTCCTCCAGGGAAACGCGCAGGGCTTCGAGTCGGAACGGGGGCTCCACCGCCGGCTCGGGAGAAAGAAGCCCCAGCATGCACAGAAGATAGACCCCCGAACCCACCTGCTTGTGGGTCAGGATTCCGGTGGCGGAGAGGTCCTTCAGGCTTTTGAAGTCGCCGCACTGGGAAAGGATGAACCCGTGCTCGGGACGGATGGCGAGGTCCTCCGGTATGGTGCTTCCGGAGACCCGAACCCGAAACCCCTCGGACCAAAGTGCCTCCAGGGACTCCTCCGGCGCGTGCTCCATCAGTGGGACCAGGAGGGAGGGGATGTCCACGGGAATCAGACCCTCGGGGATGACCGCATCCGCGGCGCGTATTTCCAGGGCTTGGTGGGGTGAGCATCCGGCCAGCGTGGAGAGAAGGACCGATTGCTTGGCCGCGAGCAAAGCGGGCGAGGGACCGAGGCGCTCTTCCTCTCCGGCCAGGGAGAGGTAGGGGTCCCCCTCGTCGAGGTCGACCTCCAGCCCGCGCTCTCTAAGGACCTGCACGTACCGCTCGGGATAGAGGAGATGGCGGATGGTCCACAGGCTGCCCTTCCCGAAGAGCAAGGAGAGGGTTCCGAACTCCCCCCCCATAGTGATCTCCCGGGCGGTGAGATCGGTGAAGCCGGCCCCCAGGCACTCCAGAAGCGACATGCGGATCGGGACCTCGGCGGGCGCGAAGGGCGCGAGGAGGCTCCCCAGCTCCTCCTGCGACACGGGGCGATCGAGCAGGGCCAGGACCTTCAGGGAGTTTGCCTTGCGACGAACGGACGCATCCGCCGCGGCCGGGGCCACGAGAATGAGGGGGAGCGGGGGGTCCGTCCGGCGGCAAACGGCGTCCAGAAAATTGAGGCCCTCCACCCCGACCAGATGCATGTCGGCCACCATGACGGACGGGGTGGCTCCCTGGAGGATCTGAATCACCATGGCGGGGGAGGTTGCCTCGATCAGCTTCCACCCCTGGGAGGCGACACCTTCCACTAGGCTCTTCAACTCGGCGTCCTTGGAAACCAGGAGAAGAACGCTCATGCCCCCTCTTTCCAGGCGTCCAGCGCCGCCTTGAGCTCGGGGGCCGACCCCGCCGCCTCGTCGAGGGAAAGTCCAAGGAGACTCGCGTCCAAGGCCTGGCGCACGGCCCGGGTTCCCGCCGCCGTCCCACCGGGATGCCCGTGGATACCCCCCCCGAACTGGAGGATGACGTCCCGGCCGAAGATCGCCAGGACCTCCGGGATGTGCCCGGGATGAAGCCCCCCCGAAGCGATGGGCATGCAGTCCGCCACCCCCGCCCAGTCCTGCGGGACCGTATCGGGCCCGGCATCCATTCCCGCCGACGTGAGGGCCCGGATCGAGGCGAGGACTTCCTCCCTACCGCCGGCCATCTTGCCCACGGCCGTACCCACGTGAAGCTGGTCGATGCCGGCGAGGCGGGCGGACCGGGAGAGGACGGCCATGGCGATTCCGTGGTCGGGAAGCCGGGTGAAGGCGGCGTGCATGGCCCGGTGCCCGTGGAGGATGAGGGGAAAACCGACGCCCCGCAGGCTCTGAACACCTGCCCAGCCGGCTGTCACAAGATCCACCATGGCGACCTTTCCACCGAGGTGCGACACCTGGCCCGCGCGCTTGAGCATGACCTCGGTGGAGGCCGTAACGTTGGGGATGTAGGCCTTCGCTTGCCCCGTCACGTCCTCGGCGTGCCGCGTGGCGTCCAGGCAGGCCCGGAGGCGCTCCTCAAAGGGGCAGAAGGCCTGGGAGGTGAGGTTCTCGTCGTCCTTGACCACATCGCAACCTGACGCCATGGCCTCGTAGACGACTTGGGCCTGTTCCTTCGGGGAGAGGCCGATCTTTGGCTTAACGATGGTCCCCACCAGGGGACGGTCTGGGACCCGGAGGGCCTCCCGAATCCCGCGGATGCCCATTCCCGGGCCGGGAAAGGAGCCCGCCAGCGCCTTGGGGAACGAGACCGCCGCGAGCCTCAGGCGCTTTACGTCCTTCATCCCGAAGATGTTCCCCGCCACGGAGGAGTACACCTGGGCCATGTTGCCGGGCTCGAACAAGGCGGCGCCGTATGCCACACAGGCCCTGGACCCTTCGATGGAGAGAACCCTCGCCCGAAGCCGCTCGCGAAGTTCGGGGGAAAGGGTGCCCACGTCCGTCCAGGTTCCGATGGATGACTCGGCCGCGAGCGCGTTGCAGGCCTTCTCCATGGAAACGCCCTCGGCGGGAACCACGTCGAACAGGCACAGCAGGTCGTCTTCTCTCGGGCTCGCCCCCAGGTCCAGGTAAGGGTGCTCACAGGACATGCGCGCTCCTTTATGGCCTCCGATCCCGGGCGGGGTCCCATTCCTGGGCAAGGACGTCCTTGACGAGCCCCTTCTCGGTGACGAAGGCGGTGATGTACTTCAAGTGTACCTTATCGAAGGCCGGATTGAAGACCCGAACTCCCGGCGGCGCATCCGGCCACACCTCCCGGGCCGCCCTCTCCTCCACCCTCTCGTCCACGCGATCCCTGACCACCTTCAGGGTGAGGGCGGCGCAGTAGGTAGGCACGTCGTACCGGCTGGCAACCACGCAGAAGATTCCCGTGCCCACCTTGTTGATGAGATACCCGGAGGGAAGGATCGCGTCGGCTCCAAAGAGGAAGAGGTCCGCGCCGTCCAGCGCGTACTTGGCGGCGGAGTCCACCATGTGCACGACTTCCACGCCATCCGCCGCGAGTTCCGCCGCTGTGATGCGCCCCTGGTACCTGGGGCGCGTCTCCGTGTTCAGGACCTTGAAGCGCCTCCCGCGCCGGTGCGCTGCCCGCAGGATGGAGACGGCGGAGGAGGAATGGCAGTGGGTGAACACCGTCATCCCGTCGAGAACGAGATCTGCGCCCGCCGCCGCAAGCGCCTCCTCGTCGGCACGCACGCGGTTGAGCAGGCCCGCGGCCAGCTCGATGGGAGAGGCGGAGTCGCCGAGGGTTTCCAGGAATGCCGCCAGCAGGTTTCGGAGCATGGGCTCGTTGGGGCGGGCGGAAATCAGTAGGGACGACGCTTCGCGCCGGTCCGCGGCCGGGTTCCGCTCGAGGTCCTGCGCCAGGGCCTCCAAGGCCGCCTTGGCGATGGCGTTGGCCCCCTGGATCTCCAGGGAGCGGATCCGCGCCGCCGTCTCCTTCACGCGTTCCATGGAAACCCCCGGACGGTTTTTCCCTTCACTCCACCACGAGCATCTCCGGGTGGCGCTCCCAGTATTCCCAGGCAAAGCCGAGATCCGCCTCCTGCTCAGCGTGAATCCGGAAGAGCGGCTCCCCCTTCCGCACCTCGTCCCCCACCTTCTTGAGAAGGTCCAGGCCCGCGCCCAGGTCCAGGGGCGCACCTGCCAGTTTGGCGCACTTGGCCACCAAGTGGTTGGCAAGGGCCTTGACCTGGCCTGATCGGGGCGCCAAACCTTCCCGGGTCAGCGCCCCCGGAACAGCGGGCGTCTTAGGCCCCTGCGCGGCCATGATCCGGCGCATCTTTTCCAGAGCCCTGCCGGAGGAGAGGATTTCCTCGGCAATGGCACGGCCCGCGCCCCCGCGCACCCTCGGGTCGAATTCGATGACCCGGCCGGCGAGTTCGAGCCCTTTCTCTCTCAAGTCCTCCGGTCCCTCGGGAGCCCCCTCGAGGATCCTGAGGACATCCCGGGCCTCCAGGGCCGGACCCACGCCCCTTCCGATGGGCTGCGAGCCGTCCGTGAGCAGGACTTCCACGTGGAGTCCCATGCGCTCGCCTACGTACTCGAAGAGCTTGCGGAGCTGGACCGCGTGGGTGGCGCTCGTGACCTTGGCGGTGGGTCCCACGGGGATGTCAAGGAGGACGTGGGTGGAGCCCGCGGCGGCCTTCTTCGAAAGGATCGAGGCGATCATCTGGCCGGGAGCATCGATGTTCAGGGGACGCTCCACCGAGATGATGATGTCGTCCGCCGGGGAGAGGGCGAAGGAGCCCCCCCAGGCGAGGCAGCCGTTCTCCTGCCGAACGATCTCCTTCAGCCGGTCCAGGTTCAGGTTCACCTCCGCGATCGCCTCCATGGTGTCCGCCGTGCCCGAAGGGGAGGTGATGGCCCTGGAGGAAGTCTTGGGGATCGTGAGCCCGTACGCCGCGACGATGGGAACCACGAGCATGGTGGTCCGGTTTCCGGGAACGCCGCCGATGCAGTGCTTGTCCACCACCATGTCCCGGTCCCAAGAGAGCTTCTCCCCGGCATCCACCATGGCCTGCCCGAGGAAGGCGATCTCGTCGCGGTCCATCCCGCCCTGGGCCGTAGAGACGACGAAGGCCGTGAGTTCGACCTTCGAGTACTTGTTCTTGACAATGTCCTGGACGATGTAGCCGTAGTCCTCGGCCTTGAGCACCTCACCGTGGATCTTCCGGCGGATCAATTCCACCGAGCGTACGGGATCGGGATGGCGCACCATGACCTTCGTGCCGGCGGGAAGCCCCAGTTTCTTAAAGGCGTACTCGCACAGGCCGATCTCGTCGGATGAAAGGAAGGGCTCGTCCACCACGTCGAGGACGCCCACGATGCTCCTTCCGTCGGCCACGACCTCCACCTTGGACAGTGCCCCGAAACCCTGGGCCCGGCACAGGTCCGAGTCTTTTCTCAAGTACAGGATGTACTCGCGGTATGTGTCGATCTTCAGCGGTTTGATGAACATCTACTGTCCCCCTGCAGTGGCGTGCGGCACCGGGAGCCGCCGACTCCATTATACCCGAGCCGGACCCGCCCGGCGGCGCCGTCCCTGCCCGCGATCCGGAGACGGCCAGCCCTCGGGGGCAAATTGCGCTTCGCCCACGAGACGGTCCACGCGGGCCAACCGCACGGAAAGAAGGTCGCCGACCTGGAGTCGCGCCCCGCTGAACCGGCCCCGGGCCGCCAGGCCGTCGCGCTCCACGGTGAGGTAGTCGCCCTCCATGAGCGAGAAGGGACACACCCCTTCGATGAGATGGTCCACCAGCTCGATCCGGGCCCCGAAGCGAGTAAACCCCAGCAGGATGGCCTGAAAGGTGTCTCCCAGGCGCCCGGAGAGAAACACCATCTGGTGCCAGCTCACCACCTCCCGTTCGGCTAGGTCTGCCGCCCTCTCCGTCGAGGAACAGTGGTTTGCGAGTTCTTCGACGGCCTCTTCTTTTTCGAGATCCCCCCCCAGCAGGGCCCGGTGGACCACCAGGTCGGGGTAGCGGCGGATGGGCGACGTGAAGTGGCAGTACGTACGGAATCCCAGCCCGTAGTGAAGCCTCGGCGCAGGGGCGTACCGGGCCTGTGCCATGGCCCTCAGGATGAGGTACGAGACGAGTTTGGCGGCGCGGTGGCCCTCGCACCGGCGGAGCACGGTCTGCAATGCCCGGGGATCGGACAGGTCCCGCATACCCGCCGTCCCAAGCCCCAGCGCGTTCAGGAGGGGCCGGAGGGCTTCGAGCTTTTCGGGGTCCGGAGGATCATGGACTCTGAAGAGGGCGAGACTTCCCCTCCGGGCCAGCTCGCGCGCCACGGCGACGTTGGCCGCGACCATGGCCTCCTCCACCAATCGGTGAGTCGCCAGGCGGACCGAGGGCAGGACGTCCTCCACACGCCCCGTGAGGCCAAAGCGCAGGCTGGCCTCGGGGAGGTCCAGGTCGAGGGAGCCGATGGAGAGCCGGTGTTTGAAGAGGGCCTCGGATAGGTCCCGAGCGTCGCGAAGGAGCCGGGCTAAGTGGGGCTCCTCGCGGGGGGCCTCCCCTTCCAGCAGATTCTGGGCCTCCTCGTAGGACAGGACCGCATCGGCGCGGATCACGCTGCGGTAAAAGCCCGCCCTTCGCACGCGTCCCGACGGGTCCACCGTGAGGTCCACCGTAACCGCGGGGCGGGTTTGGCCCTCGAGAAGCGAACAGGAGTTCGCCGAGAGGGCGCGGGGGAGCATGGGGTAGACCGTTCCGGGGAGGTAGACGCTGTTTCCGCGGCGGCGCGCCTCCCGGTCTAGGTCTGTGCCCCGACGGACGAAACAGGAGACGTCCGCGATGTGAACCCAGAGCCGGTACCCCTCTCCCTCACGGCGGACCGAAAGGGCGTCGTCGTGGTCCCTGGCGTCGGCGGGATCGAGGGTCAGGGTGGGGAGGTCCCTCAAGTCCTTCCGCCCCTCGACGGAATCGGCGCCCTCGGACGCAGCCGCGGCCTCGGCCTCCACCTCTTGGGGAAACTCCGCATCCAATCCGAACCGCCCCTCGGCCGCGCGAACCGGGGTATTGGGGTCGTCGAAGTCCCCCAGAAGGACGGCGGAGGAGGCCGCGGCGAAATCCGCCTCGGGGCCGGGAACCACAGCCACTACGCGCCCCTCCAAAGAGGCCGAATCTCTCAGGGCGATGGAGGGCTGGGAACCGCCGAGGGGAAATACCCGCCCGGACTGGACGAGCCCGACGACGGGACGCGCGGTCCGTGAAAGGACCCGCGCCACGTGGGCCTCGGGCCGCCCCCTTCCACCCCGTCCCGGGACGATGTGAGCCGAAACCCGGTCTCCCTCCAGAGCCCCGCCCGTCTTTCCCGGAGGCACAAAGAGGTCTTCTCCACCCGTGTCCGGCGTGAGGAAACCGAAGCCGCCGCGAGCCGAATGGAACGACCCGGAGACGGCCCGGGGGCGCCGGGCAAGACGAACAAGGCGCCTCGCCCGCTCCACGAGGCCCTGGGCCTCCAGCGCGCGGACGATCCCCTCCAGGGCGTACCGCTTCTTGCCCGTGAAGCCGAGTTCGGAAGCCATCCGGTTGAGGGTGAACCCCTCGTCGGGTCGGCTTTCCAGGAGGGAGAGAACCTCGTCCCGCAGGCTCATTTCAGGGGCGCCAAAGCCCGCGCTTGCGGGCGGCGCAGAGGACGGGCAGGACGGGCTCGCCGTTCAGGAGCCTTCTCGGGTTGACCACGCACAGGCGCCGGGCGGCCTCCCGGCCATACCGCCGGACGACAATCTCCACGGCCTCGCGGAAGACAGGCCTTCGGCCCGTGGGAGAATGCGCGTCGGAGGCCATCACGTGAGCCCACCCTCGCTCCATAAAGGCGAAGGACGCCTTCTGGATCGCCGAACCGAAGTGGCCCGCCACGCTGGCGCAGGTGAGCTGGAAGGGGATCCCCGCCTCGGCCATGCCGGAAAGCCGCCCGGGGTCCCGTTGCACGTAAGGGTAGCGCTCCGGGTGGGCCAGGACCGGTTCCGCCCCGGCCAGACGGAGGCGGTAAAGGACTTCTTCCGCCCCGGGCGGACATATGAGGAGGGGGAGTTCCACGAGGACGTACGCGGCCCTCTCGCCCAGCGGAAGGAGTTCTCCGGACGACCAGGCCTCGGCCAGGTCCGGCCGGAAGTGCACCTCGCCTCCCAAGTGCAATTCGATCCCCCGGCCCGAAGCCTTCTCCGACCAGGCGCGAAACGCCTCACGGAGGACCTCGGGGCGGTTGGGATACCGGTCAAGCCACATGTGGGGAGTCACGCAAAGCGCCGATACCTTCTCCTCGCGAGCCTGGGCGAGCATGGCCGAGGACTCCGCCCAGTCCGCCGCGCCGTCGTCCACCCCGGGCAGAAGGTGGCAGTGGATGTCCACATACATATCCGCCTCGCGCTTTGGCGGCTACGTTCCGGGCGGGCGCTCCCTTCCCCCCGGCCGTTCCGGCCTCTTGGGACCCGGCGCCCGCCCTGACGAAGTCCGCCACAGGTATGCTAGCATAGTGGCCCATCGGCGAGGTCTGGCACATGCGAAAATCCTGGGACGCTTACTTCATGGACATCGGGCGGGAGGTGGCGAGCCGTGCTACCTGCGACCGGAAGCATGTCGGTTGCGTACTCGTGAAAGACAAGTACATCATCGCGACGGGCTACAACGGGTCCGTAGCGGGCTTGCCCCACTGCGACGAGGCGGGTCATATGATGGTGAACGGCCACTGCGAGAGAACGAGCCACGCCGAGGCCAACGCCATCGTCCAGGCTGCCAAGCACGGGGTTTCCACCGACGGCGCCACGGCCTACATCACCGCCTCCCCCTGTTGGACCTGCTTCAAGCTGCTCGCCTCCTCGGGGATCCGCCGCATCGTGTTCGGCGAGTTCTACCGGGACGACCGGATCTTCGAAGCCGCCCGGGACCTGGGCATCGAGCTGGTGGACGCCTCCGGACAATCCTGAAGAGAGGGGTGCGGCCGTGGACGCGGGGGAATGGCTCCAGGAGGCCCACGGACGGCTGAGGGCTTCGGGTGTCCCCCACCCGGGCCGGGATGCCCTCCTTCTCTTGTCGCACACGCTGCGGGCGGATAAGGCGGAGGTGCTGGCCCACCCGGAGAGGGAGATCCCGCCGCCGTTGATCCCCTTGCTCCAGAGCCTCCTCTCCCGGCGCGAGGGCCGGGAGCCCCTTCAGTACATCCGGGGATTTCAGGAATTTTGGGGGCGGAGGGTGCGCGTGGGTCCCGGATGCCTCATCCCCAGACCCGAGACGGAGCACCTCGTTGAAACGGCCCTGCATCTTCTCCGCGGCCGGACCGACCCGAAGATCGCCGAAGCGGGAACCGGTTCGGGTGCCGTTCTCCTCGCCCTTTCCGCGGAGAGGCCCGACGCCGTCCTCCTGGGGCTGGAGCGGGAGAGGGGGGCCCTGGCCTGGAGCCGCGCCAACCTGTGCGGCCGGCCCAACGCGCATCTGGTTCAGGGGGATTTCCTTCGACCGCCCCTCGCGGGGGGGCTGGACCTCGTGATCAGCAACCCCCCTTACGTGACGGATCCGGAGTGGGACGATCTTCCCCCCGAGGTGCGCCTCTTCGAGCCGGAGCCGGCCCTCCGTTGCGGCCCCAGTCCCCTGGCCCCCTACCGGGCCCTAGCGGCTTTCGCCGTTTGGGCGCTCCGGCCAGGAGGCCATCTCCTGTGCGAGATCGGAACGGCCCAGGCGCGGAGGGCCCGGGCCTTGAAAAGCCTCCACGGGAACCTTCTGTGGAGGTTCTCCCGGCGCGATCTCGCGGGGCGGCTTCGCGTCTGTGCGTGGGAACGGTCTTGATTCCATAGCCCTCCGGACGGATCCGGCCGGGCCGAGGAAGGCCTATCTTCCGGAATACCGCTTGATCCGGCTCCGGATGTCGCGGTAGCTGGCGTCGGAGGCGTACACCTCGCGGAAGAGGGCTCCCGCCTCCTCCCCGTTGCCCATCTCCTCCAGGGTGTCGGCGAGATCGTACTTGATGCCCGTCATGACCTCCTCCGGGAATCCCTGGGCCGTGAGTCCCTTGCGATACCACTTCTCCGCCAGTTCCAGCAGCCCCTTTTGCCGGAAGCAGATCCCCAGCATGGAGCAACATTCCACAAAATACTGGGGGGACCTCGCCGCCAATTGGAACTCTCCGATGGCCTCGTCCAGAAGCTCCATCTCCTTGTAGGCGATGCCGAGGTTGTAGTGGGTGGCGAAGTCCTCCTCGCCGACCTTTTTTTCCACACCCTTCTTGAACTCCTCGAAGACCTCCTCGAAGGACATCTCCTCCGGAGATTTGGGAGCTTCTTCGAAGAGGGATTCCTCGGAGGACTGGAGCCCCTCGAGAGCCGCGCCCAATTCGTTGGCCAGCTCCAGGAACTCGTCCTTCCCAGACTCCTCGGTGAAGGCCTTCTGGTCGCGTTCGAGCACGTCGGGCGGAAGGAGTTCCTCCAAGCTCACCTTGAGCTTCGTCCGGCTCTTGGGTGGTACCGCGGCAGTGGCGGCCAGAGGACCCCCGGCCGATACCTCTTCCATGGGGCTCGCCGCCTCTTCCGCCAGGGCCCCTACCTCTTCCAGGAGAGGCGCATCGAGGGCTGGGGGTTCCTCATCGGCGAGCGGCCCTTCAGGAAGGGCGGGCTCCTCCAGAAGAACTTCCTCCGGACCCGAATCCAGCACGAGTTCGACGGATTCCCGGACGGCGCCCTCGGCGATCGGCTCCGGGGTGGAGATCTCGATGACCGGCGCCTCCTCCTCCGGCGGCCCGACCAAGGACTCGAAGGGTGCCGGTGGCTCTTGAAGCGCCTCGTCCAACCGGCGCCGGAGGTCCAACACCTTCGGGTGGCCGGCCCAACCCGATTCGAGACCCTCCAGGGCCCGCTTGGCCTCACCGAACAACTCCTGGCTGAGGTAGAACTCCGCCTCTTCCAGGCTCTCCGTGAGTTCGGAATCCGTGTGGATCTCTTCTTCGGAGAGCTCAAGGGAGAGGGAGGCGACGGCCGACGCGGGCTCCGGCACGAGCGGCGCCTCCTCTGAGGGCGCCTCCTGCGGTAGGGGCTCCTCCCGAGCCGGCGCCTCTTCCACGGGCTCCACCCGGGGTTCGTTTTCGAGAGGCATTCCGCCGACATCGTCCAGGGAGATCTCGACCTCGACTTCGGCGGGCTCCTGCCGCGGGGAAGCCACATCCGGGAGAAGCAAGTCCAGATCGAGCTCCGGCATTCCTTGCCGGCTTGCGGCCGGCGCCTTGACCGGCTCGAGGAACTCCCGGAGGGCGTCGCTGTTGGGGTCAAGGGCGCGGGCTTCCTCGACGAGGTTGTCTCGGGTCTCCCGGTCTCCCTGGACCTCGAAGACGCGGGCGAGCTTCAGAATCTGCCGCACGGCTTTGTCGGGCTTTTTCTGCTTCCGAAAGATGGAGATGAGCTTCTGGTGGGCGTGGACGTGGTCCGGAGCCTTGCGGAGGATGGCCTGCAGTTCGGCGATGGCTTTGTCCGCGAACCCGTACTTGAGGAAGACTTCCGCTTCCGTGAGCTGCTCGCGAATGACCTCGGCCTCCCGGGGGGTGAACACCTTGCCCGCAGGTACGGGCCCAGGCATCTCCGGCTCGCCCACCGCCCTCCCCGCCGAAGGTCTCGGCGCCTGCGTCGGCGGGGCGGGCCCGGGGAGGGTAGGACGCCCCGTCCCCGAGGAGAGGGAGGCGGTGACGTCCGCCTGCTCCATGTGGAGGTCGCCCACGTCGATTTCGATCTCGAGCTCGCCGGTTTCCTCCGCCGAAGCCGACAGGTCCTCCGGTTCGGTCACGGGAGGTGCAGGGGCCTGGACCGGCTTCTCGGGCGCCAGGGACGGCAGGGGAGGTGGTGGAGCGCCCCCACCCCGAAGACGATCCAGCCTCTCCCGGTAGAGGGGGTTGGCCGGATCGATCCGGACCATCTCCTCCACGGCCGCCCGGGCCTCCCTGTCGTTCTTCCGATCCTCGGCCGTGGCCGCGAGGTTGGACAGGGCCGCCAGAAGGCGGCGCGCGTCCCCCGACCTCCGCGCCACATCGACGAGCCCCTTGAGGCCCTCCAGACTGCCGGGCGCGTGCGCGAGGACCTCGTTCAGGAGGACCTCCACGTCTGCCAGGCGGGCGGGATCGCAGGACTTTCCCCAGGCCGCTAGGGTGGCGAAGGCCTCCCCGTGGCGATTCGCTCCAACCAGAAGATTGACGTACCGGCTGTGCGCCGCAACGCTGTCGGGTCTGGATTTCAGGAGGCGCAGGCACAGGGCCTCCGCATCTTTGTTTCGCTGGGTCTCGCTCAGGGCGTCGATCTTGAGCAGAAGGAGGGATTCGGCGTCCGGGTGCTTTTCCAGGAGGCTGTCCAGGATCCCGATGGCGTGCTGGGCCTGCTGTCCCGTAAGGAGCTTCTTGATCAAGCCTTCGAGCGGCCGGATGTTCTCCGGACTCAGCTGGAGCGCCCTCTCGAAGAGCCTGGCGGCCTCCTTCAGAAGCCCCTCCGAGACGAGCTGGTTCGCCGCCTTCAAATATTCGCGCACGCCCTCAGCGGTCCGTCCGAGCTTGAGGAGGTTGTCCCCGACCTGAACGCGGATCTTGATGTTCTCCGGCTCCAGGTCGAGCACCTTCCGTTGAACCCGGATGAGCGCGTCGAGATTGCCGCTTTGGCCCACAAGGCGGCCGACCTGGTCGTACGCGAGCCTCGCCTCCCGGATGAAACCCTGCTGCTCCGAGAGAGATCCCAGCATCTCCCACGCCTGAAGGTTCTCCGGCTGCTCCCTCGTGGCGATCTTCAAGGATGCGACGGCCTTGGTGGCGAAGCCGTCCTTCGCATAGAGCTCCGCCACCTTGATCAGCATGGGCACGGCCGAGGCCTTGTTTCCCATGCGGAGGTAAAGGTTTCCGATCTGGTTGAGCGTCTGGATGTCGCGGGGGTTGTCCTCCGCCAGTTTCTGGAGTTCGCGGACGGCGTCCTGAATGCGGTTCGCCCGCAGGAACTTGTCCACGTTGGCCTTGGTCTTCGCTCGGTCCAGGGCCATCAGACTGTCTCCTGCTCCACGCCGCGGAAGGTGCGCCGGTGCTGCGGCGTGGGCCCCAACCTTCGCAGGGCCTCCAGGTGGCTCTGCGTGGCATACCCCTTGTGCCGCCCGAGCCCATACCCAGGGAACTGGCGGTCCATCTCCATTAGGAGCCGGTCCCTCGTGACCTTGGCCACGATGGAAGCGGCCGCAACGCTGGCGGAGCACCCGTCTCCGTGTACGACGGCCCGTCCCGTCAAGGATACTCCAGGATAGTGAGGGCCGTCTACCAGCACGAAGTCCGGCCGGGGCGTGCCCAGGCCATCGAGGGCCCGCGCCATGGCCACGAGCGAGGCTCTTAGGATGTCCGTCGCGTCAATCTCCTCGCAGGTCGATAATCCCGTGGCAAAGCGGTGCCCGTCCTCCGCAAGCCGATCGTACAGGTTTTCCCTCGATGGCTCGGAGAGGGTCTTCGAGTCCCGGTAGAGGGACAGGTCTCTCCGCCGATCCAGGACGACGGCCGCGGCGACGACGGGACCGAAGAGCGCCCCCCGGCCGGCCTCGTCCACACCGGCCACCACCGAGAATCCCCGGTCCCAGAGGTCCCGTTCGAGAACGAGAAGGTCGGGCACTCGGCCCTCCTCAGGCCTTGCCCACCTCCTCGATGCGCGCCTTCTTGCCCTTGAGGGCGCGGAGGTAGTAAAGCTTGGCCCTGCGGACCTTGCCTTCGGATACGAGTTCGATCCGGTCGAGGATGGGGCTGTGGAGGGGGAAGATCCTCTCCACGCCGATTCCTCCGGAGATCTTGCGGACCGTGATCGTCTCGCGGATGCCGCCGTGCTTCCGGGCCACGACCACGCCTTGGAACACCTGGAGGCGCTCCTTCTCTCCCTCACGGACTTTCACATGGACTTTGACCGTATCCCCGGCCTTGAACTGGGGCAGGTCTGTCCGAAGACCTTCCTTTTCCACGGACCCGATTTTCTCACTCATGGCACGTCTCCCGCGCGGTCCGGCCCACGAGCAGGTCCGGCCGCTTCTTCCGAGTGGTCTCGATGGCCTGATCGAGGCGCCATCTCCGGATGGCCTCGTGGTTCCCCGAGAGCAGGATTTCCGGTACCGCCCAACCCCGGAACTCGGCCGGGCGGGTATAGTGCGGATACTCAAGCAGGTCTCTTCGGAAGGACTCCTCCTCCGTGGAGGCCTCGTCCCCAAGCGCGCCGGGGAGAAGCCGGACGACCGCGTCGAGAACGACGGCGGCGGCTGGCTCCCCGCCCGAGAGGACGTAATCCCCGATGGACACCTCCCGGTCCACGAGGTGGTCCACGACCCTCTGGTCCAGGCCCTCGTACCGGCCGCACAAGAGCCCGAGACGGGGCAGGAGGGAAAACTCCTCCGCGAGGGACTGGGTGAAGCGCTCCCCTTTGGGGGACAGGTAGACCAACGGCATCTCCCCTTCCGCATCGGCCCGCAGGGCCTCCACGGCGGCAAAGACGGGCTCGGGCTTCAGCACCATTCCCGGACCTCCGCCGAAGGGCGAATCGTCCACGGTCCGGTGCCGGTCGGAAGCGTGATCGCGGAAGTTGTGCAGGCGGACGTCCACCACACCCGCCGCCCGGGCCCTCTTCACGATCGAGTGCGCGAGGAACCCCTCGAGCATCTCGGGAAAAAGAGTCAGCACGTCAATCCGCATCGCTTCCTTCCTCGAGCCCCGGGTAGCCGTCGGGCAGGTCCACCCTGACCGCTCCGGCCTCCCGGTCCACCACAACCCCGAGCCCTTTCACGGCCGGGATTTCGATCTCGCCCGAGTCGCCCCGCGCCCGGATCATCCAGTAGGCCTTCCCCTCCTCCATCCCGACGACGGTCCCGATCCTGCCCCTACGGGCATCCGTGACGGGAAGCCCCACCACCTCGTCGGTGAAGAAGGCGTCCGGGTCATCGGGAGCGACCGCCTCCTCCGGAAGGAAAACCTCCAGCCCCCGGAGCCTTTCGGCCTCCTCCGGCGTCGTCACGCCGTCGAGGGATAGAACGGACCCCTTGGCGTAGGTGAAGAACTCCCTGAGGGACCAAGTCCGTGCGCCCTCCGCCGAGGCGCCGATCCACACGAGATCCCCGGCGGGCCTCTCCCCCAACCCGTCGCGGTACGGTTCGACCCACATCTGACCCCGCACCCCGCGGGGGCCCTTCACGCGGGCAACGGCAACGAGTCTCATCGGAGTGAGGAGTGCCGGCGGCGGCCGAGGGCGGAACCCCGATGGCGCGGAGGGGGTCCCGGCGCCGGGAGCGGGGTCAGACCTGGGCGCTCTTCCGCGTGATGGCGATGAGCCGTGCCACTTGGGCCGAGGGCCTCGCTCCCCGGGCCAGCCAGTAGTCCACGCGCTGGAGGTCCACCTTCAGCTCGGAGGGGTCCGGCAGGGGGTCGTAGTGACCGACTTCATCCACATTTTTCCCCCCCGGCCGGTTGCGGCTGTCCGAAACCACGAGCCGGTAGTAGGGGCGGTGCTTCCTTCCGATCCTCTTCAAGCGAATGGCCAGCAATGGCGCCTCCTCGACGGCGCGCACCCGCGCGCAACTGCTAATATTACGGGATTTTGGCCTTATCTGTCAAGACGAAAGAGGGGAAGCGGACCGGCGCCCGCTCCTCCGACGTTCGATTCTGCCTTCGCGAGCCCTATTCTTCCTCGGCGGCCTTCTTGGCCTCCTCCACGATCTTCTGCTGGATCATGGCGGGGACCTCCTCGTACTGGGAGAATTCCATGGCGAAGGTCCCGCGGTCCGCCGTGAGGGACTTCAGGGTCGATGCGTAGGTCAGCATCTCGGAGAGCGGCACCTGGGCCTTGATGACCTGGTTTCCGCCCTTCTGGTTCATGCCGAGGATGCGGCCCCTCCGGCTGTTCAGGTCCCCCATGACGTCGCCCATGCACTCCTCGGGGACCACCACCTCCACCCCCATGACCGGCTCTAGGAGCGTCGGCCGGCACTTCTCCATGGCTTCCTTGAATCCCATGTGCGCCGCGATCTTGAAGGCCATTTCGGAGGAGTCAACGGGATGGAACCCTCCGTCGAAGAGGGTGATGCGCAGATCCACGACGGGATAGCCGGCCACGACGCCCCTCTCCAGGGATTCGACCATCCCTTTCTCCACGGCCGGGATGAAATTCCGGGGGACGGCACCGCCGAAGATCTCGTCCTTGAACTCGAACCCGCCACCCCGGGTCAGGGGCTCCATGCGGATGTGAATGTCCGCGAACTGCCCGTGGCCGCCGGTCTGCTTCTTGTGGCGGGCGTGGACTTCGGCCTTGCCCTTGATCGTCTCCTTGTAGGGGACCTTGGGCTGCTTGATGTTCATCTCCACACCGTAGCGGCGCTGGACGCGGGCGGCCACCACCTCCACGTGCTGGCTCCCCGATCCGGAGACGAGCATTTCGTGAGTCTGGGGATCCCTGCCGACCTTGAGGTTGGGATCCTCCTCCACCATCCGCTGGAGGGCGGCCATGATCTTGTCCTCGTCCCCGCGGCTCTTCGGTTCCACGGCAAAGGAAATGGCGGGGATGGGATAAGCGACGGGGGGGAAGACAAGGACGCGCTCCTTGGCGGCCAGGGTGTCCCCGGTAAAGGTGTCCTTGAGCTTCATCACGGCCCCGATGTCGCCAGCCGCGATCTCCTCGCACTTCACGTGTTCCTTGCCCTTCAGGTGAAAGAGGCCCGCCATGCGTTCCTGGCTGCCGCGGGACGCGTTCGTCAGGACGGAATCCCCGTTGACCTTGCCCGACACCACCCGGAAGATGGAAATACGGCCCTGCTGGGGGTCCGAAATGGTCTTGAACACGAACAGGCTGGCGGGGGCGGCCGGATCGGCGGGCACCGTCTCAGGCTCCGCCCCTTCCTTCAGGGCCGCGGAGAAGAGGGGCCGCTCCGCGGCGGACGGGGCGAACTCCGTCAGGAAGTTGAGCACGTCGGCCACGCCCACGTTCCTGGCGGCGGAAAGGCAGAGAACGGGGAAGATCTTGTCCTGGGCCACGCCGAGCCGCAGGGCCGCGGTGAGCTCCTCCGGCGTCAGGTCCCCCGCCTCGAAGTACTTCTCCATCAGTTTCTCGTCCAGTTCGGCGACCATCTCCACCAGCTCCGAGCGCCGGCGAGCGGCCTCCTCCTGGAGGGTGGCGGGAACTTCCTCTTCCATGTACTGACCGGATTCGTCCCCGGCATAACGGTGGAGCTTCCCGTGGATGAGGTCCACGACCCCCTCGAAGTTCTTCTCCTCCCCCAGGGGAAGAAACACGGGAACGGCGAGGCGGCCGAAGTTTTCGTGGATGGATTTCAGGGCGCGCTCGAAGGAGGCGTTTTCCCTATCCATTTTGTTGACCGCCAGAATCCTGGGCACGCCGAATTCCTCCGCGTATTCCCAGGCCTTGTTGGTCATGACCTCCACGCCAGAAACCGCGCTCACGAGCAGGACCGCCGCATCCGACACCCGGATGGGCCCCCGGGCGTCGGCGATGAAGTTGCCGTATCCGGGGGTATCGAAGACGTTGATCTTGCACTTGTTCCATTCGGCGAAGGCGAGGCTCGTGGAGACGGAGAACTTCTTTTCGATCTCGTCCGGCTCGAAGTCCGTGGGAGCCGTTCCCTCGTCCACTTTTCCGAAGCGGTTCATGGCCTTCGCCGTATAAAGAAGGGCCGACGCGAGGCTGGTCTTCCCGGTGCCGCCGTGGCCGAGAAGCGTGACGTTCCGAATCTCCTGCGGTCCGTAGACTTTCATAACCCCTCCTGTTCAGGGACTCAGCGTTCCGGGGCGATACAGTGAGTCAGTTTAGCGGCCCGCCGTCCCCGGCGTCAAGTCTCGCGTACTCACGGCGCAAGGCGGTGGGGCAAGGGTTTTGGGGGGGGCGGGGCCCTTCCGGTCCTTCCTGGTGCCGCCGGGAACCGGAGGGGACCGGTCTAGCCCTCCGCTTTTTGGAGCTCTTCCTCCACCTTGCGAAAGACCCGGTAGAGGTTGGCGTGCTCCCGCTGGCCCTGGAGGAGGATGCGGTCCAGCTTCTTGACGTCCTTTTTCGAGACCGTGAGGTTCGCCCCGAGGATGAAGGCCGACCGGGTGTCCATGGTGGAGAGGTCCACCGAGACGAAGGCCACATACATGCTGCGTCGCACCTCGGGCGGGAGGGCGTTGATGGACTGCAGAATGGCGAATCCGCCTTCGGGATCGTCGCCGTAACAGTTATCCACGGTCACGAGGTCATACTGTTTCCGCCCGAGGGCCTCGAGGGCCGCCGCCTTGGAGGCCGCAAGGTCCACGGCGTACCCCTGTCGCTCGAGGATCTCGGAGATGGCGACCTGGAAGAGGGCCTCGTCCTCGCAGACGAGCGCCGTTTTCTGCCCGTCGTCCCCGAACTCTGCCTCGTCCTCGGGGCCAAAGGATCCGGAAGCGACTCCCAGGTGCCTGAGGACGTCGGCCGCGACCTCCCGGCGCAGGCGATCCCAGGCAAGCGTTCCGGGCCGCAGGCCGTTCCCCTCCTCCGGAGGGTCCTTTCGGGCCGGGGTCGGCCGTTCGAAGGGCGGGGGGGAGCCCTCCAACGCCACGGAAATCCGGCCCCCACAGGCGGGGCACTTCAGCGCCACCGGCCGAGCGGGGAGTTTGGCCTCGTCCACCTGGAAGGACTTCCCGCAATCGGGACACGTGATCGTCACGGCGCTCTCCCCTCCCGCTATTCCATGAGGTCTTTGATGTCCACGTCCAACGCGGCCAGGTCCAGCAGCGGGGCCGCCGGTTCCGGGTCAGGAGGCCTCTTTGCCGGAGGCCTGGGCTCCACCGCCGGCGCCGCGGCGACCCTTCCCCCCGGGACGGGTCTCTGGGCGGCCTTGGCCTCTCCCCCCGTTGCCGCGATCCCGGACATCCTGAGCGCCAGGTTGGCCGCGTTGGTTGCGTAGGAAAGCGCCATTTCCCGGGTTACGGCTCCCTCTTTCCAGAGCCGTTCCAACTCGTTGTCGAACGTTTGCATCCCGTCGAGGAACCCGTCGTTCATCGCATCCACGAGGCTCTTGCCTTCGCTCTCGCCCTTCTGGATGTACTCGCGGGTTCGCTCGCTGGACCGCAGAATCTCGCACACCGCCAATCGCCCCGTCCCGTCCGCCCGGGGGATGAGCCGTTGGGAGATGATCCACTTGAACGTCTGGCCGAAGCGCGTGCGGATCTGCTGCTCCTCGTTCTTCGGGAAAAGTCCGATGATCCGGTCCACAGTCTTGCTGGCGTCGATGGTGTGGAGCGTGGAGAGAACGAGGTGCCCGGTCTCCGCCGCCTCTAGGGCGATCTCGGTGGTCTCCACGTCCCGCATCTCTCCCACGAGAATCACCTTGGGCGCCTGGCGGAGGGCCGCGCGGAGGGCGAGGGCGAAGGTCGGCACGTCGGCGCCCAGCTCGCGCTGGTTGATGGTGGACTTCTTGTGGCGGTGAAGGTATTCGATGGGATCCTCGATGGTTACGATGTGAAAGGCCTTGTCCATGTTGATCTTGTTGATGATGGCCGCGAGTGTCGTGGACTTTCCGTTTCCGGTGGGGCCCGTAACGAGGACGATTCCGTTGCGCTCCTCGGCCACTCGGTTGATCTGGTCCGGCAGGCCTAGCTCCTCCACCGTGGGGACCCCGCTGGGGATAACCCTCAGGACGATGCTGTAGGTACCCCTCTGGGAGAAGACGTTGACGCGGAAGCGGGTCTTGCCCGGGATGGAGTAGGAGAGGTCCGCCGATCCCTGCTTGAGAAGCTTCCGGATGAGGTTCCGGTCGTTGCGCATGAGGTGCAGCGCGATCTGCTCCGTCTGGTAGGGGGAGAGTTTCCCGAGCCCCTTGATGGGGACCTCTACGAGCTGGCCGTTCACCTCGACCTGGGGGGACCGTCCTACGGAGAAATTCAGATCGCTGACCTGCGGCGAAAAGGAGAGCAGAAACTCGAACAGGGCGTCCATTTGGCCGGTCACGGAACCCTCCCGCGGCGGCCTCTGCGGAATCGCCGCAGGCCTAGGATGGACCAGCCGGCGCCCCGATGCAACCGGCCTGCAGGCCCGTCCCCGCGGGGCCTTACACCCGGCTGCCCTCCCACCACCTCTCTCTGAGGAACCGGTAGGCGCTTCGGTTGGCCACCAGGTGCGCCTCCACGGACCTCAGCACCCTTTTCTCGACGAGCCCGTTCTCCCTCAGGGTTCGGCCCGTATCCAGCTCGTCCACCATGAGGTCCGAGAGTCCCAATACGGGGGCCAGTTCGGCGGAGGAAAGCAGGCGAATGACCCGGACCCATTCCCCCGTCTCGCCGAAAATCCGCTCCACGGTGCGTGGGTACTTGGTGGCCACGCGGAGAGGCTTCTCGCGGGGCGGGTCCTCCCAGCCCCTACCGAGAGGGAGGAGAGCGGTGGGGCACAACTGCATGGTATGCTGCGGCTTCGGCCTCGCGGCTCACCCATCCCCACTGCGAAGGAGCCCGCTGTATCGTGTCAACTTGTACCGGCGTCGGAGCAGTAAAAGGACTTGGCTATCCTGGGCCAAGGAACCTTGACAAGCGCGCGGGGGGCTCCCATGTTGGGGGGGAAACGGAGGCGCGGATGTACACGGTGAAGGTGGATTACAACGAGTGCGAGGACAACCGGATGTGCCTGGAGGTATGCCCCGAGGACGTCTTCGAGGTCGTGAATTCGGTCATCAAGGTCGTGCGCGAGGAGAGCTGCACGGGCTGTAACCTCTGCGTGGAGAACTGCCCCCAGGGCGCCATCTCCGTGGATTGAGGGAACAGGGTCTCAGCGGCCCTTCTCCCCGGCTCCGCGCCTCCCGTCTCTCGTCTCCCATTTCACGTCTGCCGTCTCACGTCTCCCATCTCGCGATTCTCTCCAGGATCTCCGTCGTCGCGTGGTCCTTGGGATCGCCCACGATGGCAACCCGGCCGCCGTGGGCACGGACGGCTTCCCGTTCGGGAACGGTCTCGGCCGTGTAGTCGGTCCCCTTGCAGTGAACGTCGGGTTCCAGGGCCTCGATGAGGGGGACCACCGTGTCCTCCGGAAAGACGGTCACGTAATCCACACAGGCCAGGGAAGCCACGATCTCGGCCCGGTCCGCCTCGCCCTGCAGAGGCCGGCCCTCGCCCTTGAGGCGGCGGACGGAGGCGTCGGCGTTCACCGCCACCAGGAGTAGGTCGGCCTCGGCCTTGGCTCCCTGCAGGTAGCGCACGTGGCCCACGTGGAGGAGGTCGAAGCACCCGTTGGCGAGGGCCAGGGTCTTGCCCGAGCGGCCGGCGCGCGACAGGAGGGCCTCCGCCTCCTTGCGCGTCAACACCTTCCCGGCGACGGTTTCGGGAAAGCCGGGCCCGGGCGCCTCCATTAGAGCCGCCCCTCCCCCCAGGCTTCGAGGGTCCGCTTCAACTCCGCCACGCTCGCGGTGGCCGTGCCGTGCTTTTGGACCACGATCCCCCCCGCCACGTTGGCCAAGGCCGCCGCCTCCAGGAAGGAGGCCCCCGCGCAGAGCGCGAGGACGTAGGTGCTGATGACCGTGTCGCCCGCTCCCGTCACGTCCACCACTTGGTCGGAGCCGACGATGGGGAGGAGGACCGGCGGTGCCCCCTCCTCGAAAAGGGCCATCCCGCGGGCCCCCCGGGTCACCAGCAGGGCCTTCAGGCCCTGTCGGGCCCGTAGGGCCTCCCCCCTCTCCGCCAGGCCGGCTTCGTCGTCTCCGGCCGGGGCGCCACAGGCATCGTCGAACTCTTCCTCGTTGGGCGTGGCCGTCGTGAGCCCGGAATAGCGGAGGAGACCGAAACGCGAGTCCAGGGCCACGATGGGGACCTTTCCCGCGTGGTCCGATCCCCATACCGCCTCCACCAGGCCGTACCCGTAGTCCGAAAGGACCAGGGCCCGGGCGCCGTCCAAGGATGCCTCCAGGCGCTCGCGAATCCGGTCCAGCAGATCGCCGGGGAGGGCGTTCTCCTCTCCCGAATCCACGCGGACGAGCTGCTGGCGGGGCCCGTGAAGGGTGCCGGCGAGAACGCGGGTTTTGGTGGGCGTCTCCCACCCGGGGCGGGAGACGATCCCGTCCACGGACAGCCTGCGCTCCCGGAAGAGGTCCAGGAGCTGGCGTCCCGTTTCGTCCTCCCCGGCGACGCCCACGGGCCGCACCGCGGCGCCGAGGGCGGCCAGGTTCCAGACGGTATTGGCGGCGCACCCCGGCAGAAGGCGCGCGCGGGTGAGACGCACGATGGGCACCGGCGCTTCCCGGGAAATTCGCTGAACGGCGCCGTACCAGAAGCGGTCGAGGACGAGGTCGCCGAGGACCGCCACGGGCGTTCCCGCGAAGGCGTCCGCCACTTCGGCCAGGCGCCGCCACCTCCCCCGGAGATCCACGGACTTCGCTGTGCCTCCACCGCTCATGGGCGGCTCCCTCCCGAACTCGCCACCGCGTCCCCGGCCAGCCCCTCCTGCGCGAGGATCCAGCGCACCGCGTCGCACGCATCCTCGGCCACATAGTCGGGCGTTACCGTCCACTGGTCTTGCTGAAAGGCATGCTCCCCGCGCCCGTAGCCCGTAAGGACGAGGACCCCCTTCGCCCCGGCAGCCCGGGCGAAGCCCACGTCGCTGATCTTGTCTCCCACGACGTAGCACCTTGCGAGGTCCAGTCCGAAGGCTTCCGCCCCCCGAAGGAGCATGCCAGGCTTGGGCTTGCGGCAGTCGCAGGAGGTGCGGTAGGGGGCGGGGCCGACGCTGGGGTGGTGGGGGCAGTAGTACACCGCGTCGAGGCGCGCGCCCAGGCGGGCGAGGAGGTCCTTAAGGCGCTGGATGACCAGAAGAACCATGTCCTCGGTGAAGTAGCCGCGGGCCACGCCGGCCTGGTTGGTGGCCACAATGGCGGGAACGCCGGCCCGGTTCAGAAGGGCGACCGCTTCGGCGGCCCCGGGGATCAGGGCCAGCCGGTCGGGGTGGTTCACGTAACCCACCTCCTCGGTCAGGGTGCCGTCGCGGTCGAAGAAGACCGCCCACCGACCGCCGCCGCGCGCCTCCATCCGCCTCTCCTTCGCAGGCGGACAGTATGCCGGATGGGCGGAGAATCGGGAATAGGTCAGGGTCCGTGGTCGGGGCCGTCGGGGCGCGTCCGCCACCGCCGGTGCATCCAGAACCAGGCCGCGGGGCAGGCGCGGACCGCCTCCTCGATGCGCGCGGTGGCCGCCGCCGTCACCGCAAGCGCGTTCGCCTCGGGATCTCCCGTGGAGGGCACGGGGAGAAGGGGGCCGTAGACGACCCGGTATCGGCCGCCGGGCTCCGGGTAGGAAAAGACGGGAAGGACCGCCGCGCCGGTCCGCACGGCGAGGCTCCCCAGAACCGGCGTGGTGGCCGCCGGCCGGCCGAAGAAGGGCACGAAGACGCGGCCCGGCTCGCCGAAATTTTGGTCGATGACGAGGGCGATGCCCCGTCCCTCCCGTAGGCCCTTGACCATCTCCCGAACCGCCCTCCGCTTGTGGATGACGCGGTTCCCCGTGCGCTCCCGCCGCTGGGCGAGAAAGGCCTCGAGGCGGGGGTTGTCCAAGGGTCGGGTGATCATCCAGAGGGGGTAGCCGAGGGCCGCCTGGAGAAGGGCGACCCTCTCCCAGTTTCCGAAGTGGGCGGAGACGAGGAAGTATCCACGGCCCGCCTCCGCGGCGGCCTTCAGGTGATGGAGGCCCTCGAAGCGGCAGCGGTCCAGGAGGGCCGACGTCGGTTCGTCGTGCTCCAGGATCTCCACGAGGAGCCGGCCGAGGTGCGAGAAGGCCCCCTTGGCAACGGCCCGGCGCTCCCGTGCGGAGAGGGCGGGCAGGGCGGACTCCACATTCCGCAGAGCCACCCGGCGGTGGCGGGCGTCCAAGAGATAGGCGGCCGATCCCAGGGCCCCGCCCACGGAGCGGCGCGTGGCCGGGGTGAGCCGGGCGGCCAGGTGGGCCAGGCCTTTAACGGCGGCGAACTCGACGGCCCATCGGGCGGATTCAAAGGACACCGAGGATCTCCAGAAGCGAGAGGATGCGCCGGTGGACCGTTTCCTCCTCTCCCGAGGCGTCCACCGGATGGATCCGCTCGGGGAATTCGGCGGCCAGGGCCTCGTATCCTCTCGCCACCCTCCGGTGGAACTCCATGGACTCCTCCTCGAACCTCCCCTCCCGGCACGTCCCCGCCCCGTTCCTCGCCCGGGCCCGGGAAAGTCCCTCCTCGGGAGGAAGGCGCAAATAGAGTGTAAGGTCCGGCTCCAGGCCTTCCGTGGCCGCCAGGTGGACCGCCTCCACCACATCCCTCGGAAGGCCCCGCCCGAAGGCCTGGTACGCCCGGGTCGCATCCCCGAACCGGTCGCACAGGACCCACGCCCCGCGGGCCAGGGCGGGCCGGATGACCCGGGCTACGTGTTCCGCGCGCTCGGCGCCGTAAAGAAGGAGTTCGCACCGGGAGGAGGGGGAAAACTCGCCGGAGAGGAGCAAATGCCGCAGGGGTGCCCCCAAGGGAGACCCGCCAGGCTCCCGAGTAAGGAGCACCTCCCGCCCCCCGCGGCGCAACGCGCCGGCCAGCAGGGACGCCTGCGTCGTCTTACCGCTCCCCTCGATGCCCTCCAGCGTCAGAAACACGATCCGGCCTCCCCTCCCGAAGGCTCGCGACGGGGGCCACCCGACGGCACACCTTCGGATTTCATGGTACCAGATACACCCCCCGGCTCTCCCCGGCGCCTCCTGAATTCGCCCGGCCCGCCCGGTTGTCAGGCAGGGGCATATCCCCCAACCCTTGGGGCATTTGGCCTCCGCGAGGCAACTGCATGGGTCAACTGGGGGACGGGGGCGCCGGCGGAGGGTATCTTCACAAGAGAGCCCGCCGCTTCCGCCGCCCCGGATGGAGGAGCCGAAGGCGTCGGTGCGGGCCCGGGGGATCGCTATGCGGATTCAACTCAAGGACGCGATTACATCAGAGGCTCTTCTCGAAGACTTGGTCCAGGTCTCCTTCTCCGTATTCGAATGCCACTGCCCGCCCGGGCTCCGCGACGACCTTCGGATGGGGTTGTACGTGGCACTCCGCCAAGTGTTGAGCGCAGATCTCGTGAAGCGCTCCGCCTGCGGCAACCTTCCCGACTGCGCCGACCTCCCCGAGGAGAGCGCCTTTCCCCCGACGGAACGGTACGCGCACCCCCACCACTCGATGCACCGCGCCTAGCAGGCTGCTGAAAAACCCTTGCGGGCCTCGGCACGGCTTCGGCGCGCTACGTCCGCCTTCGCGTTCCCTGGCCCGCCTCGCGGTTGAGCAGGACAGCCGCCTCCTTGGCGAAGTACGTGAGGAGGATGGAGGCCCCGGCCCGCTTGATGGCCGTGAGGGATTCCATCATGGCCCGGTCGTGGTCGATCCAGCCGAGCCGCGCGGCGGCCTTGATCATGGCGTATTCCCCGCTCACGTTGTAGGCCGCCACGGGCATCTGAAAGACCTCCTTCACCCGCCGGATCACGTCCAGGTAGGGCAGGGCGGGCTTTACCATGACGATGTCCGCCCCTTCGTCGATGTCGAGGGCCACCTCGCGGAGGGCCTCCTCCGCGTTGGCCGGATCCATCTGGTAGGAGCGCCGATCGCCGAACTGCGGCGTCGAGTCGGCGGCGTCCCTGAAGGGGCCATAGAAGGCCGAGGCGTACTTGGCCGAGTAGGCCAGGATGGGAATCCGCTCGAACCCGGCCCCGTCGAGGGACTGGCGGATGGCACCCACCCGGCCGTCCATCATGTCCGAGGGCGCCACCACGTCGGCGCCGGCCTCGGCGTGGGAGAGGGCCGTCTTGCAATGGATGGCCACACCCGGATCGTTGAGGATCCGCCCCTCGGATACGGGGGCGCAGTGGCCGTGGTCCGTGTACTCGCAAAGGCACACGTCGGTGACCACGAGGAGGTCGGAGCCGAAGGCCTTCTTGGCCGCCCGGACGCCCTTCTGGATGATCCCCTGGGGCGCGTAGGCCTGGCGGCCCAAGGGGTCCTTCTTGGAAGGGATGCCGAAGAGGATCACCGACCGCACGCCGAGGGAAAGCGCCTCTTCCATCTCTTTCAAGCCCTGATCCACCGACTGGCGAAAGACTCCCGGCATGGACCCCACTTCCTGCCGGACCTTGGAGCCCTCGCACAGGAACATGGGGTAGACGAAGTCCTTCGGGGAGAGCCTCGTCTCCTCCACCATGGACCTCAGGATCGGGTTTTCGCGCAGCCTTCGGGGCCGATGCGTCAGCTCGAGATGAACCTCATAGGTCGTCGATTTCGCCATCTTCGCCTCCCCAGAAGAACTCGTTGGCGCAGTGCCGGCTGCAGAAGTCCTTGCCGCCGTACTGGTACCGGCACTCGTCGCACACGAACTTGTGGCACATGGGGCACTTGCTCATGTGGAGCCAGAAGCCCTTGACTCCGCACAGGTCGCACGCCTCGCCGGGCTCCCTCTTGGGCTTTTCTTCCTCGTCGTCGTCCCAATTGGCCATGAAGGCCTCCCGGCCCAACGTACAACGCCCCGACCGTCCGCCGCAACCGGAGCGACGGGCGGGGTCAGGCGGATCGGAGGGAAGGGTTACGAGGTGGGGCCGGCGCGGCCGCTTTCAAAGACGGCCTCAAAGTCCCGGTGGGAGGAGAGGAAGGCCTCCAGGACGGAGGGATCGAAGTGGGCGGGCAGGACCCGGCCCTCCCCTTCCGTCAGTACCTTTAGGGCCTCTGCGTGGGTGTAGCCCTTCTTGTAGGGGCGCTCGGTCCGGAGCGCGTCGTAGACGTCGGCGAGCTTGACGATCCTCGCTTCCAGGGGGATCCGCTCCTCGGCTAGTCCGTCGGGATAGCCCGTCCCGTCGAAGTTCTCGTGGTGATGTCGCGCGATCCGAGCGGCCATGGCCAGTTGGGGCGAGTGGCCGAGGAGCCTGGCGCCGTTCACGGTGTGAGCCCGCACCCGTTCCCACTCCCGCGGATTGAGGGGGCCCTTCTTGTTGAGCAGGGCGCCCGGGAGCGTCAGCTTGCCCACGTCGTGGAGCTGGGCGCAGTGCGAGATCCACCGCACGAAGCGGGGGCTCTGGCCGAGGAGTCGGGAGAGATTCCATGCGTACGTGTTGAGGCGGCGCACGTGGCCGGCTGTGCTGGGATCGTGGAATTCGGCGGCCAGCGCCAGGGCCTCCATGGCCTGAAAATTGGCCTCCTCGGTCTTCCGCGTCTCCCTCCAAATGCGGCGGAAAACGGACCACTGGCGGAGGGAGGCCTGCAGGAGGGGGAGGTCGTTGGCCGTCACCTCCCAGGGGTACCCGGCCGCCAGGAGGGCGTCGTCCTCCCTGAAAATGGCGGCGAAGTTGGGCAGGTTCAGGTCGGGGCTCACCCCGAGGAGGGCCTTCAGCCGGCCAGGCAGGGGCGCGTTGCAGACGTAGCGCCCCGCATCGAGGGCGTAGGGGCTCAGGAGCTTCTCCATCTCCCCCGACGGACAGCGCGTCACGAGGCTGTGCCAATCCCGGTCGGTGCGATAGCAGGCGATGCCGTGTCGGCGTCCCCGGATGACCGCCGATCCCCAAATGAAGCTCGGCCGCTGGGGGGACCCGTCCCTCGGGCTCAGGAGCACGGAGGCCATGCGCGCCGCAAGGTCCTCGGGCCTCCAGTCCGCCACGATCTCCTCGGCGTACGTTTCGGTGAAGCCCCCCAGTTCGTCCAGGTGGAAGTAAGCCAGCCGGAGACGGTCCGCCAAGGCCTTGGTCTTGAGGAGGGACCGGACCCGAGCGGTCACCTGGGGCATGCTCAGGGGCCCGAGGAGAACGTCGTCGGGATCGAGGATCCCCTCCGCCACATGGCTTTCTCGCCCCTCCCGGGCCAGCAGGAGGACCGGAACATTCCGGTCCGCCTGTAGGGCCGAGAGCCGCTCGAAAAGCGTCCGGCAGCCGCTTTCTCGGGGGCACGAGCCCAGCACGACCAGGTCGGGGAGGCAGGTCCCGATCTCCGATTCCGCCTGGGCGGGACCCGACACGGCGACAACCTGCCGGCCGTCGGCGGCCAACCAGGACGTCAAGGTCTTTGCGTGGTCGGCGTTTCCATCCAGAACGAGTATTCGATGGCTCACGGCGTCAAGCCCCCCCTCCCCGCCAGTACTCGCCTCGCTTCGCCCCGCCGTGGTCTCTCCCCCCGGAGCGGCGAGGTCATGCGGTTCGATTCTCCCCCTAACCGAACCATCCACCTTCCAAAATCGTGAACGAACTACCCTCCCCGGCTTAGAAAAGTATAGGGCGCAAACAGATCGATTTCAACTGGGCGAAACGATAACCCAGTTACCAAGATGGTGCCAGATCTGAGAACGACGTTTACGCTCTCGTGGTTTCGACTTGACAGGGACGCCCGATCCAAACCGCCCGGCGACCGATGGCCCGTACCAAGCCGGAGAAGATGATCCGGTGAACGGGATAGAGGGCGTACCAGTACAGAAGGCCCGCCAGCCCGCGGGAATCGAAAAGGGCCCGCTGGACGATCCATCTCGAGCCGGGTCCTTCCGGTCTCACCCTGAATTCCAGCCACGCTGATCCGGGGAGTTTCATCTCCGCGCGGAGGCGGAGCAGGGACGGAGGGACGCAGGCCTCCACCCTCCAGAAATCCACCGGATCTCCGGGCCAGAGCAGGGTCGGGTGCCGCCGGCCCCTCTGCATGCCCGCCCCTCCCGCTCAAAAAACAGTCGGGGCGAAAAGGTATTGTCTGGGCAGGTTTCACGCCATTCTCCCCGCCGTGGCAAACACCCCTGGAAGGGACGCCGCGTGTCGCCATCGGAGGATGGGAAGAAGGCGGGGGAAGATCGGGCCCGGTCGGGAATTCCTCCGGCCGGTGCGGCCGCGTTCAGGCCAGGAACGGTCCGACGATCCACCCGGCCGAGGAGGACAGGACGACCACGAGGCACACGTAAGTGAGCATCTTCCGCGTTCCCATAACGCTGCGCAGGACGAGCATGGAGGGGAGGGAGAGGGCCGGTCCCGCGAGGAGGAGCGCAAGGGCGGGGCCCTTGCCCATTCCCGAACCGATGAGGCCCTGGAGGATGGGCACCTCGGTGAGCGTGGCGAAATACATGAGGGCCCCGGACGTGGCGGCCAGGAAGTTTGCCCAGAGGGAGTTCCCCCCCACCAGAGAGGCCACCCAGGCGCCGGGAACGAGGGCCTCGTGGCCGGGCCGTCCGAGGAGGAATCCCGCCGCCAGGACCCCCGCGAACAAGAGCGGAAGGATCTGCTTGGCGAAGCCCCACGTGGCGCTCCCCCACTCCGCCCGTTCGCCCTTCCCGTACCAGGCCGCCACCATGGCGAGGAGCGCGAGGAGGAAGAGTCCGGCCATCCAAAAGCGGAGCCGGTACGTGGACGCGTACAACCCCTCCCCATAAGAGACGCTGGAAATCTGCTCACGGGGGATCGTCACCTTCTCCCCCGCTCCGGTCAGGATCGTGACGGCCGAGGCGTTCTCGAGGACCCGCGTGCCGGCAACAACCTGGCCGTCCGCCGTCTCGACGGAGAGCCCGGCGGGTTTCCCCCAGTTGGCGAAGACAAGGACGGCCACCATGGCCGCGAAGGTGGCGGCGGTTTTCCAGAGGGGGCGGCCGGACTCCTCCTCCAGAAGGTCGAAGGCTTCCGCGTTCGCTTCCCTTTCCCGCTCCTCCTTGAGAAAGACAAGGTGCATCAGGAGTCCGATCAGTACGCTGAGGAGCACCGCACCCACGGCCCTCGCCACACCCATCTTCCAGCCCAGGACCCGCGCCGTGAGCACGATGGCCAGAACGTTGATGGCGGGTCCCGAGTAGAGGAAGGCCACGGCGGGGCCGAGCCCCGCCCCGCGGGTCGAGATGCCCGCAAAGAGAGGGAGCACCGTGCAGGAGCACACCGCGAGGATGGTCCCGGACACCGAGGCCACCGAGTAGGAGAGCCACTTGCTGGCCCGGGCGCCGAGGTACCGCATGACCGAAGCCTGGCTCACGAAGACGCCGATGGCCCCGGCGATGAATAGTGCGGGGATCAGGCATAGGACCACGTGCTCGCGGGCGTAGTCCTGCAGCATGAGGACGGCCTCCAGTCCCGACCCTCGAAACCGGGGGGCCTCCCAGGGGACGAGGGCGGCGGCGAGGAACGCCGCCAGGAGGAGTCCTGCCGTGGTCCATTCCTTTCGCATGTTCGGCCTTTCGTGCACGGGGAGGGGGACCGGGGAGCTACCGCCCCGCGGCCCGGAGAAGCCAGGACTCCAGGGTGGACTCGGTGGGCAGCTTCCCCTGGCTCAGGACCTTTCCGTCCACCACGAGGCCGGGGGTCATCAGGATCCCCAGGGCCGCGATCTCCTTGTAGTCCGTGACCTTGACCAGGGTGGCCTCGATGGACTGCCGTTCGAGGGCCGCCCGCACGCGGGAGGCCAGTTCCTCGCAGTTTTTGCACCCGGGCCCGGCGATCTTCACGTCGATCATGTCCACCTCCGAAGCTTCCTGAAGGATTCTGTGTCTCCGCTCAATCTCCCACAGGGAAAAGGGGGCGAAGGGCCACGTAGAGACCGAGCAACAGGATCAGGACTCCGGCGCCGCGCCTCAGCCACAGGTTGGCCGCCGCCCAGCGGCGGCTTTCCAGCAGGGCCCTCACGGCCCCCATGGAGACCCCAGCCAGCAGGACCAGCATGCAATGGCCCATGGCGTAGGCCAGGAGCAGGGCGCCGCCGTAGACCACACTCCCCTTCTGGGCGATGAAGGTGAGGAGGACGGCCAGGATGGGAACGGCGCACGGCGTGGAGATCACGCCGAAGAGGAGCCCCAAGACGAAGGCGCCCAGCGCCCCCCGTCCCCTGGGCCTCAGGGGTAGGCCGAAGCCCACCTTCAGGGGAAGCCACCCGAGCATGTGGAGTCCCATGGCGATGCACACCCCGGCGATCACGAAGGGCCAAAAGCGGCCCTGGACTCCGAAGAGCCGGCCCAGCACCGCCGCGGCGAGGCCGAGCGCCGTGAAGGTGACCGCGAGCCCGGCCACCATCGAGAAGGCGTACACGAGGGAGCGTCGCAGGGTGGTCGCCTCCTCGCTTCCACCCACGTAGGCCAGCACGAGGGGGATGCTCACCAGGACGCAGGGGTTGCTCGCCGTGAGGAGCCCTCCCAAGAACGCGGCGGCGAAGGCGAGGAGCGGAGCGCCCTCGATAAGCCCTCCGAACTGGGCCAGGAAGGACTCCATCAGGAGCTCCGCTCCACGCCCATCTTCTCGAAGATCTTCTCGACCTCCTCGAACGGCAGGTAGCCCATGTGCCGCTCGACTTCCTTCCCGTCGGCCGAGTAGAAGATCTGCGTCGGTATCATCATGACCTTGTACCGGGCCGCGGCCTCGGGCTTCTCGTCCAGGTCGATGAACTCGATGACCGCCTTGCCCCGGTAGCGAAGCTCCGCCTCCTGCAGCACGGCCACCATTTTCTTGCAGGGGATGCACCACTTCTTCCCCAGATCAACCATGCGGGGCAGAGGGGGTGGCACGGGATCGGCCGTTTTCTCCGGCGCGGCCGGCGGAGGAGTCGCGGGCCCCTGGGCCGGGACAACCGCGGAAAAACCGATGAGGACCAGGACGAGAAGGATCCACATTCGACGGATGGCCATCACGCGCTCCTCCCGGACGGGCGCTTCCGACCCGCCCCCCTTCCACACTCCGCACAGGGCAGACCGGCGGCCCGCATGATGGGCAGGACCGAAGAGTCGGCGATCCGGTAGAAGACCATGGCGCCCTCCCGTTCGTCTTCGATGAGGCCGTGGCCCCTCAGAATGGCCAGGTGGCGGGAGAGGGTGGGCTGGGGGACCTCCAGCTCCGGGAGCATCCGGCAGACGCACTGCCGGCCCTCCCGCGCCAGGAGGCAGAGGATCCGGAGCCTCGCCGGATGGCCCAGGTCCCGGAATAAGCGGGCGCTCGCTTTCAGCGGATCGGCCACGGTGCCTCCATAATGAAGATTAGATTATCCGCATAATCGAATATACTGTCAAGCGCGCCGCACCCGTCTGAAGGTGGCTCCTGGCCGGTCTCAACGGGACGGACGCCCGATCCACTCCGTAACGCGCTCCTCGATGCGGTCCCGCACCTCCCGGAACTTGTCCAGGGTGGAGGCTTCGTCCCCCACGTGTAAAGCCGGGTCCTCGAAGGGCCAGTGGAGGCGCTCCCGCACCCCGGGCCAGAGGGAAGGGCAGTTTTTCGCCGCCGTGTCGCACACCGTGATTAGGACCGCCACGGGGAGCCTGCCTAGGTAGGTCTTTAGGCCCTTGGGCCTCACCCCCGAGAGGTCGTACCCCTTTTCCGCCATCACGCGCACAGCCACCGGATGAACGGCGGGCGCCGGGTCCGTTCCCGCGCTGTGGCACTCGTAGCGGTCTCCCGCCAGGGCGCGCAGGAAGGCCTCCGCCATCTGGCTTCGGCAGGAGTTCCCGGTACAGAGAAAAAGAACCACCGGCTTGTGGTCGGCCATGGGATCCTCCGAAGGGGGGTTCAGCCCTTAACGGCCCGGACCTTCAGGCTGACGACCGCCTCGGCCGCCGCCCGGACGTCCTCTGGAGGAAGCCCCTGGGCGAAGACGGCGAGTTCCGACGCGTCGGCCAGAAAGGCCCCGATGGGATAGGCGTCCTCGGAGAGCACCTCCACCTCCCGGAACCCGGATTCCGCCATGGATTTCAGGTAGTCCTCCTTGAGCATGGCCCCGGAGATGCACCCCGCGTAGGCCTCGACGGACCCCCGCACGCTCTCCGGCAGGGGCCTGAGGAGCACGAGGTCGGAGACCATGAGGCGTCCGCCCGGCTTCAGGACCCGCAGGGCCTCCCGGAAGACCTGGGGCTTGTCCGTGGAGAGGTTGATGACGCAGTTGGAGATAACCCTGTCGGCGGAGTGGTCGGCGACGGGCAGATGCTCGATCTCCCCGAGGCGGAACTCCACGTTGGATGCTCCGCTTTTGCGGGCGTTTTCCCGGGCCTTCTCGATCATCTCAGGGGTCATGTCCACGCCGATGACGCGGCCGGAGGGTCCCACCTTACGAGAGGCGAGGAGGCAGTCGAAGCCGGCGCCCGAGCCCAGGTCCACGACCGTCTCTCCCTGCTTCAGGTCTGCAAAGGCGAGGGGGGTTCCGCACCCCAAGCCCAGGTTCGCGCCTTCGGGGACCGCGGCCAAGTCGGCCTCCGAGTACCCGATGGCCGCCCCCACGGCGCGCGGGTCCGACAGGTCGCAGCAGTTGGCGGCGGGCGCGGGTCCGCAGCATCCCTGGGCCGACGGCGCGGGACCACAGCATCCCTGGGATCCGCGGGCCCTTGCGGCGTAGTGCTCTCTCACCGACTTCCGGATGGCGTCTTCGTCCATTGGAGCCTCCGATTCTGGTCAAAGCGAAAGGTTCGCGGGAGCGGCGGAGCCCGATCCGTTCCCGGACTCTGGTTCCCCCGTGCCGCGTCGGACACGGGGAGCCCGCTTCAGAGCGATAGTTCCCTCCTCACGAGGGGAACGAGGCGCCTCCGGATTTCGTCCCGCGCTTCGCGGAACGCATCCAGGACCTCTTCTTCCGTTCCCGAGACGGCCGCCGGGTCCGGGATCGACTCGTGAACCTGCCTGGCCGCGCCCTGGAAGCTCGGGCAGGCCTCCTGGGCGCCGTCGCATACCGTCACGACGAGATCGAAGGGCCGGCCCCAGAACTCCAGGACGGACCGGCTCAGGTGCCCCGAAAGGTCGACCCCGGCTTCGCCCATAACGCGCACGGCGAGGGGGTGGACGAAGGAGGGCCGCGTTCCCGCCGAATGGACCTCCACGAGGTCGCCCAGATCGTTACGGATCCATCCCTCGGCCATCTGCGAGCGGCAGGAGTTCCCCGTGCACAGGACCAGGACCGTCTTGCGGGCGCTCACGGGGCGACCTCCTCGGGGAACCAGCCCCGGGTGCGGTTGCAGAAGCGGCACACCGAGAGCATAACGGGAACCTCAACGAGGACGCCGACGACGGTGGCCAGGGCGGCGCCCGAGCCTGGGCCGTAGAGGGCGATGGCCGTCGCTACGGCCAGCTCGAAGAAGTTGCTGGCTCCGATGAGGGCCCCGGGGGAAGCCACGTTGTGAGGCACTTTGAACAGCTTCATGAGGCCGTAGGTGAGGCCCGAGTTAAAGTACACTTGGATCAGGATGGGGACGGCGATGAGGACCACGTGGAAGGCCTTCCCCGTGATGTTGTCGGCCTGGAAGGCGAAAATGAAGACCAGGGTGGCCAATAGCGCCAAGATCGTGACCGGGTGGAAGAACGCGAGGTACTTCTTCTCGAACCACTCGGCGCCCTTTGCCCGGATCAGCAGGAGCCTGCTGAGGGAGCCCAGGGCCAAGGGGACGACGATGAAGGCCACCACCGAGTACACCAGCACCCGGAAGGGAACCGTGAGGTTGCTGGCCCCGCTCACGAGGAGGGTCACGATGGGGGCGAAGAGGACGAGCATGATGAGATCGTTGACGGAGACTTGCACCAGCGTGTAGGCGGGATCGCCGTCGGTCAGGTAACTCCAGACGAAGACCATGGCCGTGCAGGGAGCCGCGGCCAGAATGATGACCCCCGCGATGTACTGGTCCGCCAGTTCTTGCCCGATGAGGGGCAGAAAGAGGTGCTTGAAGAAGAGCCACCCGAGGAAGGCCATGGAGAAGGGCTTCACCAGCCAATTCACGAAGAGGGTAACGAGAAGGCCTTTGGGCTTCCTGCGAACCCCGAGGAGGCTCGTGAAGTCGATTTTGAGCATCATGGGGTAGATCATGAGCCAGATCAGCAACGCGATGGGGATGTTGATCTGGCTCCCCTCCCCGAACTCCATCTGCCTGAGGGAATCCGTGACGCCCGGAAAGAACTTGCCCAGGGCCACCCCGGCCGCCATGCACAAGCCGACCCAGAGGGTCAGGTAGCGCTCGAAGAGGTTCAGCCCTTTCGCATCACCCCCTGTCACCGCCGCGCCCTCCTCGCCTTGGCCAGGGGCCCGCAACAGGAGGGGAGGGACCGGATCTTCTCGCTGGCCGCCCTCTCTCTGTCCCGGTGGACGTCGGGGTCCTCTCCCGCGCAACAGCGCACGAGGGCGAGTAGCCGCCTGGCCTCCTCCTGGGCGGGGCGGGCGAGGCCGTAGTAGGTCCACTTCCCCCGGGGTTCGTCCTCCAGCAGACCCGCCGCGCAAAGGATCGAAAGGTGACGGCTCACGGCGGACTGGGAAAGGCCCAGGGCCTCCACGATCTGGCAGACGCACAGGGGGCCCGGTTCGAGCATCTTGAGGATCCGCAGGCGCGTGCGGTCCGCGGCCGCTTTCAGGAGCCTCTCGGACTGCTTCAGCATGCCCTTCTCCTCCATCATATCGTCATATGACGATATGATGGACTTAATGTATTCCTGTTGCACCTCCCTGTCAAGCCCTCTCTCCGGGCGAGGCAGGGGGGAAGGGAGCGGCTTGGGGCGGCGCCTGGCCCGGATCAGCCCTTCAGGCTGGAGGCGTCGATGACGAAGCGGTAGCGGACATCCCCCCGGAGCATGCGCTCGTAGGCCTCATTGACCTCCTGGACGGGGATGACCTCCACGTCCGAGACGATTCCGTGCGCTCCGCAGTAGTCCAGCATCTCCTGGGTCTCGGCGATGCCGCCGATGAGAGAGCCCGCCAGGCGCTTGTTTCCGCCGATGAGGGAAAAGGCCGAGACGGGCACGGGCTGGGGCGGGGCGCCCACCAGGACCATGGTCCGCTCGGGCTTGAGAAGCCCCAGGTATTGGTTGTAGTCGTGGGGGGCGGAGATGGTGTCGATGAGGAGGTCGAAGCGGCCGGCTAGCCTCTCGAAGGCCGAGCCGTCGGTGGAGAGGGCGAAGGCCGCGGCCCCGAGCCGGCGCGCGTCGGCCTCCTTGGACTTCGAGGTGGAGAACATGGTCACCTCCGCCCCCATGGACGCGGCCAGCTTCACGGCCATGTGGCCGAGCCCCCCGAGGCCCACGACGCCCACGCGGTCCCCACCCTTGCAGCCGAAGCGCCTCAGGGGAGAGTAGGTGGTGATGCCCGCGCAGAGAAGGGGCGCCGCCCCCGCGGGATCCAGGGCCTCGGGCACACGGAGCACGAAACGCTCATCCACCACGACCCGCGTGGAGTAGCCGCCGTAGGTCCGCGTGGTCCGGTCCATCTCGGTGCCGTTGTACGTGAAGGCCGCCCCCTTCTCGCAGAATTGCTCCAGGTCCCGCCGGCAAGGGTCGCACGTTCGGCAGGAGTCCACCATGCAACCCACTCCCACCAGGTCCCCCTTCCGGAAGCGGCTCACGGCGGAGCCGGCCCCGCCGACCCGCCCCACGATCTCGTGGCCGGGCACCATGGGAAAGAGGGAGCCGCCCCACTCGTCACGGGCCTGGTGAATGTCTGAGTGGCAGATCCCACAATAGAGGACCTCGATGGACACGTCGTGGGGCCCGGGGTCCCTCCGCTCCACCACGAAAGGGGCAAGCGGGGATTTCGCGTCGAGAGCGGCATAGGCGGCGATTTTCTTCATGAACGGTCTCCTTCGAGTAGTGGGGGGCGCCCCTCTCCACAGAAAGGCGGCACCCAACTCCCTAACAGTTCGAACCCGGTGGATCATCCCGAGTCCACCGGGCGGCCAGTGGAGGGACGCGCCTTCCTCCGCTTCGCTGCGGAAGGCAGGCAGCGCAAAACGGGCCCAAAAAGATCTTGGGCATCCGTGATGGGAAATGGTTGGATTGGTCGGGGCGAGAGGATTTGAACCTCCGACCCCTTGGTCCCGAACCAAGTGCGCTACCAGGCTGCGCTACGCCCCGACCAGGGCCCCTATTCTACACGGACGGGGCTTTTTCGCAACCCCCCGAGGGCGCCCTTGGTCGGCCCGGGGGCCGCACCCGGGCCGACGGGCTGGGAGTGAATTACGGGGCGACGCTACGGTCGCGGACGCGGCCTTCGCTCTCGTACGTGACGGTGCCCAGCTTCTGGATGTAGCACTTCAGGACGTCGTACTCGAGGTCGGGAAGGATCTGCAGGTCCGTGACCTCGATGCCCATCTTGGGCAGGAGCGCCACCACGCCCGTGTTGGCCGTCACCGTGTAGGTCTTTCCCCACCGGATGGGTTTTCCGTTGATCCGGATGGTCCCCGTCCGCACGCGGAAGAAGGCCGGGCGGTTCACGTTGTAGGCGAAGTTCATGCCGGAGACCTGGAGGAATACATCCTCGTTGTAGGGCAGGTAGTACAATCCCGTCTCCAGCCCCCGCCACAGCATGGCCGCCGAGATCCGGAAGGTGGCGATCTGGAGGCCGAGCCCCGTGGCCGGATCGTAGCCGTAACTTACCGGGCGGAAGATGTCTGCGCCCACGACGGGCCCCGCCGAGAGCCCCTCGGAGATGAGCCCGTTTGGCGTGATGGCGATGTCCGTGCCCGTGCGGTCCCTCAGCGCGTCCGCGATGAGGTTGCCCATCCCCGTGTCCCGGGGCCTGCGGCCGGGGTCGTAGGCGGTAGTCACGCCGGAGGGAGCGTTGGCCACCACCGTGTGGTAGACATCGCCGTACTGCTGGACGATGCCCGCCTTGAGCTGATCCACCAGGGCCTGGACGGTCGGCGCGTTGGGCACCGAGGCATCCAGGGGAACGATCCGGTAGTCGTCCACCGTCACCGCTCCCGCCGAGTACGTGAAGTGCATCTTCCCGACGGCGTGGTAGTGCTTGCCCGCCTGCACGTACGGCACGGCCTTGCCGAGCGGGTTCGTGAAGACCACCGGGGTCTCGAAGAGGTAGTGGTCGTGCCCGCCCACGATGAGGTCGATCCCCGGGACGTTCTCGGCCACCGCCTCGTCGTAGAGGTAGCCCAGGTGGGAGAGGAAGATCACGACCTGGGCGCCCTGCGCGCGCAGGGCCACCATCTGCTGGTAGGCGAGGCCCACGAGCACGGCGGGGTCGTCCCCGCCAAGAATCACGACCGGGTCGGGCATGGACGTGGGCACGTTGGGGACGGTCATGGAGAAGATGCCAATCTTGACGCCGTCCACTTCCTTGATGAGGTTGGGCTGGATCCAGGTGGCCAGCGCCGGATACCCGGTCAGGTCGAGGTTGGCCGACAGGAGCGGGAGCGTGGCGACGCCGTAGGCCTGGTTGAGGGCCATGGCGAGCACGCCCGGACCGAAGTCGAACTCGTGGTTTCCCACGGCCATGGCGTCGAAGCCCAACTGCTTCATGAGCTGAAACTCGGGCACGCCGAAGTACTTGTTGAAGAAGAGGTCGCCGTGGAAGACGTCCCCGGCGTGGAGGACCAGGACGTTCGGCTCCGTCGCCTTCGCCTGGCCGATGACCGTCGCGGCCTTGGCGAGGCCCCCTTCGGTGCCGTCGAGGTTGGCGTCCTTGGGGCCGGTCATGTCCAGGTGCGAATGGGTGTCGTTCACGTGAAGGAGCGTGAAGGTCTGCGCGAAGAGCAGGACGCCCGAAAGGAGGAGCAGGGCGACCGAGCAGGCGGCGAAGCGGACGATGCGGGTCCCGGGGGCGGCCCCGGCGGCGGACGTCTTCCGAACCATGGTCCTCTCCTCCTCGTCAAAGGGCCCCTCGCGGGGACCGCACGGCGACGTGGTTAGAACCCGCGTCGATGGTGCGTGACCCCTGGGAGCACCTGGAACTTTATCACGGATCCTCGTAGATACGGACGGTCACCGTCCCGTCGGCCTCGACCCAGGCCCGAACCATCCCCGGCGTGTTGAAGGAGACGGCCCGGTTACCCGCCGCGTCGAGGGCCACCACGCCGCCGTCCCCCCCCAGGGCCTTCACTTCCGCCAGAGCCGCGTCGGCCGCCGATTGCAGGCTCTGCCGCCGGTAGGCCACGCGGCAGCGGATGTCGTGGGCCACGGCCGCCCGGATGAAGTACTCCCCCCAGCCGGTTGCCGAGACGGCGCAGGACGAGTCGTCGGCGTAGGTTCCCGCTCCGATGACCGGGGAGTCCCCCACCCGGCCCCACCGCTTGTTCGTCATGCCCCCGGTGGAGGTGGCCGCGGCGAGGTGGCCGCACCGGTCCAAGGCCACCGCGCCCACGGTGCCGCGCTTCTCGGGGGGCGGGTCCCTCCCGGGCGGGGGGCCGCCCTCCCCCTGTTCGTGCTCCCGGATCCGGGCCCTCTGGAGGTCATTCCAGCGCTCTTCCGTGTCGAAGTAGGAGGGCAGGACAAGGTCCAGGCCCTGCTCCCGAGCGAAGGCCTCGGCGCCCTGGGCCACGAGAAACACGTGGGGGGACCGTTCCATGACCCTTCGGGCCAGAACGACGGGGTTTTTCACGCGCCGGAGGCCCGCCACGGCGCCCGCCCTCCGGGTGGCGCCGTCCATGATGGACGCGTCCAGCTCGTGGGCCCCTTCGTGGTTGAAGACGGCTCCCTTGCCGGCGTTGAAGAGGGGGGAGTCCTCCAGGACCCTCACCGCCGTCTCCACGGCGTCCAAACTGGAGCCCCCCTTCTCGAGAATTTCCCAACCGGCCCGGGCCGCCTTGGCCAGCGTCTCCCGGCAGGCCGCCTCTTTCTCCGGAGACATCTGGTCCTTCCGGAGCACGCCCGCCCCGCCGTGGAGGACCAGGGCCGGCGGCGGCGAAGGCCCGCCGGATGTCTGGACGCGAGCATCCGCCAGGAAGAGGAGAGCGAGGGCGGCGGCACCGGGTACGAGCCATTTCATGGCGTTCCTCCATGGGTCAGGCCCCAGGGTAGCGGGTGAGCCTTCTCCTGGAAAGCCCCCTCAAGGCCCTGCGTTGGGGCGCCGTGGTACCCTGGGTCCACCGGGAAGGAGGGAATGGGATGAGCCTCCGCTACGGCGATCTTTCGGAGATCCGCGAGAAGCTGTCCCCCGCGGAGGAGCGCTTTGAGGCCCGGCGAAGAAGAGTGGGCCTCACTCTCGGCCCCGTGGTCTTCCTCCTCCTCCTCCTGGTTCCCGTGCCCGCGCCCACCGCGGCGGCCTCCCGCCTCGCCGCGGCCGTGGCGTGGGTCCTCGTGTGGTGGATCACGGAAGCGGTCCCCATTCCCGTGACCGCCCTCCTCGGCCCCGCTCTCATGGTGCTCCTGCGCGTCTCGGGGCCGGGGGAGGCCTTCGCCCCCTTCGGAGACCCCGTGATCTTTCTGTTCCTGGGCTCTTTCCTGCTCGCCGAGGCCATGGCCGTCCACGGGCTCGACCGGCGCGTCGCCTTTGCCCTACTTTCCTCTCCCCTCGTGGGGGGCTCTGCCGCCCGGGTCCTCCTGGCCTTCGCGGGGCTGGCGGCGGGCCTCTCCATGTGGCTCTCCAACAGCGCCACGACGGCCATGCTCTTTCCCATCGCCCTGGGCGTCCTGGGCGCCATGGCGCGGCTCCTCTCCGCAGGTGGACGGGAGGTGGACCCGACGCGGCTCCGGTTCGGAACGGCGCTCATGCTCCTGTGCGCCTTCGCCTCGTCCATCGGCGGCATCGGGACCCCCGTGGGGACGCCGCCGAACCTCATCGCCATGGGATACCTGGACAAGCTCGCGGGCGTGAAGGTCCCGTTTTTCCAGTGGATGCTCCTGGCCCTTCCGATCCTCCTCGCCATGCTGGCCGCGGCCCTCGTCCTGATGCGCCTCCTCCTGCCCCCCGAGATGCGCCGCATCGAGGGGGCCTCCGAAATCCTGAAACGGGAGCGGGCGGCCCTGGGCCCCATGTCGCGCGGGGAGCGGAACGTCCTCGCCGCCTTCCTCCTCGCCGTAATCCTGTGGGTGCTCCCCGGGGTCGTGGCCGCCGTGGCGGGCACCTCCAGCGGGGCCTACATCCTTCTCCAGGGCGTCCTTCCCGAGAGCGTGGTGGCCGTGGCCGCATCCGCTCTCCTCTTCCTCCTTCCCGCGGACCGGAAGTCCGGGGCCCTCACCCTCACCTGGAACCAGGCCGTCCGCATCGACTGGGGAACGCTCCTCCTTTTCGGCGGCGGGCTCTCCCTCGGCGCCGCCATGTTCCGGACGGGGCTCGCGGAGGCCGTGGGGCGGGGTCTCGTCGCCGCCACCGGGGCGCGCTCCACACTGGCGCTGACCTTCCTCTTCGCCGCCGCGGGGATCGTCGTCACCGAAGTCGCCTCCAACACGGCGGCGGCCACCATGCTCGTGCCCCTCGCCATCGCCGCAGCCGCCAGCGCCGGCATCTCGCCCCTGGAGCCCGCCGCCGCGTGCGCCCTGGGGTGCAGCATGGCCTTCATGCTGCCCGTCTCCACCCCCCCCAACGCCATCGTGTACGGCTCCGGGTGCGTCCGCATCACGCAGATGATCAAGGTGGGGGTGTTTCTGGACGCGGTGGCCGTGATCGTCATCCCTCTGGGCGTGACCTTCCTGGCGCCGCTCGTGCTCGGAGGAGGCGGCCCGTGATCCGGGTCACGGAGTCCATCTCGCTCCGGGACGAGGAGGTCCGCGAGGAGTTCGTGCGGGCCCCGGGCCCCGGAGGCCAGAACGTGAACAAGGTGGCGACGTGCGTCCAGCTCCGTTTCGACGCCGCGGGCTCGCCCTCCCTTCCCGAAGAAGTGAGGGGACGCCTGCTGGCCCTCGCCGGGGCTCGCCTCACCTCCTCGGGGGAGATCCTCATCACGGCCCGCCGCTTTCGGTCGCGGGAGCGAAACCGCGAGGACGCCCTGGGCCGTCTTGTGGACTTGATCCGTCAGGCCGCCCGAGCCCCCCGGCGCAGGGTGGCGACGGCCCCCACCGCCGCCTCCCGGGAGCGCCGGATCAACGAAAAGAAGAGACGCGGCGCCCTGAAGGGCCGGCGAGGGTCGGCGGAAGCGGAGGACTAGCCCCTGGTCGGAGGATGGAGCGATTCCTCTCCACACCCGGGCCCGCCTCTCGCGCGTACCGCCCCCTCTCCGGCCCTACCACCCCCTTTCCCCAGGGGCATGCTGGTGTTAGGGTAAGGAGAACCGTCGGGCCATTCGGCGTGCCTCGGTGGGAAGCAGGGGGTCCTCATGGCAGGGGTCCAGCAAATCTCGGTCATCTCGCCCATCGATCCGGCGCTTCGGCACACTCGCCGCGTTCTCTTCGAGCGCTTCGATCTCAAGAAGTGGTTCGTCATGGGCTTCTGCGCCTTCCTCGCCCACCTGGGGGACGGAGGGGGTGGCTACAACCCCGCGGGCAACCTGGGCGGCCGGGGCCGCGGCGGGAGGGGCGACCTGGACGAGGTCGGGCGGGGCGCCAGCCAGTGGATGGCCGAGCACTGGGGCCTCGTTGTCCTCATCGCGGCGGGAGTGATCCTCTTCGTCTTCGCCCTCGGCGCGCTCCTGACCTGGCTCTCCAGCCGGGGCAAGTTCATGTTCCTCGACAACGTCATCAAGGACCGCGCCGCCGTCAGCGAGCCCTGGGAGCGCTTCCGCGCCTTCGGGAACACGCTCTTCGTCTTCCGCTTCCTCGTGGGCCTCGCCGGGTTCGGGGCCTTTTTGCTCATCGGAGGCTTCTGCTTCGTCCTCGCCTACCCCAACATCCGCGACGGCCGCTTTGGGGCGCGCTCCGTCACGGCGCTCCTGCTCGGAACTCTTCTCCTCGCCATCCTTCTCGTCTGCCTCGCCCTCCTCCAGATGGCCGTCAACGACTTCGTCGTGCCCATCACGTACCGGAGGGGCGCCCGGCCGGTGCAGGCCCTCTGTATCTTTCGCGACGAGATGCTGGCCGGCCACGAGGGAGCGTTTCTGCTCTACGTGCTGGCTAAGATCGTCATCGCCATCGTCGCCGGGGTCCTGGTACTCATTGGCACCTGCGTGACGTGCTGCATCGCCGCCCTGCCCTATCTCAGCAGCGTGGCGTTTCTCCCAATTTTCGTCTTCGTGCGATCCTATTCCCTGTACTTCCTGGAACAGTTCGGGCCCGAATGGCGCTTCCTGTCGCAAGCTCCGCCCGCGCCACAGGCCCCGGAGGCGACCGGCGCCTCCGCTCCGGAAGCGGCTCCCGCGCCGCCCCAGGACCCCACATCCGAGGCCCCTAAATGACCGAATCCGATCCGAACAAGCCCGCTGAACCCGTGGTCGAGCCCGACAACGCCCTTCCGGAGACCACCCTGGAAACCCTTCCCGAGGCCGTGCGTGAGGCCGCGGCGCGGGCCGGATGGTCCGCCCTCATGCCCGTTCAAGCCAAGGCCATCCCCTACCTGCTCCAACGCCGGGACCTGATGGTCCAGTCCCGAACCGGGAGCGGGAAGACGGGCGCCTACGTCCTCCCCATGGTGCACCAACTGGACTTCGCCTCGGCTTCCTGCCAGGCCCTCGTCTTGACACCCACCCGCGAGTTGGCCCACCAGGTGGCGCAGGCCGCCATGCTCCTCTTCGGCGAAGGGGGTCTGCACGTTGTTTCCGTTTACGGGGGGGCGGCCTACGGACCCCAGATCGAGGGGTTCAAGCGGGGCGCCCACCTCGTCGTGGGCACGCCGGGGCGCATTCTGGACCACCTCATCCGCGGGACCTTGAGCCTCGACGGACTGAAGTTCCTCGTCTTCGACGAGGCCGACCGCATGCTCTCCATGGGCTTCTACCCGGACATGCGGCGGATCCAGTCGTTCCTTCCCCGCCGCCGGGTGCACGGCTCCATGTTTTCGGCCACCTACCCCCCCTACGTCCTTCGCCTTGCGGAGGAGTTCCTGGACCACCCCGGATTCCTCAGCCTGAGCAAGGACCACGTCCACGTGGCCGAGACGACCCACCTCTTCACCGTCTGCCCGCCCATGCGGAAGGATCGGTCCCTCGTGAAGATCCTCGAGGTGGAGAACCCCGCCTCCGCCATCATCTTCTGCAACACCCGGGAGAACGTGGGATTCGTCACGACGGTCCTCCAGCGCTTCGGCTACGACGCCGACGCCCTCAGCGCCGACCTGACCCAGGCGGCCCGCGAGAAGGTCATGGCGAGGCTCCGGGAGGGATCCTTGCGGTTCCTCGTGGCGACGGACGTGGCCGCGCGAGGCATCGACATCCCCGAGCTTTCCCACGTGATCCAGTACGAACCCGGGGAGGACCCCGAGTCGTACGTGCACCGCTCCGGCCGCACGGGGCGGGCGGGGGCCGCCGGCACCGCCATCACGCTGGTGGCGGGCATGGAAGAGATCCGCCTCATGGAGATCGCCCGCGCGTACAACCTCCCCATGGAGGAGCGGCCGCTCCCCACCGACGAGGAGGTGGAAGCCCTCGTAGCCCAGCGCGTCACGGCGCTTCTCGAATCCGAGTTCCGGGCCCTCGACAACATCCGGAAGGAGCGCCTGAAGCGCTTTCTCCCCCTGGCGCGGAGCCTTGAACAGGAGGCCGACGAGACGGACCTCGTCGCCATGCTCCTGGATAATTACTACCAGCGGAGCCTCCACGGCCCCGAGACGCCACCCCTCGGCGCCGCCCGACCTCCCGCACCGCCCCGCGAGCAAAGGCCCCGCCGCTCCGAGGACCGGTCCCGCGAGGGCCGCGACCGCCGTCCCCCGAGGAGACGGTAGGGCGGAGCCTCGCGGAAGGAGCGGTTCGGGCGAGGACCGATTTGGCGGAGGACCCCTCGGCCTCCCAGCCCCTCGGCCCGTCAGGGAAAAGGGCCGGGCGTCGCCGCCCGGCCCTCTCGATGACCCGCCTTCCGCCTGTCAGTTGACGCCGACGGCCGTCCAGGCCTGGCCCACCCGCGTGACCTCGGTACTGGATGCGCCGTAGAGCTGGGTCGCTGCCGCAATGCAGTCCTGACGGGCCATGGCGAAGGTCTCGGAAGGATCGAAGTAGCCCGTGTTGGCCAGGTAGCAGATGGCCAGGGCCTTGTCGATTCCGATGCCCGTCACGCTGATGCCCGACGTCTGGTTGGTGCCGCCCGCCGCGAGAAGGTAGAACATGTTGTTCCAGATTCCCGAGGAGTAATGGACGTCCGTGCTCGACGTGTACAGGCTGTAATGGTCGATGCTCCGCCCGTCGCGCTTCGGCGTGTCCATGTACCTTAGCGCGTCGCCGGGAGTCGACGGCGTGTAGATGTCCTCGCCGATCCAGTAGTCGGGAACCGTCGAGGCGCCGTTGGCGGCGGCCCAGAACTCGACGCCGCAGGCGATGATATCGGAGAAGGACTCGTTCAGCCCTCCCGATTCGCCCGAATAGACCAGGGCCGAGGTGGCCGCCGTGACGCCGTGGCTCATCTCGTGGGCCGCGACGTCCAAGGAGGTCAGGGGGGAAAACACGCTCCCGTCCCCGTCCCCGTAGGTCATGCACTTGCAGGAGGAGGACCAGAAGGCGTTGTTGTAGGAGCGGCCGTAATGAACCCGGGAGTAAGCCCCGACACCGTCGTTGTAGATCCCGTTGCGGCCGTAGTTCAGCTTGTAGAAGTCCCACGTGGCCTGCATGCCGTAGTGGCCGTCCACACCGATGGTGGCCCTGTCGCCCAGGGTGTTGTTGCCCCACACGTTGGTCGTGTTCGTGAACAGGGTGCCGCCATTCGTCTTGTTGAGCATGTCGATGGTGTAGCCGCCGCCCCGGACGAGGTCCTTCAGCGCATACTTGGCGGTCCCATCGGAGGCCTGCGCCGTTCCGATGGTGATGTCCCCGCTGTAGTACGAGTTTCCGGGAGCCGTCTTGGGGATGGTGTAGCTGACCACGATGGGCGCGGGCTTGGCCGTGTGCAGATCGTCCCAGTCCGCGATGGGGGCGCCGCTGCGCGCGTCGATCACGAAGACGTGTTCGGCGGGCGTCAAGTTGTCCTGCATCACATTGGAGACCCGAACGACGTAGGCCAGGTCGTAGCCCGAGCAGTTCGGGTAGATGAAGAGCTCCGCCTGCGCCGAGGCCTTCCCGGGGCCGCGGAGCGAACGGAACTGCTCCTTCGCCATCCTCTCGGCCTGGTGTGAGCCGAAGGACGGGGTCACGTCGAGGTCGGGAACCGCCTCCACGCGGGTCGTGAGCGCGAAGACACCTCCCACGGCGTTGTTGACGTGGGCGATGACCTCCTGTCCGAAAACCGGGATGCCCCTGTAGAATTGCGCGAAGCGCACGTGGCTCGCGCCGAAGGGGTCCACATCCGTGCTCCTGGGAAGAAACGTAAGGTTTTCGTCGCCGAGGCCCAGTCTCCCCTGAGCCTCCGCAAGGTAGTTCGCGGCCTCCGCTTCCGCGTTCTGCCTGGCCATCTCGACATCGGGAACGATGCCTCCCGCCGGCATGGGGGCCGGTCCGGGGACGATCCCGCCGGGCGCCGCGGCCAGGGCCGCGATTCCGAGGGCCAGTACAACCAGGGCGATCCACGTCCTCTTCACCATCCACACCTCCTATGAAAGGTCCGAAAACGAGAGGCGAAATATGCAAGCGCCGTGCCTCAAACGGGAAAGTGAGCAAAACGATGCCACTAGCCGATTTCCCAGCTGCCTTCTGAGCGATAATCCGGTTCACAGGATTGGGCTAAAGTGAACCCTAGAGAAGCCATGCTTGACTATATATATATTGATAATAGTCATACTGTAACCTGCGTTTAGAGCGATTCGTGTACTCCGGTTACGATTTGGACTGAATCTGGGTCCTGGCAGAAACTGGTTTGGGGAGGCGACCCCGGTCGGGACGGTGGCCCTAAATGCCGACGATCCGAGGAGCTCAAGAGAACCTCGTTCCCGGCACTCGAATCCCGCCTTCCTCCGCACAGGAGGCGCGGCGCCGCCCGTCGGACTAGGCTCTCAGGTGCCTGTCCAGGAGTCCTCGAATCCGCTCCACCGCCTCCTGGATCTGCGGTACGGGAACGGCGAAGGAGAAGCGCATGAAGCCCTCGAGCCCCAGGGCGGAGCCCGGGATGGCCATGACCCCGGCCTCCTCGAGCAGTCGAGTCGCGAGGAAGTCCGACGTTCCCGCGCCCAGCCGCTCCATGAGGCCCGTGACGCGGGGGAAGATGTAGAAGGCCCCGTCCGGTTTGATCGCTTCCATCCCGGGAAGGGACAGGAGACCCTGGTACAACGCCTCGCGCCGGAGGGAGTAATCGCGCAGGACGGGGGCGAAGAGGTCCTCCTCGCGCCGAAGGGCCTCGATCCCGCCCATCTGCGCGAAGGTCGTGGCGCCGTTCATGGAGTGGGCCTGGATCCGGCCTGCGGCGGCGATCCCAGCAGAGGGTCCCAGGGCCCAACCTAGCCGGTATCCCGTCATGGAGAAGGTCTTCGAAAAGGAGCCCGCGCAGAACACGGGCCTCCGGGCCTCGGGGTCGAGGTGAGCGGACGAGGCGTAGAGGCCCTCCTGGTAGACGTAGCGGTCGTAGCACTCGTCCAGGAGGACGAACATCCCCCGTCCCTCGGCGAAGGCCACGATCTTCTCGAGGAGGTCCCGGGGCACGACGGCCCCGGTGGGATTGCACGGGGAGTTGAGGACGATCCCCCGGGTCTTCGGCCCCGAGGCCGCCTCCAGCGCCTCCACCTCCGGAAGGAAGCCGTTTTCGAACCGGCACGGAACGAGGCGGGGGGTCCCGCCCCACAACTTGACGATTTGGGGCGTGGAAACGTAGTACGGCGCGGGGACGAGGATCTCCTCGCCGGCATCCATGTGGGAGCCGATCACGTGGTAGAGGGCGCCTTTGGCCCCGGCGGTGATCATGACGTTTGCCGCCGTATACTTCCCGCCGTACAGCCGGTTGTACCGGTTTGCCACGGCCTCGCGCAAAGCGGGCATCCCCAGGACGGGGCTGTAGAAGGTGTAGCCTTCGCGGAGGGCCCGCGCCGTGGCCTCCAGGATCGGGTCGGGCACGGGAAAATCGGGCTGGCCGGGCCCCAGGTCCACAAAGGAGACCCCCCTCCGCTTCAGCTCCTGCCCCTGCACGATGAGGTCGAGAAGTTTTGAAGCCTCCACGGCGTCTATTCTGTGGGCGATCATCGCGAGAACTTCTCCTTGAGCATCCGGAGCGCCGGGGCGGGAACCAGTCCTTCCACCGGCCCCCCCAGGCGCGCCACCTCGCGGACGAGCCGGGAGGACAAATAGGTGTACTCCTCCCGTGGCATAAGGAAGACCGTCTCTAGGTCGGGGGCCAGACGGCGGTTCATGAGGGCCATCTGGAACTCGTATTCGAAGTCCGACAGGGCGCGGATCCCGCGCAGGATGTGGCGGGCCCCGCGCCTGCGAACGTAGTCCACCAGAAGGCCGTCGAAGGCGTCCACCTCCACGCGGTCCACGTCCCGGAGGCTTTCCCGGAGCAGGTGGACCCGCTCCTCGACCGTGAGGAGCCCCTCCTTCTGCGTGTTTCTCAAGACGGCCACGACGACGGTCCGAAAAATGCCCGTCCCCCGCATCACCAAGTCCACGTGCCCGTTTGTCACGGGGTCGAAGGACCCTGGATAGATCGCCACCGCGTTCATGGCACTTTCCCTCCCTTCGCCTCCACGAAGGCGGCGAGGGTGCCCACGTTTTGAAACACCTTCGGGCCCAGGTCCTCGTCCGCGATGCGGATCCCGAACTCCTTCTCCAGGGCCACCACCAGTTCCAAAGCGTCCACCGAATCCAGCCCGATCCCTTCCCCAAAGAGCGGCGTCCCGTCCCCGATGTCCTCGGGCTTCACCTTTTCCAGCCGGAGCTTCTCGACGATGAGGACCCGAATGCGGTCCTTCAGATCGGCCATGCATCCTCCCTCGCACAGGCCACCATTCTAGCCGAACCCTCCATCGAGAGGAAAAGGGAGCGGAGTTCCGACCGATCCGTAACGTGAGGATGACGGTCATGCGGCCGCTCCCTCTTCGGTCGCGGCCTCGCAAGGGCGCCGGAGGGCTTCCCGCCCTTCTCGTCCCGCCAGGCTTCGATGGAGAAAAGCCGCGCGAAGGCGACTTCACGTCGCCTGGAGCGCAATCGTCTCCGGGTGGGGTTCAGCGAAGCCCCGCATGGGGCGGAGCGCCGAAGGGGAGGGCAGAGCCCTCCCCTAGGGTGAACTTGGTGCGCCCGGCAGGACTCGAACCTGCGGCCATCTGCTTAGAAGGCAGATGCTCTATCCACCTGAGCTACGGGCGCACAAGGTGGTAGTATAGCGCAATCGAAACCCCGTGGGACGGAAGGTCCGGGGGGGAGGTCCGGATTGGACGCAAAGCGGCGGGTGGCGATCTCCTCCGTGGCGGCGGCCTGCCTCTTGACGGGCGCGAAGCTGGGGGTGGGCCTCTGGACGGGAAGCCTCGGCATCCTGTCCGAGGCGGCCCACTCCGCCCTGGATCTCCTCGCGGCGGGCCTCACGTGGTGGGCCGTCACGGTCTCGGACCGGCCCGCGGACCGAGACCATCCCTACGGCCACGAGAAGATCGAAAACCTCTCTGCCCTTTTGGAAACCCTCCTGCTCCTGGTGACGTGCGTCTGGATCGTTTACGAGGCCGTGGCCCGGCTCTATTTCAAGACCGTCCAAGTGGAGGTAAACGCCTGGAGCTTCGGCGTGGTGCTCCTGGCCATCGCGGTGGACGTCTCCCGCAGCCGGGCCCTCTCCCGCGTGGCGCGGGAGACCCGCAGCAAGGCCCTGGAGGCGGATGCCCTCCACTTCTCCAGCGACATTCTGTCCTCCATGGTGGTGCTGGGGGGCCTGGCTTTCACCTTCCTGGGCTACCCTCAGGCCGACGCAATCGCCGCCATCGGCGTCTCCCTTTTCGTAGTCTGGATCTCCATTCGACTGGGCATGCGGTCCGTGGATGCCCTCACGGACCGGGTTCCGGGGGACCACGTGGGGAGAGTCGCCCGGGCGGCCCAGTCCGTTCCCGGCGTGGCCCGAGCCTACGACGTGCGCGTGCGGGAAGCCGGGGCCCGGCACTTCGTGGACCTGAAGGTCGGCCTCGATCCGGGGATGCCCCTCGAAGCGGCCCACGGGGTCACAGAAGCCGTGGAGCGGGCCGTTCAGGGAGCTCTGAGTCGGGCCGACGTGCTCGTCCACGCCGAGCCCGAGGGAACTCCGCTCTCCGTGGAGGAGACGACGCGGAGGGTCCGCGAGGCCGTACAGGGCATCCCCGAGGTCGCGGGGTGCTCGGAGGCCGTTCTCCTGAAGAGTCGTGAGGGCACCCACGCGGTCCTGACGGTGAGCCTTCCGGGAAACCTCTCCTTCGCCGAGGCCCACGCCGCGGCGGACCGCATCGAGCAGGAGGTGAGGCAGGCCATCGCCGGCCCCGTATCCGTCACCGTTCACGCCGAACCGACGGATACGGTCGGGACGGGCCCTGAAGGAGGCTGACCAGCCTTCGCACCAGGAAGCGCGGGGCGAGCCGCACCGAGACGGCGCCCAGGCGGTTCCGAAGGCCAGGCACCGAGAGGACTTTGCCCCGCTTCCAGGCCTCGAAGCCGGTCCTTGCCACGCTCCAAGAATCCATGGCGCCCATCCGGAACAGGCGGCTGTCCTCCATGCCCGCCACCCCCGCGAACTCCGTCGCCGTTGCGCCCGGTGCCAGGCAGGAGACCTTCACCCCCGAGCCGCGCACCTCCTCGGCCAGGGCTTCGGTGAAGGAGAGCACGTAGGCCTTCGTGGCGTAGTAGACCGCCATGTGGGGGCCCGGCTGGAAGGCCGCGGTGGACGCCACGTTCAGGATCCCGCCATCGCCTCGGGCGAGCATCGCGGGCACGAGGAGCCGGGTCAGAGAAGTCAGGGCCCGGACGTTCACGTGGATCATTTCGGTCTGCTCCGCCAGGGGGATTTCCCGAAATTCCCCGCGGAGGCCGAATCCCGCGTTGTTGACGAGGGCGGAGACCTCCACTTCCCTCCTTTCGAGTTCCTCCACGATTCTCTCGGGGGCCTCGGGGTGGGCCAGATCGGCGGGAAGGACCTGGACCTCCACCCCGTGCCGCAGGACCAGATCCGATGCCAGGGCCGATAGGCGGTCGACGCGGCGCGCCGTGAGGACGAGGTTCCACTTGTCCTGCGCGAAAAGCTCTGCGAACTCCCTCCCCAATCCCGCCGAAGCACCCGTGATGAGGGCCCAGCGCTGCTTCATGGACGGCTCCTCTTGGGGGCCCGCATGGGGCCGTTCCCACCAACGCCCGAGCCGGCGCCGGGCTTCCCATTCCGAAGCCGGGGCGCGCCCTCGCGCGCCCCCCGCTCTGCCTTCGCGCGAGGGATGGACAGGAGTTCGGCAAGCACCGCGTTGGAAACGAGGAATCCTTTCGGAGTCAGACGAAGCCGTTCACCGCCCGTTTCGGCCAACCCCCTACCGGAAAGCCGCTCCAGCAGGCGGGCGAGGCGGGCGTCGGCTCCGGCGAAGAGGCGCCGGACCTCCGCGAGGGGCACGCCCTCCGCCAGTCGGAGCCCGAAGATGATCCGGTCTTCCAGGAGGCGCTCCGGGGTCAGGACTTCCTCGGTCTCCCACGGCGGAAGGCCCGCCTTCAAGGCTTCGGACCAGGCCTTCCCGTCCCGGGGGTTTCCGAGGAGGCGCCCGCGGACCCGGCTCCAGGAGGAGGGCCCGAGCCCCACGTAGTCCCCTCCGCGCCAGTACTTCAGGTTGTGCCGGCACTCCCCGCCCCGCCGGGCGAAGTTGGAGATCTCGTAGTGGTCCCAGCCCGCTCCCGTCAGAACCGCGTGGACGCGCTCCCACATGCGGGCGCACCGGTCGTCGTCGGGCAGGAGCACCTCACCGCGGGCCGCCCTGAGCGCGAGAGGCGTTCCGGGGTGGAGATCCAAGGCGTACACGGAGAGGTGGTCCACCGGAAGGTCCGAGGCCCGCCGAAGGTCCTCCTCGAGGTTTCTCAAGGACTGTCCCGGCACGCCCGCCATCAGGTCCACCGACAAACGCGGAAAGCCCGCCCGTCCCGCCGCCATCACGGCTTCCAGGGCTTGTCCGGCGGTGGCGCGGCGTTGCAGGAGGTCGAGCACCGCCGGCCGGAAGGACTGGACGCCCAGGGAGAGGCGGTTCACGCCGGCCCGCCTCCAGCCTTCCAACGAGGTCTCCGTTACCGTCTCCGGATTGGCCTCGAGGGTCGTCTCCGCCCCCTCCGCCACGGCGAACCGTTCTCGAAGGCCAGCCAGGAGGTGGCCCAGCCGGCCGACGGGGAGGAGGGAGGGCGTCCCTCCGCCGAGGTAGACCGTGTCCGCCCTCGTGCCCGTCTCCAGGATATGCAGGCGGGCTTCCTGAAGGACCTGATCGTCGTAGTCCAAGGGGACGCCGTCCGGGGAGGCCGTACGATAGAAGTCGCAATACCCGCAGAGGCTGGCGCAGTAAGGAACATGGACGTAGACGCCCAGACCCCGGCCCCCGCCGGGTTCCTCGCGAGTGGCCTTTTCGGGTCGGCGCCTTGGCTCCATCTTGAGCTACCCTACCACCAGAACCCACAGGTCTCTCAAATTGTTGCCGGTGGGCTCGCGCGGAACGAACGTCCCCTCCCGTCTCCATAGGGAGGCCGTCGCCTTCCGGGCCAGGGCTTCCTTCAGCGCGGAAGGGCCCGGGACGCTGCCGCGGTCCGTGAAGGCTCCCCCGTCCCCGCTCCCGTCTATCCCGTCCGTGGCCAGGGCAGAAAAGGCCCACCGAGCGGAAGGCGCGGCCTTTCGCAGGAGCAGGGCGAGGGACGCGGCCAGGTGGCTGCACCGCCCGCCGGTTCCCCTGGAAGGCCCCGTCGCCACTGTCGCCTCCCCCACACCGACCCAGGCCCGGGGAGGCCCTCCCCCGCGGAGGGCCGCCCTGGCGAGCGAGAGGATCCGTGCCGCGAGAGCCTCCGCCGCCTCCCCCTCTCCCACGGGGACCTCGCGCGTGATTAGGCCTCGCCCTCGCAGAAACTCCGCCGCGCGGCGACGCATCGAGACCCCGTCCGCCAGGAGGAACCAGCGGTCCGAAGGCCTGCGGGCTCCGGGCGGAGGGGACGGGAGCGCACGAGGCGCCGGAATCCCCCAGGACCGAAGGACCTGTCCCGCCGGGGAGGCCGGTTTCCACGGAAGCGTGGGACCGGAGCTCGCGAGGCGGGCCTGGCCGGGTCCCACATCGGACCAGATTCCCGTTGCGCAAGGCCAGCGGCCCAGATCCTTCAGGAGGCCCCCGCTCTTGACGTCGGAGAGGGCCGCCCGAACGGCGTTGACGTCCCGGACGGGAGCCCCCGACGAAAGAAGGCGGGAGGCCAGAGCTGCCTTCTCCGCCAGGGTCCACGGTGGACGGGGTGCGACGAGCAGGGCGGAAGCACCCCCGGAAACGAGCGCCAGAAGCGATCCACGGCCCTCCCTCAGCCAGTCCCGCACCTGTTGGGTCCGGCCCAGGTTCTCCGGGGAGGGCTCGGGGTGATCGCCGCGAAGGTCCAGAAAACCCGGAGGCCCGGGCCGTCCGGGTACACCGTAGAGGAGCCCGGGAACGCCGGGCCAGACCGCTCGAGCCGCGGCGGCAAGGCCCGGCGCGGCTTTTCCGAGGCAGAGCACCCGGTTCGGCCCCGACCCGTCATCGAATCGAGCCCTGAGAATCGTCGGGGCAACGAACTCCGGGGCCAAACCGACCAGAAACCCCCGGAGGGCGGACGTCAGAGCCTTGCCGTCGAAGAGCGCGTCCCTCACGCTTTCACCTTTTTCTATATGCCAGAATCCCCACCGCCAGGGAGTTTCCGGGGAGGTCTAAGCCTGAACCCCTTGACAGGCGGGACTTCCAGCCCTATATTGTGCCTAGAACCTTTAAAGGAGGTACGGATGAACAAGGCTGAACTGATTGGATCGATTTCCAACCATGCGGGGCTGAGCAAGGCCCAGGCCGCCAAGGCCCTGGACGCCTTCACGGGCGCGGTCCAGAAGGCCCTCAAGAAGGGCGACAAGGTCACCCTGGTCGGTTTCGGCACGTACGCGGTGGGCAAGCGCAATGCCCGCACCGGCCGCAACCCCAAGACCGGCAAGCCCATCAAGATCGCGGCCAAGAAGGTCGTGAAGTTCAAGCCCGGCAAAGGCCTGGCCGACAGCGTTCGGTAATTTCGAACCCCATCGGTCGGAAGTGAGGGGCCTTCGGGCCCCTCTTCTTTTTCCCCCGCGGGCGGGGGAACGCCGAAGGGAAGGGCGGCACCGGCCAAGGATCCGGTCGCCGTTTCTCTCGGCTTCACGCCTCGTCCGCGGGGGCGATCACCACGAGATCCGCGCCGCCCACCACGCCGTCCCCCTCCTTTACGCGGATGTCGAGCACGACGCCGTCAGCGAGGGCCTGTAGTTCGTTTTGCATCTTCATGGCCTCGACCACAACGACGCCCTGGCCCTTCTTCACCTCCTGTCCCGGCTCCACGAGGATCTTCACGACCTTTCCCGGCATCGGCGCCTTCACCGCGGCCCCGTGCCCCGCCCCTCCTCCCGACTGGCCCCGCAATACCAGCCCGATGGGGCTCAGCAGCTCCACGCGGCGAGTCCCGTCGTACAGGTGGACGTTGTACACGTCCGGCTCCGGCGAGTAGACGCCCACCTCGTAGCTCTTGCCGTCCACGAGGAGGGAGTAAAGGCCCGGGAGCAGGAATTCGCTGTCCACCTCCCAGGGCCTGCCGTCCAGCGTGACCACGTACCCCCCGTTCCGTGGGGTCACTTCCACAGGGATCTCCCGGCCGTCTCTGAGGATCACATACCGCACGTCCGCCTCCTGGAAAGTGCCGCGTCCTAACGGACCGAGCGCCGCCAGGCGCTTACGCCGGCCCCGGCTTCGGATCCGGGCTGGCTCCGCACGACCGATTCGTACGCCGCGATGGCCGCCGCGATGTCCGCCACCGGATGGGGCTCGGGCCTCCGGTACTCCCCGGGTCCCAGGAAGCGGGGGATGAAGTCCGTGCTCAGGTTCCCTGCCCTAAACTCGGGGTGGTTCACGATCTCAATGAGAAAGTGGCGGTTGGACCGGATTCCAACGATCTGGAACTCCTGGAGCGCGCGGTTCATGGTGGCCACCGCCCCGGGCCGGTCATCGGCCCAGGCCACCACCTTGGCGATCATGGGATCGTAATGGATGCTCACCTCCCCCGATCCGTAGAGGGAGGAGTCCACCCGCACCCCGGGCCCCTCCGGAAAGCGGACGGATACGATCTTCCCGGGGCACGGGAGAAAGTTGTTCTCCGGGTCCTCCGCGTAGATGCGGCATTCGACGGCCCAGCCGCGCTGTACGATGTTCTCCTGCCTCAGGCGAAGGGGCTCTCCGGCCGCCACGCCCACCTGCAGCTTCACGAGGTCGAGCCCCGTGACCATCTCTGTGACGGGGTGCTCCACCTGGAGCCGGGTGTTCATCTCCATGAAGTAGAAGTCCCCCTCCTGGCTTGCCAGGAACTCCACCGTTCCGGCGTTCACGTAGCCAACGGCCCGGGCCGCCTTCACCGCGATCTCGCCCATCCGGCGGCGCATGTCGGGACCCACGAAGGGGGAGGGGCACTCCTCGATGACCTTCTGGTGGCGGCGCTGGATCGAACATTCGCGCTCGCCGAGCCAGAGGCAAGCGCCGTGCCCATCCGCGAGGATCTGCATTTCGATGTGGCGGGGGCTCGGCACGGCGTGCTCGAGGTAGATGGATCCGTCCCCGAAGGCCTGCACGGCCTCCGATGACGCGTCACGGAAGGCTCCGGCCATCTCCTGTTCTTTGCAAACGAGACGCATGCCCTTGCCGCCGCCGCCCGCCGCCGCCTTGAGCATGATGGGATAGCCGATTCGGCGCGCTTCGGACAGGGCTTCCTCCTGGCTCCTTACCGGTTCGAGGGTTCCCGGCACCACGGGGACGCCCGCGGCGGCCATGATCTGGCGCGCGCGCGTCTTCTCACCCATGGCGTGGATGGCCTTCGGCGGCGGACCGATGAAGATCAGCCCCTCCCTGCCGCAACGGGCGGCGAAATCCGCGTTCTCGGAGAGAAAGCCGTACCCCGGGTGGACCGCGTCCGCGCCCGAGCGGCGCGCCGTCGCGAGGATGGCCTCCACGTTCAAGTAGCTCTGGCTCGAAGGGGCGGGGCCGATGGGGTAGGCCTCGTCGGCGAGCCGCACGTGGCGGGACTGCCGGTCCGCCTCGGAGAAGACGGCCACGGAGACGATCCCCATGTCCCTCAGGGCGCGGATGATCCGGACGGCGATCTCCCCGCGGTTCGCGATGAGGACTTTTCGGATCAAGCGGTCACCTCCAAGAAACGAAAAACCTCTCCCTCCAATAGAAGCCGGCTGGGCCGCCGCCAGAGGACGTCGTCCCTTTCTGGATGGTCCTTCCGGAAGTGGCCCCCGCGGCTCTCGCTCCGGTACTGGGCCGAGGCGGCGATGGCATCGCCTAATAGGGCCATGTTGGCCGTCTCCAGCACCCTGCGGTGGAAGCACCCATCCTGGAGGTTCTTGCGGATCCCCTCCAATTCCAGACGGGCGGCCCTCAGGCCACGGGCCTCCCGGATGATGCCCACGCCCTCCCACATGACCGCCCCGCACCTCTTCCTCAGGGCGTTGACGATCTCCAGGTCGCGGCATCCCGAAAGCCGAAGGGGGGGGACTTTTCGCTCTTCGGGGACCTCGGGCCAGTCCCTCAGGGCGGCGCGGGCGGCCCGCGTTCCGAAGACGAGCCCTTCCAGGAGGGAGTTGCTGGCCAGGCGGTTGGCCCCGTGGACGCCCGTGCAGGCCGCTTCCCCAGCGGCGTAGCAGCCGGGAAGGGAGGTCCGACCCTCCCGGTCGGTCTCTATCCCGCCCATCATGTAGTGGGCGGCGGGATAGACGGGGATGAGGCGGCGCGTGATGTCCAGGCCGTACCGGAGGCAGGTGGCGTGGATGGTGGGAAAGCGCGTCCTCACGAAGTCGGGGGACAGGTGGGTCAGGTCCAGGGTCACGGGCCGGCCCCGCTGGGCCTGGATCTCGGAGACGATGGCCCGCGTCACCACGTCCCGTGGAGCCAGTTCGCCCTCCGGGTGGTACTTGTGGGCGAAGCGCTTGCCGTCCGCGTTCCTCAGGACGGCCCCCTCCCCCCGCATACTCTCCGAGAGGAGAAACCGCGGCGCGCCGGGTAGGAACAGGGCCGTGGGGTGGAACTGGACGAATTCCAAGTTCGCCATGATGAGACCGGCCCTCAAGGCCATGGCCATGCCGTCTCCCGTTGCCACGGCTGGGTTGGTGGACTGTTGGTACAGGCGCCCGATGCCCCCCGTCGCGATCAGGACGGCCCTGCCAAGGACGGCCCGCCCGCGGTTCTCGCTCTCGTCCAGGATCCAGGCTCCGCGGCACTTCCCCTCCTCGAGGATGAGCGCGATGCCCGCGTGGAAGGGTAGGACGCGGATGTTCTTTTCCCGCCCGGCCACCGCCGTCAGGACCCGCTCCAGCTCCTGGCCCGTGGCATCTCCGTGGGAGTGGAGGATTCGGCTCCGGCTGTGGGCCGCCTCCCGGGTGTAGTGCAGTTCACCCGCCTTGCGGTCGAAATCCGCGCCCCAGGCGATGAGTTCCTCCACCCGGTCGCGGCCGTCTTCTACAAGGACCCGGACGGCCGACTCGTCGCACAGCCCGTCCCCCGCGGCGAGGGTATCAGAGAGGTGGCGCTCCCGGTCCTCCGGATCGGGCAGGGGAACGGCAATCCCGCCCTGGGCGTATTCCGTGTTGGATTCCCTGGGGAGGTCCTTGGTGACCACGACAACGCGCCACCCCGCCCGGGCGGCCTCCACTGCTCCACGGAGCCCGGCGATGCCTGAGCCCAGAACCAACAAATCGCACGCGAGGGGCGCCTCGGAGGTCAATCCTTCGGCTCCCGCCGGCCCGGGGGACGCCCGCAATTCTTCGGCCTCGGACCCATTTCGACCTCCGGGGCCATTCTACGCAGGCGCGGCACGTGCAGGCAACCGTCACCAGGGGTCGGGCTCGCCGAAGGGATCATGGTAGATTCATACCCATGCGCCCCACTGCCCCCCCGAACGAAGACGGAACCCAAGACGCTCGCGACTGGATGAGACGAATCCTGCGCAGGGCGAGGGTTCGCCTCCTCGGGCTCTTCGGACGCCCCATCGAAGTGCGGCACAAGCTTCGGGCCGCCCGGACCCAGGTCTTGCGGTGGGTCGCCTTCTCGGCCTTCCTGGGGATGATCACAGGCGCCCTCGTGGCCGTGTTCGACTTCCTGTTGAGGGAGGAGGTCGTCCCTATCGTCTACGGGCTCCGTTTCTCCTCGGTGTACCTATTCCTCCCCATGGCAGGTCTCCTCCTCTCCAATGCGCTGACTCGATATGCCGTCCCTGCCAAGAACGGAGCCCTCACTGAGGCCTATATCGCCCGCTACCACAGCCCAAACGCGCGCTTGAGCTGGACCGACCTTCCCGGGAAACTCGCGGCGTCCTTCGTTACCCTTTCCTCGGGAGGGAGCCTCGGATTGGAAGGCCCCTCGATCCTCCTTGGATCGAGCCTCGGGGAGGCCATCCAGCAGCGATTCAGGGATCTGTTCAAGGGAGAAGATGCGCGCCTGCTCATGGTCGCGGGCGCCGCCGCGGGCGTGGCCGCGATTTTCAAGGCGCCCCTTACGGGGTTCCTGTTCGCCCTCGAGGCGCTCCACCGGGACGGGATCGCGGGCAGGGCGCTCATCCCGGCGATGGTCGCCTCCGCCTCCAGCTACGTTACCTTCGCGCTCCTCGCCGGAAGCGAAGTACTCTTCGCCGTGGAAACCCACCGGGCCTTCGACCTTCACGACCTGATCTGGGCGATCCCCCTCGGCGTCTGCTGCGGCCTCCTCGCCCGCTTTTTCTCGCGGCTCGTCCGATCTACCCGGACCTTGTTCGAGAGGTTGCCGCGGTGGGCAAGGCCGCTCTTGACGGGCCTCGTGCTGGGGTTGGCCGGAGTTCTGGTCTTCCGCGTCGCGGGGGAGCCGTTCCTCTATGGTCCGGGCTACCGGCTGGTTCAACACGTGCTCGCCGGGAGCGAACCTCTCGAGACCGTGCTCCTTTTCTGGTGCGCAAAAGCCTTTGCCACGGCCTTGACCTTGGCGGGGGGAGGTGTCGGTGGGGTTTTCTTCCCGCTCGTCGTGCTGGGGACCCTGACGGGAAGCGCTTTTGGCCGCACGGTGGTGGGCTCCAGCGACTCCCTGTACCCCCTCGTCGGATTGGCGGCGTTCGTCGGAGCGGGATACCGCACCCCCGTGGCGGCTGTGGCCTTCGTCGCGGAGACCACGGGGAATCCCTGGGCCCTCATCCCCGCCATGATTGCCACCGTCGCGGGCTATCTTTCGATCGGAGACGAGGGCATATCAGACGCCCAGAGGTCCGTGGCGGGAGCCTCTCGGAACTGAATCAGGACCGGCGCGGGAAGGACCTGGGAGACCACGATCAGCGGCCTTTTCTGGCTCGAGGCCCCTTTTCGGACAAGGCCGACTGCGTCCCGCGCCGGCCCAGAATCCCGAGATCCTCGGTCAACGATCCTTCAGGGTCTTCCAGATCCAATATCCTCCGGAAGGAGAGAACGCCCGAGATGAACCCCGCCACCACCAGAGCCTCCCGATGGAGCGAGCCGCCAGTCGGACTGGCCCCGCGGGAGAGGAACCGGGCCAGGTCCGCCACATAGCCCTCAAAGGCCTCCTTCAGCGCCGGACCGTGGTGGCGGGACATCTTCATCCAGCCGCGCGCCTGGTGAAAAAGGAGCAGGTACTCCGGGCGGGATGAAAAGAAGTCCTCGTGGGCATTGAGAAGCGCCGGGAGCGGGTCCGCTTCCGCCGGCAGGCCCTTCAGGCGAATCCCGGTTTCCTCCGCCAGGCGACAGAACCCCTGACGCACAAGGTCGGCGATCAGAGCCTCCCGGGAGGGGAAGTACTGGTAGAAGGTCCCTTTCCCCAAGTCGGCGCGAGCCGTGATTTCCTCGATGGAAGGTTCGTAGATCCCCCGTTCGGAGAAAATCTGCAGGGCGCCTTCGAGAAGCGCCCCCCGGGTCCTGTCCTTCTTGCGTAGCCGGCGGTCCGAATTCATGGAAGGCCCTTCTCTTTACACAGTGACCATGCGGTCAAACTTGACTTTTAAGTCATTATTTATTATATTCCTGATGAAGTCAAGCGTCGGCCGTCGTGTTTCCCCGTTCGATCCCGATTGTAAGGCCCAGGCGCAAGGAGGCCAAAATGCCCGAAGATCGACCCGTCTTCGCCGTTTTCGGTGCCGGCCACGGCGGCCTAGCCATGGCGGGGCATTTGGGATTCATGGGATTTGAAGTGCGCCTGTATAACCGGACCCGGGCCAGGCTGGACGCCGTCATCGCAAGGGGGGGGGTGGAGCTGGAAGGGGAGGAGGTCCACGGCTTCGGGCCCGTGCGCATCGCATCGGACGAACCGAAGGAGGTTCTCGACGGGGCCGACGTGATCCTGATCGTGGTTCCCGCCACAGCCCACCGGTTCATGGCCGAGCGGTGCGCGTCGCACCTGCGGGACGGGCAGACGGTGGTTCTCAATCCAGGTCGCACCTTCGGCGCCCTTGCCTTCGCTCAGGCTCTGAGGGCCCTGGGGTGCGGTGCCGACGTGACCATCGCCGAAACCCAGACCTTTCTGTACGCGAGTCGAGTGACCGGCCCGGGCCAAGCCAGGATCTTCCGGATCAAGAACTCCATCCCCCTGGCCACCCTTCGAGCCCACAGGATTCCCCAATGTCTGCATCTGGTCCGGAAGGCCTTCCCGCAGTTCGTTCCTGGGGATAGCGTCTTCAAGACCAGCTTCAACAACATCGGCGCCGTGTTCCACCCGGCTCTGATGCTTCTGAATACGGGGTGGGTGGAAGATCCAGCGGATTTTGAGTTCTACTTTCAAGGCACGACCGAATCGGTCGCCGTCGTACTGGAGGCCCTGGACGCGGAGCGCGTGGCCGTCGCCGCGGCTCTCGGCTTCCAGGCCCTTACCGCTCGGGAATGGCTCTACTTCGCCTACGACGCCGTTGGAAAGAACCTCCACCAGGCCATCCATGCCAATCCGGGTTACCGGGGCATCCTGGCCCCCCACCGCATGGAGATGCGGTACCTGACGGAGGACGTCCCCTGCAGCTTGGTTCCCATGAGCAGTCTTGCCCATAAATTTGGAGTGGCGACGCCCGTCATGGACGCCCTGATCGACCTCGCCTCGACCATGCACGCGCGGGATTACCGTGCGGAGGGGTGGACGGTGGAGAGTCTGGGGATCGCCGATTTCGACCTGAAGCGGCTCAGGCTCCTCGCCATCGGGGAGGAGCGATCGTGAAAACCCGACGCAAACTCGTCTTGGGCGGCGCCATCGGCCAGTGCGTTCATCTCGCCGGCCTTGACCATTTCCTCCGTCTGTGTGAGGAGGAAGGCTGGGAGGCCCTATCCCTCGGCGCGGCCGTCCCTCCAGACGTGCTGCTGGAACGCGTGGCGGCCCTCCGTCCGGCGCTCGCCGCCGTCTCCTTTCGGCTCACCGCACAGGATGCGGATCCCCTTTTCCGGGCCTTGGCGGAGGGCGCCCGGAGCCTGGGGATCCAGGAGGTACGGTGGCTCTTCGGGGGCACACCCCCCGTGGCCGATCTGGCGCGGAGGACGGGCTTCTTCGAGCGAGCCTTCGATGGAAGCGAACCCCCCGACGAAATCCGAGCCTACCTGAGGGGGGAAACCGGCAGATCAGAAGAGAAGGGACACCCCTCCACTCTTCTCGAGCGGATCGAACAGCGTTTCCCGAGGCCCCTTCTGCGCCACCACTACGGAGAGCCGGACCTGGCACGGACCATCGAGGGCGCCAGGAGGATTGCGGAATCCGGAGTCCTCGACGTGCTCTCCATCGGCCCCGACCAGAACGCCCAGGAGCACTTCTTCCGCCCGTCCGAGATGGACCCGTCTCAGGATGGTGCGGGTGGAGTGCCCCTGCGAAGGGCCGACGACCTTCGGGCTATCCACGCGGCGACCCGGTGCGGCAACTTTCCCCTCCTCCGCTGTTACAGCGGGACGCGGGACCTGATCCCCTGGGCGGAAATGAGCCTGGAGACGATCCGAAACGCTTGGGCCGCCATCCCCCTGTGCTGGTACAGCGTCATGGACGGGCGGAGCAAGGTCCCGTTTCCCCAGGCGATTCAGGAGAAGCAGGCCGCCATGCGGTTCTACGCCGGCCAAGGAGTCCCGGTGGAGGTCAATGAATCCCACCAGTGGAGCCTCCGCGACGCCCACGACTCCCTTGCCGTGGCCGCCGCCTTTCTGGCGGCGTACAACGCCAAGCGCCAGGGCGTGCGCCATTACGTGATCCAGATGATGCACAACACGCCGCCCTCCACGAGCCCGGCCATGGACCTAGCCAAGATGCTGGCCAAACTGGACTTGATCTCCCGGCTGGAAGGGTCTGATTTCTCGACTCTCCGTGAGGTGAGGGCGGGCATCACGAGCCTGCCCGGGGACTTCGGGAAGGCCAAGGGGCACATGGCCGCCTCGGCCGTCCTCTCCATGGCTCTAAAACCCCACATCCTCCACGTAGTGGGATTCACGGAGGCACGAACGGTTGTGGATGCCGACTCTCTGATCGAGAGCTGCCGCGTGGCACAAGGGGCCGTGGATCTCGCGCTGAAGGGACTGCCCGACCCAACCGACGATCCAAAGGTCGCCTCCAGGAGAGACCGTCTCGTCTCCGAGGCCGAGGAGATCCTCGCGGCGATTCAGGCGCTCGGCCACGACCGGTCGGATCCTTGGAGTGACGCGGATGTGCTCACGCGGGCAATCCGCACGGGCGTCCTGGACGCTCCGCATTTCCGCGGGAACCCCCACCTCAAGGGGACCATCGTGACGGCGTGCGTGGAGGGTGGTTGGGAGGCGATCGATCCCGCCTCCCGCAGGGTCCTCTCCGAACGGGAGCGCCTTCGCTCTCTCGGAATCCCGGGAGTGGCCTGACCATGTGCGGCATAGCCGTTTCCTGGGGGGCGGGCGACGACGGCGCGGTCCGGACCATGCTCGACCGGATCCGCCACCGGGGGCCCGACGGCGAAGGCGTCGCGATCCGCGGGAAGACCTGCCTCGGCCACGTGCGCCTGTCCATTCTTGACCTGAGTGGAGGCGCGCAACCCATGGCCAACGAGCGCGGCGACCTGGCCGTCGCCTTCAACGGAGAGATTTACAACCACCTTGCTCTCCGGCGGGCCCTGGAATCTCGCCACACCTTCAGGAGCCGTTCCGACACGGAGGTCCTCCTGCACCTCTACGAGGAGGAGGGCGAGGACATGCTCCCCCGGCTGGACGGGATGTTTGCGATGGCCCTGGCGGGACCCGGAGGGCTCCTCCTGGCACGCGACGCGCTGGGGATCAAACCCCTGTACTACGGCCGGCGGAACGGGGTCCTGCTGGCATCCAGCGAACTCAAGGCGTTCCCTCCCATGGACGAAATCCACATGCTACCGGCCGGGCACGCCATGCTCCACGGCGGGGAACCCTGGCGTTTCTCGCCTCCCTACCCGCCTCGTCCCCGCATCTCCGACGCCCCCCTCGAGGAGATTCTGCGAGACATCCGGAGGCTGTTGGAAAGGGCCGTGGAGAAGCGCCTCATGGCCGACGTCCCCGTGGGGGTGTTTCTTTCAGGAGGTCTCGACAGCAGCCTCGTGGCCGCGCTCATGCGCCCCCACGTGGTCGAACTCCACTCCTTCACGGCGGGGATGGAAGGGGCCCCGGACCTCGACGCGGCCAGGCGCGTGGCCGCCCACCTCGGAACCGTCCACCATGAGCTTCGCTACAGTGAGGGAGACGTAGAGGCCGCCCTTCCTGAGGTGATTCGCCACCTGGAATCCTTCGACGCCCCCCTGGTCCGGTCCGCCCTTCCCATGTACTTCATCTCCAAACTCGCCGCCCGGCACGTCAAGGTGGTTCTCCTGGGGGAGGGGGCGGACGAGCTTTTCGCGGGATACGAGTACCTGCGCTGGCTCGGAGGCGGAGATATCCTTCGCCGGGAGCTCACCGAAATCACGGTGCGCCTTCAGGACACCAACCTCCAGCGCGGCGACCGCATGACCATGGCCCACGGCCTCGAGGGGCGGGTGCCCTTCCTGGACGGGGACTTGGTCCGCTACGTGGCGCGGCTCCCCGTAAACCTTCTGCAACCGCGGCCGGACCGTCCGGAAAAGTGGCTTCTGAGGGAGGCTTGCCGCGGGATCCTCCCCAATTCCATCCTCCAGCGCAAGAAGATGAAATTCTCCGAGGGCGCCGGATCATCGGAGGTGATCGCGCGACTGGCGGGAACCTCCATCCCGCCGGACGAATTCGAGCGGACGAAGGCTGTGGAGCCGGGCGTCGTTCTAAGATCCCCCGAGGAGCTCTACTCCTATCGCATCTGGCGGGAAGCCTTCGGAAGCCACATCCCCGCCTCTCTGGTAGGTCGGACCCAGGACCGCACCGCCGCGAAGGCACCATGAGCGCGACGGTCGCCTTTCTGGACACGCTCTTCCACGATGCCCTGGTCCTCTTCGCCATGGTCAACGCCGTGGGCAACCTTCCGCTCTTCGCTGACCTTACACGCGGTTTGCCCTCCGGCGAGCGCACGGCGTGCCTGAAACGGGGGACGCTGACGGCGGCCGCCATCGTGATCGCCTTCGCCCTATTCGGCCACTGGATGCTTACCGACGTCTTCCGGGTGGAGACGGGCGCCTTCCAGATTGCGGGAGGGGTGCTCGTCTTTACGGTGGCCGCCCGGGGCATGCTCCTTGGGCCGAAGAGCGCCGTACGGTCCAGGAGCTGGGTCTCCGACGACCTGGCTGTCTTTCCCCTCGGATTCCCCTATTTGGCCGGCCCCGGGACAATCGTCACGACGATTCTGCTCATGCAGGCCCACGGCCCGCTGTCCGCCGCCTTGGCGGCCCTCCTGGTTTACGCGGCCGTGCTTCCCGTCCTTCACGGAGCACCCCTTCTTGAAAGGGCCGCTGGAAAGGTTTCCGTCCTTGTGGTGGCAAGAATCCTCTACATCTTCATCGCCGCCAAGGCCGTCGCCTTCATCGTGGACGGGGCCAGGTCCCTCCTGGTTGCAGCGCCCGCGGTCTGAGGTCCCTCCAGGGGGGCCATGGACGCGTGTTACAGGAACCCACGCTCGCGCATCCAGTCGTCGTTGAAGATGGTGCTCAGGTAGCGTGAGGCGCCGTCGGGGAAGATCGTGACGATCCGTGCGGGGCGGACGAGGGTGCGGGCCAGCTCCAGGATGGCCCACAGGGCGGCGCCGCTGGAACCGCCCGCCAGGATGCCCTCTTCGCGGACGAGGCGTCGGGTCGTCAGAAAGGAGTTCCGGTCGCTGACCTGGATCATTTCGTCGATGACCGAGAAGTCGGCCGTTCCGATGAGGAACTCATCGCCCAGACCTTCGAGGAGGTAAGGTTTCGGCTCCACCCGGCGGCCCGTGCGGAAGTAGTCGGTGAAGATGGAACCCTCTGGATCCACGGCCACTACACGGATGGAGGGGTCCTTCTCCTTCAGGAATCTGGCGACCCCGCCGATGGTCCCCCCCGTGCCCATCCCGGCGACGAGGTAGTCGATGCGCCCTTCCATCTGTTCCCAGATTTCCGGCCCCGTGGTGAGGTAGTGGGTCTCGTTGTTTTCCCGGTTGTTGTGCTGATCGGGGAAGAAACAGCCCGGCGTCTCCTTCGCCAGCCTCGACGTGATGTTGTTGTAGCTGTCCGGGTGTTCGGGAGGCACGGTTGTGTCCGCGAAGTGGACGTCCACGCCCAGGGCCCTCAGCTGGGCCAATTTTTCCCGACTGATCGTGTCCCGAACCACTACCTTGAGCCGGTATCCCTTCTGAATGGCCACGAGCGCAAGCCCCAGGGCCGTATTGCCCGAGGAGTTCTCCAGGATGAGCGTCCCTTCGACCAGGCGCCCCTCCCGCTCGGCCTTCTCGATCATGTGCCGCGCGATGCGGTCCTTCACGCTCCCCATGGGGTTTAGGAATTCGAGCTTGGCCCACACTTCGGCCTGGAGGCCCTTCGTGATCCGGTTCAGGCGCACCAGGGGCGTTTCCCCGACGGCCTGAAGCACGTTTTCGTAGCGGCGAAGATCCCTCATGGACACTCCCCTCGACGACGGGGCAGCCTCTGTCAAGTTCTCACCTGGCCTTCGGTCCCGAAGCCGCCCCACCGCGTAGTGTACTCCACACGGGTGCCAGCCGCAGGAGTCGGGGCATGCCACCGGAGAAAGCCCACATCAGAGGTTTATTGTGCAATGGAGGGCCGAGCGGTCGCGGCCTCGTCAAGGCCGACGGGGGGCTTCCCACCCTTCGAATCCCACCTCAAGACGGATTGTGCTGATTGCTTGATGGTGCGCTCGGCGGGATTCGAACCCACGACCTTCGGCTCCGGAGGCCGACGCTCTATCCAACTGAGCTACGAGCGCACATGGGGTGAGCGACGGGGGTTGAACCCGCGACAACCGGAGCCACAGTCCGGGGCTCTACCAACTGAGCTACGCTCACCACCGAGCGGAACGCCCGTTCCGCCGGGACACCTTACACCGGGGCCGGGAGTCGGTCAAGGCCTCGGGGGGCGCCGCGACCCCCTCAACCGAGGTCCGCCAGATCCTTTAGAGTGACGTCCAGCTCGGGCAGTTCCACCGAGGCCCCGTCGGGGTTCTGGCTCGCCGGCTCCAGGCGGACCATGTCCAGGAGAAGAAGGACCCACAGGAACTTCAGAAGGGCGAACTGGGACCGTCCGGCTTCGCGGAAAACCTCCTCCACGGACCGGGGTGTGAGAAGGGAGAGGATCAGGGCTCTCTCGGACTGCCCCAGATCGAAGGCGTCCAGAACCTCCTCCTCGGGCACCGACAGCATCACGGCTCGGTTCATCTCCCGAAAGGCCAGCAAGGGCCGCACCGTGTGGTCCATCTTCAAGACGCCGAGGCGAAGGAGCTCGGGGGTCCTCAAGTTGAGGGTGATCATCTCCTCTCCGGCATCCTCTCCCTGAATGAAGGCGCAGTCTCCGTCCGGCAGGGAGAACAGGGAGAAGACGATGTCCTTGACCTGCTCCTTGACCGACCAGACGAGCTGGTCCGGAGTGATGAGGCCCCGCTCCACCAGGACCGTCCCGAACCGTTTGCCGGGGGTGACGGCGTCGGATGCGGCATAAAAGTCGGGAACGGTCAGGATTCCGCGCCGGATCAGCATCTCCCCCAGGCGATCGTTCCGGTCGGTCGATCCGGCGAAAACCACCCGGCCTTCTTGGAGGAAGACCTTCTTTCGGATTCCGCCGGCGCCCACCTCGAGGGCCCCCGTGGCCCGCTCCTTGAAGTGCCGGGCGAGCAGGAGGGGAAAGCCGCCGTCGTGGCAGTCGTGGCTCAGGGCCGCCTCCCGGGGCCCCAGGGGCCCCTTGGTGCGCCGTTCCGCTGGGGATATAGTACCGCCAGACACGGAGGGAAGCCATGTCCGACTGCCTCTTTTGCCAGATCGCCTCGGGCGAGATTCCAAGCCGGAAGGTCTACGCCGACGATGAACTCTTCGCCTTCGAGGACATTCACCCCCAGGCCCCCGTCCATATCCTGGTCATTCCCCGCAAGCATCTGGCCACGCTGAACGACCTGTCCGACGAGGACGCCCCGCTAATGGGCCGGCTTCTCCTGCAGTGCTCCCGCATCGCCCGGGAACGGGGTCTCGACGCCAAGGGCTTCCGGGTCAACGCCAACTGCCTCGAATCGGCTGGGCAGTCGGTCTTTCACGTCCACTTTCACCTCCTGGGCGGACGCCCGTTCGGCTGGCCGCCGGGGTAGAACCCCAATCCGGGGCCTGAAAGGGGGGAGCACCCCCGAACCGGGGACTTCGAAAGGCCGAACCCGAGGCTTCAGAATGCGGTGGGCGCCCTGCAAGACCGTTCCTCTTGGCGGCCATCCCCTCCCTTCTCTCCCCGATGCCGTTCCATCTCCCTCCCGCGGTTTTCCCCTGCCCTGGCGGACCTTGTGGTATCTTGGAGATGTCCGGACCCAGCTGGCCCGCGGGCCGAATAGGCAGGCTCCGCAGGACGTTTCGGTATCTGGACGGAGGTCACTATGGCCGAAGGGCTCCGGGTGGAAACATTCGAGGTGGGACCGCTGGAGAACAACGCCTACCTCGTCGTGTGCGACCGGTCCAAGGAGGCGGTCCTGGTGGACCCGGCCATGGGTAGCGAGGGCATCGCGGACCGGATCGAGGAACTCGGGGTGCGGCTCACGGCCGTGCTCAACACCCACGGCCACTTCGACCACATCTTTCACAACGCCTTGTTTTCCGAGAGATTCGGAGCAAAGGTCCTGATTCACGAGGAGGACCTTGAGCTCCTCAGGTGCGTGGATCGTCACGCGGCCCTATTCGGGTTCCGAGCCCATCCGGGGCCGGAACCCTCCGGGTTCCTGAAGCCGGGAGAGTCCATCCGGGTGGGCGATCACAGCCTCCGGGTGGTTCACACTCCGGGGCATTCGCCGGGCGGCGTGTGCTTCGTGGGGACCGGCTTCGTTCTGGTGGGAGACACGCTCTTCGCCCAGTCCATCGGGCGCACGGACCTTCCGGGAGGAGACTACGACACGCTCGTGCACTCCATCCGGACAGAGCTCTACACCCTGCCGAACGCCACCGAGGTGTTGCCGGGCCACGGACCGTCCACGCTGATCGGCTTCGAAAAGCGGCACAACCCCTTCGTCAAGGGGTTGACGTCGCACGCCGACTGACGCAGGCGCCCCCGAAGCAGGCCGGGGGCGGCCCCGATGGAGGCCATCCGCGTGGACCAGGAAGCGCCGCTCCCCATTCCCCTTCAGCAGGGGATCCTGTACGGCCCGGTTCGGTCTCGGCGCTTGGGCCTTTCTCTGGGGCTCAACCTCCTCCCCAGCGAAATCAAGGCCTGCTCCTTGAACTGCCGGTACTGCCAGTATTCGTGGACGGGCCTGCTGACCGGGGACGGACGGGCCGTCGCGCCGTTCCTCCCCACCCGCGAGGCGGTCCGTGAGGCCCTTCGGGCTCGACTGAAGGACCTGGCCACCGGGGGAACCCCCCCGGACGTGCTGACCTTCTCGGGCAACGGGGAGGCCACGCTCCACCCCGATTTCCCCTCGATCGCCGCCGACGTCACTGAACTGAGGAACTCCCTGGCGCCCCGGTGCCGGACGGCGATCCTCTCCAACTCGACGACCGTTCATCGGCCGGAGATCCGCCAGGCCCTCCTCGGGCTTGACGAGCCGATCCTCAAGCTCGACACGGGGCGCGAGGAGACCTTCCGCAAGCTGAACGCACCCGCCCCTGGCGTCACGTTCGCCCACATCCTCGACGGCCTTCGGGCCATGGGAGGCCGGGCCATCCTCCAGTCCCTTTTCGTGACGGGCTCCGTGGACAACTCCACGGAGGAGGAGGTGGAGGCCTGGGTCCGCGCCGTCGCCGCCATAAGGCCCCATCACGTTCAGATCTACACGCTCGACCGGGGAACCGCCGACCGGGGCTTGCGCCCCGTGGAGCGCTCCCGCCTGCTCGCCGTCGGCGACGCCCTGCGGGTGTCTTGCGGCGTGAGGGCGAAAGTCTTCGGTTGACCTTCACTCAGGGAGGAAGAGGCCATGACGGCCCTTAGTCTGCTACCCCTCTTGACCGGTCTGTTGGGATTGACCTTGGGGATCATCTGCGGCTGGCTGCTATCCAGTCGGCTGGGCTCCAGGGCTTTGACCCGCGCGCGGGAGGAGGCCCAGCGCCTCCTCGACGACGCCTCCGTCCAGGCCGAGAACCTGAGGAAGCTGGAGCTGGCCAAGGCCCGCGAACAATTCGAACTGGAGCGCCAGGCCGCGGAGGACGACTACCAGAAGCGCTTCGAGGCCGTGAAGAACATCGAGCGGGCCATGAACCGCAGGGACGCCCACCTCCAGCAGGTGGACCGCGAGCTGGAAAAGCGGCGGGCGGACATCGATGATGTGGAGAAGAAGCTCCAGGAAGGCTTCGACGAGGTGGCCCGCCAGGAGGAGGAAGTCCGGGGGCTCCACGCCGAATACCTTGCCCGAATCGAGCGCGTGGCCGGGCTCTCGGCGGAGGAGGCGAAGCGCCTGCTCGTCTCCAACTTCAAGAGCGAGGCCGAACACGAAGCGGCCACTCTGATTCGGCAGATCAAGGAGGACGCCCAGCGCACGGCGGAGGTGGAAGCCCAGAAGATCATCACCCTGGCCATCGAGCGCGTCGCGGCGGACCAGGTCGTGGAGCGGACCACGACCCAGTACCGCCTCCAAGACGAGAACCTCAAGGGACGCCTCATCGGCCATGAGGGCCGGAACATCAAGTTCTTCGAGGAGCAGACGGGGATGCAGCTCCTCATCAACAACGACGATCCCAACACGGTCGTCATTTCGGGCTTTAACCCCGTCTCCCGCGAAGTGGCGCGGCAGTCTCTGGAACGCCTGATCCAGGCGGGGAAGATCCACCCGCGGAAGATCCAGGAGGTGGTGGCCAAAGTCAAGAAGAAGGTCCAGCGCGAGATCGTCCTCGCCGGCGAGGAGGCCTTCAAGACCCTCGGCCTCGAACAGGCCCACCCGGAGATCGTCAAGCTCGTGGGAAAGCTCAAGTACAGGACCTCCTACGGCCAGAACGTCCTCAACCACTCGATCGAAGTGGCCGAGCTGTGCGGCAACATGGCCGCGGAGCTGGGCCTCGACGTGGACCTGGCCCGCCGGGCCGGCCTCCTGCACGACATCGGAAAGTCCATCGACGTGGAGCGGGAGGGCACGCACCCCGAGCTGGGGGGAGAGGCGGCGCGGCAGTACGGGGAGCACGAGGTGGTGGTCAACGCCATCGAGAGCCACCACGAGGACGTGGAGGTCATCCACCCCATTTCCATCCTCGTGGCCGTCTGCGACGCCATCTCGGGCTCCCGGCCAGGCGCGCGGCGCGCCTCCCTCACGGACTACATTCGCCGGATCGAGACCCTCGAAGCCATCGTGAATTCCTTCGAAGGCGTGGAACAGTCCTTCGCCATCCAGGCGGGACGGGAGGTGCGCGTTATCGTTAAGACCGACCAGGTCAAGGACGAACGGCTCCCCTTCCTGACCTCCGAAATGACGAAGAAGATCCAGGAGGAGATGGACTTCCCCGGCCGCATCCGCGTCACCCTCATCCGGGAGATGCGCGCCGTGGAGTACGCGGGATAGGGTGACGATGAACGCGGGGAATCAGGGAGTCTGGATGTCCGGGACAACCGGGCCCTTTCGACGCGACCGGGTAAGGGATCCGGCCCTGCATCCCCTCGTCGACAAGGTGGAGGCCGGGGAGCGCCTTTCCTTCGAGGACGGCGCGGTCCTTTTCCGCTCGGACGACCTCCTCACGCTCGGCGCGCTGGCCAACCGGGTTCGGGAGGTCAAGAACGGAAATCGGGCCTACTTCAACGTGAACCGGCACATCAACCACACAAACATCTGCATCTCGGGGTGCAGCTTCTGCGCCTTCGCCAGGAAGCCGGGCCAGGAAGGCGGCCACCGGATGACCCTGGAGGAGATCCTCGCCAGGGCCGTTCCCCCCGAGGGGGAACGCTGGGAGGAGCTGCACATCGTGGGCGGGCTCGACCCGGGCTTCTCCTTCACGGACGTCCAGGAGATGTTGAGGGCGCTCAAGGCCCTGAATCCCTCGGTCCACCTGAAGGCGCTGACGCTCGTGGAGGTGGACTATTACGCCCGCCGGGAGAAGAAGACCCCGGAGGAGATCCTCAGTGCCCTCCGGGAGGCCGGCCTCGACTCCCTGCCGGGGGGCGGGGCCGAGATCCTTGGCGAGGAGCTCCGTCGCAGGATCTGCCCCCACAAGATCTCGGGAGAGCGATGGTTGGACTTGGCACGGACGGCCCACCGCATGGGCATCCGCACCAACTGCACGATGCTGTACGGGCACGTGGAGTCGGTGGAAGACCGGGTGGACCACCTCCTGCGCCTCAGAGACCTCCAGGACGAGACGGGCGGATTCATGGCCTTCATCCCCCTCCAGTTCAACAGGGAGAACACCCCCTACGCCCACCTCCCCGAGGTCACGGGCGTGGACAACCTGAAGACGCTCGCCGTCTCCAGGCTGGTCCTCGACAACGTCGACCACCTCAAGGTCTACTGGGTCATGGTGGGCCTCAAGATCGCCCAGACCGCGCTGTGGTTCGGGGCCGACGACGTGGACGGGACCGTCGTGGAGGAGCGCATCACCCACGACGCGGGAGCCAAAACGCCCAGGGGGCTCACCCTGGAGGCCCTCCTTCACCTCATCCGGCGCGCCGGCCGAGTTCCCGTGGAGCGCGATTCCCTTTACAACGCCCGGAAGATATACGGTCCCGATTCCTGCGCGGCGGGCGGATCCCGCCAACTCCGGAGCCCGGGATCCTGAAGACCGTCTCCGTTTCCGCCGCACCCTTCCGCCCACCGTCCGCCCCTTCGACCCCGGCAGAAAAAGGGGCGGGACCGATGTCCCGCCCAAATGAAGAAGGAGAGGGAGGTATGGCGTTATCGCCGGCGGCGGCCCCCGCTCGAAGGATTCGGCGCAGGGGAGGGCTGGTCCATTCCGCTGGAAGGCCGACTCGGGATGTACCGGGGCTGGCCGGAGGGTCGTCCCGTTTTCGGAGACGCGGACTCACGCGAAGATACGGACCGCACGGACGGCCGCGGGGCCTCCACCCGCCCGGAGGACCTCTGGGGGGGCGATACGGGCGTGCGGGCTCTCTCCCGAGACGCCGGGGGAGAGTCGCCGTCGCGGGTCGGGACCCCGGACGGATGCGTCCACCGGGACGAGCGGGATCCTCCCGTGGGGTCCGAATCCCTGTTCATCGAAGGGCTCCCGACGGGTTCCCTGGACCTCGGCGAACCTGTGGCGGAGCTCCCCGTACCAGGATTTCCCACCGGCTGTCTGGCCCGGGGGGAAAGGGAACCCCCCGTGTCGCCCTGGGGCGTCCGGCCCGGGTCCGAGCCGCGGGAGCGGCGACCGCCCGAAGGATCCGAGGTGGGGCTGGGTGGCGAGGTGGTCCACCGGGATCGACCGTTCGCTGTCCCCGAAGGGCTGGGTTCCCGCCGAGAATCCCGGACGCGCAAGGGCTCTTCGGCATTCCGCTTCAAGTCGTCCCAGGAGGTGCGGCCCTGGTCAAAGTCCCGAACCCGGTCCGGCGGTAGGTGCAGGGGGGAGATTACGGCTCCGCTCCCGCGTGGGCCGGATCCGCGGAGGGCGACGCCTCCCACGCCCTGAGCCCGGGGATAGATGGGCCGCGGAGGAGGAGCGGTCCTGTGGTGGACGATGACCCGGTGGATGTGGGGGTCGTAGAGGTGTCCGACGTGGACGCTGTACCATCCGCCGTGGGACCAATAGGGGTAGCCGTCCCAACCGAGAGGGCACCAGCCCAGCCAACCCCCGTCCCCCCAGTACCAAGCCACCCATGCCGGGGAAAAGACGGACAGGGGGATCCAGCCCCATCCGATCCCGGTCACGAACGTCCACCTGCCGTAGTGGAAGGGGGCCCATCCCCACGCTTCTACCGGCACCCACGTCATGCCCCAGGGACCCCACCACCAGCGCCCGTTCATGTAAGGGCTCCACTCGGCCTCCAGGACGGAGGGCCTCCAGACGTACCCGTAGTCGTTGGTGTAAACCCAGGTCCCGTACGTATCGAAGTCCCCCGCGTAGGTTCTCAGGTTATCGGGCAGGTACCGCTGGGACGCGCCCCGCGTGCGGCGCGGAAGGGCCTCGTTGCTGAAGGCCAACAGGGGTTCATAGGAGGCCCGCTGGGCGACCAACGGGCGTAGCGGCGGGTAGCCGTAGTCCGCGTAGGTCATCTGCCCCGCCTCGAGGGTGAGTCCCCCACCCGCCGTCGTGACGGTGCAAGCCCCTTCGAGGCAGGTGACGCGGGTCCTGTCCACGGTTTCCACCTCGATGATGACGGTACACGCGCGGAGTGGCGAGACCGCCGCGGACGGTGTGGAGAGGGCCGAGGAGACCAGAGAGGGGATCCAGTTCCTCAATTCCACGAGCGCCGTTCCCTTCCACAGCCGGATTTCGAGGGAGCCGCCGCCGTCCTCGGTTCCCGAGGGGAGCCGATCGATCTCCATGCGTGTGCCCCCGTCCAACCACAAGGAGTTTCCGTCCGGAAGGACAGCGCCCAGCCGTCCCGTCGCCTCCGTCCAGGCCGTGTCTCCTTCGAACAAGGGAAGGTTCACGGTGAGGCTCTGGGGGTCCCGTTCGGAGGAAGCGTTCTGGGCAAAGGCGCCGCCCTGAACGGCCCGGACTACCCCGTATCGTTCCGCGGGAGCCTGGGCCCAGAGAGGGATGCCGCACAGGATGACGGCCGCGCGTGCGAGAAGAGTCTTGGCGTTCATCATTCGCCTCCTGCGTGTGGTTTGAGCAAAGGGAATGCCAGGAGGCCGCCCCATCGGGATCCCAGCAAGCTCTGTAATATCAAAATGTTAGCAAGATCCAACTGGACGGCTCGGGCGTCCGCTCCGCCGGACGATGCCCCCCAAAAGCGTCCGGCCTCCCCATGGGGAGGCCGGTGCCGACGGTCTCTTTTCTGAAGATTCAGTTCCCCGGGCCCTCGTCCGGGCTGACGGTTTGCTGAATCACGACGGGGGTGGCGTTGATCTCCCTCTGCACGGAGTCGATCTGCCCCCCCAGGTCCTCGATCTGGGATTGCACCTGGCCGAGGCGGCCCTGAACCGTGTCCATGGACCTCTGAAGAGATTCCTGTTCGCCCTGCATGACGCTGAAGTTGTACTTGTCCCGGAGGGTGGAGAGTTGCGACTGGAGGTCGGACTGCTGTTGGTAGAGGAGGGTCCGCTGATCGATGAGTCCGCCCAGCCGATTCTGGAGATCCTCCGGATTCGCGCCCGAGGGGGCCGCCGCGGGCGGCATGGCGCCGGGCGCGGGGGCTTCGACGGGCTCTCCGCCCACCAACTCTCCCTCGTTGGCCAGGCGAGCACGGCGCCGGATGATCTCCAACTGTTCTTCGTTGATGAAGACCGCGGGCGCTTTCGCCGGTGCCGCCTCCGGGGTGGAGCCCTCGCCGTCATCGATCTCGAGCTTCATGCCCGTCACGGGAGCCGCGGCCGTCGCGTTGACCCGATCGGACTTCTCGAAATCGATGGCCGTCGCGGGAAGGAAGAGGTAGAGGCCGTTCTTGAAAAAGTACGCCAGCCCTTCTCGCACGACGGGCTTGTCGTCGGCCTTGATGATCCTGCCGTCCTGTAGCTGGATGGTGTAGGACGCCGCGGAGGTCACGGACGTCAGGAGAAGCACCGCCATCATCGGGAGAGCGCGTTTCATGGATCGACCCCCTTTCTTCACTGAATAGTTTAAGTTTTTCGAGACTTGTCGTCAAGAAGAAACGAAATCCGCCGTAAGCCCGACTCATCTCGAGAGTGTCCTCCCGCTTCTCACCGAAAACCCTGAGACCCGTTTGACACACCTTCGGCTGGGTTGCTAGCCTAGAGGCAGGTCACCGGGCGCCTCCCCTCCGACCTCCGGCCCGCCCGGGGCCCCTGGAGGCTTCGTGTCCGAGCTCACACGGCGGGCCTGGAAGGCGTACTTCCGCGGTAACTACTTGCAGGCCGGCGATCTGTACAAGTCCGCGGGGGAGCTGGACAAGGCCTCGAAGATGTACTCCAAGGGCGGGGACTTGCGTGCCGCCGCCGAGGTGGAGGAGGCCTTGGGCCGCATCACCCGGGCCGTGGATTACCTCCTTCGGGCCGGCGACCCGAATTCGGCGGCCCTCATGCTCGGGCGACACGGCCACTTCACCCGCGCCGCCCAAATCTACGCCGAAGCCGGCAACAAGGTCCAGGCCGCCGCCATGGCCCTCAAGGGCGGGAACACGGCGCTGGCCTCCCAGCTTTACGAGCAGGCGGGGCGGTACATGGAGGCGGGAAGGCTGGCCTTCAAATCCGACAACGTGGGCCGGGCCCTCCTCCTCTTCGAACGCGTCCTCAAACAGCTCCCGGCGGCCGAGGCCCTCACGCCCTCCGAACAGCTTCAGCAGAGGGAGCAGCTTACCGAAGTGGCCCGCTTCCTGGAGGAGGGCGAAGCTTACGACCGCGCCGCGGAGCTTCACGAAAGGATGAACAACCTCCCCCAGGCCGCCCAGTGCTACGAGGCCGCCAAGCAGTTCGAAAAGGCGGCCGAGCTGTACCGGCGGGTGGGGGCCTTGGACCGCCTGAGCGCTCTCTCCGACCGGTCGGCCAAGACGCCCCTCGTGGTCCAGGCAGAGGGGCTCGCCGCCAAGGGTGACCTGGAGGAAGCCGCTCGGCTCTTTGCAGAGGCGGGATTGAGGGATAGGGCCGCGAGCCTCTACGAGGAATCCGGCCACTTCGAGGCGGCCGCCGAATTGCGGCGGGAGCTGGGCGACCACGAGATGGCGGGGAATCTCTTCTACAGGGTCCAAGCCTATCTGCCTGCGGCCCAGTCCTACGAGGAGGCCCACCTCTTCGCCATGGCAGAGCAGTGCTACCTCAAGGCGGGGGACAACCTCCGCGCCGCGCGCTCGGCCTTCGAGGCGGGCCATTGGGAGCGGGCCGTGGAGCTGGCGCCCGACGCGGAGGAACGGCAGGTCTTTCTCGCCCGAATCCAGGCTTTGCCCGACAACCCCTCGGAGCGCGGGCGCGTGGCCATCCTCAAGGCCCGGCTCCTCCTGGACATGGGCCAGCCCTCCGTGGCCGGCGCCTGCCTGGAGGGGCTGTCTCCCGCCAGCGCGGAGGAGGAAACCTGGGCCCATTACCTGCAGGCCAGGATCCTGGAAGCCGAGGGCGACGCGGAGTCCGCCACCGAGTGCTACCGGAAGGCGCTGGCGGTCAACATGGGGTTCCAGGACGCGCGTCAGCGCCTCGAGGCGCTTCAGCACTGGGCGGCGGCCCCTCACTCCCAAAAGGGCCGCTACGCGGAAGTGGAGGTCCTGTGGAGCGACGCCGCCGGGCCTTGGATCCGGGGGGAGGACTCCCTCCTTCACACCCCCGTCCTGATCCACCGGTTGGAACCCCCGCTGAACACCGCCCCAGGCCTCATCGAACCGGAGCACTTACAGAGGCTCTTGGCCCTTCGACACCCGAACCTCCTCGGGCTGAGGGACGCCGCACCCCGCCGGGGCGGAGCTGACCTGATTTACGAGGGATTCCCGGGGCGTCCCCTAACCCAATGGCTCGAAGAGGGGTATTCCCCCTCCCAGTACGCCGCCCTGGAGAAAATGCAGCCCATCCTGGAAGCGCTAGCCGAAGGCCACCGCAGAGGCCTTCCCCACAACCGCCTCGGAACCGATTGGATCCTGATGGACAACGACGGTCGCGTGAAGGTCCACGGCCTCGGGCTGTTCCATCCCCAGCCACGGCCCCAGCCGTCGGACACGGGGGGGTTGGCGGGTTCGGCGCCGGAGTACAGGACGGACCCGATGCCGGACCTGAAGGGATCCGGGGATCTCTTCTTGAGGCTCCTGGCCGGGCGCGGGGAAGGCTCCGGCGCCCCTCCGTCCCCCAGGGAACTGGACATTCCCGAATCCATGAGGGATCTGCTGGAGCGCATGATGGGACAGGCCCCGGCGCGCGCGTACTCCTCCTTCGAGGAGGCGCTCACGGACCTCTCGGCCCTGGAGCTCCACACCGGCTCCATCATCGCAGGCCGCTACGAGATCCTGGAGGAACTGGGCCGGGGCGGGATGGGCCAGGTCTTCCGCGTTCGAGATCGCGAACTCAGCGAGGTGGTGGCCCTCAAGACCTTGCGCCGCCGGCCCGAGATGACCGAGGAGGCCAAGTCTCGGTTCATGCGGGAGATCAAGCTCAGCCGGCGGATCACGCATCCGAACGTCGTGCGGGTGTATGACTTCGGTGTCTGGCGGGAGACCCTCTTCCTCACGATGGAGTACATCCCCGGAAAGACCCTGAGCCAGTGGGTGAAGGAGGGAGCCCACGGGAGGGCCAACCTCCGGCAGAAGGTGGAGATCCTCAGGGGCGTGGCGGCGGGTTTGACGGAGGCCCACAAGATGGGCGTCATCCACCGGGACCTCAAGCCGCAGAACGTGATTCTGACGCCCGCGGGCATCCCGAAGGTCCTCGACTTCGGCATCGCCTACGCCGACGTGGAGGAGAGCGGGGACCTGACCCAGGAAGGGCACTTCGTGGGTTCGCCCAAGTACGTGTCCCCCGAGCAGATCCAGGGGCTTCCCCTGGATCCGAGGTCCGACGTGTACTCCCTCGGGCTGCTCGCCTACTTCCTGTTGACGGGCCAGGACGCGTTTTCGGGAGACAAATCGGGACTCATCCTCCTGAAGCAGTTGAAGGAGATGCCTCCCCCGCCTTCCCGGTTCGCGCGCCTTCCGCCCACCCTGGACCGCCTCGTCATGAACTGCCTCAACAAGAAGCCCGAAGAGAGACCGGCGAGCCTCGAAGAGGTCTCCCGGCACCTGAAGGAGATCGTATGACCCGCACCTACGTGCTGGACACCAACGTGCTCCTCCACGACCCCCACAGCATCTACCGCTTCCAGGAAAACACGGTGGTCATCCCGATCTGGGTCATCGAAGAGGTGGACCGGTTCAAGCGGGACGTCACGGAAATCGGACGCAGCGCACGAGAGGTCTCCAGGGAACTGGACAAACTGAGGGAGTTGGGCCCCCTGTCTGAAGGGGTTCCCCTCCCCGACGGAGGCACCCTTCACGTGGCCATCGAGCGCGTGGAAAAGGAGAACCTTCCGCCCACCATCCGGGAGGGGAGCGCCGACAACCTGATCCTCGGCGTGGCCCTCGCCCTTCAAAGGAAATCCGGCGATGTCGTGCTCGTGACGAAGGACACGAACCTGCGTATCAAGGCGGACGCCTTCGGGCTCACCGCGGAGGATTATGAGACCGACAAGGTCCAGATCGACGAACTCTACGCGGGGTGGAGGACCCTCACGGTCGCGAAGAAGACCCTCGACTCCCTTTTCCAGAAGAGGTCCGTCCCCTGCGAGGCGGACCTTCTTCCCAACGAGATGGCTCTCCTCCTTGACGAGGAGAACCCGAGCCACACGGCGCTCGCGCGCCAGAACCCACTGGACCGGACGCTCCAGCCCCTGGACGAGGTAAAGCCCCTCTGGGGGATCGGCCCGAGGAACAAGGAGCAGCGATTCGCCTTGGACCTCCTGCTCAACGACGGGATCCCCCTGGTGACCCTCGTCGGCAAGGCGGGAACGGGCAAGACCCTCCTCGCCCTGGCCGCGGGACTCCACAAAGTGGCCGACCAGCAGCAGTACCAGAGGCTCCTCGTCACGCGTCCCATCTTTCCCATGGGCCGGGACATCGGCTACCTGCCCGGCGAGCTGGAGGAGAAGCTCAAGCCCTGGATGCAGCCCATTTTCGACAACCTGGAACTCCTCCTGAACCTGTCTTACAGCAACCGCGGCCACGACGCCTACAGGGAGCTCGTGGACCAGAGGATCCTCCAGATCGAGGCCCTCACGTACATCCGGGGCCGGTCCATCCCAAACCAGTTCCTCATCGTGGACGAGGCCCAGAACCTCACACCTCACGAGGTGAAGACCATCGTCACTCGGGCCGGCGAACACACCAAGATCGTCCTCACCGGGGATCCCTACCAGATCGACAATCCCTACATCGACTCCTCTTCGAACGGTCTCACGTACGTGGTGGAGCGTTTCAAGGCCCAGAAGGAAGCGGGCCACATCACGCTGAGCCGGGGCGAGCGCTCGGACCTGGCCGAGATCGCGGCAAACGTCCTCTGACAGGGCGCAGGGCGAGTCGGACTTTCAGGAGGCGAGGCAGGATGGGGATCGGGGCAGGGGACGCACCGGGACGAGGAGAAAGGGGCCGGACGAAGCTCCGGGGCCTGCTCCTTCTCGCCGCAGTCCTTGCCGTGCTCGTCTCCGCGCCTTCGCCCCGAGCCGAAGGACCCCTCGTCAAGGACCTGCGGTGGGCTTTCGAGAACAACGCCGTGGTGGTCTCCTTCGGGGTGGCGGACGCCCTGGAGAGGGAGGACCTGCGGGAGGCCGTTCTCTCCACCGCGCCCGTGACCCTGACCTTCACGGCCGAGGTGGTGAAGAGCCGAAGCCTTTGGAAAAACAAGACCGTCGGGCGGAAGGTCGTCCGGCACACGGTACGCTACGACAACCTCACACGCCAGTTCTCCGTGGAGACGGTCGTGGACGGCCTCCTCGCCGATCAGAGGGTCCTCGCCACCTGGGAGGAGATGGCCGCCTACATGGGCCGCGTGGAGGGCCTGGCGGTCAGCTCGGTGGCCAACCTCGAGCCCTCCGAAGGAGGGTACCTCCTTCGAGTCAACGTACACGTCTTGTCCGATTTCGTCCTCTGGATCATCCCTTGGAGCGTCGAGACGCCCTGGGTCTCCACGCCCCTCCCGACGCCATGAAACTCCGCCTGACCCCCCGCTCCTTCACCGTGGTGGTGGCCTTCCTGGGGCTCTCCCTGGTGGGAGGGTTCCTGTACTCCCTTCTGAGGCAGCAGGAGGCCGCCGACCTCACCTCCGCCGGCGGGTTCCTCTTGACGGGTCTTGCTCTCCTGAACCTGCTCCTCATGATGGTCCTCCTCTTCGTCCTCTTCCGGGAACTCGTCAAGGGATTCCTGGCCTGGAGGAGGCAGCGCGAGGGGGCCCGCTTCCGGACACGGCTCCTGGGCGCCTTCGTGCTCCTGGGCCTCCTCCCCTCTCTCTTCCTGTTCATCAGCGGAATCCTGCTCATCCAGTCTTCCGTGGACCGCTGGTTCCGCTCCCCGGTGCACGGCCTGACCATGGCGAGCCAGGAGCTGGTGGACCGGGCCCTGGACCTGGCCCGGGAGGAGAGCCACCGGAAGGCCAAGGCTTTGGCCTGGCAGTTGCGGCAGGTACCCGCAGAGCTGCGTCCGGCCCTTGCCGCCCACCTTTTCTCCGCGGGCGACGTGGACGCCTACTGTCTGGTGGCCCGGGACGGCCAGATTCTCGCCAAGGCTCCCGTCAACTTCCCCGCTCCGGACGCCTACAAGGTCTCCAAGGTCTTTCAAAAGGAGGGCCTGGTGGGGTGGATGGACCTCGCCCCCTCGCCCACCGTGACGAGCGGAGTGGCCCTGGACGAGGAGACCGGGATCCTGGTCGGGCGCCGCCTTCCTTCCCAGCTCTACGCCCAGGCCAAGTACATCTCCGAGAACAACCGGGCCTACCTCCAGATCCGCAGCCGACAGGAGACCCTGCGGACTTCCATGATCTCCTCCTTCCTGGCCCTCACGCTCCTGGTGATCTTCGCGGCGGTCTGGATCGGGACCCACCTTTCGAAGGAGATCAGCGTGCCGCTCCAGCTCCTGATGGAGGGCACCCACGCCCTGTCCCGGGGCAACCTGGCCCACCGCATCGATTACGACGCGAAGGACGAGATCGGGATGGTCGTGGAGTCCTTCAACCGGATGGCCCGCGAAGTGGAGGCAGGGAAGGTGGATCTGGAGAGGAGCAACGTCGAGCTGAGGGCGGCCACCCAGGCTTCCGAGGGCCGACGGAGGTACATCGAGACCCTTCTGGAGACGCTCAACATCGGCGTCATTTCCACCGATCCCGAAGGGCAGATCCGGACCCTCAACACGAAGGCCCGGGAAATCCTGGGCATGGACCCCGGGGAGCCGAGTAGAAACGCGCTCACCCGGCCCGAGTGGCCCCCCATCCAGGCCCTCCTGTCCCCGCTTCCCCGCCGGCCCGTGCTCAACCGTGAGATCGCCCTGACGGGCAAGCGCGGGCAGTTCATCCTGTCCGTGTCCGCCAGCCCCCTGCAGGACCCGACCGGGACCACGACGGGAGTTCTCCTGATTTTGGAGGACATCACCGACCTCATGCGCGCCCAGCGAATCGCCGCCTGGCAGGAGGCGGCCCAGCGAATGGCCCACGAGATCAAGAACCCCCTCACTCCCATCCGGCTCTCGGCCCAGCGCATCCGAAAGAAGGCCCAGGAAAGGAGCGCGGACCTGCTGGACGTGGTCCTCGAAGGGTGCACGGCCATCGAGCGCGAGGTTCACACCATGATGACCATGGTGAACGAGTTTTCTCGCTTCGCACGCCTCCCGGAAATCCGGCCCAAGCCGACTTCCCTCCTGGCCCTTATCCAGGGGACCCTGACGCCCTACCGATCCGCCGCCGATTTCGTTCTGGACCTTCCCGCCTCCTTCCCCCCCGTGAGGCTGGACGTGGAGCAGATGGGCAGGGTGCTCAAGAACCTGTTCGAAAACGCCATCCAGGCCATGGACGGGCCGGGGACCATCACGGTGGCGCTGAGGGAGGAATCGGGGCAAGCCGTCCTCACGATTCGGGATACGGGTCCGGGCATCCCGCCCGAGGCGAGGTCGAAGCTCTTCGCCCCGTACTTTTCCACGAAAAGAAAGGGCACGGGGCTTGGCCTCGCCATCGTGGCGAGGATCCTGGAAGAACACGGCGGCACGATTCGCGTGGACGAGACGTATTCACAGGGGGCCGGTTTCGTGGTGACCCTTCCCCTGTAAAGGCCGGCGCGGAGGGGCGCGGGGCGCGCCCGGGGAGCCCGGCGGGAGCATCGCATGGCCAGAGGGCGCATTCTGATCGTGGACGACGAGCAGGGAATCCGGAACACCCTGCGGCAGATCCTCGAGGACGAAGGCTACTCCGTCGAGGAGGCGGAGACGGGAGAGGCGGGGCTGGCCCTCGGCCAGTCAAGGGATTTTGACCTGATTCTCCTGGACGTCTGGCTGCCGGGCATGGACGGCGTTCAGGTCCTGGAAGCCCTGAAGGCCTCGGGGCGGGGGACGGAGGTACTCGTCATATCCGGCCACGGGAACATCGAGACGGCGGTGAGGGCCCTCAAGCTCGGCGCCTTCGATTTCATCGAGAAGCCCCTCTCCATGGACCGCATCCTGATCACCGTGTCCAACGCACTGAAGAAGCGCCGGCTCGAGGAACGGAACATCCTTCTCCTGGACCAGATCAAGCGGGAGGTGACCCTTATCGGAGAAAGCCCCGCCATTCGAGCCCTCAAGGAGCAGATCCGCCGCGCGGCCCCCACGACCGGGCGGGTCCTCATCTTTGGGGAGAACGGGACGGGGAAGGAGCTCGTGGCGCGTCTCATCCACCTCAACAGCGACCGCAGGGACGAGGCTTTCGTGGAAGTGAACTGCGCCGCCATTCCGACCGAACTCATCGAAAGCGAGCTGTTCGGCCACCGGAAGGGGTCCTTCACGGGCGCCATCGAGCACAAGAAGGGGAAGTTCCTCCTGGCCGACGGGGGAACGATCTTCCTGGACGAGGTGGGCGACATGAGCCTGGCCACCCAGGCCAAAGTCCTTCGCGTCCTTCAGGAGCAAGTGTTCGAGCCCGTGGGCGGAACGGAGGCCTTGCAGGTTGACGTGAGGGTCATCGCGGCCACGAACAAGGACCTCGGCGCAGAGATCGGCCGAGGGACCTTCCGGGAGGACCTTTATTACCGTCTGGCGGTGATTCCGATACAGGTGCCCCCCCTCCGGAGCCGGAGGGAGGACATCCCCCTTCTCTGCGCCCACTATCTCGACCTCTTCTGCAGACAATACGGGCGTCCTCCGAAAACCCTGGGGCGCGACGCGCTCCACTCCCTCGCCCAGTACGCCTGGCCCGGGAACGTGCGGGAGCTCAGAAACCTCATGGAGCGGGTGGCCATCATGGTATCCTCGAGCGAGGTGGCGGCCACGGATCTTCCGCTCTTTGCGGACCGCCCCGCGCCGAGGCGGGACGAACTCCCTTGGACGGGGCCTCTGAAGGAGGCGCGGGAGGCCTTCGAGAGGGAGTTCATCCGGAAGGCTCTGGTCCGGCACGGAGGGAACATTTCCCGCACGGCCGAGGAACTGGAAATCGAACGTCGCCACCTCTACCGCCGCATGGCGAGCGTGGGACTGCAAAAGGAGAGCGACCATGGTCATGATCAATAGGGCGACCAAGGAGATCACTCTCAAGATCGTTTATTACGGGCCGGGGCTCTGCGGCAAGACGACGAACCTCGAGCGTATCTTCGCCACGGCGAACCCAGAGCGGAGGGGCAAACTCCTCACCGTGGCCACCGAGACCGACCGCACCCTCTTTTTTGATTTCCTCCCCATGGAGCTTGGCACCATCCGGGGCATGAAGGTGCGGGTCCAGCTTTACACGGTGCCCGGTCAGGTCTTCTACGACGCGACGCGGCGGATCGTGCTTAGGGGAAGCGACGGAGTGGTCTTCGTGGCGGACAGCCAGGCCGCCATGATGGACGCGAACCAAGAGAGCGTGGAGAATCTGAAGCAGAACCTCCGGCTGAACAACCTCGACCCCGAGACCATCCCCCTCGTCTTTCAATTCAACAAGCAGGACCTCCAAGAGCTCTCTTCCGCCGAAGACCTGGAGGAACATTTGAACTGGCGGCGGGTCCCCAGTTTCCTCTCGGTGGCCACGACGGGCCAGGGTGTGAACGAGACCCTCAAGAAGATCATCGAAGAGGTCATCCGGGACCTCCACCGGAAGGATGAGGCCCTTCGCGTCGCGGGTGGCTCTCAGATGCCTGCCAGGCCGGCTCCCGATATCTTCGTCGCACCCAAGGCCGATGCCCATCCCCCATCCTTGGAGGCTCCTGCTCCGGTGGAGCCGGAGGAGGACCTCGCGCCTCCCGCCGAGCGGACCGCCGTGGCCGATCCGCGAGCGGAGGAACCCGCCGGGGCAAACGCGGTCGGAGAGTTCGATTCGGGACCGGAGGCGGTCGTAACCGTATCCGTCGAACATGAGGACGAGATTTCCGGGGAGGACCTGGAAATCCTCGACCTGGAAGCGGTGGACGGCGATCTGGAAGCCTCCGGGCCGGCCCCGGCGCCTGCACTGGATGCTCAGCCCACGGCCGATGCCCCTGCGGCGGAGACGACGCTTCCGCCCGTGGAGATCGGCGCCATCGAAATGGAGCCCATCGAGCCCGCCATAAGCCCCCTTTCCGGCGTGCCCCGGCCCGATCCAACTCCGGCCCCGGCGGCGGAACCCTCCGTCCCCTCCCAGTCCGGCGTATCCGAGGAGGATCTGGAGCCGATCCGGGCGGAATTGGGATCCCTGGCCCTTGCCCTGGCCTCCCTAACTCGCCGTGCAGAAGCGCTCGCGGAGCAGATCGAGGACCTCCTCGACCGACGGACCTGAGGAGGGGCTGGACCTTTCCCGATGAGTCTGTTGACGGGAACGGCGGATCTCCTCCGAGGTAAGGGGGGAGGCAGCCCTTTCGCCCCCCCCATCGGAGTCCCGGGAGATTTTGGCCGGCCTTCCGGTCACCGGCCCGAGCCAACATGGCGGTGGGGGAGGGATTCGAACCCCCGGGCGGTTTCCCGCCGTCCGCTTTCAAGGCGGATGCCTTCGACCTCTCGGCCACCCCACCCCGCACCCACCCTAGCGGGGCCGAGGACAATCGTCAACCTCGGTTTGCCGCAAACGGGCCCGCCAGGACCGCGCCTACAGAAGTTTCGCGAACTGGTCGTCGGTCCGGCGGAGCTTCTGGGCGAGGTCCCTGACCAAGTTCTTCAGGAGCTTCATCTGCAGGGCCTCGCTGTGGGCCATGAGGCTCTCGTAGGCTTCCCGGTCGAATTCGAGAAGCTCTCCTTCGGAGAGGGCCTCTACGGTGGCGGAGCGCGGCCCCTGATCGATAAGGGCCAACTCTCCGAAACCGTCGGCCTGCTCGAACCGGCCGAGTTCCAGCTCGCCCCCGCCGTGGTCCGTGAAGGCCCGAAACCGGCCCGCCTTGACAACATACAGGGAATGCCCCGGCTCTCCCTCCGAAAGCACCCTCTCCCCGGCCTTCACTTTTCGGTGTTTCACCCGTTTCGACACCTGGATGAGTTCGAGGCTATCCAGGTCCCGGAAGAGCCCCATCCGCTTCAGGATCGCCGCGTGCTCCATCTGCTACTCCTTCCGGTTCCAGCCCAGGCTAACTCCGAGGGGGAGGAAAGGTCAAAGGGCGTCGGGCGGGCCCGTTCCGCTCCCAAACCGACCCCTCGGGACCACAGACGCGCCAAACCATTGACCCACCAGGGCTTGTTCACCATTTAGCCGATCGCCCTTGACCCGGTTTGGGGTTGGAGCTAAGTTACTTGGCATAGAGTGGGATTGTTTGAAGTCAGAAGGAGGGACACATGCGGAAAAACGGTGTGGTGTGGATCGTCGCGGCGCTGTTGCTCCTGGCCCTTCCCCTCGTGGCGGCGGCTCAGGACACGGGCTGGATGGTGCGGGTGAGGGCCATCAACATCGCCCCCAACGACAGCAGCGACAAGATCGTCGGCACGGGCACGGAGGTGGCGGTGGACTCCAAGGTCGTGCCGGAGTTGGACATCGTGTACAAGTGGCACGAGAACTGGGGCCTCGAACTCGTGCTGGCGGACGCCAAGCACGATTTGTCCACCACCGGGGGTCTTCTCGGTGGGGCCGACGTGGGAAGCGTGAAGTTGCTTCCGCCCACACTGGTCTGCAACTACTACTTCACCACCCAGAGCCAGTTTGATCCTTACATGGGCCTTGGCCTCAACTACACCCGCTTCCACGGCTTCAGCCTGGCGAGCGACCTGAGGGCCCTTGGCATCACGGACGTGGACTTCGACAATTCCCTCGGCCTCGCCGCACAGATGGGCTTCGACGTGGACTTCGGCAACCACTGGGTCTTCAACATGGACCTCAAGTACGCCTGGATCGACACGGAAGCCGCCATCAAGGTGGGCCCCGTGACGGCGGACACCATCGGCGTGGACGTCAATCCGTGGATCTTCGGGATCGGCTTCGGCTATAAGTGGTAGGCACGCCTCTACCGCGAAGGAACAGGGGGCGGCCGGAGCCGCCCCCTTTCTTTCTGCAGGCTCCCTGCGGGAGTCGACGTCCCCTACTCCTGGTCTCCCTGGATCCTCAGCACGGAGAGGAAGGCCTCCTGGGGCAGCTGGACGTCTCCCACGGACTTCATCCGGCGCTTGCCTTCCTTCTGCTTTTCCAGGAGCTTCCGCTTGCGCGTGATGTCCCCCCCGTAGCACTTAGCCAAAACGTCCTTGCGCAGGGCCTTCACCACCGTTCGGCAGATGATCCGGCTGCCGAGGGCCGCCTGGATGACAACTTCGAAGAGCTGGCGGGGGATGGCCTCCTTCAGCCGCTGCGCCATGGCCCGGCCGCGCGCATCGGCCTGGGAGCGGTGGACGATGAAAGAGAGCGCGTCCACGGCCTTCCCGTTCACGAGAATGTCCAGCTTCACGAGGTCTCCCGGACGGTACTCCTCGATCTGGTAATCCATGGAAGCGTAGCCGCGCGAGAGCGACTTGAGTCGGTCGTGGAAATCCACGATGATCTCGCTTAGCGGCAATTCGTACTTCAGAACGATGGTGTCTTTTGAAGCGTACTGGAACCCCTTCTGGGTTCCCCGGCGCTCCTCCATGAGTTTCAAGAGGTTGCCCACGTATTCGCCCCGGGTGAGCACGGTGACGAGGGCGTAGGGTTCGCGGATGGATTCCAGATCCTGGGGCGGGGGGAGGCTTGCGGGGTTCTCCACGTCCACCGTCTCCCCCGTGACCTTCAGCACCTGGTACCGAACGTTGGGCGCGGTGGTGATCAGGTCGAGGTCGAACTCGCGCTCCAGCCGCTCCTGGATGATCTCCATATGGAGGAAGCCCAGGAACCCGCACCGGAAACCGAACCCAAGGGCGTCGCTCGTCTCCGGCTCGAAGAAGAAGGAGGAGTCGTTGAGACGCAGCTTGTCCAGGGCTTCGCGAAGGTCCGGGTAGGCCGCCGGGTCCACGGGGTAGAGCCCCGCGAAGACCATGGGTTTCACCTGGCGGAACCCGCCGAAGGGCGACTCGGCGGGCCGGAGGGGGTTTGTGAGCGTGTCGCCGATGGACACCTCCCGCACGTCCTTAATGCCCGCGATGACGAATCCCACCTCTCCGGCCTCGAGGAGCGTCACCGGCGCCGGCTTGGGAGTGAAGACCCCCAGGGCCTCCACGGCGAACACCCGTCCCGTGGCCATGAATTTCACCGGCTCCTTGACCGCCAGGCGCCCATCCATGATCCGGACGAGCATGACGACCCCCCGGTAACTGTCGTACCAGGAGTCGAAGACCATGGCCTTCAGCGGGGCCTCGCGGTCCCCCCCAGGCGGAGGGAGCCTCTCCACGACGGCCTCGAGGATGTCGGCGATTCCCAGCCTTTCCTTGGCGGAGGCGAGAATGGACCCGGAGGCGTCCAGCCCGATCACCTCCTCGATCTCCTCCATGGCCTTTTCGGGCTGGGCCGAGGGAAGATCGATCTTGTTGATGACGGGCACGATTTCCAGGCCGCCGTCCACCGCGAGGTAGGCGTTGGCCAGGGTCTGGGCCTCCACCCCCTGGCTCGCGTCCACCACGAGGAGTGCGCCCTCGCAAGCCGCCAGGGCCCGGCTCACCTCGTAGTTGAAGTCCACGTGGCCCGGGGTGTCAATGAGGTTGAGGTAGTACTCCCGGCCGTCCCGGGCCGCGTAAACCAGTCGCACGGCATGGGCCTTTATCGTGATTCCCCTCTCCCTCTCCAGGTCCATTCCATCCAGGAACTGCTCGACCATCTCCCGCTCCGACACGGCGTGGGTCGCCTCCAGAAGGCGATCCGAAAGGGTGGTCTTCCCGTGGTCGATATGGGCGATGATGCAGAAGTTCCGGATGCGGGAGAGTTCCATACTTCTATTTAACCACAGAGGCCGCAGGGAGCCCAGCCGTTCCTTGTTGGCGCGGGCAACCCTGGGATCTTTCTATACCGTGGACCCTCGGATCCGAAAGCCAGGCTAGGTTACGGACGCGATGGCCTCGATTTCCACCAGGACGTCCTTGGGCAGCCGGGCCACCTCCACGGTTGCCCGTGCCGGGGCGCCCTCGGCGAAGAACTCCGCGTAGACGGCGTTCATGGCCGCGAAGTCCTCCATCCGCTTCAGGTACACCGTGGTCTTCACCACACCGCCCAGGGATGCCCCCCCCGAATCGAGCACGGCCCGGAGGTTCTCGAGGACCCGGCGCGTCTGGGTTTCGACGTCCGCCCCCGCGACCTGTCCGGTAGCGGGGTCCAGGGCGATCTGCCCCGAACAGAAGAGGAACCCGCCGGCCCGGATCGCCTGGGAATACGGGCCCAGGGCGGCGGGGGCTCGTTCCGTGGAGACGATTTCCTTCTTCATTTCAGCCCTCCCTGGCGCACCGGCGGATCAAGGACCCGCCCGCGTGCCGTCACGGCACCTCGAAGCGGAGGAACGGGCCTGTCAGCGAGGGCTTGGCGCCCTTGCCGAAATCCGTGAGCGCGATCTCCTCCTCCCCGCTCGCGAGGCGGACCAATCCGAACGGCGCCACCTCGTCCGAGAGCCAGACCTCCGCGGACCTCCCCTCCTCCGCGAGAATGCGCAATCGCCGGCAGACGAGGGTCCTTCGACCCACCTTCACCTTCTCTTCGGGAAGGGCCTCCAGGCGCCCGAAGGTCGGTCCGATGGCCGCCGCCTTTTGACCGAACCGGTCTCCACCCTGCCGCCTGAGGCGCTCCAGGGCGACGCGGTCGATCTCCACGGCCGGACCGTCCCCGTCCTTGGCCCGGACCGACACGATGTTGACGTCCTCCGTGGGATCTCCCTTGAGGAGATAGGCCGCCACCGAGGGCACCCCGCCGGAGGATGTGCGGATCTCCATCCAAAGGCCTTCGGGGCCTTCCCCTACCACGGCGAAGGTGAGGTCCGCCTCCTCGCCGCGGGCATCCTTGACGTGGTACGTGCTCCAGGCTCCCTGGCGGGGAGCCCACTGGTGGTAGAACTCCGGAAAGAAGGAAGAGGCCTCGGAGGCCAGGCCCGCGAGCCACAGCAACGTGGGCGGAAGAAGGATCGCCGCGGCCCTTGCAACCCGCAGGGCCAACGGGCGAGGCGGCAGGGATCCCGTGTCGCGGAGGGTTCGCATTCGGGTCAGTTCCTCAGGGACGTGATGGGTGCCGGCATCACGCCGCCGCGGCCCACGAATCCGGAGCAGGAGAGCGTACGGATCTCCTGGATGGGGGCGTCGCCGAGGAGGCCCCCGAAGGAGACCATCTCCCCCACCCGCTTTCCGTAGGCGGGGATGACGCGAACGGCGGTCGTCTTGTGGTTGACGATGCCAATGGCGAGTTCGTCGGCGATGAAACCGGCCAGGACGTCTTCCTCCACGTCCCCCGGCACGGCCACCATGTCCAGCCCTACGGAGCACACGCTGGTCATGGCCTCGAGCTTCTCCAGGGAGAGGTGCCCCTCGCGGGCCGCGGAGATCATGGTGGCATCCTCGCTGACGGGGATGAAGGCTCCCGAGAGTCCGCCCACGGCGGAGGTGGCCATGGCTCCACCCTTCTTCACGGCGTCCGTAAGAAGCGCGAGGGCCGCCGTGGTCCCGCACGCCCCCACGCGCTCCAGGCCCATGGCTTCGAGGACCTCTCCCACCGAGTCGCCGAGTTCGGGCGTCGGGGCCAGCGAGAGGTCCACGACCCCGAAGGGGACGCCCAGACGGCTCGCCACCTGACGGCCGATCAACTCGCCCACCCGCGTGATCTTGAAGGCCGCCCGCTTGATGACCTCCTCAAGGGTCCGCAGGTCGCAGGAGCCCGCACGCTTGATGGCCTCGCACACGACTCCCGGTCCGCTCACGCCCGTGTGGATGACGACCTCCGGGAGCCCCACCCCGTGGAAGGCCCCCGCCATGAAGGGATTGTCCTCCACGGCGTTGGCGAAGACGACGAACTTGGCGCAGCCGATGCTCCCCGATTCCCTCGTCCGGTAGGCCGTTTCCTTGAGGAGGCGGGCCACGGTTCGCACGGCGTCCACGTTGAGCCCCGTCCGGCTGGAACCGGCGTTGACGGAGGAGCACAGGCGCGAGGTGGAGGAGAGGGCCTCGGGGATCGAGGAGAGGAGGGCCCGGTCGGCGTCCGTGAAGCCCGCGTGGACAAGGGCCGAGTACCCGCCCACGAAGTCGAATCCCATCTCCGACGCGGCCCGGTCGATGGCCCGCGCGATCTCCAGGTAGGCCGACGGCTCGCATCGGGTGCCGATCAGGGACACGGGCGAGATGGAGAGCCGTCGGTTCGCCACCCGGATCCCCAGGTCGTCCGCCGTGGCGTTGACGGCGGCGGGGAGCGGGGAGGCGATCCGCTTCAGTTTTTCATACACTCGGCTGGCGGCCTCGCTCGGATCTGGATGCGCGCAGTCCAACAGGTTGATGCCCAGGGTCACGGTCCGGACATCGAAATGCTCCAGCTCTGTCATCCGGAGGGTTTCGAGGATCTCGCGCCGCGTGTACGTCATCGCATTCGCTCTCTGCGCCCGATCAAAGTCAAACCCGGTTCACGGCGCGCATCATGTCCTCGTACTGCACGAAGACCAGAACGCCCACCTCTTCCCCGCGTCGCTTCAGGGAGGTCCTCAAATCTTCGAAGGAGACCGGCGAGCCCGATGGATCCAGGATCATCATCATGGCGAAGTTCCCGTGGACCAGGGTCTGGTTGATGTCCACGATGTCCACCGAGAGCTCCGCGAGGACCTCCGAAAAGGCGTGGACGATGCCCGTTCGGTTCCGCCCCAGGGCCGTGAAGACCACGTGGCGAGTTCCCGGACCCTCCCGTTCAAGGAAGGGCTGGGATTCGAGAAGGCGGACCAGGTCCGCAACAACCCCCTCCAAGGCCTCCCGGGAGGCCTCCCGAGGAAGGTGCCTGAGGACGATTTCCGATACGGCCACGGCCAGGGCTTCGCGGTCCATGGGGCCCTCCCGCTTGAGGATACCTGAAGCGGCGTGTCGAATGATAGGGCCCTGGAGCCCCTTGCGCCGGAGGCGCTCATGGAGTTACGTTGGAGGCGGAATGTTCGAGAACAAAATGGTGGTTCGCTTCAAGGACGGCGCAACGCTCTCCGGGTTCGGGGACAATTTCATGCCCGGAGAGACGGAAATCTTGATGCAGGATCTGGAGGAGCGGCTTCACAGGATTCCGCTGTCGGGCGTGAAGATGGTCTGCTTCGTAAGGTCCTTTACGCCGGACTCGGGGGAGACGCATCGGATTCCCGGCCGGGTTCTCTACCAGCCCGTCCCGGGATCGCGCGTCCGGGTCTCCTTCCGCGACGGGGAAGTCCTGGAGGGGGTGTCCGCCGTGCGATCCCGCCCCAGGACCGGGTTTTTCCTGACACCCCTGAATTCGAACAGCAACAACCTCCACGTCTACGTGAACATGGACGAGGTCGTCAGCTTTCGCTTTCTCGACTGAGCCAGATCCTTTCGGGTCTGACCATGGGCGGCGTGAGGAAGAGCTTCATCCCCATGACGTCCGGCTGCTGCGGCACGATGCCCCGCGTGTGGTAGAGGAAGATGCACGGGGCGTCCTCGATGAGCATATCCTCCGCCTTCCTGTACAGGTCCACCCGCTCCTCCGGGTTGAGGGAGCGCCGGGCCCTGTCCACGACCTCGTCGAATTGAGGATTCCGGTAGTGGACTTCGAGCACGTCCCCTCCCAGCGAGTGGAAGAGGAAGTGCATGAAGGAGTCCGGATCGGGATAGTCGGCGTACCACCCCGTTGCGTACAGGGCGGGTTTCCCGCGCGTTTTTCTCAGGGCCTCGAAGGCCTCGTGGCTCATGGGCTCCGCCTCTACCCTCACGTTCACGGCCCTGAGCATCTCGACGAGCGCGGAGAACTCCTTGGCCTGCCTCACACGGCTCGTGTCGACCGGGACCTTCAGGTCCAGCCCCGATCCGAACCCGGCCTTCTGGAGCAGCCACTTGGCGCGTTCCGGGTCGTAGTGGAAGCCCCTCAGGTCCTGGCGGTACCCCAGGATGCCGGGGGGCAGGATCCCGCGGGCCGGGGTCGAGCGGGCGTGAACGTACTGGCCCACGAGGGACTCCCGGTCCACGGCGAAGTTCATCGCCTGCCGGACCTCCTTGACGTTCAACGGGGCGAGGTCATTGCGGATGCTGACAAAGATGGTGTTGAGGAGGACCGTGCTCTGGGTGTGGTTCTGCCAGAAGGGGTCCTGGAGAAGCCTTTCGACGGCATCGTTGGAGAAATTAGAGACCAGGTGGACCTGCCCCCGCTTGAGCGCCGCGCCCAGGCACTCCTCGTCGCGGCACGAGAAGTCGAAGACGACCCGATCCAGGTAGGGGACGCCGCTCTCCCAGTACCCCGAGAAGCGCTCCATCCTCACGCGGTCCGGAGAGACCTCAACGACCGAGAAGGGGCCGCATCCCAAGGGCTTTACCAGGCGGAGCGTCTGCTCGTCGAAGGCCTCCCGGGGCATGACGGAGGCCTCGGGGTACGCCAGGAAGTACAGGAAGAAGGCAAGGGGCTCCTTGAGACGGATTTCCACCGTTCGGTCGTCCGGGGCGCTGAGGCCCGAGACGGTCCTGGCCTTTCCCTCCACGTAGTCCTCTATCCCTTCCACCGGCCCCAGAAAGGACTTCCCTTCGGACAGCAATTTGGGCGAGGCGGCCCGGTGCCAGGAGTACAGGACGTCCGCGGAGGTCACGGGCCGGCCGTTATGGAAGACCACGCCGTTGCGCAGGCGGAACGTATACACCCGGCCGTCCGTGCTCAGTCGCCACGATTCCGCGACGCCCGGGAGGACCTGGGTGCCCTGCCCGAGGCGGACGAGGCCCTCGCAATAGGGATGGACCACCTCGTGGTCCCGGATGTTGTTGGCGAAGGCCGGGTCCAGGTTGTAGTCGTAGGCCACCCCGCCCAGGCGAAGCTCGCCTCCCCGGCGGGCCTTCGGGAGCTGAAAGGACGTGAGTTCCTCCACGAGGATGAGGGACTCCTGCTTGAGGGCGGCCGAGGTGGCCGAGAGTTCCCGTGCGCCGTGAAGGTTCTGCTCGGCCGATCCCGAGATGGCGTCCATGGCGCCCACGATCTGCTGGCCCGCCTGGGACATGCGAATCAGCGCTCTCTGGATGGCCTCCACGGAACTCCGGACCTGGTCCATGCCCTCGGCGATGGTGTTGCTTCCGCCGGCCTCCTCCTCCATGGCCCGGTCCACGTTGCGGGTCAGGTCCTTCATGACCTCCGAGCGCTTGCTGATGTGCTGCGAGGTTTGCGCCTGCTCACGGGTGGCCGTGGAGATGCGCTCGATGCGTTTGGTCATCTCTTCGATGGCCGCCGTCACCTGTCGGCTGCCCTTGGCCTGCTCCGAGGCGGCCCGTGCGATGTGGCTGATGCTCGTGCCGGCCCCTTCGATGGCCTTTCCGATCTTTTGTAGGGTGGCCTCGGCACTCTGTCCCAACCGGAGCCCCTCGTCCACTTTGACCATGCCTTCCTGCGCCACCCGGCTCGCCTCCTCCACCTCCCGCTGGATGGTCTGGATGATGGTGGCTACTTCACCCGTGGAGGCCGTGGTTCGCTCGCTGAGGTCACGGATCTCCTCCGCCACCACGCCGAAGGAACGCCCGTGCTCTCCCGCCTGCGCGGCAATGATGGCGGCGTTCAGCGCCAGGAGGTTCGTCTGGTCGGCGATGTCGCGGATCACCCTCAGGATTTTCCCGATGTCGCGGGACCTGTCCACCAGGGAGTTCATGGCCTCCTGGTTCGTGGTCATGACGTTGTGAATGGTCGAAAGGGCCACCACCGTGTGCTTGACGGCCTCTTCCCCGGTTCGGGCCGTGTCGAGGACTTGCCGAGAAATCCCCTCCGTGTCCCGGATGTTCTCCTCGATCTGGCTGATGGTGGCGTCCATTTCGACCATGGCCGAAGAGTTCTCAATGGCGAAGGAGGACAGGCTTTCACCGTGGCCGGCCACCTCGTCGATGGACCGGGACATCTCCTCGATGGAAGCGCTGATCTCATCCACCAGCGCCGAAAGGCTGTGGGTAGCCCCGAGGACCTCCTCGATGGAGGCACGCATCTCCAGTATGGCGCTGGAGGTCTTCTCCGTGAACCCGGAAAGGCCGTCCACGCTTTCCACGACCCTCTCGATCTCTCCTTCGAGGGAGGCGAGGGAGTGTCGGACGCCGGATACGGATTTCGCCTGATCCTCCGCTTCCGAGAAGAGCTGCTGGGCCTTCTCCGAGATGCGCCCCGAGGCTTCCGAGACCCCCACCCCCGTGTCCTGGAGGTGACCGATGATGCCCTGGAGGGAAGAGAGAACCCTTTTCAGTCCCGGAAAGGCCTCCAGGACGCCCCGCGTGCTCGGGTCCTGGCCGACGTCCAGGCTCCCCGAAGCGATCCGGCGGAGGATGTCGTCCAGGTGCTCCTTGGAGTAGGACCTCTGCTGGAAGAGGAGGACGGCCGTCCCGAGGGCCCCCATGGCGCCCGACACGAGGATGAAGGCCCAGAACCGGCCGCTGAACGTGCCGGCGGGCAGGATGAGGCGGGCCAGAACGGCCAGCAGGGCCGCGGAGGCCACACCCCCCAGGATCACACTGCTCCAAGCGCGCCTCGCCACGGGCCCCTCCTACGACATACGTCACCATCCTAGGCAAGAGCCCCGGGGGTGTCAATTGAGGGAAAACGGACGGGAGCCCCGAGGGGGAGACGGTTTTTGCTAGAATAGCCTGCCATGCTGCCGCGCATAGACCGCGTCCTCGAGAAGGTGAAGACTTACAACCCCTCGTCGGACGAACGTCTGCTCCAAAAGGCCTACCTCTTTTCGGCGCTCGCCCACGAGGGCCAGGTGAGATACACGGGGGAACCCTACCTCGTCCATCCGGTGGCGGTAACCGACATCCTGGCGGACCTGAAGGCCGACGACACGGCCCTCGTGGCGGGGCTCCTTCACGACGTCGTCGAGGACAACCACTCGGTAAGCCTGGAGGACATCCAGAAGCGCTTCGGGCGCGACGTGGCTCACATCGTGGCCGGGGTGACAAAGATCGAGGACCAAGTCCCCCTCACGAGCCGCCAGGAGAGGGAGTGGGCCTCCCTCCGCAAGGTCATCCTCGCCATGGTGGACGACATCCGCGTGATCCTCGTGAAGCTCGCGGACCGGCTCCACAACCTGAGGACCCTCGACGGCCTTCCCCCCGAGCGGCGCCCGGCAAAGGCCCTTGAGACCCTGCAGATCTACGCGCCCATCGCCTACCGCCTCGGCCTCGGGCGGATCAAGACCGAACTGGAGGACCTCTCCTTCCGCCATGCCTACCCGGAAGATTACGCCGCCCTTTTGGAGGCCCTCCAGAACCGACGGACCTACAGCCAGGACTTCATCCAGGAGACGGCAGCCGAGATCCAGGCCATTCTGGACGCGAACAAGGTCAGGGGGGAGGTCTTCGGCCGGGTCAAGCACCTCTACAGCATCTTCCTCAAGCTCAGGCGGCAGGAGATCTCCCTGGAGCAGGTCTACGATTACATGGCGTTTCGGGTCCTCGTCCCGTCCGTAAAAGACTGCTACGCGGTGCTCGGGGGCATCCACGGAAAATGGATACCCGTGCCGGGGCGCTTCAAGGACTTCGTGGCCTTGCCCAAGGAGAACCACTACAGGTCCCTCCACACCTCCGTCGTGGGACCCCACGGCCAGCCCTTCGAGATCCAGATCCGGACCTTCCAGATGCACGAGGAGGCGGAGAACGGCATCGCCGCGCACTGGCAGTACAAAGAAGGGAAGCTCTCCAAGGAGGACGAGGCTGCCACGACCCATTGGCTGCGGCAACTCCTCGAATGGCGCCAGGACGGCGGCACCGACAAGGACTTCCTCCACGACCTGCGGGTGGACCTTTTCCCCAAGGAGGTCTACGTGTTCACGCCTCGCGGGGAGGTCCTGTCGTTCCCGAGGGGCGCGACGCCCATCGACTTCGCCTTCGCCATCCACTCGGAAGTGGGACACCGCTGCGTGGGGGCCAAGATCAACGGGAAGCTCGTTCCCCTCAAGACGCCCCTCAAGAGCGGGGACCGCGTCGAAATCGTCACGAGCCCCCAGGGGAGGCCTTCAAGGGACTGGCTCAAGGCGGCCGTCACCGGCCGCGCCCTCTCGAAGATCAAGGCCTGGCTCAACGCCCAGGAGAAGGCCCGCGCCCTCGAGATCGGAAAGGCCGCCCTGGACCGGGAGATGAAGCGACTGAAAGTGGGGATCAAGGAATCCCAGGAATCGGGGCTCCTCCAGGAGGCCTTGAAGAAGGTCTCCGTATCGGACCTGGACGCCCTTCACGCGGAGATCGGTTACGGAAAGATCTCCGCGCGCGTGTTCGCCCGCCGCCTGGTTCCGCCCGCGCCAGAGCCTGCGGCGCCCTCCGCCCCGACTGCCCAGCCCGAGGCGCCCCGGGAACCGACCCTGGTGGTCCGCGGCGCCACGGACCTCCTCACGACCCTGGCCCGATGCTGCAAGCCCATTCGCGGAGACGACGTGGTCGGCTTCATCTCGCGGGGCCGCGGACTGGTCATCCACCGGGCGGACTGCCCCAACGTCTCACGGCTGAAGTACAATCCCGACCGTTTCATGGAGGTTCGTTGGAGTGACAAGGAGCCGGCGTCCGCCGGCCACGAGGTCCACCTGGCCATCCAGACGGAGGACAAGACCGGGATGGTGGCCGCCATCACCCAGATCGTGGCCGACGCCAAGGCGCCCTTGAGACACCTCGAAGCCTCCGTCAACGACCGCGGAGAGGGCGTCATCCGCCTCGCCGTCCTCATCCGCGACAAGTCTCACCTGTCGGCCATTCAGACGCGGATCGCCCGTATCCCCGGCGTCCTCGGCCTTCGCCGGGTGAACCGGTAGCGGCCCATGCTCGACGACCACGCCTTCATCGCCAGGGGGCGGAGCCGGCCGGCTGCGTGGCTCCTACACAACCCTGCGGCGCGGGGCGCCCCCGATCCCGTCCTGCTCTCCCGCATCGCCCGAGAACTGTCCCTCGCCGGGTTCCGCGTGGAGTCGGCCGCGTCGGATCGCCCGGGCGCCGTGACGGGGCTGGCGCGTAGGGCGGCCGCCGAAGGCGCAACCAGGGTCGTGGTCTGCGGAGGGGACGGAACGGTTCGGGAGGCGGCCCAGGGGCTGATCCACACCGGCGTTCCCCTCGGGATCGTGCCCCAGGGAACGGCCAACGTCCTCGCCCGAGAGCTGGGCCTTCCGCTTGCCCCCGGGCCGGCAGCGGTGGTGGCGTCCAGGGGCCTTGCGAGGACAGCCGGCGTGGGCATCCTGGATTCGGGCGCCGTCTTCACCTTTTGTGCCTCGGCGGGGCTGGACGCCCTCGCCGTGAACCGGATTGACCTCCGGATGAAGACCCAGACGGGGGGATGGGCCTATGTCCATGCCGCCCTTCTCGCTCTCCTGGAGGAGGCCGTTCCCACCCTCTTGTTGGAATCGGAGGAGGGCCTGAGGGCGGAGGCCTCCCAGGTGCTCGTCCTGCGGGCGAGCCGCTACGGGGGCGACTTCCGCCTCTGTTCGGGCGCATCCGTCTTCGCCGATACGATGCGGGTCCTCGCCGTGGCGCCGCCTCTTCGGACGCGCCTGATCCCTCTTTTGATCCGGGCCATGCTGGGGCGTGCCGAGACGGCCCCCGGCGTGCTGTCCTTCGAGACCAGGGCCCTGTGGATCAAGGCCCCCCGCGGTTTCCCCGTCCAGGCCGATGGGGACGTGGTGGGACGCCTTCCGACGGAGATCCGCACCGTTCCCGGTTCCCTCGCCCTCGTCGTTCCCAACGTGAAGGGAGCCCCGTCCCCTTGACCCCGGGAACTTGCCCCTCCCGGCCCGACACCCGGTTCTCCTTCCCTCTCCCCTCCCGGTCGATCATACTTGTCTCCGGGGAGGCCACGTGTTCCGCCCGCCGCTGAAGGAGCCCTGGAAATATCCCGCCCGCCTGACTTGGTGGCTGGGGTGGCTGGCCCTGGTGCCGCTTGCGGCGCCCGTCGCCGCTGCCGCGGCAGCCTGCACGGCGCTCGTCAGCCACTTCCTTTGCACTCGATGGCCCGAGCGGTACACGGGGAAGAACTGGATCTGGGCCGGTTTGGGGCTGTGCATCCTGGCGCTGGTCCTCTTCTTCGCCGAGGGCCTCCTTTTCTTCTCGTGGAAACAGGACCAGTTGTACGCCCAGAACCTGGCCGTCAGCCGCTTCCGCCTGACCCGGGTGGCCGAGGCCCTCGAGCGGTATCGGGAGGAGGTGGGGCACTATCCCGACGTATCGGGCATCCATCGGCTCAGGGCGCTACTCGAGCCCAAGTATGCCGCGGACTGCCCGACCCGCGACGGCTTCGAGGGATCGATTTCGGCCTGGAGCCGTCCCGAGGGGTTTCGTCTGGAAGCCCGTCCGCCGCTTCGAAGGGACGGGACCGAACCGCCCCCCCTGGTAGCCGAGGGCCATTTCCAGCCCGGCCCTTCGCCTCCCCCTCCTCCCCCACCTCCGGTTGAAGAGGCACCGGCGGTCCCTTCGACCTCAGCGCCCCCCCGAGAGTAGCCGGGTCAACTCCTCGGGCGACCCCACCGGGGGGAGGCAGGTCCCTCCCCGGCAGACGAAGGCCCTTGCGCCCTCCGTGGGTTGCCTCCCGAGGAAAAGAGCCACCGGCTCCACCTCCTTGGGCGAGAACTCTCCCCCCACGAGGGGGACGACGAGGGCACCCGGCGGGGAGGCTCCCCTGGCCGCGGCCAGGAGTGCTTTCGCTCCACCATCCAGAGACGGCGCCGAAACGACCACTTCGACGGGCTCCGATGTGAGGTCGGAGGCAAGCCCCGCCAGAAGGGGCGCGGACCCAGCCCGTAAAGCCAGCGCTCCCCCTTCGGATGCGAGCAGTGAATCCAGGAGAGCCCGGGCCTCCAGGTTCCCGGTGAGCCGGTGCCAGAACCAGAGAACCCTGCCATACACGGAAACGGCGGAGGGGAGCACCCCGTCGTCCGAATCGCGGACCGGCACCAGGAGGTAGGGGTCCCCGCCCTCCAGCGGCACGTCGTAGATCCGGCCGGTCTCGGGATGGCGAAAGGCCCGTTCCATTCGGGACAAGAGGGCCCCCACCCGCCGGAACCGAAGCGAGCTCCCCGTGAGCGCGAAGGCCTTCCATTCGGCGGCGGCCAAGTAGGCGTGGTCGGAGAGTTGTCCCGGAACCTTGGCCCGCCCGCCATCCCACACGTGAAAGAGCCGCTCTCCGTCCCAGGCGCGTGCCCAGATCGAATCCAGGACCCGAAGACCCCTGGCCAGGAATTCGGGGGCCCCGGTGGCCGCGTATCCGTCCAGGAAGGCCTCCGCCGCCAGGGCGTTCCAGTCCGTGAGCACCTTTGTGTCGGCACCCGGAGGAACCCGACCCTCCCTGGCCTTCAAGAGGGTCTTCAGCGAAGCGCGAATGCGGCGACGGAACACCGCGGGCTCTTCGCCCGTCCAGCGGCACGCCTCCTCCCACTCGGCTTGGCGGTGGAGGGTTCTCTCCTCCAGGCCGGGACCGTCACCCAGACCGAAGAGGTCCGCCACAAGGCGACCCTCCTCCGAGCCGACCACGCGCATCACCTCGTCCCGGGTCCAGAGGTAATGGCGCCCCTCTTCTCCCTCCGAATCCGCGTCCAGGGCCGCGATGAAGCCCCCGCCCGGCTCCGAGAAGGTCCTCTCCAGGTCTTCCAGCACCTCCTGTGCAACCCTGGCGAAAGCCCTCTCGCCCGTGAGGGCGAAGGTCTTGAAGTACAGGGACCCGAGCTGGGCGTTGTCGTAGAGCATTTTCTCGTAATGGGGAACATGCCAGCGGCCATCCACGCTGTACCGGTGGAAGCCCCCCCCGACCTGATCGCGGATGCCCCCCGCCTCCATCTGTCGGAGGGTCGACAGAACGCGCTCCATCGGCAAGGTCTCCCGCCTCCTCACCGCGGCGTCCAGGAGGAAGGAGAGGAGCGGCGGCTGAGGGAACTTGGGGCCCTGCCCGAATCCACCTCGTTCAGGGTCCATGCGAGACAGGATCGCATTGAGGGCCATTTCCTCGGCCCGAGATCCGTCCGGCGCCGGTCCTTCCGGGGGCTGAAAGGACCTCCCCACCGCCTCCGTCACGGCCCCGGAGGAGGTCTCCACCTCTTCTCTCCGGGTCCTGAAGGCCTCCAGCACGCCCCGGAGCACCTGGCCAAACGAGGGGCGCCCCCATCCGGCCTCCGGAGGGAAGTACGTGCCCCCGTAGAAGGGCCGGAGGCTGGGGGTCAAGAAGGCCGTCAGGGGCCATCCGCCCTGTCCGGAGAGGATCTGGACGGCCCGCATGTAGAGGGCGTCCAGATCGGGTCTCTCCTCCCGGTCCACCTTGATGGAAACGAAGTGGTCGTTGAGGAATTGGGCGACGTGGGGGTTTTCGAAGGACTCGTGGGCCATCACGTGACACCAGTGGCAGGCCGAGTATCCGATGGACAAGAAGATGGGTTTGTCCTCCACCCGAGCCTTCTGGAGCGCCTCCTCACCCCAGGGATACCAGTCCACGGGGTTTTCCGCGTGCTGCCGGAGGTAGGGGCTGGATTCGATTGCCAACCGGTTCATGGGCGCCTCCAGAGCCTTTCTCAAGGTGCCCAGTCGAACGGATATTCCAGGATGGGGGCCTGCGGGAAGCCTTCGGGGGCCCCTCAGCGGGACAGCCCCCGCTCCACGATTTCCTCCTTATTCCAGACCGTGCCGGCGGCGGAGCAGATCAACGGGCGCGGGTCCAAGCCTCCACGACCCGAAGGGCGTCCACGGCGGAGGAGACGATCCCTCCGGACCAACCCGCCCCCTCGCCCGCGAGAAGGAGACCCGGGAACCCCGGAGGCTCCCCCGCGTCGCCCCGCACGACCTGCATGGGGCTGGAGGTGCGGGTCTCGGGCGCAAGCAGGACGCCCCGTTCCACGAAGCCCGGCATCACTCTGTCAAAGCGCGCCAGGGCCCGGACCAAAGGCCCCTCCACCCACTCGGGAAAGAAGCCGCGTAGATTGACGCTCCGCGTCCCGGGGCGAAAGGAGGTCTTCAGCGGATGCGGATCCGCCCGGTTCTCCAGGAAGGCCGCCGCCGACTGGGCGGGAGCCCGGTAGCCTCCCCCCCCCAGGCCATATCCCCGTGCCTCCAAATCCTCCTGGAAGGCAAGCCCCTTCAAGGGATCGGCTCCGAAGTCCTCCGGACGCACGGCGACCACGATGCCGGCGTTGGCGAAACCGGACGCCCGGTGGGACATGCTCATCCCGTTGGTCACCAAGTGCCCCGCCTCGGAGGCCGAGTTGACGACGAGGCCTCCGGGGCACATGCAGAAGGAGTAAACCCCTCGCCCCGTCTCCTCGTCCCTGAAGGTGAGGAAGTACTCCGCCGGAGTCAGGTCGGGGTGGCCCGCGAACTTCCCGTACTGCCGGCGGTCCACCCAATCCTGTGGGTGCTCCGCCCGGACTCCCACGGCGAACCCCTTGGCACGGAAGGGTACGCCCAGGGAAACGAGGCGGCGGGAGAGGCCGCGGGAGGAGTGGCCGATGGCCAGAATCACGACATCGGCGTCCAACGGCCCATCGGGAGTCGAAAGCCTCCAGCCCTCTCCCCGGGGAGCCAGGTCGAGGAGCGGGCGGCGAAAATGGAAGCGCGCGCCGAGCCCCTCGATCTGCCCGCGCATGGACCGGACCACCCGCCTCACTCCATCGGTTCCCAGGTGCGGATGGGCCTCCTCCAGGATGGACTCGGGAGCCCCGGCCTCCGCGAACCGCCTCAGGACCTCGCGGGAGAGGGGGTCCTTGATCCGGGTCGTCAGCTTCCCGTCCGAAAACGTGCCCGCCCCCCCTTCCCCGAACTGCACGTTCGCATCCGGGTGGAGCTCCCCCGCCCGCCACAGCCCGGCCACAGCGGACACCCGACCCTCCAGCAGCGGTCCCTGCTCCAGGACCGTCACCGAGGCCCCGCGCAAGGCGAGGGCTTCGGCGGCGAAGAGCCCCGAAGGCCCCGTTCCCACCACCACGGCTCGAACCCCTCCCAGGTTCCGGGCCGGCGCGTCGGAGGCGGCCGGACGATCGGGGATGGGCCCGAGCCGGAGACCGCCCGCGCTTCGGGTGGCGCGGTCGCGCATCTCCAGGTCGAGCGTGAACACCCAGACGGGGACCTGCCGCCCCTTCCGAGCGTCCAGGGATTTCCGTACGACCCGGAGAACCGAAAGGGACTCGATTCGGATGCCCAAGGCTTCCGCCGCGAGGCGCCGAAGGGCCTCCTCGTCGGCAGGGCTCCCGAGAGGGACCTCCAGTCCCCACAGCCGGTTCTTCATGGGCTCCGCACGCTTTCTTCCCTGGGCCCGGCGAGGGAACGGAGGTCCGCGCCGCCCGTTCCAGGGAGTCGACGTCAGGACCGGTCGGCCTCTCCCAGGGCCTTCATTCCGGCATCAATGAAGGCGTCGAGCTCGCTCTTGTCCGGCACTTCACAATAGACCCGAAGGGAAGGCTCCGTCCCCGACTGGCGGAAGAGGATCCAGGAGCCGTCCGAGAGCCTCAGCTTGAGTCCGTCCAGGGTGTCGGCCTCCATCACCTTTCGCCCCGCGAAGGACTTCGGAGGTTTCTGGGACAATCGCGCCACTTGACGCAGGCCCTTGTCGGGAGAAACGGGGAAGTCCCGTCTGCGGAAATGGAACTCGCCGAACCTCTCGTGAAGGTCCTTGAGGAGCTCCAGGCTAGTCTTCCCGCGCTTGACCATCATCTCCAGGACCAGGAGGTTGATCATCACTCCGTCCCGCTCGGGCAGGAATCCTTGGATCGTGATGCCGCCGCTCTCCTCTCCTCCGATGAGGAGGTCCTGCTCCTGCATGAGCTGGGCAATGTGCTTGAAGCCCACCGGCCGGTTGGCGTAGGGAAGGCCGAAAGATTCGGCGATGCGCTGGAGGTAGAGGGTATTGGCGTTCGTGGCCGCCACGAGCCCCCTCTGCTTCCGGTGCTCCGCGAGGTACAGCGTCAGGAGGGCGATCACCTCGAGAGGGGTGAAGATGGATCCGTCTCCGTGGACGGCCCCGGAGCGGTCCGCGTCACCGTCCGTGGCCAGGCCCACGGCGGCGCCCTGGGCGAGGACGGCCTCCTGAAGGAGGTCGAGGTACTCCTCCTTCGGCTCCGGAGCCCGCAATCCGAAGAGGGGATCCCGCTCCCACCGCAGGGTCGTGACCCGGCACGAGGGGCTGGCGGCCCAGCGCTCCAGGCGCCGCTCCCCCACGCCGTTCATCGAGTCCACGACCACCTGAAGATCGGCACGGCGGATGGCCTCGATGTCCACCAATGATTCGACCAGGGCGTCGTAGCCCTCGTCGAGGGGCGTCTCCACGATGCGGCCCAGGTTCTTCGCCTCCCGGTAGGCCATGCGCTTGGGGGGCGTCTTTCCGAGCAGGGACTCGATCCGCGCCGTGGTCTGGGGAAGGGCGCTACCGCCGAAGCGTTCCTTGAGCTTGAAGCCGTTGTAGGTGTACGGGTTGTGGCTCGCCGTGATGACGATACCCAGGGGAAGGCCCTGCCGCTGTACGAAGTAGGACACGTGCGGCGTCGGACAGGCCCTCGGGCTCAGGTAGACCGTCACGCCGTTGCCCGCCAAAACCTCCGCCGCCGCCCGGGCGAAGTCCTCCGAAAGGAATCGGAAGTCGTACCCGATGGCCACCCGCCTGTCCTCCGCCGCCTCGGCCAGATGGTCCGCCACGGCCTGCGCACAGAGCCGCACGTTCGCGAAGGTGAAGTCCTCGGCGATGACGGCGCGCCAGCCGTCGGTCCCAAAGCGGATCTTCGCGCTCAAATCGCACCTCTCTTCGGGCTCTTCTCATTCACTGGCGTGACCGTCCCTCCCGGATTCCTACCGGAAGCCCGCCACGGCTCCCCACCTCACAGATCCACCTGCCGGAGGAAGACATCCGCCTCCTCCGTTACCGGGTCCCACATGTCCAGGACTTCGCCCGCATCCAGCGTGGCCAGGGCCCTGTCCCTTCGCCCCGCGGCGGAGAGGCCTCGGAAGAGACCCTCCTCCGCCTCGGCGTCCACCGAAGGATCCATCATCCTCAGGCGCTCGAGGGCCTCGCGCCCCTTGGTCCACCACCCCCTGACCAGCAGAATGCGCGCCCTCAGCCGCAGGGCGGGAACCGACTCGGGCGAATTGGCCAGCAGCTGGTCCAACCGTCCCTCCGCGGCGGCGATCCGGCCGTCCCGGAGGTGGACCAGGGCGATCAGAAAGAGGGCGGCAGCGTTTTCTTCGAGGGATAGGGACTGCTCGGCCCGCTTCCGACAGGCCTTCCAATCGCCGCAAAGGGCCTCGGCGAGAGCCAGGAGACTGAGGGTCGAAGCATCCTCCCGGCCCTTCTTTTGGAGGCCTCCCAGCGCCTTTCTCGCCTCCGCGTTCCGTCCCTCCATGAGAGCCAGGAGACCCCACGACCTGAGGGCGCCGGCGGTGGGTTCCCGTCCGGCAAGCGCCAGGTCCAGGTGGCGTCGGGCCCGCGCGAGGTCCTTGAGGCCCAGGTACATTTCACCCAGGAAGGCGTGGAGCGGGCCATTGGCCGGATCCAGCGCGGCCGCCTCTTCCAGGGCCGAGGCGCCCGGCGCCGCCTCCAGGTTGAACAGGTGGTCCTCGGCGGCCAGCACACGCTCCTCGAACCTGCGCCGGTTCTTCCCCCCGAAGGCCGAGAGGATCTGGGCCTTGGCCTCTAGAAACCTCTCCTTGCGGGTGATTCCGCCAAGGTTGTCGAGGGTCCTCTGGCGCCAGCGGACGTGGAACTCCGAGGCCGCCAGAAGCCCCCGCTCCCGGAGCATCCGGACCAGCACGTGGATCCCCGCCCGCGTCACCATCACGTTTCTCTCGAGGAAGTCGAGGGCCTGCACGAGGAGGTCCACATCCTCGGACGATCGGTGCGCCTGCTTCTCCACCGTGGAGATCTTGTCGATGACGTATTCTTCAATGCCGAGGAGGGACTGAAGGTCTCCCGCCTCGCCGGAACGCTCCTGCCGCACCACGAGAAGGGGCGCCTTGCAGTACCGGCACCTCTCCGCCTCCGGCTTGTTCCGCTTTCCGCAGCGTTGACAATACATTGATCCGCCCTGGCTCCTTCCCGTTCCCCCGACCGCCACTCCCTAGTACTTGTAGAAGCCGCGGCCCGACTTTCGTCCCAGGAATCCCGCGTCCACCATCTTGACCAGAAGCGGGCAAGGACGATACTTGGGGTCGCCCAGGCCCTCGTGGAGCACGTTCAGGATGAACAAGCACGTGTCGAGGCCGATGAGGTCGGCCAGCGTGAGGGGGCCCATGGGGTGGTTCATGCCGAGCTTCATGACGGTGTCGATGGCCTCCGGAGTGCCCACGCCCTCCATGAGGCAGTACACGGCCTCGTTGATCATGGGCATGAGGACGCGGTTGCTGACGAACCCCGGATAGTCGTTTACCTCGACGGGCACTTTTCCCATCTTCCTCGCCAAATCCATCACGCCGGCAAGGACCGAATCCTCCGTCGCGATACCTCGGATCACTTCAACGAGCTGCATGACCGGGACGGGGTTCATGAAGTGCATCCCGATGACCCGGCCCGCCCTGCCTGAGAGGGCCGCCAGCTTCGTGATCGAGATGGAAGACGTGTTGCTGGCAAGAACGGCTTCCGGACCCAACACCTTGTCCAGTGCCTGGAAGATGGTCCGCTTCACCTCGAAGTTCTCGACGACCGCCTCGACCACGATCTGGCAGGGGGCAAGGTCCGGCGGGTTCGTCGTGGTACGAATCCGGCCGAGAACGGCCGCCTTCTCCTCCGGGCTCATCTTCCCCTTGTCCACGCCGCGCTGGAGGTTCTTGTCGATGCTCCCAACCGCCTTCTGGCAAAGCGCGTCGTCCACCTCGCACAGGAGAACCTCGAAGCCCGTCTGGGCGGCCACGTGGGCGATTCCGTTCCCCATGGTTCCGCCCCCCACCACGCCGAACACTCTCACATCCATGGTGATCTCTCCTTCCGCATCGCCTTCCGCCCGGCCTTATAGTTCCCGGCCGGCGCCGTCCTTACTCCAACACCACGCCGCCCCTCGCCGCCAGCTCGCAGAGGCGCCCTTCCTCGAGCCAGCCGGCTAGAGATTCCAGCTCCGGCTGGATGAAGCGGTCCCGCTCCACCGCCGGGAATGCGGCCCGGAGCGATGCAAGGACCGGCCGGAGGGGCCGGGCCGGCTCCAGGGGCGCGAGGAACCCGATGCCCTGAGCCGCCGAGCGCACCTCCGCGGCCAAGACCCTCGCAACGTTGCGGGCGACCATGAGGGCCTTTCGAGCCGCCCAGAATCCCATGGAGACGTGATCCTCCTGACCGGCAGACGTGGGGATCGAATCCACGCTGGCGGGGTGGCTCAGCGTCTTGCATTCGGAGACCAGGGCGGCGGCGGTCACTTGGACCATCATGAACCCGGAGTTCAGACCCCCCTCGCGGACGAGGAAGTCGGGGAGACCGGAGAATCTCCCGTCCACGAGCCGAGCGCACCGTCTCTCGCTGATGCTCGCGAGGTCGGTTAGAGCGGCAGAGAGGAGGTCCGCGGCCAGGGCCGCGGGGGCACCGTGGAAGTTTCCTCCGGAGAGGATCTCCCCGTCCCCCGCGAAGATCATCGGGTTATCCGTGGCGGCGTTCATCTCCACGGCGAGGACGCGCTCCACATAGCCTACGGCGTCCCGCACCGCCCCGTGAACCTGCGGCATGCACCGCAGGGAATACGCGTCCTGGACCTTCCCGCACTCCGAGTGGCTCCGCGATACGGGGCTGTCTTCGAGGAGCCTCCACAGGTTCCGCGCGCTCGCCACCTGTCCCGGGTGGGGCCGCTCGGCATGGACGCGGGGGTCGAAGGCCCTTCGCGTGCCCCGCAGCGTCTCGAGGCTGAGGGCGCCCGCCACATCGGCCTCTTTGACCAGCGTGCGCGCCAGGGAGGCCGCCATCGCGAGAAGGGCCGTCATCCCCTGCGTCCCGTTGATGAGGGCCAGGCCCTCCTTGGCCTGGAGAACGACGGGAGCGAGACCCGCGCGGCCCAGGACCTCGGCCGCGGGCCCCGTCCCGAGGCCTCCGCGAACCGTGCCTTCTCCCATGAGGGCGAGGGCCACGTGGGCCAGCGGCGCAAGGTCCCCCGATGCCCCCACGCTCCCCTGGCACGGCACCAACGGCACGATGCCCGCGTTCAACATGGACGCGAGGGCCCGCAGCGTCTCGGCCCGGACTCCAGACCGGCCCCGGAGAAGGCAATTGATCCGGAGGGCCATGATGGCCCTCACGACATCGTCCGGAAGCGGCTCGCCCACTCCCACGGCGTGGGATCGGATGAGGTTCCTCTGAAGGTCCTCCACGCGGTCGCGGGGAATGGTGACGGTGGCGAAGTGGCCGAATCCGGTGGTGATTCCGTATGCGACCCGCCCCTCGTCCACAACCTTCCGGACAAAGGCCTCGCTCCCGATGACCTCGTCGAGGGCTTGGCGTGACAGAGAAACTGGCGCCCCGCGGGCGACGGCCTCCAGACCCTCGAGGGTCAGCGTGCATCCGTCCAGAACCACGGGGGGGCGTTCCGCTCCGTTCATCATTCTCCGTCCGTCACCGAGAGGTCGTCCGCCGTGTCCCACTGCTGGTCCGGGCCGGCGGACGCGAGGGTGAAGCGCATCCCATCTCCGTTGTAGCGGACGGGGTTCCCCCACGGGTCGGTGACCGGCGCCGAGCGGATGCCCGCCGCCAGGAGAGCCTGCCCGCCCTCGCCCAGCGGAACATGGCCGTTCTCTCTCGCGTAGGCCCGGATCTCCTGCGCCGTGGCGTCCAGCGTGAGCCGGAAGGCGCCGCGGATGGGGGGGCCGGGGTTGAGCCCGGCGGGCATCTCCGTGCCCGAGTCCCCGCAGGAAAGCAGGGCGGCGGACGCGATCGCGCAGGCGGCGGCGAGGAGGAATGGGGTCGCTTTCATCCAAGACTCCTGTCTTGCTCCGGAACTCAGCCCTTCCGCACGGCGGTCGCGGTGCGGAAGGCCTCGAATCCCGTGATTTCGGCTCCGACAGCCAGCTTGTGGATGTCGTGCGTTCCCTCGTAAGTATAGACGCTTTCCAGGTTTTGCATGTGCCGCATGGCGCAGTACTCGTCGAGGATTCCGCTGGCGCCCTCGATGTCCCTCGCCATCCGGGCGCACTCCCTGGCCATGGAGACGCAGTTCATCTTCGCCAGGCTGACCTGGGTGTGGCGCATCTTCCCTTCGTCCTTGAGGCGCCCCAGACGCCAGACGAGAAGCTGGGCCTTGGTGATCTCGTTCAGCATCCACACGAGCTTGTCCTGGACGAGTTGGAAGCGGGCGATGGGACCGTCGAACATGACCCGGGTCCCGGCGTATTCCAGGGCCTCCTCGTAGCAGGCCATGGCGGCCCCTACGGCCCCCCACGAGATCCCGTAACGCGCTTGGGTGAGGCACGAAAGGGGTCCCCTGAGTCCCTTCACCCCGGGGAGGCGGTTCGCCTCGGGGACGGCCACGTCCTCGAGGATCAGTTCCGCCGTCACGGAGGCGCGGAGGGACAGCTTCCCTTTGATTTCGCGCGCCGAAAGCCCGGGCGTTCCTCGGTCCACCAAAAAGCCCTGGATGCCCTCGTCGGTCTTGGCCCACACGACGGCCACGTCGGCGATGGTTCCGTTGGTGATCCACATCTTGGTGCCGTTGAGAACCCATTCATCGCCCCGGCGCATGGCGCGCGTCCTCATGGACCCTGGATCGCTCCCCGCATCGGGCTCCGTCAGTCCGTAGCACCCCACTCGCTCCCCCCGGGCCAGCGCAGGCAAGTAGCGGCGCCGTTGCTCCTCGGTCCCGTAGGCATGGATGGGAAACATGACGAGGGAGCTCTGGACGGAGGCAAAGGACCGCAGCGCCGAGTCGCCCCGCTCCAGTTCCTGCATGATCAGTCCGCCGGCGACGCTGTTCATTCCCGCCCCGCCGTAGGCCTCTGGAAGCGTCGCGCCGAACAACCCGAGGGAAGCCATCTCCGGCACGAGGTCCGTCGGAAAGGTCCCCTCCTGGTAATGGCGGGCGATGACGGGGAGGACCCTCTCCTGCACCCACGAACGGACGGTATCGCGAACCATCCGCTCCTCCTGGGTCAGGAGGTCCGAGACGCCGTAGTAGTCCACGCCCTGAAATCGAGAGGCCATGCATTCTCCGAAACGCAAACAGGAGCGGCCCCCAAGAGGACCGCCCCTTATTTTACCAAACAATGGGCCTTCGGCCTCTCTTCCGTCCCCCTCGGAGCGCCTATTCAGGCCTAGGGGCGGCCGCGGCCTCGGGCGAGGGCTTCGCGCCCTTGCGCCGGGCGGGGGACTTCACTGCCTTCCGGGCGGGGACTGGCGGCTTGGACCGGCGGGCCTTCGGCCGAGCCGACTTGCGACCCTTCGCCCTCGCCTTCTTGGTAACCGTACGCTTCGGCCTTCTCCCGGTGAGGATCTTGCCCGTCGGAACGGCGGCGCGCTCCCCCGCCTCCGTCAAAGCCCATAGGCCCCGGCGGGAACCGGGAACGACCAACCCCTCCTCCTGGAGGGAGCGGAAATGCTGGCGGCCCGTCGGCGGGACCGGCAACCCTTGCGCCAGGAAACAGGCCTGGACGTGGGCGTCGGCCACCTCCTTCAGGCCCTTGCCGCTCCAAAACTGAAGGTAGGCCAGGTAGCGCGCCTTGTTGCTGTTTGGCTTTCTCCCTCCCACGAATTCGGAGAGGGCCTTCTTGTCAATTTCCGGGACCTCGTACTTGCCCTTTCGAGGCCCTTCCTTCTTCGGCGGGCGCTTCTCGATCGATCCGCCGAGCCTTCGCTCGGTGGATCGAGCCTTCGCAGGAGGCGGGGCTTCGATTTCGCCCTCCGACAGGAACGCTTCCAGGTAGGATTCGACGAACGCCTGGTCCCCCTCGATGTCCAACTCGAACTCGCCGTGCCGGATGTGGATGCGATACGACTTTTCGGCCATTGTTTGGTCTCCATTCGGCTCGTGGGTCGCCGTTCGAATTCTACTCAAAGGTAAATCGCGCGCGGAAGTTTGTCAACCGAATCGGTGCGGGACCCTGGGGCGCGACCGAAACCGCCTCCTGGGCGTGGCATGGCCCTGCATCAGCTCTTTCGGCGGAAGGTCCCCAGGGCGAAGGCCGATGCCACCTTCAGGGCCTCCCCGGGAAGAAACGGGGCCACCCCCATCAGAAAGGCCTTCCACGGCGAAAGGCCAAGAAAGGCTCCCAGCCAGAGGGCGCCCGCCCCGAGAATCAGCGCGTCCGCCGCAGCGAGGGCGAACAGCCGGGCGGCGACCCTCTCCGAGCGTCGCCAAAGGGTTCCCGTGAGGACCGCGGCCAGGGGGAATGCCCAGAGGTATCCCGCCGTGGGCCCGAAGAGGTGGGCGGAGCCGGCCGCGGCTCCCGCGAAGGCCGCCATCCCGGCACCCCCCAGCCCCAGGTAGGCACACTGCGTTCCGAGGGACCAGCCTCGCCCGAGCAGGACCCCGGAGAGGAGGACGAAGAAGGTCTGAAGGGTCAGCGGGACCGGCGTGAACGGGAGGGGGACGGCCACATAGGCGCCGAGAAAGGTGGCCAGGACGAAGAAGAGGGAGAGGGCCGCTCGCTCGAAGAAGGGGCCCGCCACGGGGACGGTCAGGGATCGGATCACGCGCTCCACGGTCTCCTCCTTGGGCGCCCCCTTGTGGGGCGATCGCAGGATGATTGTACACCATTTTCTCGGGCGTTGGCTTCAAGGCTCCGTGGGCGCCGCCTCCGGATCATCCCGCCGCACCCTCGAACCGCGGGGACGCGAACTGCGTGTGGTAGAGGTGGGCGTAGAGGCCTCCACTCGCAAGGAGTTCCGCGTGGGTTCCCCGCTCCGCGATCCTGCCTTTGTGGAGAACCAATATCTGGTCCGCGTCCTGGACGGTGGACAGGCGGTGGGCCACGACCAGGGCCGTGCGGCCTTTCAGAAGTTCCCCCAGGGCCTCCTGAATGAGGAACTCCGTCTTCGAATCCACGCTGGCCGTGGCCTCGTCCAGGACCAGGATGCGGGGTTCGGCCACGAGGGCCCGGCAGAAGGAAACGAGCTGGCGCTCTCCCTGGGAGAGGACCGTCCCCCGTTCGTTGACAAGAAAATCCAGTCCCCCGGCGAGGCGCTCGACGACGGCGCTCATCCGGCTCGCGCCGAGGGCCGCCCTGAGGCGCTCCTCCGTCACCCCCTCCCTCAGGGTGACGTTCTCCCTCAGGCTGCCGGCGAAGAGGAAGAGATCCTGTTGGACGAAGGCGAACCGTCGGCGGAGGGCGTGGACGTCCCACGACTCGACGGGAAGACCATCCACAAGGATCCTGCCGTCCCCCTTCGCGAGGGGGTAGAAGCGCAGGAGGAGAGAGGTGAGGGTCGTCTTTCCCGATCCCGTGGGCCCCACAAGCGCCACGGTACTCCCGCTGGGGACCTCGAAGGAGACGTTCGTGAGAACCGGCTGCCCTTCCTCGTACGCGAAGGAGACGTTTTCGAAGACGATCGCCCCTCCGCCCTCCCCGGGCACGACGCCGCGACCCGGGTCCTCCTCGGGCGTATCCAGGATGCGGAAGAGGCGTTCGCTGGCCACCACGCTGCTCTGGACGATGTTGAACTTCTCGGCGAGGTCTTGCAGGGGCATGAAGAGCATCTTGAGGTAGATCAGGAAGGCCACGAGGGTTCCGATGCTCGTCCCTCCTCCGAGCACCTGCAGCCCTGCGTAGCCGACGACGAGGGCCACGGCAGCCGTGGCGAAGGCGTCGATGAGAGGACGGAAGACCGCGAAGATGTAAATGAGGCGCATCTGGGTCCGGTAGTTCTCCGCGCCGAGGTCGTGGAAGCGTTTCGAGGCACGAGCCTCGGCCGTAAAGGCCTTGAGGACCGAAACGCCTTGGACCGCTTCCTGGAGGAACGTGTTGAGGCGCGCCAGCTGGACCCTCAGTTCGCGGTAAATCCTCTGGGACCTCGATTTGAACCAAAGCGCCAGGAGGAACAGCGGTGGGGCGAGGAGCAGAAGGCGGGCCGCCAGGCCGGCGTCCAGCGAGAAGAGGACCGCGAGGATTCCCGCGAAGAGGGCCACGTCGCTCACCGCCGTCGCCACAACCGAGGTGAAGAGCTCCGAGAGCGCCGCCGTGTCGTTCGTGAGCCGGGTGACCAGGCGCCCCACGGGGTTCTCGTCGAAGAACCTCACCGGAAGGCGGTGAAGGTGGGCGAAGAGCTCCTGCCGCATCCTGGCCACGGCCCTCTGCCCCAGATCGTTCAGGCCGTAGGTCACGCCGTAGCCGAGGAAGAAGTTCGCGACCAGAAGCCCCGCGTACAGGACCGCCAGAAGCAGGAGCCCCTCCCGCTGACCCTGAAGAACCTCCTTCCTGGCTTTAGGGTCCAGCGCGCCGAGTTCGGACTCCGAGACGAATGTCCCCGAGGGAAGCCGGTGGTACCGCTCAGCGGTCAGAAGTCCACGGACTTTGAGCTCCTCGGAAAGAGCGCGCGGCAGGTCCGCCGCCTCGACAAACGTCGCCTCCCCGACCTCCTCCGTGGCCCCCTTTGCCTCCCGCTTTAGGCGGAGCAGGAGACCTTCGTCGTCCGTTCGCACGGCCGCGTAGGGGGGGAGGATGTGGGCATCCAGGCCCCTCCGGACGAGGAGCGGCAGCGAAAGCTCCACGCCGGCCTGGGCGACCGAGACGGCCATGCAGACCCAGAGGAGCCAGGCCCGGCCCCGAACGTAGCCCATGATGCGGGACCCGTGCCGGATGAGGGTGAAGGCCCCGAGATTTTCCTCCTCGCGCCTCACCGCCATGGACCTTCCTCCAGAGCCCCGGGCCGCCTCATTCCCTCTCCATCTCCTGGAGCTCCACCATGTCCCGGTAGTACCCCTCTCGGGCCATGAGGTCCTCGTGGCGCCCTTCTTGCACCACACGGCCCTCCCGGAGGACGAGGATCCGGTCCAGGTCGCGCACCGCGCTCATGCGGTGGCTCACCACGACAAGCGTGCGGTCGCGGACCGCCTCCGCCATCCCCGCGAGGATGCGCCGCTCCGTGTCGGCGTCCACGGCCGAGAGCGTGTCGTCCAGAACCAGGACGCAGGAGGGCTTTAGCAGGGCCCTCGCGAGGCAGAGCCGCTGTTTCTGGCCCCCCGAGAGGGTGATGCCCCGCTCGCCGAGGAGCGTGTCGTAGCCGTCGGGGAAGGCGGCCACTTCCTCGTGGAGGGCGGAGAGCCGGCAGGCCTCCTCCATTTCCCTGCGTGTCGCGTCCTCCTTCCCAAGGCGGAGGTTCTCCGCGATGGTGTCGCTGAACAGAAAGGGCTCCTGGGGCACATAGGCGATGGCGCGGCGGAGGCTCTCTGGATCCAGGCCCGCCACGTCCTCCCCGTCTAGGAAAAGTGTTCCCTCGGGGGGCTCGTGAAGCCGGAGGAGGAGTTGGGCGAGGGTGCTCTTGCCCGACCCCACCTCGCCCACCAGGCCCAGGGAGCCTCCCGGCGAGACGGCGAAGCACACGTCTCGGAGAGCGGGCCCTCCCGCCCCGGGGTAGGCGAAGGTAAGACCTCTCGCCTCCAGTCGGCCCCGGCGCCCCTCCCCGGAGGGCACCGGACGTCCGGACCCCTCCGCGTCGCGTTCGGCGAAGAGCCCGTTGATGCGGTCCATGGATGCGGCGGCCCGCTGGGTGAGGCTGAGCATCCACCCCGCCGCGATCATTGGCCAGGTGAGCATGCCGAGGTAGGAGGCGAAGGCCACGAAGGAGCCCACGGAGGTGTTCCCCGAGAGAACACGGCCGCCGCCCACGGCCAGCAAGATCGCCACGCAGGAACCGGCCAGGAGGAGGACGGCGGGGTGGAAAACGGCGTCCACCTTTACGTACTTCAGGGTCTTGGCGAAGACGTCCGCGTTGTACCGCTCGAAGTCGGCGAGGTCGGAGCGCCCCCGGTCGTAGGCCCTCAGCACGCGCATTCCGGCCACCGATTCCCGGGTCTTCTCCGTCAGGGCCTCGAAGGAGGCCTGGACCGCGTCCCACCGGTCGTAGATCGCCTTCAGCGACACCGCCATGAGCACCGCGAGAAAGGGCAGGGGCAGGATCGTCCACAGCGCTAAAACGGGGTCGAGGAAGAGCATCGCTCCGATGGCGACGAGGGCGTACACCGAGGCGTCGAAGCCCGCGACGAACCCCATGGCGAGGGCCTGGCGCACCGACTCGACGTCGTTGCTGGCGAGGGCCAGGAACTCCCCCGTCCGGGTCCGCTGGAAGAACCGGGTGGACAACGTCAGCGCATGGTCGAGGATCCGGTTCCTGAGATCCAGCTCCGCCTTGCGGGCCAGGGAGAAGAAGAAGTGCCTCCAGAGGAACCGGAAAAGGGCGATGATCAGCGCGAGAAGGAGAAGAAGGAGGGAGCCCCGGAGGATGATCCCGCGCGTGGCGACGCCGCGTGCAAGGCCGTCCACAACGTGCCTGACGACCAGCGGGATCGCGAGCTGGGCCCCGTCCACCACGAGAAGGCAGAGGATTCCCAGGGCGGCGCGGTGGCGGTGCCGCAAAAGGATGGCCAGGATGTCCCGGACTCCCTTCTTCACGGTGCACTCCGGCAATCCATCATAGTCCATCGGGAACGCCGTGGGGTGAGCGGATTGTTCCAGGGCGGAACGCCCCGCCCAGATTACTTGGCCATCTTGTCGGAGGAGCCCTGCTTCAAAGGTCCTTGCGGCGGGGGGATCACGAGGGGCGAAAAGAACCACTCGCTGTACTTCGACGCGCCGCGGTACTCCACGAAGGAGCGGTCCTCGAGGCGGCAGTACACTCCCAGAATGGGCTGGCCCTCTTTTCCGTCGATCCGGAAGGGGAGAACCTTGTTTTTTCCTCCGGGAGGACCCTGCCCCCCCCGTCCTGCGCCCGTCGTCCCTCCCGTCCCTCTCGAGGCCCCCGAGCCCTGGGGCGGCGCGGTCGTGGTGCCGGCGCGTGTGGCGGTTCCCCCCTGGGGCGTGTACACGGTCTTCCCGTTCTCGTCCACGGAGACCACCGTCGTGCCGGGAGCCAGGAGCGACCACTTGCCTTCGGGGTCGAAGGGGTTACGGTAGAGCCGGCGGATGTACCGCCTGCGCTTGGGGCCCTCCTTGAGGAGGTCCTCCAGCCGCGTCGGGAAAGTCCCCGCGTGTTCGGTCTGGTACAGACGAATGGCTTCCGTGTACTCCTCGCCCCGGAAGATCAGTTCCTGCTCGTTCTCGCGCTTGGCCACGATGGAGGCCGGCTGGACGGCGGCCATGAGCATGACGGCCAGGATGAAGAGCCCCACGAGAACCCAGATGAAGACCACGCCGCGCTCGCCACTGGCCCGGGTGGCGGCGGACGTCGATTCCGGTCTTCCATCACTCCCGAAGAGGTGCACCGTGTACTCCCTTCTCCTCAGGTCCTACCACTCGGAGAACTTGGAGCCGTCGCGGGCCGTCCCCTCGGAGGCCGAATGGACGTCCCAGATGCCCCCGCCTCCCTCCTCCCCTTCCGTGGGCTCGAGCTGGCCCTCCTCGGCCCCCGTGTAGGGGACCGTGACCCAATCGGACTTTTCCGTAATCGGGTCCACTGGGAGGTGGCGCAGGTACCCTTCGGACACGAGCGCCTCGATGCTGTCGGGGTAGCGGCCCTTGTCCGCGTAGTATTGGTCGATGCAGTCCCTGATCACGGACAGGTTCTGCCTCAGGACGGTTTCCTTCGTCCGCTCCACGGCGGTCCGGTAGGTCGGAACGGCCATGCTGACCAGGATGCCGATGATGGCGACGACCACCATCAGTTCCATGAGCGTGAAGCCCGCCTCGCTACGGGATCGGCGTGATCGCCCGGAGGGGGCGGGGCGCGTCTCCCCGCGGGGGGTGTCGTCTCGGCGGCGTTCCCTCATCACCTCATCACCTCTTCATCTCGTCCCGTCTTCGCGGCCCGCTCACCACTCGTTGTAGTGGGTTTTTCCGTCCAGAGCGGCGGCCGTGCTGAGGGAATAGACGTCGTAGACGTTCTCGCCGCCCCACATGGTGGAGTCGGGTTCGTCCCGGGTGGACCGGAGCCCCCACTCGTCCGTACCCGTCATGGGATCCACGGGGATCCTCCGGAGGAATCGCACCTTCTTGCCCGTCGGGTCCCCCACGATCGCCACACCCTCCGTCAGCGTTTCCAGCTCCTCCGGGTAGAAGTCTTGGGAGACGTCGGTTTGCATGATCAGCCCCTGCACGGCGTACCGGTGGTACTCGTCGATGGCCCGGCGCATCTCCCTCAGGGAGCGCCTCAGCTCCACCTCCTTGGCGCGCCGCGACATGATGTGCTGGGCCGGAATGGCCACGAGGGCCAGAATGGCGAGCAGACCGACGGCCAGGCCGACCTCGAAGAGGGAAATGCCTCGCTCCCCCGATCCACGGCGGGGGAAGGAAACCGCTTCCGCACCCCTCTTGCCGGCGGCGGTCTCTGGTTGGGGTCCCAACAAGGCTATCTTCCGGTCCAAAACCCTCTCCATCTGTACAGGGGCCTGCGGCGCCCGGCCCCTACTCCCCGGCCCCTCCCGCCTGCGGCGGCCTGACCGCCACGGAGGCGAAGGCCGGCGTGAGCGGACTCGTCTGGCCCGAAACGGATGTGCTCACTAGGGTGCCCAGCTGAATCCGGCCCTCCCCGGCCGCGGCCGCCGAAAAGCGCACCCTCGCGACGAGGCCCGACCCTGAAGCGCCGGAGGCGTCCTGCCTCATGGCATCCAGGACGATGGCTCCAGGCCGGGTTTCCTGGCCGGCAAAGGTCGTTACGCCTCCTCCCATCTTCAGGAAGGTCCCCTCCTCCACACCCTGGAATTGGAGGACGCCCGAAGGATATTCCATCTCGGCGTGCAGGCCTTTCATTTCCTGCGCCCCGATCAGAACGAGGTTCAGCACCACGGTCTCCCCGGCGCTGGCGTTGATGCTCGTGGGGCTTACCAGGAGGCGGGCCTGCTGCTGGGGCTGCTTGTCCGTCGGCTTCTCCTCCTCTTCTTCCTCCCCGGCGGCGGCCTCCTCTTCGGGGACCTTGGCCTCCTCAGGCGCCTTGGGCGAGGGCTGGGACGGGGAGGGCGGCGCACCCCCCGCCGGGGCGCCGAAGGGCGACGCGGCGCTCCCGCCCACCTTGGGGCCCTGGTCCGTGCCGACCCAGAGCGGATCCAGATTCTCTTGCGTGATATTGGGCAGGCGGATGATGTGGGGCGTGATGAGCATGACGACGTCGGTGGAGTTCTTCTCGTCCTTCGTGTTGGAGAAGAGCCGCCTCAAGACGGGGATTTCGCTCACCCCGGGAAGTCCCGAAAGGTTCTTCTTGTCCTCCTGCCGGATGAGGCCCGCGAGCAGGCTCGTCTCCCCGTCCTCCAGCCGCAGGGTGGTCGTGGCCTCGCGGGTGCCGATGATGGGCTGGTCTCCCGTGAGGGATCCCGAGGCGCCGGATACGTATCCCGTGACCGAGGAGACCTCGCTCTTGAGCTTGATGGTGACCTCCCGGTTGTGGTGGACCTTGGGTTCGATCTCGATCTTCACGCCCACGTCCTGGTAGGTGTACGAGGTGAGGGGCGTGTAGTTGGTGTTGGTTCCCGCGGTGCCCAGGTACTGCTGGGCCGTGGCGATGGGAATGCGGTCGCCGATGTGGACCGAGGCTTTCTGGCCCTCCATGACGCGGAGCTGGGGCTTGGCGAGAATCTGGCTGTCCGTGTCGGTCAGGAGGAGATTGACCACCAGGTTCGGGAGGGGGGATATCCAGAGCTGGCCCCGCAGGATGTTGTCGAAGTGGTCGATGCGAGCCGGACGCCCGCTCCCGATCCCCGTGGGAAGGCCCGTGTCCGGGTCGCGTGTGACGTTTTTCTCGGGGCCGATCGTGAAGCTCTTCGCCGTAAGGTCGATGCCGAGGTTGCGGACGAGGTTGGAGTTGACCTCCAGGAGATCCACGTCCACCACGACCTCTCCCTTGGACTTGTCGTTGTTCTCGATGATCTGCTGGGCCACCGCCACGGTTTCGGGAGTGTCCTGGATGGTGATGGAGTTCAGGTCCTGGTTCATGGCCATCTTCCGAGCCTGGAGGATGGAACGCACGAGCTGGAAAACGTCCTTTACGTCCGCGTTGGAAAGATAGAAGGTCTTGATCACCTGGTCCTGGTACTCGTCCCGCTTCTGCTTTGTGTCCGGGACGATGACCAGGGTGTGGGGGTCGAGGACCTTGTAGAAGTGCTTGGTCTGCATCATGAGGTAGTTCAGAACCTGCTCGAGGCTCACCTTGGCGAAGTCCACGCTCACACGCTTGGTGGTCTCGGCCTTGTCGTCGTAGAGGAAGTTGATGCCGGAAGCCTTGGACACGGCGTCCAGGATCGTTCTCATGGGCGTGTCGGCGAATTTCAGGACGATGGGGATGTTGGAGGCCGGATCAAGCTTGGGGGCCCCGGAGTTCTTGGCGGCCTCCGCCTTCATGGCGTCCAGCGTGAGCGCCTTGGAACGCGCCTCCCTCTCCTTCTCGTCCACGGCGGAAAGAACCTTCTGCAAATCGTCCTGGGCCAGCTGGTTCCCCGGATCCACGCGCAGGGCCGCCTGGAGTTCCTGGATGGCGGTTGTGTAGTCCTCCCGCGCCGTGGCCAGACGGGCGGTCTCGGAGTGCTTCCGCGCTGCGGCCATCTTGGCTCGCACCAGTTCGGTTTCGTATTTTATGTTACCGGGATTGGCCTTCACCGCTTCCTCGAGGCTTGTGACGGCCTCGTCCAGGCGGCCTTGCTCCAGGTACATGCGCCCCTTCTGGTAGGAGATGGACCCGCAACCGAGGGCTAGCAGGAGCAGGCCGGAAGCGACGGCGGTGCGAAGGATTCGAATGCTCACGCTACTTTCCTCCGGTCAAGGGGATGCGCTGGGTTTCCTGGAATCCCGTGAAGCCGATTTCCGCGGATTCGTACCCGATGTCCACCACTTTGTATGTTCCGAAAATGGAGTCGCCCTTCTCCGCAAGGACCATCCCCGAGGGACCCGCGAAGACGCCGAGGCGGGTCTCGGGACGCCCGAAGTACCCGACGAAGTGGAACGTGATGGGAGGCGGCTGGGGGGGGGGCGGATTCAGTCGGAGTTCCTCCTCCCTCTTCTTCCGCTCCTCCTCGGCTTTCTTCCTAGCCTCCTCCGCCCTCGCCGCGGCCTCCTCGGCCTGGCGCTTCCTTTCCGCCACGACCGCCGGATCCTCCTCGAAGGCGAAAAGGTTTCGCGGGGTCTCCTCGGCGGGAACTTCCACCGGAGACAGGGTATCCAGGGAAAGGGCTGGAAGCTGCGAGAGGTCCGCCTTCGCCTCCTGCCTTCGCTTCGAACGAGCCGCAGGAGCGTCGTCCTGCTCCGGATCCAGGGCGCCCTGCTGCGGGCCCGCGGCGCCACCTCCGCAGGATGCGAAGGCGGCGAGGAGAAAGGCGGCGGAAAAAAGCCTCATCGGGGCGCTCATGGAGTCTCCTCCAGGGCTGTCTCTTCCGAGGCGAGGAACGCCGTGGAGACCTGCAGGTTCATCCGGAGCAGGACCCCCGTCTGCGTGCCCCCGCTCAGGGCGAGTTCGTCCACGGAGAAGAAATGGGGGGACGCGAGCAGGTCCCGGATGAAGGCCTTGACCGCGGGATACGTGCCGCTCAGGGGGAGCTGGACGGTCAGCCGGACGTACCGGTTGGCCCAGGGCCCTTGGGGAGGCCTCGGGATGGATTCGTAGGCGTACCCGACGTTTTGGAGGTCGAGTCCGTTGGCATCGACCAGCCGCTGAAGCTCGGTTTGGACCGCCACCAGCCGCTGCTCCTGGGTGAGGAGCACCTTGTCCCGGAGTTCCTCCATGACCTTCCGGTTGGCCGCCAGCCGGTCGCCGGCCACGTTCAGCCGCTTGTGCTCGGCCTCCATCTCACGGAGCGATTTCCGGTTGGCCTCCGCGGCCTCCTTCATGGCGCTCGTGTGGGCCTCTAGCTTGGAAACGGCGAAGACGTAGAGGCCGAGGTTGAGGGCCACGGCCGCGGTGCCCGCGCCGAGGACGAGGGCGAGCCGCCGGAAGAGAATTTGATCAAGGCTCACGGGGTGCCTCCGGGAGATATTCGCAGGTGAGGGAAAAGGTGACCCAGGGGCTCCCGGGCTCCTTCTGCTCGCCCTCCAGCTTGCCGGCGCGAAACTGGGGGTCGTTGAAGAGGTTCTCCTCCAACTTGAGCAGTTCTCCCCTCGGGTTGGCCACGCCGCGAAGCTGGACCTGCACCACTCCGGATTCCCGGACCTTCGGCGTCACGGCGGTGAGCATGACCCCGTAGGGTTTCACCCGCTCGAGATCGGCGAGGAACCGAGGCCAGTCGAAACGCTTGGCCTCAATGAGGCGTGCAAGGAAGGCGACCTCTCCCGCGAATGCACCGGTGTCCCGGCCCTCGAGGGCAGCCCTCCGCTCGCCCATCTCCTTCTGCAGGGTCTCCATGCGCTGGCGCTGGTGGAGAAGCACCCTCCTCTCGCTCCGGAACTCCCGGCCGACGACGAAGAAGGTCACCAGGTTGAACAGGGTGAGGATCACCGCGGCACCGGCCACGAGAGCCGCGAGAGCGGCGGGGACGGTCCGATTGAAGAACGGCACATCGGCGAAGTTCATCCAGACGCGCCTCATGGGCACCCCTCCAGGACCCCGTACAGGGGCAGGGCCGCCTCCACGGGCGCGCCGCCGGCGGCCGTTGGAAGGAGCGACGCGAAATCCTCCACGCGCACGCCCTCCTCGAGTTCCTCCTCAAAGGGCAGGGTCAGCCCCTGCGGGTACCGGCGGACCCACACAGAGGAGAGCCTGGAGCCGCCCATCCGATCGCGGTAGTAGGCCAGAGTAAGGCGCATCTCCTGGGCAAGCCTCTCCGTCTCTTCCTGCTCTTCCCTTTCGAAGGTGGACAGGTCCTTGCACCGGAAGAAAGCGGGGGTTCCCCGGTCGACGAAGAGAAGGGAGAGGTAGGTCTGAGTGCGATTCACCAGGAGGGCGCATCCGTCGGAGGGCAGCACCCCGCGCACCTCGGCAAGGGAGAGTAGCGCCAGGGTGGAGGGGCCTAGGAAGCCGACGTGGCAGCCCCTGCGGGCGAAGGCTTCTTCCAAGGCCGCGGCTTCGGCCTCCCGGCACACCGCCACGAGGAGCGAGGCCGCCCCGCCGGACCGCGAGAGCACCTCGTACCGCAGTCGGACCTGGTCCAGGGGCGCGTTGAGCGTCTTGCGGAGCTGCCACAAGATCACCTGCGCGCGCTCCTTCTCGTCCCGGGGGAAGTTCTCCAGCGCGAGTACCTGGACCTTGAAGAAAGGGTCTCCGACCACCAACGAAAGCCGCTTCGGAGCCCCAAGGTGGGTCATCAGGGACTCCGCCGCCCGCTCGAGAGCCTCCTCCTGCGGCAGGAAGGAATCCGCTCCACCGGAGAGGGCCTCCTCGTGCCGCACAAGCGTGGCCAGGTCCTTTCGGGCCTCTGCCACCCGGAGCCCGCAAAGGTACGGCGGCTCGCAGAGCGCCGCCACGGGAGGAATGGTGGGACGGTACTTCGTGAGCCAGTTCCTCAGGTGCCCCTCGAGCTGCATATCCCGCCCTCCAGCCTGCCACTTTTCCCACGCCCTTGTCCGGGGTCAATCCTCGACGAAGGTCACCTTGTTGATCTCTTTCAGGGTGGTCTGCCCGGAGAGCAAGACCCTGACGGCCGACTCGCGCAACGTGACCATCCCCTCCTCCCGCGCCGCCTTCTTGATCTCGCTGGACGGCTTGCGGTCGATGATGAGCTCCCGGATCCGGTCGGAGAGTTCCAGCAGCTCGGAGATGGCCATGCGCCCCCGGAAACCCGTGCCGTTGCAGTCCAGGCAGCCGATCCCCCGGTAGAGCTGGGCGCCGGCGGCCAAATCGGGCGGTATCCGGTTGTCCACGAGGAGTTCCCGCGGGTATGTCACGCCCTCCCGGCACGAGGGGCAGATTCGGCGCACCAGCCGCTGGGCTAGGACGCAGTTCAAGGCCGAGACGAAGTTGTAGGGCTCCACCTTCATGTTGAGGAAGCGCCCGAGGACGTCCACCACGTTGTTGGCGTGGACCGTGGTGAAGACCAGGTGCCCCGTGAGCGCGGACTGAATGGCGATGTTGGCCGTTTCCTCGTCGCGGATCTCCCCCACCATGATCTTGTCCGGGTCGTGCCGGAGGATGGACCTCAACCCCCGGGCAAAGGTGAGCCCCTTCTTCTCGTTGACCGGAATCTGGGTCACCCCGCGGAGCTGATACTCGACGGGGTCCTCGATGGTGATCATCTTGTACTCGGCCGACTGGATCTCCGAGAGGACGGCGTACAGCGTCGTGGTCTTGCCGGATCCGGTGGGGCCCGTGACGAGGAGCATGCCGTAGGGCTCGTTGGCGTGGCGGCGAATCCTCCTCATCACCTCCGGCTCGAACCCCAGGACGTCCAGGCTCAGGTTCTTGAACTCTTCGCTCGTGGACTCCTTGTCGAGAATCCGGATCACGCAGTCCTCGCCATGGATCGTGGGGATCACGCTCACGCGAAAGTCGACGGTTCGGCCTTTGATCTTGAGCTTGAAGCGTCCGTCTTGGGGAATGCGCTTCTCGGCGATGTCCAGTTCGGCCATGACCTTGATGCGGGAGATGATGGTGGCGTGAAAACGTTTGTCGATGGGGTCCATGGCGGGGTAGAGGACGCCGTCGATCCGATACTTGATGACGACCTCCGTCTCTCCCGTCTCCACGTGGACGTCGCTGGCCCTCCGCTGGAGGGCGTTGAACACGGTGAAGTCCACGAGCTTGATAATGGGCGACGTGTCCTCGGAGAGCTTGTCGATGGAGATGACTCCCTCCTCGCCCTCCTCCGCATCCTCCCTGACGATCTGGATCCGGAAGTCCTCGCTCACCTCCTCCAGAACGCGCTGGCTCGACTCGGACTTCTTCAAAACGTCCTGGATCTCGCTCCGGACTCCCACGAAGAGGCGGAGAGGCCTCTTCATGAGGGCCTCCAGCTCGTCGATCATGGTTACGTCCGAGGGATCGGCCGCCACAATGGAAAGGAACGCACCCTCCTCCCGGTAGGGAACGAAGGTGTAGCGGAACATGAGGTCCACCGGAATGGACAGGAAGAGCGCCGTGTCCACCCGGAAATCCTTCAGCGAGATGAACGGAAGCCGCAGCGATTCGGCGAGGCGCCGTGCGCTCTTCTCCTCGTTCAGGAGTTCCCCGTCCGTGGGGAGCCGGGAGGTGAGTTCACTGGGCGACGCGGCCATGCTTTTCTCCAACATTGGCGCACCGTGATCGGCGCGGGCGTGCGGCAGGCTGGTTCGTATCGTTCATGCGCGATGCGGCTCCACGGGCCTTGGACGGGCTCCTATCCACTCACCAGGTTGTACATGGAGAAGAGCGGCATGTATACGGAGAGTACCACGAGGGCGATGAGAACGGCCATGAACAGCAGGAGAGCCGGCTCGAGAAGCGCCACGAAGCGCTCCACGGCGGTCGAAAGTTCGTCGTCGTAGAACTGGCTCACCTGGTCGAGCATCTCCGCCAGGGATCCCGTAGACTCGCCCACCTCCACCATCTCGACGGCCATGGGCGTCATGACGTTCGTCTTCTGGAGGCTGGACCAGAGGGCCTGGCCCTCCAGAACCTGCCGCTTCACGTTTCGAAGCTCCACCTTGTAGAGCTCGTTGCTCATGGCCTCCGCCACTACCTCGAGGGCCGTCACGATGGGGATCCCGCCCGCCACCAGCGTGCCCAGGGTCCGGCACATCTGGGAGATGTTGTACCGACGGATATTGACGCCCAAGAGCGGGATACGCATGCGGAAGCGGGCGAGCCAGAGACGCCCCTCGCGTCGCGCGGAGAGAACCTTGAAGAGAACCGGCGTCACGACCAGTGCCGCGAGGGCGAAGGGCCAGCCCACCTGGGCCACCTTGGAGGCCGCAAGAACGATCTGGGTGATGACGGGCAGGGCGGCTCCGGAGCCCATGAACAGCTCCGAGAACTTCGGGACGATGACCGTTAAAAGAAGGAGAATCAGGGCCACCGAGAGGGTGAGGAGGATGACGGGGTAGATGAGGGCCGACATCACCTTCTTTTGGATGGACTGCACCGTCTTGAGGTAGAAGAGGTACCTCTGGATCACGGTCACCAGTTCGCCCGACCGCTCCCCCGCCGCCAGCGTCGCCGAGTAGATGGCTGGAAAGGCGTTGCCTCGGTTGGCGAAGGCCTCGGATAGGGAGGCTCCCGCACGGACGTCGTCGCGGACCTGCCCCAGAATCTTCTGGAACCCCCCCTC
>CAZPSH010000005.1:0-139999 GCA_964589625.1 uncultured Thermoanaerobaculia bacterium
CCGTGGACGAGGTGGGCAACCCCACGATCCTGGCCACCTTCACCGTCATCGCCGCCATTCTTCCCATGGCCTTCGTGAGGGGGATGATGGGACCCTATATGCGTCCCATCCCCGTGGGCGCCTCGGCGGCCATGATCATCTCCCTCGTGGTGGCCTTCATGGTCTCCCCGTGGGCCGCCTTCAAGCTCTTGAAGGACAAGGTCCACGCGGGGGAGGAGCACGAGGGCAAGGTCATGGGCCGCCTCTTGGGCCTGTACCGCCGGGTGATGACCCGTTTGACCCACGACCGGAGGATGGGGCTCCTCTTCTTGGCCGGAAACGTCCTCCTCCTGGCCCTCTCCGCATCCCTGGTGGCCTTCAAGGTCACCAAGGTGAAGATGCTCCCCTTCGACAACAAGAGCGAGTTCCAGGTCGTCCTAGACCTGCCCGAGGGGGCCTCCCTGGAGCGGAGCCTGCAGGCGGCGCAGGCAATGGCTCAGAAGCTCACGGAAATGCCCGACGTGACGGACTACCAGATCTACGCCGGGACCTCGGGACCCATCACCTTCAACGGCCTGGTCCGCCACTACTACCTCCGCCAGATTCCCCACGCGGCGGACATCCAGGTCAACCTTCTCCCGAAGCACGTCCGGAGCCGCCAGAGCCACGACCTGGCCAAGGAGGCCCGCTCCCTCCTGGAACCCCTCGCGAAGGAACTCGGTGTGGCCTTGAAGGTCGTGGAGATCCCGCCGGGGCCCCCGGTGCTTTCGACCCTCGTGGCGGAGATCTATGGGCCAGACCTTGGCGGACAATTCCAAGCGGGGCGTGATGTCTTGAGGGTTTTCAGGGACACGGCGGGCGTCGTGGACACCGATATCCACGCCGTGGACCCCCAGGAGCAGGTCGATCTGGTGGTGGATCCCAGGAAGGCTTCCGCCGCCGGCCTCTCCGTCGCGGAGGTGAGCCAGGCGGTCTCCATGGCCGTTCGGGGCGCCACCGTGACGATGGCCCACATGCCGCGAGAGCGCGAAACGGTCCCGGTCACCGTGCGCATGCCCCGCGAGTCCCGCTTCGATCTGGCGGCCCTCGCCTCCCTGCAGATCCAAAACCGCCAGGGGACCCTCGTTCCTTTCTCGCAGGTGGTGGACGTCCAAAGGGCCGAGATCCCGCAGGAGATCTACCACAAAAACCTCCGGCGCGTGGTGTACGTGGTCGGGGATGTGGCGGGGGTGGAGGAGAGCCCCGTGTACGCCATGTTCAAGCTCAACCGCGCCCTCGACGGCCTCCGCCTGCCCGACGGGACCACGGGCCTGAAGCGTTTCTACACGGAGGTTCCGCTCCTGTCGGATCGCTACGCCGTGAAATGGGACGGGGAGTGGCAGATCACCTACGAGGTCTTTCGGGACCTGGGCATCGCCTTCGCCTTGGTTCTCGTGTTCATGTACATCCTGGTGGTGGGATGGTTCAGGAGCTACCTGACGCCGCTGGCCATCATGGCCCCCATCCCCCTCTCCCTGGTGGGGATCCTCCCCGCCCACGCCGCCGCGGGCGTCTTCTTCACCGCAACCTCCATGATCGGCTTCATCGCGCTGGCGGGCATCGTCGTGCGCAATTCCATCCTCGTCATCGACTTCGCCGAGATGAAAATGCGCCGGGGGATGCCCCTCAAGGATGCCGTGGTGGAAGGGGGGGCCGTGCGTTTCCGGCCCATGTTGCTGACGGCCCTGGCCGTTGTCGTGGGTTCCTCGGTCATGCTGGCGGACCCCATCTTCCAGGGCATGGCCGTGGCCCTCATGGCCGGCGAGGTGGCGTCCACCCTTTTATCCTGGGGAGCCATCCCCATTCTGTACGTCCTCTTCTACGGCGACAAGCCGCCCGTGGAGGACGAGGCCCTGGAGGAAGAGGAATAGGCATGGGATTCACCACAGAGGTCACAGAGAACACAGAGTTGTTGATTCGACAGGTCGTCTGTGCCCTCTGTGTCCTCTGTGGTTAAAAGGACTCGAGGTATTCAGATGAAGATGTTGTTCTTGGTGACGGACAGCGAGTACGAGCCCCACTGCATGAACACCCTGCGGGAGAGGGGCGTGACCGGATACACCGTGATCCCCCAGGTCTGGGGGGCGGGGGACTCCGGGATGAAGCGGGGCGACCGAGTCCATCCGGGAGCCTCGGTGGTGGTCGTCTCGGTTGTCCCCGACGAGGCGGTCTCCGGCCTGATGGACTGCATCCGGCAGTGCAAGGAGGACCACAAGCTCTGCGAGTCCACCCACGCGTGGGTCCTCCCCGTGGAGGCCGCCCTCCACGACGCCTGACGGCTCCGGGCGTACAATAGGCCCTCCTGCGGGGCGGCCTCGGCCCGCCGCCCCGGGCCGGAGGAGGGCCCATGACCCGGCGGTTCGTCCTGCACGCACCCTTCGAACCCACGGGCGACCAGCCCCGGGCCATCGAGGACCTTGAGAAGCGCATCCGGGGGGGGTGCCGTCACTCGACCCTCCTCGGCGTCACGGGCTCGGGGAAGACCTTTACCATGGCGGCCGTGGTGGAGCGGCTCCAGCGCCCCACCCTGGTTCTGGCCCACAACAAGACCTTGGCCGCCCAGCTCTTCTCCGAGTTCAAGCAGTTTTTCCCGGAGAACGCCGTCGAGTACTTCGTCTCCTACTACGATTACTACCAGCCCGAGGCCTACGTGCCCTCCACCGACACGTACATCGAGAAGGAGTCCACCATCAACGAGGAGATCGACCGCCTCCGGCTGTCCGCCACCCGGAGCCTCCGCGAGCGGGAGGACGTCCTCATCGTGGCCTCTGTCTCCTGCATCTACGGCCTCGGGGAGCCCGAATCCTATTACGGCATGACCCTCCGGGTGGCCCGGGGGGAGCCCCTGGACCTCCAGAAGACCCTGAGGCGGCTGGTGGACATGCTCTACACCCGCACCCCCTCGACCCTGGAGCGCGGCCGCTTCCGCGTGCGGGGGGATGTGCTCGAGGTCCATCCCTCGTACACCGACGAGGTGCTCCGTGTGGAGCTCTTCGGGGACGACGTGGAGGGCCTGTTCCGCGTGGACCCGCTGACCGGGGAGATTCTCGAGGAACTGGAGGAGGTGGTCCTTTATCCCCGGACCCACTACGCCACTCCAAGGGAGACGGTCTTGGCCGCCGTGGAGACCATCAAGGCCGAGCTCAAGGAGCGCCTAAGGGAACTGGAGGCCCAGGGGAGACTTCTCGAGGCGCAGCGCCTCTCCCAGCGCACGCGCTTCGACCTCGAAATGCTGGCCGAAACGGGCTTCTGCAACGGCGTGGAGAATTACTCCCGGCACCTCACGGGCCGGGGCCCCGGAGAGCCCCCGCCTACGCTTCTCGAGTATCTCCCGACGGACGCCCTGGTCTTTTTGGACGAGTCCCACATGACCGTCCCCCAGCTCCAGGCCATGTACCGGGGGGACCGGTCCAGGAAGCAGACGCTGGTGGACTACGGCTTTCGGCTCCCGTCGGCCCTGGACAACCGACCCTTGAAGTTCGAAGAGTTCAACGCCCTTGCTCCCCGCATCGTCTACGTTTCGGCCACCCCCGCCGCGTACGAACTGGGCGTCTCCGGCGGGGTTTCCGCGGAGCAGGTCGTCCGGCCCACGGGTCTGATGGACCCCGTGGTGGAGATCCGTCCGGCCACGGGCCAGGTGGAGGACCTCTACCGGGAGTGCCGGGAGGTGACCGCCCGGGGCCAGCGCGTCCTCGTCACGACCCTCACGAAGAAGATGGCCGAGGAGCTGACGGCGTACCTAAAGAACCTCGGCCTGCTGGTGGCCTATCTCCATTCGGACATCGACACCCTGGAGCGCGTCAAGATCCTGAGGGAACTGAGAAAGGGGACCATCGAGGTTCTCGTGGGCGTGAACCTCCTCCGGGAGGGCCTCGACCTCCCCGAGGTGAGCCGCGTGGCTGTGCTCGACGCGGACAAGGAGGGATTCCTCCGCAGCCGTGGCGCCCTCATCCAGACCATGGGGCGGGCCGCCCGCAACGTGGAGGGAAAGGCCATCCTCTACGCCGACTCCCTGACCGAATCCATGCGGGCCGCCGTGGAGGAGACGTCGCGACGGCGCGCCAAGCAGGAGTCCTTCAACGCGGCCCACGGCATCACGCCCCAGAGCATCGTGAAAGGCCTCGACACGATCCTTTCCAGCGTCTTCGAGCGAGACTACTACGCCGTGCCGGCGGTGGCGGAGGAGGAGGGCTCCTATCGGGACCCGGAGGAGGCGGCCCGGCGAATCACCGAACTCGAGAGGGAGATGTACGCCGCCGCCGAAGCCTTGGAGTTTGAGAAGGCCGCCGAACTCAGGGACCAGATCACCGCCCTGCGCAACCGCCTGGTTTATGACTGAGGCCCTCGCCGAGCCAGCCGAAGAACCACAGGGCCACCCCCCCCCGCAGGAACCGAAAGATCCACTTGTGCCTCGGCCTCACCCTTTTCTGGGTCTGATGCCAGCAGTCTGACCACGGCAGGAAACAGCCCAGACAGAGTGAAACCCCCTTGGCCGTCCGTGCGCACGGCCCCATCGGGCAGGGTACCGCAGCCGACATACTCCCACCGAACCAGGATGCCGGGTACGGCATCTCCCTGGCCGCTCTCCACTCTCCCTGAAAGAGAGAGACTCGCAAAATCCCATACCTCGGGTTGCTTTGGATTTTCCGGCACGAACACGGGGAGGCTCCACCGGCCCCCGTTCCAAGAAAGAACCGCGGTGCCTGGACCGGCCGAGCAGGGCGAAAGAAGTGCGAATCCCCCGCCGTCCGTTCGGGCAGAAGCGAAAGGCGCCGGGAAGCCCAATACGAGCATTCCATCCGGCGTATCGATGGCCAAGGGCGCACCTTCTGGCTCCTCATGGGCCGCTTCCCAGGACAGATTCGCGTCCACGGCCGGCCGCCCGTCCAGCCGGGCAAGCACCGTAAGATCCACGCCGTCCAGGAAGACGCGAAGTTCCCGGTCTTCGTGGGCCGCATCCACGTCAAGGAGCCGCCTCAGCCTCGGAACGATGGCGAAGGGTTCAAATACGGCCATCGTATAGCGGCCCGGGGCTACGGGGCCCAATGAGAATTGACCATCGGCATCCGCCGTCGCTGCGGGCCCGTCGTAATCCAGAACGCCCGTCTGCAAGAGAACACGGTATCCCGACCAGTTCCGCTCCGTCCGGGAGGCCAGCCGGCCCCGAAGGGTGACTTCCTTGTGGAGGGTCAGTTCGCCGGCATCAACCTCTTCCTGGGTGACGACGATCTTCTCGCTTCTCCCCGAGAACCCCGCGTGGCTGGCCTCAACGCGATAGGTTCCCGCGGGAACACCCCAGAAGGAAAAGGAACCGTCCTCGCCCCTCTGGTCCGCTTCTAGCACCGGAACCGCTTCGGATGCCATTTCGGCGGGCCCCATACTGCGCACGAGGCGGATCTCGGCATCCCGGGCATCGACAATGTCTCCGCCCTTTTTCCTTAGTAGACCCGATATGGCTGGTCTGCTGTCCAACAGGAGGGTTCCCGCATCGGCCGTCCCGGCCACAGGCACTTCTGCGAAGACCGGCGCACTGCGTAGGCCCTTCGAAGAGGCCTCGACGCGATAGCGGCCCTCTTCGAGCCCGTTCACAGAGAAGGAGCCGTCCTGCGCCACATGCGCGTCAAACGCGGCGCCCTGCGAACTGACTCCCGCAAGGGCCTTCACGCGAACTCGAAGGTGCGCGGGAAGGCCGTCGCCCGTGGGCGCCTCCACACGGCCAACGATTCCCGCGCCGCGGGACAGGATGATGGTGCACTGCCCCGCCCTGTCGGTCGTCACCCCGCGAAGTTCGCTTGTCGCATGGTTGTCGGCCTGGGCCACAAGGTCCCACGGCGCGTCGGAGACGGGTTGCGGGGGCAGCGCAAAGCGGCCCAGGGCGTCGGTTCGGACGTAGGGCCGTCCCCCCAAGGCCCCGAGAAAGACGGTGGCCTCTTGGGCGGGTTGGCCTTGCTCATCCACAACCCGGCCGGCGAGGGTCACGGCCGCGGGAAGCGATAGGGCCACTTCGTTTGAGGGAGGCCCTTTGAGAACCCTCTCCTCCGTCGCGCAGCCCTCGGCAGAAACCGCGATCTTGCATGGAAAGCCGCTAGGAAAGACGGTCCCCCGCTCGCAAGGGAAGTGCCAGGATTCCATGGTGGAAAGCCAAGGAAGGTCAAGGTGGGAATGGCGGACTTCGGCCGTCCAGCCGGAACCTAGGCCCTCCGGCTTCTTCACGCAAAGCCTCACAGGCGTGGCCGGGGCTAGGGCGGTTCGCACCTGTCCCGCCCTCGGAGGGATTTCCTTCAAGGAAAAGCCCTTTGCCCACACGAGGATTCCTCCTGCCATCCCGCTGGCTTCGAGGGCTAAGAAACCTTGGGCGTCTGCCTTTAAGCGACGCGCGGCGCTGGCCCTTTCCCTGACCAGCCGCAAGGGATTGCGGGGAGCCGAAGCGGCCAGGAAAAGGGCCGAGGCGCCTCCCAGCGCTCGCTGATAGGGCCCCTCTACACGGAGGCTTCCGGGAGGCGAAGGTTCGGCTTCAAGTTCGACGCGGGAAGAGAGTCCATCCACCAGGATGGGTTTCGGTAGATAAGCCGGGTCGGCAATCCATAGCAGGACCGCCCGCCCCTTGGGCAAAAAGAGGCGGGCCCTGCCACGTCCATCGGTTTGAACCCGTCCGAAGGGCGCAGGCAGGTTTGGCCAATCGACCGGCCGGTACTCCAGGTCCAGGCCGGCGATCGCACCCCCCTTCAGGCCGGCCACTGTCACCTCCACCGGTACGCCCGGCGGAAGGTCCTTGGGAAAAGGCCGGCCTTTGGGTAGTTCCGCGAAAGCCAGCCGTTCCTTCCAAAGGAGAAGATCCTCGGGCGCCAAAGTGCCTGCCTTCTCCGGAGCCACGGACATGGGGACCGCTTCGAGGGACCTTCCCACCGCCCCATAGAGAGGGCCTCCTTGCGCTTTGGTGCCCAGAGAGAAGCCGATGGCAGCAAGGCAGACCAGTGCCGCCACGCGGCTCCAACGGACCTCGATGCTCATGGTTTCGCCTCCCGCTCCCCGGCCAGGGCAAGAACCACTCTTGCAAGCTCCTTTTGACGCACAGGCACCTCCGGCACTCGCGCCGCTAGAAGAACCTCGGGGATCGGCCCAGCGCGAACCAAGACCAGGAAGGGACCGGCGTCCTTCCCTAAGCAATACCCGTCTCGAAGGCGCCGCACATCCTCGTTCCAAAGATGCGGGACATCGGACGTCTCCTCCGGATGGGCCGAGGCCGGCGCGGCCAGCGCCAGGACGAGGGGCGGCGGCTCGCCCGCACCTGCAGAGCGCAACGCATCGAGCAGCGGCGCGTACCGGCACGGGCAGCCCTCGGAGGGAAACAGGAGGGCGATGTCCTCGTTCCGAGCACCGCAAAGCCGGCGGAAGGTTCTCTCCATCTGCCGAGCCCTATCGTCCGCGCGATCGCAGGCCACCATCAAGAGGGGGGCCATGAGTCCCAGGAGGAAGACGAGGGCTAACCTGGCGTGGGGTCGCGCCATTGCGGCGTCACCGGTTGGGAACCGGCAGGACGGGGCCGGTGCGTCCGGCCGAGGCCTGCGGAGCCTTGAGGAAAGGCCACTCGAACACTTCGCTGGTCACGGAGTAGTAGTTTCTGCCGTGAAGCAACAGAAGCAGGGCGCCCTCTCCGGGGAGAGTCGTCGAAACGAACAAGTTATCATGAGGAGTAAGCTTCTCCGGAAAGCGGACCTCCTGCTCGCCTGCCTTGCGCCATTGCTCGTCCAGCCAATCCACGTGCAACATGGGTTCAGGGCCTGCTCGTCTCTGCCAAACGACACCCAGAAAATCCCCCTCCGGAACAAGACCAATCACCCGGTCCATGGCCAGGAGTTCCAAGGTTCGGTTTTTTGACCCGCCGGGCGCCGGGGGCGACTCCGGCTGTCCTTCGGGGAAGCGCTTGAGCAATTGCCCATCGTCGGAGAATAGATAAAGTCTCAACGGCAAGGTGCGGGCAAGGACCCAGCCATGTCCTTTCCATTCGGTCCAAGACGAATAAGCATTCCATAGCGCCGCCGCTTTGGCGGCCTCCGAGTTGGCGGGCAGGGTCTCATACTCGCGCACATCCGAACCGCTCAGATCCGAGGAAAACAACGTGGCATTGCGTCCGCCGGCCGTACCCTCGGGCCCCGGACCCATCCAAGCCCCGTACGTGAAAAACAGGCGTTTTGGGGTCATCTGAAGACCCACTGGGGCGTACCATTCTCTGGGAAGGGTCACCCTCGTTTCGGTCCCCTTTTCGGACAGCAAACGGATGCGGCGCCCGCCCTCCACGACAGCGGCCAGACGGGCCGATGCGACGACGCGCGAAGGCTCCTTCACGTCGATGGGCGGCACTTCTCTGCCTTCGATTTTAAGGCGTTTCCCATTCGGTGCGTAAGCCAGCAGCTGGGCCGCTCCCCCATCCAGCACCCACAGCCGGTCTCCCATGGCAGCCATGCCGTAGACGCAATCGGGGGCCGGTTGGAGGGGAAAGGGGCGGATGACGCCGAGGGACGGGACCGGAGGCATGGGAGAAATGGGCGCCACCGCAACCATGGACAGCCCGGGAGAGAGAACCATGAGGAGGACGAAAGCACCGGGGCGAACTTTGTCTTTGAGAGCCATGCCGGGCCTTTCCTATTTACCTAAAAAACATCCACGCTGTAACAACCGCCATCCGAAAGATCCCCGCAATATGGGGGTTCATACCCCAGCCATTCCCGAAAAGTGTAGCGAGGCGGCAACGGAAAGACCGCCAGGCACGCACTCAACAGCACGTGGAACATCAGCAACTTGCCCCAGCGCTCATGGCTTTTCCTCCGATCGCTGTGGCGACTTCTCCTTCTACTTCTAGCCCAACATGGCTCTCCTCGCCAAAGATATCCCCCCCGACTTGTCAAGGGGTGTCAAGATCGTCCAGGGGCTAGGACCAAGGAGCAGGGGAGCTGACTCCCGGACATTCGAAGCCAATGGGCTGGTGGCGTCACAATGGGTCCCTGCACTTCGAGGAGGCCGCCGAACTCAGGCACCCGATCACCGCCCTGCGCCAGCGAATGCTGTATCGCTCTCCATAGAGGCGGCACCTCGCTGGCCAGCCCACGTAGAACTCTTGACAGGGAGGCGGTGAGGACGGGAGGGGGGATACGGAAACGAAGATCTTCCTCCCGTCCTCCCTGTTCGATAAGGCCCCCGTCCCATCTCCGCGGCGTGGCTGAAAGAAAGGGGGCGGGCCGAGGCCTATCCCCTGGGTGCCTTTTAAGGGTGCGCCGCGCCTATTCCACGGTGAACTGAATGGCGCCTGACACCTTGGCGAGTTTCAGCGTGTGCGCGTTGTTGTCCAGCAGTTCGTAGAAGACCAGCGGGCGACCGTTGTCCGTCAGCACGGCGGTGTCCGGGTCCGTCGCCCCCGTCGCCACGTTTCGCAGGTACGCCCTGTCGTCGTCCGCCGTGTCCGGCGCCGAGGGCTGGAGCGCGTCGCTCCCCTCGGAGGCGTTGAAGGCGTGGTTGGGCCCGAGGGTCTCCAGGGAGGGATAGGGAGGCGTGGCCGTGGCGTGCGTGAAGAGGGGCCTCCGGTCTTGGGTCAGGGTGGTCATGGCGTCCGAGCGCAGAAGGTGGATGGCCGTCCCGGCCACCACGGGCGCGCTCCAGTCCGAGGTGCCGTCGGGGGCGAGGGTGGCCGTAGCCGTGTAGACGGCCCCATCCTCGGCAAGGGGCAGGCCCGTAAAGGCCCAGTTTCCGCCGGCGTCGGCCGTGACGGTCCCGAGGAAGACCCCCTCGGCATACAGGTCCACCGTGGCGCCCGGCTCCGCCGTGCCCGAAACGGTGGTTGCCCCGGAAGCGATGGGCGCCGAGATGACCGGAGGAGGGGTCACGGACGAGGCATCTCCCGACACACGGACCACGTTGGAGTCCGCGCTCACGGACTTCCCGCTGGCCAGCACCGTGGCCTTGACCAGGTCTCCCGCTGCGAGGACGATACCGGGCAGGCTCCAGGAACCGTCGGCGCCCACCGTAGTGGTGCCCGCGGACGCCCCGTTGACGAATACCGTGATCACCGACCCTGCGGCCTCCACGCTGCTTCCGTGGATCGTCGCCGGCGACCCCGCCAGAAGGGAAGCGCTCACGATGGGGGGCGTGCTCCGCACGGCCAGAACCGTGACGGGGGCCGAGGGAGTGGATGTCCCGTGGCCGCCCGCCTCATCCGTGGCGGTGGCCCGCAGCACAGCACCCTCCTCTAGCGGCGCGATTCCGGCAAGGGTCCAGCTTCCCCCGAATGGAACCGTCGTGGTTCCGAGAAAGACCCCGTCTGCGTACACGTCGATCCGGGTCCCCACGGGAGACGAGGAGGTCCCCGTCACGGTTGTGGCTCCACCATAGATGGGGGAGGTGATGACGGGACTCGGTGTGCGGTCCGAAGCGTTGGCGGAGACCAGGACTTCGGGGCTCGGCGCCGAAGTCCCCAGGCCGTTCACCTCGTCCGTGGCCGTCGCCGCCACCGCCTGGCCGTCCCGCAACGTGGCGCCGGCGGGGAGGTTCAACGTCCAGGTTCCCAAGGAGGTGACGGTCGTGCTGCCCACGTAGGCGCCGTCCACGAACACGTCAATCCGCGTTCCCTCGGGGCTGACGGAGGTCCCGCTCACGCGCACAGCGCCCGCGTAGATGGGGCTCGTCACCCACGGCGACGGCGTGACATCTCCGGCCTCTTGGGCCACGGTAACTTCCGCCGAGGGGGCCGAGGTTTGCCCCCCGACGGTGACGGTGGCCGTGAGGGTGTCTCCTTCCGACAGGCGGGTCAAGAGGCCCGCCAGGGTCCACGAGCCGTCGGCCTGCACCGTGGCCGTGCCGACCGCAAGTCCGCCCAGGTTCACCGTCACGAGGGACCCCGCAGGCTGGTCCGACGTGCCCGTCACGCTCGTGGCTCCCGCGTAGGCCGGCGAATCCACGATCGGCGGATAGGGCGTCACGAGAGCGGCATTCGACACGGCGGACTGGGCCGCCCCCGTCCCCGCCGTCGCCGTGACGCTCTCTCCGCCCACGAAGCCGAGGATGCCGGTGAGGCTCCACGTCCCGTCGGCCTGAACCGTTGTCGTCCCGGCGGCGATGCCGTTCACGGAGACGGCGATCGTCGTTCCCGCCGGGGAAGAAGAGGTCCCCGAGACCGCATTCCCGAAGGGGCTCGCCACGATGGGCCCGCCCACCACGGGGGCCTCGTGGACGACGGTGAATTGGGAGGTCGCGGAGGCGGGCGACACGTTGCCCGCCGCATCGGTGGCCGTGGCGAAAACCCCATGGTCCCCGTATCCGATGGAGGCGGGCGGGATGTACGTCCAGTTTCCGTCCCCGTCCGCCGTGACGACGACGGGCGTCCCGCTGCCGTCGAGGTAGAGGGACACCGCAGCGTTGGGTTCGGCCGTTCCGGAGATCGCCGGCGTCGTGTCCGTTGTCGTAGAGCCGTCCGATAGCTGGTGGATAACGGGTGCCGGGGGCGGAGTCAGGTCCAGAGAAAACGAATCGAAACTCGTGGCAGATGCGTCATCCAGAACATACCGGGGCGGAGGCAGGACCGAGGCTGGGTACACCCCGGCGGTCCATGTTCCTTCGGTACCGAGGAGGCTCATGAGGACGCCTGTGGAGAGTGTGCCGTCCGCCGCGCTGGCCACGCTCTGGGTGAGGACGAGATCCCCTCCCGGAGAGTAGTAGGCGACAATGTAATCCGTCACCAGCAGGTAGGTCGTACCGTAAAGGTGAACCGTGGAGCCGGGGCCGAAAGAGTCGGAGGGTTCCGCGTGCCCGGCGTCCGTATAGCTGGCGAGCCTGGTCCCTACGGGGAAGTACTTCGTTCCCTCCGCGATGCCGTTTCCGCAGCTTCCGGTCCAGGCCACGTCGATCCGGTACAGACCGGCCACGGGGAACTCGACGCCGTTGACGGTCAGGGTCTCGGTATCGGAAGAAAGGGCGTAAACGGTATGGGGGGAGGTGGTCCGGGTCACTTCGGAACCCGTATACGCGGTGAAGACTCCGTCATTGCGGTGGATCCGTCGTAAATTTCCACCAACCAGCCCAGGGAGGATCCAGCCCGGAGGTCCACCACGTCTTCCAGGCCGCCGTTGGCCAGGGTCAATGCGAAGTCGGCGGTCCCACCCGCTGTCAAGGTCAGGCTCTGGGGCGAGGGGGTCAAGGTGACCTCCCCCACGGCCGTGGAATCCAAGGCACTGGCGCAGACGTCGGACTGACCTTGCGAAAAGGCCGAGATCCGTGTTTCGTCCAAGACAATTACCACACCCTCGGGCGCGGTGAGGCGCAACTCCACGACCTAGGCCTCGGACGGGAAGAGCTGGGGCGTGTCCGGCCGCCCGTCGGAGTTGGAATCAAAGGCGCTGTCGACCGAGTCCCAGACAGCGTCCCCGTTCAGATCACTGGCCGCCAAGGAGGCGCCGAAATAGAGCTCGGCCTGGAAGCCCAAGGAGGAAAAGGCGGTGAGGTCGTATCGGTCGGGGAGGGTACCCGTGTTGGTGACGGTATGGGTGTAGGTGGCAACCGTGGGCGGACCGGGAGACACGGCAGAGGAATGGTCCGGTGTCACCGAAACGAGACGAAAGGCGAAGGCCCCGATCCCCCCGCCCACGCCGCCCAGGTTGTCGTCGATGCTGGCGGGTACCTGCGCCGGGTTGGAGTTGTTGGTAGAGGAGACGTGAAAGTAGATAGCCGTGGCCGAGGAAACCCCAATGCCGGACCAAGGGATCCGCGCCTCGAAGCCGGTCCCGTCGGCAAACCCCGCGATGAGGCCCGAGTAGACTGGGACGGGAGTATGGATCGATCCGGGGACGGTGTACCCGTCTGCGTAGCCCGGGTAGGGGTACCCGGCCGGAGCCACCAGCGGGTCTCCGCTGGCCCCATCCACCGCCGTGTACGTGTACAGGGTGCCGTCGGTCTTCCGGTTGGACCCGCTGAGCAGGACCTGGTACACCTTCTCTCCGGTGTTGATTCGCTGGTTCCCGTTCGTGTCCATATAGAAGTAAAAGGTCTGGGTGTTGGTCGAACTACCGAATCGCTTGACGTAAAGGTAGATATTGGAGGTATCGTAGGTCCAGGCGAAAAGGGCCAAGTCGCGCCCGGTAATTCCGTATCCGTCGCAATCCCGATCGCTGGAGGCGCTGCAGGGGCTGACCCATTCCCCGTCAAAGGTCACCTGAGTCGAATTGGCCAAAACGGGGCCCCAGTCGTCGGAGACACCGTCGACGCTTATGGTCAAAAGAGTGGCGCCGCCGCCCCCACTTCCTGCCCCCCCACCGTTCCCGAAGGCGCACGTCTGGGCCAAAGCAGGAAGAGCGCAGGATGCCGCCACCGCGAGGACGATTCCTCCGAGGAAACGAAGCCTGCATCCGCGGGTTCGAGTCATCTGCCCTGCACCCCCCGATCTTTCAGCTTGAGCGGCCATCCAGCGGATCGGGATTCTCCCTCGGCGCCCCCGCGGCCCGAAATAGGGCGACCACCTTCTGCCTTGGATCGAATCCCGACCTTAGTATTCGCAAAATCCCTGCCACGAAGCAAGGCAGATAATCGTTGAAATAGCATACCCTTACACGCAGAGCGTACTCAAAGTGGAACCGAGACGGAGCCACCGCGACACCAAAAGGTAACGGTACCTCACCTCAGAAACGCTCCGATTGCGGAACATCTTGCTGGCTTGGGCCCGAGGAGGTGCCTGCCCCGTGTGCCTTCCGAATCTCTTGGACCCAATCCTTCAACCCATTCTCCTTTATAGCGTTCCGTGTGTTTTCCATGAGTCCAAGGTAATAGGTCAGGTTGTGAAGGGTATTCAGCACGAGTCCCGTGGGGTCGTTGGCGCGGTAGAGATGGTTGAGGTAGGCCCGGGAGACGTGCCGGCACCCCCAACAGGGACACTTCGGGTCGAGGGGTTCGGGGGATCGCGCGAAACCGGCGTTCTTGATGGAAACCGTGCCCTCGGAGGTGAACAGGCTTCCGTTTCGCGCATTTCGGGTGGGCAGGACGCAGTCGAACAGGTCGTAGCCCCAGGAGATTGCCTCCACTAAATCCAGGGGTGTGCCGACCCCCATCAGGTAGCGGGGACGGTCCTTTGGGAGGAGCGTCGCCGTGTACGCCGCCACCTGCCGAAAAGTCTCCTTTTTTTCCCCCACCGAGAAGCCGCCGGCGGCATACCCTGGAAGATCCAGATCCACGAGGTCCCTTGCCGAACGTTCCCTCAAATGCGGGTACGGACCTCCTTGGACGATGCCAAAGAGGGAGGTTTCCGGGCGCTTCTGGGCCTTCCGACAACGCCGGGCCCACCGGGTCGTTCGGTCCACGGCGGCCTCGGTCTCGTCCTCCTCGGCCGTGCCTTTCACAAGCACATCCAAGGCCATGGCCACATCCACGCCCAGTTCCTCCTGAAGGGCCACGGCCCGCTCCGGGCTTAAGAAAACTTCGGCGCCATCCACGGGGGAGCGGAAGGCGATCCCCTCTTCGGTGATCTGGCGGTGGGAGGCCAGGGAAAAGGCCTGAAAGCCACCCGAATCGGTCAGGACGGGACCGTCCCATCCCATGAACCGGTGAATCCCACCCAGTTCCTCGATAAGGCGGCTTCCCGGCCGGAGAGCGAGGTGAAAGGTGTTGCATAGAACGATGTCCGCCCCCGCCTCCCGCAGGAGAAAGGAAGGCATCCCCTTGACCGAGGCCCGCGTCCCGACGGGCATGAAGGCCGGCGTTCGGACCCGGCCGTGGGGCGTTCGAATCTCCCCCAAGCGCCCGGCGGACCAGTTGCCCCCAACCAGCGCAAACGAGATCATGCCTCCCCCGACAGAGAGTTGAGGGTACCAGATCGGCGCTCCCGGTGAAATGCCCACGTTGCCGAAGTCAGATAACTTGACAATTGTTCGCTCAAGTATTATCTTAGGACCTGGCTCAGACTGCCGAGCCTAGGCACCGTTCGAAGGAGGAGTGCGTTCATGGCCAAGATCATCGGAATCGACCTCGGCACCACGAACTCGGTGGTGGCCGTGATGGAAGGCGGGCAACCCGTTGTGATCCCCAACCAGGAAGGGGACCGTACGACCCCTTCGGTGGTCGCCTTCACGGACAAAGGAGAGATCCTGGTGGGAAAGGTGGCCAAGCGTCAGGCCATCACCAATCCCCTGAACACGGTCTTCTCCATCAAACGGTTTATGGGCCGCAAGTTCTCCGAGGTTCAGCGGGAGATGGAAACCGTCCCCTACCGGGTCTCGGCCGCCGACAACGGTGATGCCTGGGTGGAGGCGCGGGGCAAGAAGTACTCCCCCCCCGAGATCTCGGCCATGGTCCTGCGAAAGCTCAAGGAAGCGGCGGAAGCTTATCTCGGAGAAAAGGTGACCCAGGCGGTCATCACGGTCCCCGCCTACTTCAACGACAGCCAGCGCCAAGCCACCAAGGACGCCGGCCGCATCGCCGGCCTCGAGGTGCTCCGGATCATCAACGAACCCACAGCCGCGGCCCTCGCCTACGGCCTCGACAAGAAGAAGGAGGAGACCATCGCCGTGTACGACTTCGGCGGCGGGACCTTCGACATCTCCGTTCTCGAAGTGGGCGAGGGAGTCATCGAGGTCAAGTCCACCAACGGGGACACCCACCTCGGCGGAGACGACGTGGACAAGGTCCTGATCGACTGGGTGGTGGACTCCTTCCGCAAGGACAACGGCATCGACCTCTCCAAGGACCCCATGGCCCTCCAGCGCCTCAAGGAGGCCTGCGAGCGAGCCAAGTGCGAGCTTTCGCAGACCCTGGAGACGGAGATCAACCTGCCCTTCATCACGGCCGACGCTTCGGGCCCCAAGCATCTCCAGATCAAGCTGACGAGGGCGCAGATGGAGAACCTTTCCTCCGCCATCTTCCAAAGGACCATGGAGCCGTGCAAGGCCGCCCTGTCCGACGCCAAACTGGGGCCGAGCCAGATCCATGAGGCCGTCCTCGTGGGCGGATCCACGCGCATCCCCAAGATCCAGCAGATGGTTCAGGACTTCTTCGGGAGGGAGCCACACAAAGGCGTGAACCCGGATGAGGTGGTCGCCGTGGGAGCGGCCATCCAGGCCGGCGTTCTGGGCGGGGATGTCAAGGACATCCTTCTCCTCGATGTCACCCCCCTCACCCTGGGCGTGGAGACCTTGGGGGGGGTGGCCACGGCCTTGATCCAGAGGAACACCACCATTCCCGCCAAGCGAAAGGAGACCTTCACGACAGCCGCGGACAACCAGACCGAGGTGGAGATCGTGGTCTTCCAGGGCGAGAGACCCTTGGCCCGCGACAACAAGCTCCTCGGCACCTTCAAGCTCATGGGCATCCCCCCGGCCCCCCGGGGCGTTCCCCAGGTTGAGGTGGCCTTCGACATCGACGCCAACGGCATTCTCCACGTGTCCGCCAAGGACCTCGCCACCGGCAAGGAGCAGGGCATCACCATCACGGCCTCTTCGGGACTCACCAAGGACGAGATCGACAAGATGGTCCGTGAAGCCGAGTCCCACAAGACCGAGGACATGGCCCGCAAGGAGGAGATCGAGGTCAAGAACCAGGCCGACCAGCTCCTCTACAGCACGGAAAAGCTCCTGCAGGAAAACGCGGGCAAGATCCCCGCCGAGGAGGAGACCAAGGTCCGTGCGGCCCTGGAAGAACTCCGGAAGGCCAAGGACGCGGGCGGGAAGGACGCCATCCGAAAGGCCATCGACGGCCTGAACTCCGCCAGCCACAAGATGGCCGAAGTCCTTTACGCATCGGCCAAGACCCAGGCCGGACAAGCCGGACCCGAGACGGGCGCCCCGCCCTCCTCCTCAGGTCCCCAGGAAGGGACCGGAGGCACCGGAAAATCCGGCGAAGTCATCGACGCCGAATTCGAGGATGTGAAATAATCCGGAATCGGTGGTCTGACACGAGAAGGCCGGGGAGGTGCTGGCATGCCGTCCAAGGGTGATCCTCTTCGGGAACTCCTGAATTTGCAGAGGCGCGTGAACCGGCTCTTCGACGAGATTATCCAGCCAGAGAGGCCCGCTACGCCCCTCCAAGATTTCACCTGGATCCCCCCGGCCGACGTGTACGAGGATGCCGTCCGGTACATCGTGGAGGTGGAGATTCCCGGCGTGCCCATCGAGGGCATCGAGGTCACGGCCGAGGGACGCCTCCTCCGGGTGGCGGGAGAGCGCCGCGCCAACCAGGGGGAAGACCAAGAGTGCGTACAAAGGATGGAGCGGTACTTCGGGCCCTTTCTGAGGGAGTTCTCGTTTCCCGACGAGATCGACGCCGGGGCCGTGGAGGCGGCCCTGAAGGACGGCCTTCTCACCATCGTCCTCCCCCGGAAGAACGCCCGGAAGTCCATCCGCGTGAAGTAGGGAGGGGACGCCCGTGGCCGTGCGCGACCTTTACGACGTCCTGGAAATTCCACGGGGGGCTTCGGCGGCGGAGGCCCGCAAGGCTTACAAACGCCTCGCCCGGAAATATCACCCCGACCTCAACCCCGGGGACGCGGCCGCCGAAGAGCGGTTCAAGGAACTCTCCGAGGCCCACGCCATTCTCTCCGACCCCGAGAAGAAGAAGCGCTACGATGCCACCGGCACCGTGGGACCCGGTTCGGGCGTCGGGTCGAGGGTGGATTTCACGGGGTTCGACTTCGACGCTGGCCCCTCTTCCGGGGGCTTTCAGGACCTTCTGGATGCGTTCCTGCACACGGCCCAGAGCCGGGAAAACCAGGGACCTCGGCCTGGCGAGGATCTGGTCTTTCCGCTTACCTTGACCCTCCAGGAGGCCTTTTCCGGCAAGCGGGCCCGCATCGCCGTGCGCCACACGGTGGCCTGCGGGGCCTGCCGAGGCGAGGGGCGCCTCCCCCACAAGCGGAGCCGATCCTGCGCCTCCTGCGGAGGTTCGGGGAAGGTCGGCCTCTCCCGTGGGCCCTTCTCCTTCGCCCGGACCTGCCCGACCTGCGGGGGCTCCGGAAAGGACCCCGGCGAGCCCTGCCGCACGTGCGGGGGGGCGGGTTCCACGGAGACGCTGGAAACGGTGGATGTGTCCATTCCCGCGGGGGTGGACACGGGTTCCCGGGTGCGCGTCAAGGGAAAGGGGCAGGCGGGGCGCTTCGGAGGGCCCCCGGGGGACCTCTACATCGAGACCCACATCCTGGAAGAGCCGACCTACCGCCGGGAGGGCCCCAACCTCCGCGTGAAGGTCCCCATCACCGTCACCGAGGCGGTCCTGGGAGCCCGGATCGACGTCCCCACCCTCGGCGGCGGGGCGCGCCTCAAGGTCCCTCCGGGCACTTCCTCTGGCCAGGTGTTTCGCTTGAGAGAGCGGGGGATGCCCTCCCTTCGGGGTGGCACGGCGGGAGATCTCCTGGTGGAAGTGTCCATCTGGACCCCCCCGGTGGTGGACGAGCGGAGCAAGGACCTCCTCCGCGAATTCGCCCGTTTGAACCCCGAGAACCCGCGCCCCTATACTGGGGCGGAGAAGGGGTGACGCCATGGCCCGGAGGCCTCCCAAGACCGAGGGGAAACGCTTCTACATGATCTCCGCCGTGGCGCAACGTTTTGACGTGCATCCCCAGACCCTTCGGCTCTACGAGCGGGACGGCCTGCTGAGGCCCTCCCGAACGGAAGGCAATACCCGCCTCTACTCGGACGAGGACTTGGAACGCCTCGAGATCATCCTGAACCTCACGCGAAACCTCGGCGTGAATCTCGCGGGGGTTGAAATTGTTCTCAACATGCGGGAGAAAATGGGCCGCATGCAGGATGAGATGAACGGCTTTCTGGAGTTCTTTTTGGAGCAGCTCGGGCGAAGGGGCGTGTCGCGGGACGAGGTGCGGAAGCAGGCCCTCGTCCGAATCCCACAGCGCTCCCTCCAGGTCCTGCTGGACCATTTGGAGAGGGGCGATGGCACCCAAGAATAGCGTTCCCAGCGGCGAAGAATCCGCCCTCCTCAAGCGCTACCTCCGAGAGATCTCCCGGTTTCCCCTTCTGGCCCCCGAAGAGGAGAAGCGCCTCGGCGCCCTCATCCAGGCGGGGGATCGCGAGGCCCTGCAGAAGCTCGTGGAATCGAATCTCCGCTTCGTCGTCTCCTTCTCCAAGAAGTACCGTGGGTGGGGGCTTTCCTTCCAGGACCTCATCAACGAAGGAAACATCGGGCTCATCGAAGCCGCCAAGCGCTTCGATCCCGGCAAGGGCGTCAAGTTCATCACCTACGCCGTCTGGTGGATCCGGCAGGCCATCATACACGCCCTCTCAGAGCAGGGCGGCCCCTTCCGCATCCCGCAGAAGCAAGCCAACCTCCTGTACAACATCCACAAGACCATCGCGGCCATGACCCCGATCCTGGAGCGTCCCCCGACGGTCGGGGAGGTGGCGGAGGAGCTCGACGTTCCCCGGGAGAACGTGGAGGTCCTCATGCAGGCGGAAACCGAGGACCTCCCCCTCGAATCGGCTTCCGAGGAGGATTCGGACTTCCAGCTCCTGGACAAGATCGAACAGGTCACCATGCCCCCGGTGGACCAGAACCTCATGGAGGAATCCTTCCGCAAGCTCCTGAGGGGGATGCTCAGGGATCTCGACGAGAAGGAGCGCATCGTCCTCACGTTGAGGTATGGCCTGGACGGCACGGATTCCCACACGCTCAAAGAGGTGGGCGACCATCTGGGCTTGTCCAGGGAGCGGATCCGCCAGATCGAGACCCAGGCCCTCCAGAAGTTGAAGCACAGCAAGAAGAGCCGTCAGCTGATGGGGTATCTGAACTGAGGGCTGGTCCGTCCTGGGAGGATTGGGTGCCCAGAGGATTTCACCCTAGGTGACGCGGAGGCCGTCCTGAATCGGTTCCAGGCACATCGTCCCGGGAGTGGCGTTACTCCCGCGCCTCGCCGGGCATGGCTGCTCGCCCTGGCGGTGGCGGCGCTCGTGGCTCCGGCCATGTCCCAGGTGCCGCCCCGGGAGAAGGCCCAGGCCCTCCTTCGGCAAGGCGCGATCTACTTGGACGGGGGGGATGCCCCGTCCGCAGAGCCCCTCCTGCGCCAGGCCGCCCTGCTCGATCCGGGAAACGCCCTGGCGCTCAGCTATCTCGGCCACGCCCTCCTGGCTCAGCGCAGGTACTCCGAGGCGGCCACGGCGCTCCAAGAATCCCTCCGGCTGGACCGAGCCTCGCCGGGCCTGGGCCTGAAACAGAGGCGTCAAACCACGGATGGACTCGGCCTGTCCCTCGCCTTCCAGGGCTTCTTCCGGGAGGCGGCGGAGGTATATTCAACGGCCCTGACGGAAGATCCCGACTATCCCTCCTTCTCGTACAACCGCGCCTGCGTGCTCGCCCTCGACGGCCGCACTCAGGACGCCCTCCAGTCCCTGGTGGCCGCCTTGGACGCCGATGCCCGGTCCCCGGGCGGATCCACCCTCCCCGACCCGGCTCTGGACGAGGACTTCAGAGGTCTTCGAGGAACCCCTCGCTTCCAGGCGGCCCTGCTGATGCACCTCCCCCCTCAACCCAATGACGGCCCCTCCAGCGCCGCCATGCGGGCCGGAGCCGGTCTCCTGGCCCGGGGCCGCAGCGAGGAGGCCGCGTCCCGGCTGCGGGCGGCGGCGGGACTCGACCCCTCCGAACCGTGGGCTTGGTACTTCCTTGGGGGGGCGCTCCTGGAGACCGGTCCACCCGAGGAGGCCGCGGAGGCTCTCCTCCGCTCCCTCCAAGAGGACCTGAAGACGTCTCGTCTGCCCATGCCCGCCGTCCGGTTCGCCGGACTCCGTTCGGGGGTCTGGCTATTGGAGCAGGGCCGTCTCGAGGAGGCCGCCCTGGCCTTGAATCGCGCCAGCACGGCCGCGCCCGCCCATCCCTGGCCCCACTATCTCCTCGCGCGCCTCCACGCCCAAGCGGGACGCCCGGAGGAAGCCCTGCGGTCGCTCGGGCTTGCCGTGCGCCACCGGGAGGAGGTATGGCCCGGCGAAGCCCTCCTCCCCGATCCTCGATCCGACCCCGCCTTCTCGGCCCTTTCCACATCCCCCGGGTGGGCGGCCGTCGTTGAGCCCCTGGGACCCGGATCGAAGCATCCTTGACAGGAGCGGGTCCGTGGTCCAGAATTCGTGGAATTGGAGGCCCTAGCGTGTCATTCCGTTGGCTGGTCACGCCCGTATTTCTGCTTGTCGCGGTCGGCGCCGCGGCGCAACCCGCCAAGCCCCCCGTCCTGGTCTCCACCGGAGCAGACGGCACGGCCCTCTGGTTGCCGGGTGAAACGAACCTGGCCGGGGAGACCGTCGCGGCGGCCATCCACCGGAGATTCATGACCTGCTGGAAGCGTCTCTTCGGCGTTTCCGCCACGGTTGCGGACCCCCTCCTCGTCCCCCGAACGGGCGATCTGGCCGAAGGGGTCTTCGTGGCCATGTGGGCCGAAGCCTCGGCGGTTCTGGACGAGTCCGACCGGCCCGCCGCTCTGTCCGCCCTCCGTTCTATGGTCCTGGGTGATCCGACGCCCCTCGTGGAAGGCCTCGCCCGCGCTGCCGGCTCGCCACGCCTGGGCGAGCCCATGGTCCAGGACGCCCTTCTGTACCTTTTCCTCTCGGAGGCCACCTCCGATCCGGCCTTTCTTCCGGAGGCCCTTCCCCCGGGGCCGGGAGGCGCCCGCCTGAAGCGCGCACTGGAGCGGAGGGGGACGGCCTATCCAGCCTTCCTCCGGCGGTACGCCGCGTGGATCCTGTCCAGGGCTGTCGAGGCCCGGCTGATCGAGCGCGTGCCCGGCACTTTACCCGCCGTTTGGGCGCTTTCGGAGGGCCTGCCCGCCGGAGGCTGGACCTCCTGCTCCTTCGACCTCCCTGATGCCGCAGCCTCCGTAGATTTGGCCGTTGCGGGAGAGGGCCCGGAGATCCACCTGCTGACCTTCTTGACGGACGCCTCGGGACGCGTGCTCAGGTCCGGCATTGGTACTCCCTCTGAGAACGGGAGCCTTCCCCTCACCGAAGGGGCCACACGCCTCTGGGTCGTGCTCTGGAACACGGGCCGGACGGACTCGGGAGCGGGACTTGCCGTGACCCTGTGGGCGGACCACACCCCCCCGTTCCGACTGCGGGAGGGCGCCCTGGAGGAGGGCACCCTCGACCTCCTCATCGAGGAGCGGGCGGGCATTCTGGACTACTGTCTGTTCAGCCAACCCCTGGCCGAAGGAACTCCCGTCTTCTTGCCCGTCCCGGCCTTCCCCTCCCGAGGGGCGGGGGTCAATCGTTACCGGTTGGCGATGGTCGCAGAACTCGAGGGCGCAGAGGACCTTTTCCTCCAGTGCCGGACCCGGTCCGGTGGCGCGTACCAGGCCCCCCTCCACGTGAAGGTGCCCTCTCGCCCATGATGGTGCGCATCACCTCCGCGGACCTGTACGGGATCGAGGCCGTACCCGTCGAGGTGGAGGTGGACGTCCAGCCCGGAATGCCGGCCTATGTCACGGTGGGTCTGCCCGACGCGGCCGTGCGTGAGAGCCGGGAGCGGGTGCGCGGAGCCATCCTAAACTCCGGGTACCAGTACCCCCTCGAGCAGGTTACCGTGAACTTGGCCCCAGCGGACATCCGGAAGGAGGGCGCCCAACTCGATCTTCCCATCGCCCTTTGCCTCCTCAAGGCAACCGGCCACATTCCCTCCGATTCCCTCCAGGGAAGGGCCCTCATCGTCGGCGAGCTGGCCCTCAACGGGGCCCTCCGACCGATCCACGGGGTCCTTTCCATGGCGTTGCTGGCCCGGAGCAAGGGAATGGCCCTGCTGTGCCCCGCCGAAAACGGCGAGGAGGCCGCGGTGGTGGAGGGATGCCGCGTGTTTCCCCTGGCGAGCCTTTCCGAAGCCGTCCGCTTCCTCCGGGGCGACTTGACTCTGGATCCATTGCCCCACAGGGCCTACGCCGATTCCCTGGAGGATCCGCCCTGGCCCATCGATTTTGCGGACGTCAAGGGGCAGGCCCATGTAAAGAGGGCCTTGGAGGTGGCCGCCAGCGGAGGTCACAACGTCCTGCTCCTCGGCCCTCCCGGATCGGGCAAGTCCATGCTGGCGAAGCGCCTTCCTACGATCCTCCCCCCCATGTCCTTCGCCGAGGCGCTAGAGACGACCCGCATCCTCTCCTCCACGGGGGAGCGCGCGGCGCTGCGTGGAGGCCTCGTTTCCTTCCAGCCGTTCCGCGCGCCCCACCACACCGTTTCCTATGCCGGGATGATCGGGGGGGGCTCGGTGATCCGCCCGGGGGAGATTTCCCTCGCCCACAACGGCGTTCTATTCCTGGACGAGTTGACGGAGTTCAAGCGGGACGTCCTGGAGAGCCTCCGCCAGCCCCTGGAGGACCGGCGCATCTCCATCGCGCGGGTCAAGGGAAAGCTGACGTTTCCGGCCTCATTCATGCTCGTGGCGGCTTCCAATCCCTGTCCCTGCGGTTACCACGGAGACCCCACTCACCAGTGCCGATGCACCCCCCCGCAAATCCAACGGTACCTGTCCAAGCTTTCCGGCCCCCTCCTGGACCGCATCGACATCCAGGTGGAGGTCACGTCCATGCCTCCCGAGGAACTCCGCGCCGCCTCGCCCGGGGAGCCATCCCGGTCGGTGCGCGCCAGGGTCCAGGCGGCCCGAAAGAAACAGTGGGAGCGGTTCTCCGGGTCCGCCGTCCACACGAACGCTCAAATGGACGAGCGTTCCGTGGAGGCCCACTGCGCCCTCGACGGGGAGGCGGAGGCCTTTTTGCTCCAGGCCCTTCGGCTGTCGCGCATCACGGCCCGGGGCCACCACCGGATTCTCAAGGTGGCCAGGACCATCGCCGACCTCGCAGGTGGAGGGCGCATTACCGCCAGCCACCTCGCCGAGGCGGTCCAGTACCGCACGCTGGATCGGAAGCTCTACGCGAATTGAGTCCGGGGGACGGGACTCAGGACGGGAACGGCTCTATCTTCATCCACCGCCCATCCGGAGCCGCCAGGAGAGCCTGCCCAAGAACTCGTTGAGCGGGTTGTCCCTGGAGAGAAAGCCCAAGACGGGCTTCCGGCGGACGCCGATGGTCTTGTAGTAGTCCAACAGCCTCTGCCGGTGGGGCGACCGGAGCCGCATGCCGCGGTGTATAGCCCGCACGCACTGGTAACGATCGTCCTGGGCCAGGTAAGCCTTCGCCAGGTTGAGGTAGCACAAGGGCTCGTCCGGATCCTGGCGGACGGCCTCCTGGCAGAGGTCCAGGCCCTCCGGCACTGCCGCGCCGAGGAGGGCCTGGATCATGCCCGTGTAGGACAGGGCCAGGGCGCTGTCGGGATGGGTCTCCAGGTATCCCCGGAACAGCGTGAGGGCTTCCGATGTCAGACCACGATCCGCCAGGGCAATTCCCTGCTTCAGGCGGGGCGGTACATCCACGAGTTCGACGTCGGCCATCTGACAGACTCCCCGAAGTTCCTCCCCCGGCGGGGCGCAACTAGAGGGCATTTTTACCATTCTCGTGAAGTTCCCGGCAAGTCGGTCCCCCCACCGGCGACCGAACCGGGGGCTCCTGCCCCAACTACTTGTAAGTGAGAACTTATCACCCCGGGGTCACCCCCCTTCTTGACAAGAAAAATCGGCAGATGATAGGCTCGCATGTAAGTGAGTAGATACATTCAGGGGGCACGGATGGAGTTGATTGTAGAAGAAAGCAAGCGGGATACCAAGCTTCCCGACATTCTTCGGGCAGCCCTGGAACTCTTCACAGAGAAGGGCATCCACGCCACCACCACCAAAGACATCGCTCGTCGGGCCGGAGTCAGCGAAGGCGCCCTGTACAGGCACTTCCAGAGCAAGCAGGAGCTGGCCGAGGACCTTTACCTCACGCACTTGTCCTACTTCACCGCCCAGTTGGACCGCTCCGTGTTGGTGGCCTCCAGTCTGCGGGAGAGGCTCTTCGCCCTCGCGGACGGGTGCTTCCGGTTCTTCGACGAGGACAGGACCCTCTTCACCTACCTGATCCTCAGCGAGCACAACGAGTTGGGCCGGACGAGCCGGAAGGTCCGCCACATCCGGCACCTCGTCCGCGACATCCTCCAGGACGGCCAGAAGACGGGCGAAGTGCGTCCGGGGAACCTGGAAATCATGGGGGCCGCCATCATCGGGATCATCATCCGGGTGGCCATCTTCCGCATCTACGGCTTGATCCCCGGCGACCTGCGCAACCAGGCGGCGGAGGTGGCCGACGCCTGCCAGCGAGTCGTCTGCGCCTGACCCCGGCCGGCGACCCGTGCTATTCTGGTCCGAGTCACGGAACCGCGATTGGCGGAGGGTCCTAAGTCGGGCCCGAGAGAGGGTATGGATCGATGGACGCCCGTCAGAAGTTGGAGGCCCTCGCCGCCCAGGATTCCCCCTCCAAGGCTCGCCTCGAGGCTGGAGTGCAGATCTTCGCGGAGGCCGTGGCCGCATCCTTGAAGGTCAAGCCCGACGAGGTGGCCGTCCTGTTGCTGACCACCACCGGGAACACGCTGAAATTCCTGTGGCCGACGGCCCTGCGCCAAGGCGCCGGGGCCATTCCCGCCGACCACAAGGCCGCCTTCGCCTCGGAAGTCCTGCGCACCCTGAAAGGCAAGGTGGACAACAAGCTCTCCGAAAGCAAGCACCTGCGGTTCTTTGAGAACGTGAAGGGAATGGAGACGAGCGGCCTGCCCATCCAGAAGATGGTCGCCCTGCCCCTCGTTCACTCGGGAAAGGCCATCGGTGTTGTGGAGGTGTCTCGCAAAGGCAAGACACCGGAGGACTCGGGGCCGAACTTCACGCAGGAAGATGCGCAGCGACTCGTGGGGCTCTGCAAAGAACTGGCCCCTGCCCTGGCCTCTCTTACGCCTTCCCCCTTTGTGTGAACCTTGGGTGCGCCCATGGCCAGACTTCCCCTGGAAGGGCACCCGCCAGGATTGGGCCTCTGGCTGACCGACGAGCCCGTGCGTGTTACCGTCTCTGGGTCCTCCATGGAGCCCGCCCTCCGAAACGGAGACACGGTGGAGGTCGTTCGAGCGGCCCGCGATGAGGTGCGACGGGGCGATCTCGTGGTCTTCGAGCGTGACGGCGAGGTCACCGTCCATCGCTTCCTCGCCCGGGAGGGGGAGCGGTTCCTGGAAAAGGGCGATGCCCACGCCCTTGGAGCCTGGCACCCCTGGCCGGAGGTTCTGGGCCGCGTGGTAGCCTGCGGGCCCGCCGGCGCCTCGTCCATGGCGACCCCCCTTCCCGCGCGCCTCCAGCGCTCCCTCGGTCGCCGCCACCTCCTTCGGCATGTCTTGACGGACCGGGCCGGTTCCCTTCCTGGAACGCCCCTGAGGCGCGCGGCCCTGGGCCTCCTCCGCCGCATTCCCGATTGCATTTGGAACGGCGGACCCAAGAGCCACTCGAAGGCACCGCCGTGAGACGCCCGTCCGGCACCCCACCCCGCGGACGACCGCTCCGGAACGCCTCCTCGACTTCACCCGTATCGGTTTGCGTCGAGTCCTTCGCCTGGGGGGGACGCGCCGTGGCGCGCCACGAGGGCAAGGTCCTCTTCGTGGCGCAGGCCGTTCCGGGCGACAAGGTTCTGTGCAGATTGGAGAAAGTGAAGTCCAGCTACGCCGAGGGGCGGGTGACGGCCGTCCTGAGCCCCTCCCCCCGCCGCGTCGAACCCAAGTGCAAGTTTTTCGGACACTGCGGGGGCTGCCAGTGGCTGGCGGCGGAGTACTCCCTTCAGTTGGAGCAGAAGGAGGTCCTGGTCCGGAAAACCTTGCGGGCCCATCTTCCCGGGGCCGAGCTGGAGCCCATTGTGGCCGCCGAGCCGCCCAGGGGGTACCGCCACCGGGGAGATTTCCACGTTCGGCCCTCGGGGGACGGTGTTCTCGTAGGGTTTTACATGGAGTCTTCCCACCGTCTCGTCAACTTGGACGTTTGCCTCCTCTTCGACGGAGCCTTCAACAACCGCTACGCCTCCCTGAGAAGAGTCCTCCAGTCCTGCCCGGCGGCCCGGCATCTCGCGGGATTCACGCTGGCGCGATCCGAAGAGGGCGAACACTACGCGCTGCACCTTCGGGTCATGGACGCCATTCCCCCGGAGGATCCCTTCCAACTCCTGAACGCGGCACAGGCCGCCGGGCTCGCCCACTCCCTCGTGACCCCGGTGAGGGATCCCTCCACCATCCTTGCCCGGCAGGGCGAACCGTCGGTGACCTATTCCCTCACAGGCCATCGAGGAGGCGCCATCGACCTTCGAGCGGACGTGCGCTCCTTCACCCAGGCCCATTACGGCCTGAACCGATCCCTCGTGGATTCGGCCATGAGGTTCCTGTCGCCCTCCCAGGGGGAGCGCATCCTGGACCTCTACTCGGGAATCGGGAATTTCACGATTCCCCTGGCCGAGGCAGGCGCAGAGGTCACGGCCGTCGAGTCCAGCCCCTTCGCCCACGCGGACGCGGCGGCCAACGCCGCCCGGTTCCCAGGGAGCCGCATCCGGCACCTTCAAGGGGACGCGGCGCAGTGGACGGCCTGGCTGGCAGAGGGTGGAGAGCGCTTCGATGCCGTCCTTCTGGACCCTCCGCGGACGGGGGCCAAAGAGGTCCTGCCCGGCCTCCTTCGATTGGCTCCCTCTCGCATCCTTTACGTGTCCTGCAACCTGCCTGCCTTGGAACGAGACCTGGGACTGTTCCGCGCAGGTGGATATTGCCTGCGCCGCCTTCGCGCATTCGACGCCTTCCCCCAAACCTACGCAGTGGAGACGCTCGCCCTTCTCACTCGGAACTGATTCCCCTCCATGCAAAAGGGGCCCTTCGGCCCCTTTCTCCGTCTCTACTGGAGCGGGAAACGGGATTCGAACCCCGCTCCCCGCCGCTCCGCTTCCCTAGGGGGGCTCTGCCGCCCCCCTCGGGCGCCTGCCTCCGGCAGGCGGTCACCCCCCGCCCTTGCGCGGGACGCCCTCTGCGCGGGGGAACCTCCCCGTTCCCCCGCTCCCCTTCGCCGGCCCCGGGTTCGAATCCCTCTCCCTTCTTCCCTAATGCAAAAGGGGCCCTTCGGCCCCTTTCTCCGTCTCTACTGGAGCGGGAAACGGGATTCGAACCCGCGACCCCAACCTTGGCAAGGTTGTGCTCTGCCAGCTGAGCTATTCCCGCCCGGACGGGAAGAATACGGCGAAACGGCGGAGGGTGTCAAGGGCAAATCGTCCCGCGCGGCGCGGGTAGGGCTCTTTGCCGATTGACCTTAGGGGCTTATATTGCTACACTTATGCTCCCTCGCTGCGAAGAATGCCGGATCCGGCAGCCGCACGCCAATGGAGGACATTTCCATGAAACCCCAGAACGTGCTTATCATGGGCGCCGCGGGAAGGGACTTCCACAACTTCAACGTCTTCTTCCGCGACAACGCCGCCTACCGGGTCGTGGCCTTTACGGCCACCCAGATTCCCGATATCGCCGGCCGGAAGTACCCCGCCGCTTTGGCCGGAAAGTCCTATCCCAAGGGCATTCCCATTTTCGACGAGAAGGACATGCCGGCCCTCATCCGCAAGGAGAAGGTGGACCTCGTGGTCTTCGCTTACTCGGACGTGGCCCATGAAGACGTGATGCACAAGGCCTCCATCGCACTCGCCGCCGGCGCCGACTTCATGATGATGGGCGCGGACCACACCATGGTGAAGTCCACCAAGCCCGTCATTTCCATTTGCGCCGTGCGCACGGGGTGCGGCAAGAGCCAGACGACGCGCCGGGTGTGCGAAATCCTCAAATCCATGGGGAAGCGCGTGGTGGCCATCCGGCACCCCATGCCCTATGGCGACCTCGTGGCCCAGAAGGTCCAGCGCTTCGCCACCCTGAAGGACTTGGACAAGCACAAGTGCACCATCGAAGAGCGCGAGGAGTACGAGCCCCACATCCAGCGCGGGGTCGTCGTCTACGCCGGCGTGGACTACGAGGCCATTCTCCGCCAGGCCGAAAAGGAGGCCGATGTCATCGTTTGGGATGGCGGCAACAACGACCTCCCCTTCTACCGCTCCGACCTCGAGATCGTCGTCGTGGACCCACACCGCGCGGGCCACGAGGTCTCCTATCACCCCGGCGAGGCCAACCTGCGGCGCGCCGACGTCGTCGTCATCAACAAGATCGACACCGCCGACGGGGAGGACGTGGACGGGGTTCGCTTCAACATCGCCGCCGTCAATCCGAAGGCCGTTGTGATCGACGCCGCCTCGCCCCTGGCCGTGTCGAATCCGGAAGCCATCCGCGGCAAGCGGGTGCTGGTCGTGGAAGACGGCCCCACCCTCACCCATGGAGAGATGCAGTACGGTGCCGGCGTCGTGGCCGCCCGGAAATTCGGCGCCGTGGAATTGGTTGACCCCCGGCCCTACGCCGTGAAATCCATTCAGGATACCTACGAAAAGTATCCGGAGATCGGGATCCTTCTGCCGGCCATGGGGTACGGCGCCAAGCAGGTGAAGGATCTGGAGACCACCATCAACCGGACCGACTGCGATCTGGTGATCGTGGCGACCCCCATCGACCTCGGCCGCATCATCAAGATCAACAAGCCCTCGGTGCGCGTGATGTACGACCTCCAGGAGATCGGCCAGCCCACGCTCGAGGCGCCCATCCAGCGCCTCTTTTAGACCATGGCCGGCAAGCGGGGCCTGGTGGCCTTCGGGGGCAATGCCCTCATCAAGGCCGGCGAGAAGGGGACGGTGCAGGAACAGCTGGCCAACGCCGACGAGGCCGCCTGCCAGCTCGTTCCCCTCTTCGACCGGTACGCCTGCGCCCTCCTGGTGCACGGGAACGGGCCGCAGGTCGGACAGAACCTCATCCGGCAGGAGGAGGCGGTGACCAAGGTCCCGCCCCTCCCGCTGGACATTTGCGTGGCCGAGACCCAGGGGAGCATGGGCTACCTACTGGAGAAGGCCCTCAGCAACGAACTCGAGCGGCGCGGGAAGGAGCGGGACCTTCTCTCGGTCCTCACCCAGATCGAAGTAGACGCAGAGGATCCTGCCTTCCGGAATCCGACCAAGCCCATCGGCCCCTTCTACACGGCGTACCGCGCGAAGCACCTCATGGAGGTGGAGCGTTGGGCCATGGTGGAGGACAGCGGCCGGGGCTATCGAAAGGTGGTGGCCTCCCCCCGCCCCAAACGAGTCCTGGGGGTGGGGGCGCTCCGCTCCCTTTACGACACGGGGGCCATCATCATCGCAGGCGGCGGCGGAGGCATTCCCGTGGTTCGGGACCTCGACGGAACCCACCGGGGAGTGGAGGCGGTCATCGACAAGGACCGCACCTCCGTCCTCCTGGCCTGCGATCTCGATGTCGACGAAATGATCATCGTCACCTCCGTCCCCTGCCTCTATGTCCACTTCGGGAAACCCGAACAGCGCGCTCTGGCGGACGTAAGCCTGGAGGAGGTATTGGCCTACCAGAAAGAGGGGCAGTTCCCTCCAGGATCCATGGGACCGAAGATCGAAGCGGCGGTCCAATTCCTCGTCAAGAAGGGCGGGCAGGTAGTGATCACGGACGCCCCGAGTCTTCCCCAGGCCGTCCTGGGCCGGGCGGGAACCAGGATTCACCACGAAAAGTCGGGCAAGGTGCCGGGAATCCCCAAGCGGTCCCGCGCCACTCGGGAGTGAGACACAAGCGGACCGCCGCGCCTCCCCCAAGGGTGGGGGAACGGCCTTCCTCATTCAGGAGCGCTCAATGTTTGGAAAAGACCTGATTTCCATCCACGACCTGACCGTCGAACAGGTGGCGGCCATCCTGGACACGGCCCTCAAGGTGAAGGCCAACCCCGAGGACTTCGAGGACTTTCTCGCGGGGTGCACGATGGCCATGATCTTCGAGAAGCCTTCGTTGAGGACCCGCGTGAGCTTCGAGACGGGCATGACCCAGCTCGGAGGCCACGCCATCTACCTTGGACCGAACGACATCTCCCTCGGCAAGCGGGAGAGCGTGCCGGACATCGCCCGAACCCTCGACCGCATGGTGGACGTCATCATGGCCCGGACCTTTGCCCACGAAAGCATCAAGACCCTCGCAGAATACGCCGAGGTGCCCGTGATCAACGGCCTGAGCGACTACAGCCATCCTTGCCAGGTGCTCGCCGATTTCCAGACCATCCTCGAGAAAAAGGGCGACCTCAAGGGGCTGACCCTGGCGTACGTGGGCGATGGAAACAACATGGCGCACTCGCTGATGTTCATCGGGGCCAAGACGGGCGTGAACATCCGCGTCATCTGTCCGAAGGGCTACGAGCCCAAAGCCGAAGCCGTGGCGGTGGCCGTGGAGGACGCCAAGTTGACCGGCGCCGCCATCGAAGTCACGAACGACCTCGACGGGGGGGTCCGCGGGGCGGACATCGTGTACACGGACGTGTGGGCTTCCATGGGAATGGAAGCCGAGGCCCAGGCTCGCAAGGTGGTCTTCGCACCGTACCAGGTGAATTCCGTCCTCATGGCCAAGGCCAAAGAAGACGCCATCTTCATGCACTGCCTCCCCGCCCACCGGGGCGAGGAGGTCACCGAAGAGGTTCTCGAGAGCTGGCAGTCGGTGGTCTTCGACGAGGCGGAGAACCGCCTCCACGCGCAGAAGGCCGTCATCCTCCGCCTCATGGTGGCCGAAGGCGAACTCGACTGAGGCGGAGCGCGCTTTCCTCTCGTGGAGGGGCGGCCATGGGGCCGCCCCTTCTCGCATTCCGCGAGGTGGCATGACTCTTGTAAGAATGCGGGCGTCGGTAGGTTGAATCGCGGGTCACGTTGGCCCAGAATGAGGGCGCCCGAAGGGAGGCAGTGATGGAGATCTCCAAGGAACGAAAAAAGGCCATTGAGGCGGCGGTCCAGCAGATCGAGAGGCAGTTCGGGAAAGGCTCCATCATGAGCCTTGGAGAAAGGGGAGCGAAGGTTAGGGTGCCCGCGGTGCCCACGGGAAGCCTGAGCCTGGACTTGGCCCTGGGCATCGGGGGCCTTCCCCGCGGGAGGGTCATCGAAATCTACGGCCCCGAATCCTCGGGCAAGACCACGCTGGCCCTGCAAGTCGTGGCCGAAGTCCACCGGCAGGGCGGCATGGCCGCCTTCGTGGACGCGGAACACGCCCTGGACCCCGACTACGCGGCCAAGATCGGCGTGAACGTGGACAACCTCCTCATCAGCCAGCCGGACACCGGCGAACAAGCCTTGGAGATCGCGGAGGCCCTGGTCCGCTCCGGGGCCATCGACGTCATCGTCGTGGACTCGGTGGCGGCCCTCGTCCCCAAGGCCGAACTCGAGGGCGAAATGGGCGACTCCCACGTCGGCCTCCAGGCCCGGCTCATGTCCCAAGCCCTTCGAAAACTCACGGGCATCGTGAGCAAGTCCAACACCATGATCATCTTCATCAACCAGTTGAGGGAGAAGATCGGCGTCATGTTCGGCAATCCGGAAACCACCACCGGGGGCCGGGCCCTGAAGTTCTACGCCTCGGTGCGCCTAGACATCCGCCGAATTGCGAACCTCCAGGCCGCAAGCGGGGAGGCCATCGGCGGTCGGGTCCGCGTCAAGGTGGCCAAGAACAAACTGGCCGCGCCCTTTAAGCAGGCCGAATTCGACATCCTATACGGGGTAGGCATTTCCAAGGCCGGAGACCTCCTGGATCTGGGCGTGGAGCACAAGGTTGTGGAAAAGTCGGGCACTTGGTACGGCTACGGCGAGGTCCGGCTGGGTCAGGGTAAGGAGAACGCCCGCCAATATCTGGTGGACAACCCGAAGCTCATGGACGAGATCGAGGCCAAAATCCGGGCCAAGGTCGGCGTTGCGGTCGAGCCTTCCGGTTCTGGTCCACAGAAGCCCGAGTAATCTTCTCGGGCGGGAGCCGGGGCGAAAAGGCAAGGCGTCCTTTTCCGCCTCCGGCTGCCGGCCCGACTTCCCATCCGGAGCGGGACCCATGGATCACTCGAAAAGCAAGGAACTCTTGGACCGCGCCGTGCGGAGAATTCCGGGTGGTGTCAACTCGCCGGTCCGCGCCTTCCGATCCGTGGGGGGAATTCCCCCCTTCATTCGAAGGGCGCACGGCGCCTACTTGTGGGACGAGGACGGCAACCGGTTCATCGACTACGTCGGCTCCTGGGGACCCATGATCCTGGGCCACGATCACCCGGAGGTCCGGAAGGCTCTGGCCGCGGCCCTAGCCGATGGTACATCCTTCGGCGCCCCCACCCGGCTCGAGGTGGAGATGGCCGAGTTTCTCTGCGACCGCCTTCCCCACCTGGCCATGGTCCGCATGGTGAATTCCGGGACGGAAGCCACCATGTCCGCCATCCGCCTTGCCCGAGGCGCCACGGGCCGCGACAAGATCGTAAAGGTGGCCTGCTGCTATCACGGCCACGGCGACTCCCTGCTCGTGGAGGCCGGGAGCGGCGCCCTCACCTTCGGCACGCCGAGCAGTCCCGGCGTGCCCAAGAGCCTCGCCGCCGACACCCTGGTCATCCCGTTCAACGACGCGGAAGCCCTGGAGCACGTCCTGGAGTCCCATCCGGGTGAAGTGGCCTGCTTCATCGTGGAGCCCCTGCCCGGAAACGTGGGCACCCTCCTGCCCCGTGCCGGATACCTGGAAGCGGCGCGGAACCTCACCCGGCGGCACGGTACCGTGCTCATCTTCGACGAGGTCATGAGCGGGTTTCGAGTGGCCTTCGGAGGCATGGTGGAGCGGACCGGAGTGGTCCCCGACCTGGTGACCTACGGAAAGATCATTGGGGGGGGGCTCCCCGTGGGAGCCTACGGTGGGGCCGAAGCCCTCATGCGTCAGGTCTCCCCGGCGGGCCCCGTGTACCAGGCGGGAACCCTCTCGGGCAACCCCCTGGCCATGACCGCCGGGCTCACCCTTCTGAAGATCCTGGACCGGGACAGGGGAACCATCTACCCCCGGCTCGACGCCCTGGCGGACCGCCTGGGCGCGGGAATTTCCGACGCCGCGCGCAGGGCCGGCGTCTCCCTCACCGTAAATCGAATGGGTTCCATGTTTACCGCCTTCTTTTCGGCCGGGCCAGTGGATGACGACGCCTCGGCCCGAGGCTCCGACACCTCGCAATTCGGCGCCTTCTTCCGGGCCATGCTCGATCGAGGGATCTACCTGGCCCCGAGCCAGTTCGAGACGGGCTTCGTGAGCGCCGCCCACAGGGAGGCCGACGTGGACGCCACCCTTTCGGCCGCCCGGGAGGCGCTGGCCGCTCTCTAGACTCAGGCCAAAGCCGCCGAGGCAGTCCGTCCGGGCGAGGACCTTCGGAGCGAAGATAGGGGTACACGGCCCCAGGAGGTCCACCATGACCCAGCGAAGTTTCTCTCCCCTGCGAATCGGCGATCTGGTCGCCACGCTTCCCGTGATTCAGGGCGGAATGGGAGTGGGCATCTCCCTTTCGTCCTTGGCCTCTGCAGTGGCCAACGAGGGAGGCGTCGGGACCATCGCCGCGGTGGGCATCGGCATGGGTGAATCCGACGTGTACACGAACTTCATCGAGGCCAACGTCCGGGCCCTGAGGAGGGAGATCCGCAAGGCGCGGGAGAAGACGAAGGGACTGCTGGCCGTCAACGTCATGGTGGCCATGACCAACTACGCTCAAATGGTGAGGGCGGCCGTCGAAGAGAAGATCGACCTTATCCTATCGGGAGCGGGTCTTCCCCTGGACCTCCCCAAGTACCTTGAGTCCGGGTTCCGGACCAGGCTGGCCCCCATCGTCTCTTCGGGTCGGGCCGCGGCCATCCTGTGCAAGCGGTGGACGGAGAGGTTCGGGCGGGCGCCGGACGCCGTCGTGGTGGAGGGCCCCCTCGCGGGCGGGCACCTCGGCTTCAAGCCCGAAGACCTGACCCAGCCCTCCAACGCGCTCGAGGTGCTGGTGCCGGAGGTCGTGGAAGCCGTGAAGGCCTTCGAAGGCCGAGCCGGACGGCCCATCCCTGTCGTGGCGGCGGGTGGCGTGTACACGGGGTCCGACATTCTGAAGTTCGAGCGCCTGGGCGCCTCCGGGGTCCAAATGGCCACCCGGTTCGTCACCACCCACGAATGCGACGCTGCACCGGCTTTCAAGGAGGCCTACCTCGAGGCCAGTGAGGAGGACATCGGCATCATCCGAAGTCCGGTGGGCCTTCCGGGGCGCGCCATCCGCAACGCATTCCTGGACTCGGTGGAGGCCGGGGAAAAGTCGCCCTTCAAGTGCCCCTATCACTGCATCACGACCTGCGACTACAAGACCGCCCCTTATTGCATCGCTCTGGCCCTCGTGAACGCCCAGAAGGGAAACATGAAGAGCGGCTTCGCCTTTGCGGGCGCCAACGCCTCTCGGGCCCGGGGTATTCTTTCCGTCCGCCAGACGGTGGACGCCCTCCGACGAGAATACGAGGAGGCGGCGGGCTGAGGGAAAGCAGGACCCGCTCCCCCTCCCGCGGGCATCCCCCACCTTGGGGCGACACACCCACCGCGGCCCCTATCCGTGGAGGAGTCCTTCCCTGGAGAAGGAGAAGTACCCGTTGCCGCCCACGATCAGGTGGTCCAAGACGCGCACGTCGATCTGGGAAAGCACGGTCTTGAGCTGTTCCGTCAACCGAAGGTCGTCGGGGCTCGGCGCCACATGGCCGCTGGGATGGTTGTGCGCCAGGATCACGGCGGCCGCGTTTTCTCGAAGGGCCGCCTTCACGACCTCTCTCGGGTGAACGGTGCTTGAGGAAATGGACCCCTTGAAAAGCTCCCGATAGGCCAGAACTCCATGCTTCTGGCTGAGAAAGATGACCGCGAACACCTCGTGGGGTAGGTCGCGCAGGCGTGGTTTGAGAAAGCGATAGGCCTCTTCCGAACCGGCGAGGGTTTCCTTGTGCAGGACCTCCTCCTCCGTAAACCGGCGCGCCAATTCCAGGGCCGCCGCTACTTGGGCCGCACGGGCCGGCCCCAGGCCGCCGAGGTGGACAAGTTCGGAGGCCTCCAGGGAGGCGAGGCCGCGGAGGGAGCCGGCCTGCACCAGGGCTTCCCGGGCCATTTCCAAGGCCGTTGTTCCCCGCTTTCCCGTTCTCATCAGGATGGCCAGCAATTCCGTGGTGCTCAGCGAAGCTGCTCCCCGCCGGAGACACCGTTCCCGTGGCCGTTCCTCCACCGGCATTTCCTTGATACCCAGCATGGATCCTTCGGGCATGGGTCACCTCCAGGCGGGGAGAGGTGCAAGGACGTTGCCCGAATCCAGAGTCTCCGTTTTTCGAGAACCCCCAGCCATGCCAACAGGCGAACCCTCATGTTTTCAAAGAGTTGCAAGGACTCCCCCTTCGTCCTCCTGGAAGGCGCGGCGTCCATCCAAGTTGACTTCTCAACCCATTAGAAAATAAGGAGTTGACTCTCCCGTCCACGGGTCGTGATGGAACGGCGGTGTTTGAAGGCCGGAGCCTCTGGCTGATTCCACAGCGTTTTCAGCACTTTCCCAGGCCCCCTGCGGGCTGGCACGCACCCTGCTCCCTTCCGGTCGAACCGGTGGGAGGGTCCCCCGGACGAAGTCACAGAGGAGGAGACCATGCGGAACGTGACCCAGAGATTGGTGGCGGCCATGACGATGGCTTTGGTGGCGGGGGGGCTCTGCCTTTCCTCACTCCAAACCCTGGCCCAGACGCCCGGCGACGGCAAAGCGCAGACCGTGCAGTCGCCCAAGGCCCCCAAGGCCTCCGCTGGCCGGAAGGCCAAGGCCCTGCCCGAGGGGAAGGTGGACCTCAACACGGCCTCGGCCGAACAGCTGGCCACCCTGCCGAAGGTCGGCCCCAAGATGGCCCAGCGGATCGTGGACTATCGAACGGCGCACAAGGGCTTCAAGACCATCGAGGAGCTCCGGAACGTGAAGGGGATCGGCCCCAAGGTGCTGGAAGGGCTTCGGCCCCACGTCTCCCTGTAGGCCAATGGGCGGGATCAAGGGCGGCGGGGAGACTCAGTCCCCGCCGCCCGACTTTTTGGGGAGTCAAACCTATGGAGACGCAGTGGAAGACCCATAGCCAGCCCGAGAGGGGATCGAGCCTTGTCGAGAGCCTTCTGGTCGTCGCCGCGCTCGGAATGGCCTCTGTCGTGGCCGCGGGGGTTCTGAGCCGCATCGCCGCCCAATCGGCGACGCGAAGCCTTGCCTCCGAGGTGAAGGCCTTGGTCGCCGAAGCGGGAACCCGGGCGGTGTGCGAGCGAACCTACGTGGGAGTGGTCTTCTCCGATACAGACGGCGGCGTGAGCGCCCGCCTCTACCGGGATGGCGATGCCGACGGGGTGACGCGCGAGGATATCCGGCGTGGGATCGACCGGCCCCTGGGATCCTCCAGGCCCCTGAGGCAGCCGTGGGCGCGGGTGGGCATCCCCCCAGGGGCCCGCACGGACCCGGCCGGGAACCCGCTCCCGCCCAACGATCCCGTGCGATTCGGACGGGGGAACACCCTCAGCTTCAGCCCTACCTTCACGGCCACCCCAGGAACCCTCTACCTACGGGACGTGGAGGGGAAGGAGGCCTGGGCTTTCCGGGCGGCGGGCATCGACGGTCGCCTGCGCCTGTACCGGTGGTTCAAGGGGACGTGGACGCGGTGGAGTTGAGGCGCGCTTCGCCGAAGGGCCCCAGGTAGCCGAGGATCGGAGAGGGACTACCTCTTGGAGAGTTCGATGAGCACCTGCTTGGCGCAGGCCTTCAGGGTATCGAAGACGCCGATCCCCTTCACCGCCACCGCCTCGAACACGGGCTCGTCCTTGAAGCGCAGCTGCCGGAGCATTTCCTCCACGGGCACGGCGGTGGGAAGATCGCGCTTGTTGAGCTGAAGAACGTAAGGAATGGCCCTCAGGTCGAAGCCGTGCTCCTGAAGGTTGGCCTCCAGGTTTCGGATGGACTCGATGTTGGCGTCCATCCTGGGCTCCTGAGAATCAGCCACATAGACCACTCCGTCCACTCCTTTCAAGATGAGCTTCCGGGAGGCGTCGTAAAAGACCTGGCCGGGGACGGTGTACAAATGAAAGCGGGTTTTGAATCCCCGGATCGTACCCAGGTCCAGGGGCAGGAAGTCAAAAAAAAGGGTCCGGTCGGTCTCGGTGGCCAGGGAGATAAGCTTTCCCTTCGCCTGGGGGTTGGTCTTTTCGTAAATGTACTGAAGGTTGGTGGTCTTACCGCACAGTCCCGGACCGTAGTAGACGATCTTGCAGTTGATCTCGCGGGACGCGTAGTTGATGAAGGACATGGTCCGGACTCCCCGCCTCTACTCGTTGAAGAGCGCGTCGATGTCCGCGTCCGTGATCTCCGCGAAGGGAGATTCCAGCGCCGACGCACCGGTGGCCCGTTCTCGCTCGGTCTTCTCCATGATCTGCTGGAAGACCCGGCTGAGCTCCTCGGAACTCCTCTTGACCCGGAGTCTTACGAGCCCGAGGGAGGATCGCTCGTCGAAGATGACTACGAGGATGACCTTCCCCGCCACGATGGAGATGTGGATGTTCTCCTTTTCCCCCTCGTGGAAGAGGACGGCGAATTCCTTCTCCCCGATGAGTTTGGCCAGGCCGTCCGTGGCCGCCACGTTACCGGCCGTAAGGGAGGCGAGGGAGGTGGTGTCCAGCCGCTCTACGTCCCCCGTCGCCGCAATCTGCTGACCGTTCTTGTCCACCAGGAAAACCACGTTGGCGTTGGCGTCGACCCTCAGCTTGCTGATAATGTCCTTAATTCTTTGAAATTCCTCCTCATACATGATGAGGTCTGAGGCGCCCATACGGTCCTCCCTAATTCTGGCTGGTATAGCACAACCCCTTCGGGCCTTGCAACGTATCCCCGGTCATTCGCCCACGGACGGGAGGGGGGCGCAGGCTCCGAAGGGCGGGTTACGACGTGAGGTTTTTCCGGCCAGAAAGCGCGCGGGAGAGGGTTTGGGCGTCAACGTACTGGAACTCGGCCCCCACGGGCAAACCGTAGGCGATCCTGCTGATGCGGGATACCCGGCCCTCCAGGTGGGCTGCCAGGAAAGAGGCCGTGGCCTCTCCCTCGGACGTGGGAGGGGTGGCCAGAATGACCTCCCTCACCTCGCCCCCCCCAAGTCTCTTTTCCAGGACCTCCAGCCCGAGGTCCTCTGGACGCACTCCCCGAAGGGGCGAAAGGAGGCCGTGAAGAACGTGGTAGCGGCCCCGGAACTCACCGGTTTCCTCCACAAGGTACACGTCCGAGGGCGTCTCCACAACGCACAGGACCCCTGGGTCCCTTGTGGCGTCGCTGCATAGGGGACAGGGCTCTCCCACTGCCTGGTAAGCCCGGCACTCGGAACACCGGACCACATCCTCCGCAACCCGCTGAAGGGCGTCGGAGAGCTCCCGGGGGGCCTCCGGCCCCTTTCCCAGGAGGTGGAAGAGGATCCTCTGGGCGGACTTGGGCCCCACCCCGGGCAGCTTGCGGAGGACGTCCAGACAACGCCGGAGGGGGGCGGGGAGTTCGGCCATGGCCCCACCCTCAAAAGCCGGGAAGGCCTATTCCTCCCCCCAGGCCTCCCAATTTGGTCTGGAGGGTCTCGTCCACCCTGGAGCCCGCCGAGTTCACCGCCGCTACCAGAAGATCCTCCAGCATCTCTTTTTCCTGGGGGACCAGAAGGGACGGGTCCAGTCGGATCTCCAGGACCTGCTTGTGCCCATTCATGCGCACGTTGACCATCCCTCCGCCCGCCGACTCCTGCACCTGGAGGGCCTCCATTTCCTCCTGCACCTTTTCCTGCATCTTTTGGGCCTGCTTCAAGAGCTTATTCAGGTTCGGCATCGTCTCCTCCAGCCGGCGCCGGGGGCGCCACCGGTCGAACGCCCACCACCTGCCCCCCGAGGCGGCGGACCACCTTGTCTGCAAGGGGCGTCCCCTTGGGCCCCTCCGGCTCCTTCGGCGCGGCCTGGGGGTCCGGCTCCCGCAACTCCACGACGACCCGACCGGGGAAGCCCAGGTCCCGGGCCGACCTCTCCAGAGCCTCCCGCGATTCGGGCGAGGCCAGGAGGGCCGCCGCCGTGCGCGCCCCATCGGGAAGGGCCACGTGAAGGACCCCGTCGGGATCCAGCGAAACATCCGCCGCTTTGAGGGCGGATGCGGCCAGGGGCACCTTGAGTCCCGCGCTCGCCTTGTACGCCGAGAACCGCGCGTCGCCCTCGAGGGAGGCGGCCTCCCCATCGTCCATCCGCTTGAAAGGAATGAGGGCTCGGAAGCGGAGCCCCTCCCCCTCCTCTGCCTCCTCCATCTCGCGTTCGGAATCCCCAGCCCGCGTTTCCCCGTTCCCCGACGACGATCGCGAGAGAGGGAGCTTGCTCGCCAGGGCGTCCAGAATCGTGTCCAGGGGCAGAATGTTCGGCAGGTGGGCCGCCTTCACGAGCTGGAGCTCCACGAGCGCCTCGGGGTCCGCCGCCCCCTTCAGGCGCTGGCGCGTGGAGGCAATCAGGTCGGTGAGCCTCAACAGGTCTTCCAGCGAGGCCCGCGAGGAGAGGGCTTGGAGCCTCCCAGGAGCCGCAGGGACTTCCGTGCCCAGCTTCAATCGCATGGCCGTCCGAAGGGCTTCGTCCAAGTCCCCGAGGAACCGATCCAGGCTCTGGCCCCGCTCCCGCATCTGGTCCACGAAGGAGGCCGCCGCCCGAGCATCTCCCTCCATGAGGGATTCCATCAAGCCCAAAAGAGCCTCCTGGCCCACCACCCCGAGCGCCTCGGAAGTCTCGCGCTCCGTTAGGGGCCCGTCGGCGTAGGCGAGCAGCCGGTCGAGCAGGGTCAGGCTGTCCCGGACCGAACCCTCCCCTCCCCGAGCCACGATCTCCAAGGCTTCGGGCTCTGCTTCGATCCCGGCGTCCCGGCAGATCTGCTGGAGATACCGGGCCACGCGGGCGGAGGGAACCCTCCGGAAAACAAAGTGCTGGGCCCGGCTGTGGATGGTCTCCGGAATCGAGTGGGCCTCGGTGGTAGCCAGAAGGAAGACCACGTGCGGAGGCGGCTCCTCGAGGGTCTTTAAGAGAGCGTTGAAGGCCGCTTTGGAGAGCATGTGGACTTCGTCGATGATAAAGACCTTGTAGCGGTCCCGGGCGGGCATGTAGCGTGCCGCCTGCATGAGGTCCCGCGCTTCCTCGGCCTTCGTGTGAGTGGCGCCGTCGATTTCCAGCACGTCCAAGCACGATCCCCGGGCGATCTCTTCGCAGGCCGGACAGGCGCTGCACGGATCGGGTGTGGGACCGGCGGCGCAGTTGAGACCCTTGGCGAAGATCCTCGCCGCCGTCGTCTTCCCTACCCCCCGGATGCCCGAAAAGATGTAGGCGGGGTGGATGCGGCCGCTCGCTAGGGCGTTTCTCAACGTGCGGACGATGGATTCTTGGCCCACCATCTCGGAGAAGGACCGTGGGCGGTACCGTCTCGCCAGCGCTTGGTGTGGCCGTCTCTCGTTCATGGCTCTCCCCGCTCGTCCACCGCCGAGGTACTTAGGGTGGCGGAAAATGGAAAGGGGTTCAAGCGACCTGCGGCACACGGGCTGGCTGTTTACCGTTGCTCCCTTCCGGGCCTGGCGGAGTTCACAGGGCACGTTGCACAGGGCTCGAACCCCATAAGGGTGGGTCGAAACCCGATCCGACGGCAGTATACGCCCTCTGGGCTCCGGTGGAAACCTCTGCGCCGGGAGGACCGGAGTCGGAGTCAGTCCTTCTCCCCTGGGGAGGCCGCCTCTCCTGAGAGGCGGACCTCGGCGTGCCCACCCCACGGGCCGCGGCTCCTGGATGGGCCGGTGTCTCCAGCGGCCCCGCCGGGCAGACCCGCCGCCGCTTCTTCCACACCCATGGCCCCGAGGAGCGCCGGAAAGGGCCTCTCGAATTCCAGTCCGGCCCGAAAAAGAAGGCCGCGGGGGGCGTCTCCTCCGCTCTCCCTTCCCCAAACGCGGCACCGCTTCACGGTGGCCCGGACGAGAATTTCACCCTGGTCGAGGAGAAACCGGACCTCACAGGCGCCCCTCACGGGAAGCGGAAGGGGTACCTCGAGCTGAACCCCGCGCGTGGAAACGTCAAGTACCCGAACTGGAACGCCGGCCTTCAAACGGGCCCGGAGCGCCTCGGGCGGGGCGATCCTTCTTGCCGAGCGATGCTCCATGCGAAGCCCTCTCTCGCCGGGGACCGCCTCCCGGAATCGGTCCAGACAAGGCTCCCCTGCGGTTCGTCTAGAATGTAGGGGCCATTGAGCAGGGAGTCCACGTGGGACCGGCCGCCGTTGCGCCCCCGAAAGGGGTGTCCTATGCTGACGGCCATGGAGCAACCGGAGAGAAAAAGGCGAACCTGGGTCCTCGGACTTCTGGCCCTGGCCGCCGCGGCGGCTTACTCCCTTCGCGTCAGCCCCGATGTAAATGCGCCCCTTGGACTGGACCGGTTTGACGAATCGACGGTCCGGGAGAAGGTGCTCGCCACGTCCACGCGGCTGCTGGAGACCTCCTGGCCCCTGGAAGTCCGTCTGACCCAGAACTCCGACACGGACAGCCTCCGGCGAATGCAGGAACTTTTCGGGTTCCGTGCCACCTCCTACTGGACCAGCAAGGAGGTCCCGATCCAACGCTGGGGGTACCGCGTATACGCCCGGGAGCCCTTGAGGAACCTCAACCCTCTCCAGCCCCGCCCTCCTCTCCTGGAGGCGGAGGTGTCCAGCGGCGGCCAAATCCTGGCGCTGTCCATTCCTCCCAAAAAGGCCCAGGCGCCCCAGAAGCTCCAACCGGAGGAAGCCCTGGAGGCGGCCCAACGCCTTCTGCGCGTGTTGGGGGTGGACGTGGGCCAGCTCACGCTGACGTCCACCCGCACGGGCGAGGAGGAGGGCCGCCAGACCTTCGATTTCGGCTGGAAGCAATCCGTCAGAGGGCTCCCGGGGCTCTCCTACCACTACTCCGTCCAGCTACAATCGGGGTTTCTCACCAGTTTCGAAAAGAGCCCCCTCCTGGCGGAGGAGGAGCAGCCCAGCCTGCTGAAAAACCTCGTCGCGCCGCTCCTTTCGGGAGGCGTATGGTTCTTCCTGGCCCTCGCCACCCTTTTCTTCCTCATCCAGAAGCTCCGCCGGGACGAGGTGGACCTGAGGCACGCCCAGAGGGTGGCCCTGGTGGCGGGAACGCTCACCTTCCTGCGCTTCGTGAGTTCTCCCTCCGGCGGGCTGTTGGAGACGCTCCTGGGGGCCGCCCTCGTGAGCCTCCTCTCGGCTCTTCTCTTCGGGCTCCTTTGGACCGTCGTGGAGTCCTTTCTCCGGCAGTCCTTCGGCGACAAACTGCGTTGCGCCGACCTCCTCCTGGACGGCCACCTGAACGTGCGGGAGACGGCGAGGGATCTGGTCTGGGCGGGCTCCCTGGGGCTCAGCCTGCTGGCCATCCCGTGTCTGGTACACGCGGCCGCCCTCGGGCTGAGCTCTCCGGCGATCACCATCATGCCCGTAAGCCTCAATTTCTCCAATCTCCGCTTTCCCGGCGGGCTCGTGGGAAACGCCCTCCTGGGCCCTCTGCCTGCCGCCTTTTTCCTAGCCACGGCCTTCCTCGGCGTGATTTATCCTCTGGTCCGCTCCCGCCTTTCGCGCCTTCAGGCGGGGGCCGTCTTCTCTGTCCTGTTCGCCCTGGCCATCGAGCCCCTCCTCCCCTACGGCCCTCCCCCCGTCAGCTATGGGGCCGCCTTCCTGACGGGCCTCGCCTTCTTCGTTGGGATGGAGTCGAGCGGAATCGTGGCCGCCCTCGCCGTTCTCTATCTGCCGGCGGCGTTTTCCAATGTAACCCTGCTTCTGACTGCCCACGCCCCGGCGGTCCTGATCCAAGGCTGGCTCGGCGCCGGCCTCCTCGTGGCCGGGGTGGCGGGCCTGGCCTACGTAGCCCTCTTCGGAAAGCCCGCAACGGGGATACGGGCCTACGAACCGGAGTACCTCGTCCGACTGAGGGAGCGGGAGCGGTTCGCCCGCGAACTGGAAATCGCCAAGGGCCTTCAGGAGAGGTTTCTCCCCAAAGTCCGCCCAGCCATTCCCGGCTTCTCCCTGGCCACGGCCTGCGTGCCGGCCATGGAGGTGGGAGGGGACTACTTCGATTTCCTTCCGCTTCCCGGAGGGAAGTGGCTCCTTCTTCTCGGGGACATTTCGGGCAAGGGCGTGAAGGCGGCCTTCTACATGACCATGACCAAGGGCCTGCTGCACGCGATCACGCTGAGCGAGAGCGGGCACCTCGAGATTCTCCGGCGGCTCAACCGGCTCTTCCGATCCCAGTCCGAGCCGGGCATTTTCCTCACGCTCATCGCCGTCATTCTCGACCCTGACTCTCGGGAGGTCCGCCTCGTCTCGGCGGGCCACAACCCCCCTCTCCTGGTCTTGCCCACGGAGGCCAGGGTTCTCACCCCTCGAGGCCTCGTCCTGGGCCTCATGCCCGACGAGACCTTCCTCTCGAGCTTGAAGGACGTCCGGATGACCTTGCGGCCCGGGGAGAAGCTCCTTCTGTACACGGACGGAGTCACCGAGGCCATGAACGGGGATTGCGAGGAATACGGCTTGGACCGGCTCCAAGAGCGCGTGGCCGCCAGTGGCCACCTGGGAGCGGAGGACCTGGTGGGCCTCATCCTGGACGATGTGGCCCGTTTTCAGGGCGAGGCCCGGCAGGCCGACGACCTGACCGTCCTCGTATTGGAATGCCATGAATCGTGACCGATGGAGAGAGATCTTTGAAGCGGTCCGTGAGGGCGCCATGAGCCCCGACGAGGCCCTGTCGCGGGTCGCCCACCTCCCCTACGAGGACCTCGGGTTCGCCCGAATCGACCACCACCGATTGCTACGCCGGGGGTTCCCCGAGGCGATCTTCGGCGAAGGAAAGACCGCCGGCGAGGTGGCCGGAATTCTTCAGGCCTTCCAGAACCGAGCGGTCCCCGCCCTCGTGACCCGCTTGGATGGGGCGAAGGCCCGTGCCGTGAGAAGGACGGTTCCGGACCTCGTCTACCACGCGCGCCCCCGGCTCGGATACCTGGGCCCCGCTCCCGGCGAGGGGGCGGGCCAAATCGTGGTGGTCTCGGGGGGCTCCAGCGACGCCCCCGTGGCCGAGGAGGCCTATCTCACCGCACGATACCTGGGAGCGCGGACCGAGTTGCACCCCGATGTGGGGGTGGCGGGACTTCATCGGGTTGCCTCCATCCTCCCCTCCCTCGAGGAGGCCAACGTGGTGGTGGCGGTGGCGGGCATGGAAGGAGCGCTTCCCTCGGTGGTGGCGGGGCTTACGGGCGCCCTGGTCATCGGAGTGCCTACATCCATCGGCTACGGCGTTCAGGATTCGGGCAAGACGCCCCTTTTCGCCATGCTCGCCTCCTGCGTCCCCGGCCTCGTGGTGGTCAACGTGGACGCGGGATTCTCTGCAGGCTACGCCGCGGCGGTCATCAACCGGGCAGCGGGGACCCCCTCGAAGCAAACATCGGGATCCAGGGGAAACCCCTCCCGCCGACCGGAGTGATGGAGACCACGGTCACTCCCTTCCTGCGGGGCGCGCTTCGGGTGCATCAACCCACCCGAGGCTACCGTTTCAACATGGATTCCGTCCTTCTCTCTGGGTTCGCCTGGGTCCGGGAGGGGGAGGACGTGCTCGACCTCGGCACGGGCACCGGGATCCTCCTCCTTCTCCTGGGGCACCGCCACCACCCGCGAAACCTCGTAGGGGTCGAGATCGATCCGGAAATGGCCCGGCTCGCCGCGCGAAACCTGGAGGAGAACGGGTGGGCGGACCGATCCTTGGTCGTCAACGGGGATCTCCGGAGGACGGGGGCCCCTTCGGGGGGAGCCTTTCCCCTTGTCGTCTGTAACCCGCCCTACTACCCGGTTTGCTCGGGCCGATCCCTTCCCGACCCCGCTCGCGCGAAGGCCCGCCAGCAGGGTTCCGCCAGCCCCGCGGAAGTCGCCTCGGCCGCTGCCCGGAACCTTGCTCCCCGAGGCCGTTTCTGCTTTTGCTGTCCCTTCCCAGACCTTCCCGCGTGGGCCGCCGCCCTCCGGGCCTCAGGCCTCCACCTGCGCCTGGTGAGGGCCGTCCGTCACGGTCCGGACTCCGAGCCCTACCTCGCTCTGGTGCAGGCCGTGCTTCAACCGGCCGAGTGCCTCACCCTCCCAGACCTCGTGGTCCGTCTTCCCAGCGGCGCATACGGCCCCGAGGCGGCCCGGTGGCTGGGCGACACGGCGCCCCCTCCCCTGAGAACCCTCTGCGACGCCATGGTCGGCAAGCTGGCCCGTTACCTCCGCCTCCTGGGCGTGCCCACCGGCTTCGCCCGGAACGCGGCAGACGAGTGGCTTCTCGAGGAGGCTCAGCGCACGGGGGCGCTCCTCCTGACCCGCGACCGCCCCCTCCTGGCCCGCTCCGCTCGAAAGGGCCTCCTCGCCCTGGATCCCTTATCGGACTCCCCAGCGGAACAGCTGCAAGCCGTGGTCCGTGCCTTCGGACCCTTCCCCGAGGGAGCCCCTCCCCTCTGCCTGGATTGCGGCGCGCCGGGGCTCGAGGTGGATCGCCGGGAGGCCCAGGGCCGGGTGCCCCCCTACACATTCCTGACCCACCGCCGGTTCTCGTGCTGCTCCTGCTGTGGCAAACTCACCTGGGAGGGGTCCCACCTGGAACGGTTCCGGAGGGACGTCCTGGAGGGCGGACCCGGACGAGTCGGGTCTCGCCTCCCACTCCACCCATTCGATCGGGAGTGAGGCATGGCCCATCGGGAACGGCTCAAGGAACTCCTCAAGACGAAGTCCCTCAAGACCGGCGATTTTCTCCTCGCCTCGGGTCGCCGCAGCAAGTACTACTTCGACTCCAAGCTGACGACGCTGACCAGCGAAGGGGCACGCGTCACGGCCTTCTGCTTCCTGGAGGTCATCGGCCGGGAGGGGATCCAGGCCGACGCCATCGGGGGAATGACCCTGGGCGCCGATCCCATCGTCGCCGCCGTCGCGGCCCTGTCCCACGGCGGGCCGACCCCCCTCGACGCCTTCATCGTCCGGAAGGAGCCCAAGGGCCACGGTACGATGCAGTGGATCGAAGGACCCGTGAAGCCCGGTCAGCGCGTCATCATCGTGGACGACGTGGTGACCACGGGCGGGTCCACCCTCAAGGCCATCGAAAAGGCCCAGGAATTCGGGCTGGAAGTGGTGGCGGTCATGGCTCTCCTGGATCGCGAGGAGGGAGGAACGGAGGCCCTGGCCGCCCGGTTCCCCTTCTTCCCCGTCACGAGGCGAACCGAAATCTTCGGGGAGTAGCGCCGGAGGCGCACCGGGGTGGCTTGAGGCGGGAGATCCTCGGAAGGCCGGTCTTTAGACGGCCATCACCCCGACCTCTTTCCCGCGGCCGGGGATTCCCAACATCTCGGCGGCGGACCGTTGGAACGCGGCCACCTCGAGCAGGCCCGCGGAGCCCACAAGGGCGAAGAGGGGAGCCTCCTGGGCGTACCCGCCCGAGTCCACCAGGGGCACTTCCTGGCCCGCCACGAGGACCTTGAACCGCGTCCGCCCCGAGACGGAGGCCAGTTCCGCCAGGGTTTCGGCCCGCACGTTGGTCAGCAGGTTCCCGAAGCGGTCCACGCCGCAGAGTTCTCCCTTCACGAGGGAGTCCCCCACCCGGCGGTCCACCGGCACGGGAAGGCGGACGAAATCCTCCACCGCGTCCCCGAAGCGGGAGGAATCGATCCCTTTGGACAGCCAGGCGGCCACGGGGGCGAACACGTCCCGGCCGTGGAAGGTCTGGCCGACCTTCTTCCGGAAATAGTGATCCGCCGTGACCTGGACCACCTTGAAGGCCGTTTCGAACTGGTAGACGAAGGAAAAGATCCCGTTGTCCGGACCGATGAAGTAGCGGTCGTCCGTCACCACGAGGATGGGACGGCGCGCGGTGCCCACGCCGGGATCCACAACGCAGAGGTGGATCGTCCAGGGTGGGAAATCGCGGTAGGACCGGTAGAGCGTGAACGCACCGGAGAAGACGTCGTGGGGCGGAACTTCGTGGCAGAGGTCCACGATCCGAAACGCCGGTTGGATGGACCAGAGGACTCCCTTGAGGGAGCCAACCCACGGGTCCTGCAGGCCGAAATCCGTCAGGAGGGTGACGATCGGAGCGCCTTCGCCCGCCATGCCCCCCCCTTCACCGGATCCGGCGCCACCGGGCAAACAGGTAAGCACCGTAGACGAGGAGTACGGCCGCCACGGTCCCGTACCCCAGGTACAGGCTTCCCCGCGTGTCCGGCGGTCCGGCGGCCGCGAGGGCGACGAGCGCCAAAGCCTGCATATTCACGGCCACTCCTCCTTTTCGGCCCTGCTGGCCTCCGCCCGTTGGATGGCGAACCGGGTGACGCAGAGCGCCGCCGCCAGGAGAAACACCGATGCCAACCCGACAAAGAAGGTCCAGCGCATGGCGGGCTCCAGAACGACCTTCCTGGGGTGGACGATGGAGCCCCACCAGCTGATGGCCTTGTGGACGATGGGCACGTCGAAGAAAGCGACGATGGCCACAACGGCCGCGATCTTGGCCGCCCGGGCATCGCCCCGGCTGAAGAGCCGGAGAAGGAAGTAGGCGCTGTAGGTGAGCCACAGGATCAGGAACGAGGTGAGACGAGGCTCCCAGACCCACCACTTCCCCCAGGCGGAATGGCCCCAGATGGGACCCGTCACCAGGACGATCGTGATGAAGACCCAACCCACCTCCGCGGCGGAGTGCGCCAGGTGGTCGTAGAGGGCCTCCTCCCTCCAGAGGTACAGGACGCTGAACAGGAAGGCAAGGAACAGGAGGACGTAGCAGACGATGGCCGAGGGAACATGGTAGTAGAAGATCTTCTGCACGGCCCCCATCTGCACCTCCACGGGGGCGTAAAAGAACACCATGTAGAGGGACGCCGCATTGGCGGCCAGCGCCAGCGACCACAGCAGGATGCTCCAGCGTCGAAGGGGCACGCGCTCACTCCTCCACGGCGAATTCGAACAGGAATGCGGATGCCGTGAAGAAGAGAATATCAAAGAGCCCCACGAGCCTCAACCACTGGTTTCCCCAGGAGAAGCCGGGGGAGAGCGCCTGCTCCGTCAAGGTCGCCGCCGCGATGACCAGGGGCACGAGGATGGGGAAGAGGAGGATGGGGAAGATCACGTGCCCCCCTCGGACTTGGGCCAGAAGGGCCGAGAACAGGGTACCCACGGCCGCGTAACCGAAGGTCACGAGCACCCAGACCAGGGCGAGGGCCGGCAGGCCGTCGAAGACCCGGAAGTCGAGAAGCAGAAAGGCGAAGAGCAGGAGGAGGGCCTCGAGGGCGAGGAGGAAGACGAAATTGAGGAGGAACTTGCCCACGTACAGGGCGCCCCGATCGCAGGGGCTGAGGAGGAGTGCGAAGAGCGTCCCGTTCTCCGTCTCCTTCCGGAACGACCCGCCCATGAAGAGGCTGCCGGCAAAGAGGACTACCAGCCAGAGAAGCCCGCTTCCCGTTTCGTTGAGATCCACCCGGGTCGGATCGAGGGCGAAGGCGAAAAGCACGAGGGAAAGGAGGGCGAAGAGGGTGGAGGCCGCCACGTCTTCCTTCTTCCGGAGTTCCTCTTGGAAGTCCTTCAGAAAGACGATGGCCACGACCTTGAGGAACCTCACGAGAGGCCTCCCCCGCCCGTGGCTTCAAAGAAGCGGGCCTTCAGCCCCTCCACGGTGAGACCTTCGGCGGTGCCCTCCCAGGCCACCGAGCCCCGGTGCAGGATGACGACGCGGTCTGCGATGGTCAGGCAGTCCTCCATCTCGTGCGTCACGAGAAGGAGGGCCCGGTGCCGGGCCTTCAGGGTGGCCATCAGGCTTGTCAACCTCCGGCTTCCCTCGGGGTCCAGCCCCGCATACGGCTCGTCCAGGATCAGCACCGACGGATCCGGCAGCAAGACCCTGGCCAGGGACAGCCGCTGCTGCATCCCCCGGGAGAAGGTGCCCACGGCTCGGCCCCTGACCCCTGCGAGGCCCATCTCCTCCAGAAGGGCCGTCACCCGGGAGCCAAGCTCTGGAACTCCATGCAACCTCCCGAAAAAGAGCAGATTCTCTTCGGCCGTGAGGTGGGCGTACAGAAAGGTCTGGTGGGAGATGTACCCGAGTTCCGCCCGGAATCGGGCGCGGTTGCCCTCCGACAGGGGCGATCCCCGGAAAGTCAGGACGCCCCGACCCGGCCTGGACAGCGTCGTGAGGATCCTCGTCAGAGTGGTCTTCCCCGCCCCGTTGGGTCCCAGGAGGAGGGTGAGCTCGCCCGGAAGGAGGTGCAGATCCACCTCCCGCAAGACGGCCCGGCCCGAAAGGCGTTTGGACAATCCCGAAACGGAGAGCAGGGGTTCGGCGCTCATCTTCGCGCCATTCTAGAGTCGGACCCGGACCGGGTCAAACGCGGGCGCGCGCCGGACTCCCGGGGCTATAATCGCCACAGGAGGCCACCCGCCATGAGTGCCGTGGACCCCGCACCGCCCCCTTTGGAGTGGCTGGCCGCCCTCCCCGCACTCCCGTCCGTGCCGCCCCAGACCTGGAAGGAGGTGGAGGAGGCCACGGAGCACCTCCTGGAGCACCTCCGCAGGCCGGACCTTCCCGAGCGGTACCTGGAAAACGCATTCCAGTATGGGTGCCTTCTTAACAACCGGGGAGACGAGACGGGGGCGGAGGAGATCTTCGAGGCCCTGGACCGGCATCCCGCCCTGACCTGCCGACATGATCTTCGCGCCTACTGCGCCATAGGGTTGGTGCGCTGCCACGCGGAAGCGGACGAGATGGAGGAGGCCCTCGAATGGCTTCGCAGGGCCAGGGCACTCGGCCGGGCACTCCCCTCGTCTCATCCGGCGCACGGGGCCTGCGTGGCCGCCCATGGCGCCATTGAGTCCGGCCGTGGGAGGTACGATCACGCGGCGCGGGCTTACGGGCGAAGCATCGCCCTCTGTCCCACGGATTCGAGACTCACGACTCTCTGGGAATGTTCCTCCTCGGGGGACGTCGCGGCCTTGCGAAGCCTGGCGGCGGCGGAAGCGATCCTTCAGGGATTGCGTGGCGGAGGAACGGGCGGCGGTGAAGGCGGTGAATTGGACCGGGCGGAGAAGGAAATCCGGGCTGCGCAGGCGTTTTCCGACTCGCTCCGGGTACGCCTTACCTGCCAGATCCACCTAGCCGAAATCGCCCTCGGGCGTGGTCGGCCTGACGCGGCGTCCACCCTGGCCCTCGGCATACTGGGCCTCCTCCGCGACCCCGGGTTTTCGGTCCATCTCTCCAGGGGTCTTCTTCCCGAGGTCCACTGGCTCCTCGCACGAATCGAGTTCTTCCGGGGTGACCTTTCCGAGGCTTTGGACCATTTGCGGGCCGCCTTTTCCGCCCTCCGGCACTGGAGGAGGACCTCCTCCGAACGCCGCCTCGTGGAGGACCTGGTCCATATGCTCGGCCACTTGCACACCCAGAGGCACGGAGGGTTCCGGGAGCAATCGATCCTGGACGACTTGGACCGGGAGGGTGCTTGGATCCGGTCGCTGGCGGAACAGTCGGAGGCGAGGGACCGGTACATCCTTTTGGGCCACTCCCGCCACGTGGAGACGCTCTGCCGTGTCTTGATCGAAGCCGACGGTTCGCGCCACCCTCGCGTGCCCTTCGAGCCGGGAGAGGTCGTTTCGGGACCGCTCCGCGGCGCGGCGCTCCTGCACGATATCGGAAAGCTCCGGGTCTCCTGGTCCCTCCTATGCCGGCACCGGACACCCCTCCCAAAGCACTCGACCCGTATCGCCCGCCACGTTCAGGAAGGCGTCCGTCTCGTGGAAATTCTGGGCCTTCCGTGGACGGCAAGGATCGTAGGAGAGCACCACGAGCGCCTCGGTGGAAGGGGCTATCCCCTGGGGGCGGAGACTCTCTCTTCCATGGGGTCCATCCTGGCCCTCTCGGAGGCGGTGGTTTCGGCCGCCTCACCCTCCTTCGGAGATCCCCGCCCGCCCTCCCTCGAGGAGACGGTCCGGTCCCTCCTGTCGGACCCGGAGCCCAAATTCCCGGCCCCGGCCCTCGACGCCCTCCGAGGGGCCGCGTCGAGAGGCGCGCTCCACCCGTTGGGCCAGGCGCTCCGCGCCGACCTCACCCCCGGCACCCTGTCGAGGTCGCAACAGCTGTTGAGGGCGCAACAGCTTGACAGGACAAGGGGTTAGGATTAAGATATTGGTTCAGTCGATCCGGAGGTGCGGATGTACGCGATCATTGAGAGCGGTGGGAAGCAGCATAGGGTGACCGCCGGAGACAGAGTGAAGCTCGAGCGCCTCGGCGTTGAAGAGGGGGCCGACGTCTCCTTCAAGCCCCTCCTCGTGGTGGACGGAGAAAGCGTGTGGACCGCGGCGGAGGCCGGGGCCTACCGGGTGAGCGGGAAGGTGCTGGGCGAGGGTAAATTCCGAAAGATCCTCGTGTTCCACAAGAAGCGCCGGAAGCAGTACAAGAAGATCTACGGCCACCGCCAACCCTTCACGCAGGTAGAAATCCTCGGCATCGCCAAGGACTGAGGGAGATAGGACCATGGCTCATAAGAAAGGCCAGGGAAGTTCCCGCAACGGCCGGGACAGCAACGCCCAGCGCCTGGGCGTGAAGCGTTTTGGCGGCCAAACCGTCAAGGCCGGCACGATCCTTGTCAGGCAGCGCGGGACCCCGTACAAGCCTGGAATCCAGGTTGGCCGGGGCACCGACGACACCCTCTTCGCCCTGGCGGACGGCGTCGTCACCTTCCGCCACCGCGGCCGCTTGGGGTTGTTCGTCGACATCCTGACGCCCTGAACCCCGGGGCATGTTTCTCGATTCCGCCAGAATATTCGTAGAAGCGGGGCGCGGCGGATCGGGTTGCGTTAGCTTCCGAAGGGAAAAGTTCGTTCCCAGGGGCGGTCCCGACGGCGGGGATGGGGGCCGGGGTGGGCATGTGATCCTCGTGGCCAAGCCCCAAGTGCGCACCCTTCTCGCCTTCCGTTACAAGCGCAAATTCCAAGCCGAAAAGGGGGCCCATGGCCAGGGGGCGCTCAAGACCGGCCGTCGGGGAAAGGACCTTGTGATCCACGTCCCTCTGGGCACCGCCGTCTTCTCCGAGGAGGACGGTCTTTTGCTGTGCGACCTGGTGGAGCGGGGCCAGCGGCACGTGGCGGCCAAAGGTGGGAGGGCCGGCCGCGGCAACGCCCGTTTCAAGACCTCCACCCACCAAGCCCCCAGGGAGTTCGAGCCGGGTGGGGAGGGCGAGGCGCGATGGCTTCGTCTCGAGCTGAAATTGCTGGCAGACGTAGGACTTGTGGGTCTCCCCAACGCGGGAAAATCCACGTTTCTCGCGGCCGTGTCCAACGCCCGGCCCAAGATCGCCCCCTACCCCTTTACCACGCTCTCGCCCATCCTGGGCGTCGTGGAGTGGACCCGCCACCGCTCCTTTGTCGTGGCGGACATCCCCGGCCTGATCGAAGGAGCCCATCAGGGGCTGGGCCTTGGCGACCAGTTTCTCAAGCACGTGGAGCGGACCCAGGTCCTCCTCCACCTCGTGGACCTTGCGGACCCGGTCTCTCCCCCCGTGGACCGCGTCCGCACCATCGAGCGGGAACTGGAGGCATACGGCGCGGGGCTGAACCTCAAGCCCGTGATCCTTGTGGGCACCAAGGCGGATCTCAACCCCGATCCCGAGGGGGAGGCGTCTTTGCGCGAATACGCCCAGGATCGCGGGTGGCCGTACCACAGGGTTTCCGCGGCCACGCACGAAGGCCTGGAGCCGGTCCTGGGGCGCGTTTTCCGGCTCCTCACGGAGGAGGATCCGTGAGGCTGGGCCTTCTGGGAGGCACCTTCGACCCCCCTCACCTCGGCCACCTCCGCGTGGCTCGCATCGCCCAGGACCAGGCTCGGCTCGATGCCGTCCTCTTCGTTCCCTGCTTCCGACAGCCGCTCAAGCCCCATCCGCCGGCGGCGTCGGAATACCACCGGGCGGCCATGGTAGCCCTCGCCCTGTCGGGGAAAACCGATTGGGGTCTGGAGACGGCGGAGCTGGAGCGAAAGGGGACCTCTTACACGTCGGACACGGTGGAGCTCCTGATGGGCCGGATGCCCGGTGTGGAGGTCTTCCTTCTCCTCGGAGCCGACAGCCTGGCCTCGTTTCGCCGATGGAAACGATACAGATTCCTCTTGGAGGCGTGCCGCATTGTGGCGGTGCCCCGTCCCGGAGTGGACCTCGCCGCATCCGTGCCCTCCGCCTGGAGGGATCGTGTGCTCCAGGCGTCCGCCAGACCCTCGAAGGTCAGCTCTACAATGGTCCGCGCCCGCGCGGAAAGGGGAGAGAGCCTGACCGGTTGGGCGCCGGCGTCCGTTGCCCGTTACATCGTCCGTGAGGGGCTGTACGGGGCGGCAGCCCCACATATCGCCCGTGGGAGGCATTCTTGACGCAAGAGGACATGGAGATCCTGAAGCTGGTCGTGGAGTCCCTGGAGAACGGCAAGGCCGGAGAACCGGTGATCCTCGATCTCCGCCCCCTGACCACCATGACGGATTACTTCGTCTTGGCCCACGGGACCAACACCCGCCAGGTGCAAGCCATGGCCAGGGACATCGAGCAAGTCCTCAAAACGAAGGCGGGCCTGAAACCCCATCACGTGGAGGGGGTGGCCGCCGCCCAATGGGTCCTCATGGATTACGGACACTTCATCGTCCACCTTTTCCTCTCCGAGAGGCGGGGATATTACGACCTGGAACGCATCTGGATGGACGCCCCCCGGATTACCCCATGAGACCGTCCCGGCGTCCCCTCGGCCGGGATCCCGCCTTTCGGGCGGCCTTGGCCCTCGCCGAGAAGGCCGCCTCCGCGCGGGGACCCGTTCTCCTGGTCGGGCCCACGGGAAGCGGGAAGAGCCGGCTCGCCCGCTACATCCACGACCTCCGCCCCCCCAAATCGGGGACTTTTTCTGAATGGCACGCCGCCGGGGTTCCCTCTTCGCTCCTGGAAGCGGAGTTTTTCGGAGTGGAGAGAGGCGCCGCAACGGGCGTGGCTCCCCGCGCGGGCATCTTCGAGGAAGCGGGCGTGGGGACCCTCTGTCTCTCCGGCGTGGAATGGCTCGGTCCGGAAAAGCAGGCCGCCCTGCTCCGGATCCTCGAGGGGAGTCCCTTCCAGCGGATCGGCGGGGGGCGACGGCTGACGTGCGAGGCCAGGGTCCTCGCGGCTTTTTCGGAGCCTCCCGAACTGCTGGTCTCCCGCGGCCAGCTTCGCTCGGATCTGCTTTTTCGGCTCGACGTCCTTCGGATCCACCTTCCAGCCTTGGGCGAAAGGACAGGAGACGTCCCCCTCCTGGCCCGCCATTTCCTCCGGGCGGCCTGCCGCAAGCTGGGACGCCCCGCCCCCGAACTGGCCCCCTCGCTCGTCGAGGCCCTTGCCAAACGTCCCTGGCCGGGCAATCTTCGGGAGCTGGCCCAGTGCATGGAGGGTCTGGCGCTCACGGGAGGAAGCCGCCTGGGCCCCGAGGACCTGGCCGCCGAATTCTGGATGGCGGAGCCTCCAGCGGCGGACGCCCTCCGAAGAAGGTTGACCCTGGAAGAATTGAAGGACGCCTACATTCGATTCGTCCTGGCTCGGACCTCGGGAAATCGGACCCGGGCCGCGCGGTGGCTGGGGATCAGCCGCAAAGCCCTTTGGGCCCATTTGAGGCGCTCCGAAACTTAGGGTAAGATAGGTCGGTTTCGGTATGTGGGAGATACGGGTGGTTCACGTGGGCAGGATCGCGGATGCGAACATCGCGGGAGGGGTATCCCGTTATGCATCCATGGTGGGCGGCGAGTGGCGCCTGCGCATGGACGCCGTGCCCGCTTCCAAACGGAGGGGGCCCCGTCAGATCCGCCGGGAGGAAGGCCGGCGCCTGTTGGATCGGGCCTCGGGAGACCGGGCGCTCCTGGCACTCGACGCCGGAGGACGGCTCCTGGATAGCACCGTTTTCGCCCGCCTGCTCGTGGAGTACAAGGACCAGGGGAAGAGGGTGTCGTTCCTTGTGGGCGGAGCCTACGGACTCGACGAAGAAGTCCTTCGGGCCTCCGATAAGGTTCTCTCCCTCTCCCCCATGACGCTTCCGCACGAGATGGCCCTGCTCGTCCTGACGGAGCAGATCTACAGGGCCTTCGCCGCCTCCACGGGAAGGGCCTACGCCAAATAGGAGACCGGAGGAGTCGCCATGGACAAGAGGACCCTGAAGCACTTCGAGAAACTGCTCCAGGACAAGCGGAGGGAGCTCCAGAAGGCCTACCAGGACAAGCTCATGAGGAGCGGCGACGCGGGCGCGGACGGTGCCCTGGACTCGGCGGACGAGGCGTCGGTCAACTACAACAAGGAGTTCTGGTACTCCCTGTCGGATGCCGACCGCCGCACCATGCGCATCATCGACGAGGCCCTGCGCGAGATCCGGACGGGGGGGTTCGGCGAGTGCAAGAACTGCGGCGAGCCGATCCAGAAGAAGCGCCTGGAGGCCGTGCCCTGGGCCCGCCACTGCGTGGCATGCCAGGATCTCCAAGACCGCGGACTCATCGAGTGAAGGGGCGCCATGCGTCTGAAGACCGCGCTCGTAACGGGATTCCTGATGCTCACCATGGCCTTGATGGTGGGGGTGGTGTCCGTCAACGGGCCCGTGCTCGCACAGCCCTTCAATCTGCTCGGATTGGAAGTCCCCACGGCCTGGGTGCTCGCGCTGGCCTTCCTCGCCGGCTTCATCGCGTTCACGCTCTGGCTGGCTGGAACGGGGGTCGTCCATTGGGCGCGGCGCTGGGTCGAGGGCCTGAGGCGGCAGAACGAGAGGGCCGCCGAGGAGTATTACCTCAAAGGGCTTGACGCCGCCCTTGGAAGCCGGCCCCTCGAGGCCATCACGCACTTCCAGCGCGCCCTCGAGACATCCCCCGAATACCTGCCGGCCCTCCTCAAGCTGGGAGACGCGCTGAGGGCCGCGGGCAGGCCGCAGGAGGCGCTTTCCTTTCACAGACAAGCCCTATCCATCCGGCCCGAGGACGTGGCCACCCTCTATGCGCTCACCGAGGACGCGCTCCTCCTTCAGGACCACGAGGAAGCCAAGCGCCACCTGGCCACGATCCTGCGCATCCAGCCCCGGCGCGCCCTCAAGGCGCTCCGCCTGCTTCGCGCCCTGTACATCCGGGAGACCAATTGGAAGAAGGCCCTGGAGATTCAAGAACACATCGGCAACGCCCGGGTTTTGGAGGAGGAGCGGGCCGACGACGCGCCCTTCACCGCCGGCCTCATGTACCAAATCGGGGCCGACCTTCTGGGCCAGGAGAAATACAAGGATGCCGTGGCTCAGTTGGAGAAACTGCGCCGCAAGTTCCCCGCTTTCCAGGCGACGTACCTCAAGCTGGCCGAAGCCTACCTGCTGAGCGGCCAGGAAGAAACGGCCGTTGACGTGTACCTGGACGGCTACCGCAAGAACGCCTCCCCCATGTGCCTGCTGGCCATGGAACAGCTCTTCCTGGACAAGGGGGACCCCGAGGGCGCGGTCCGCCAGTACCAGAACCTCATCCAGACGACAGACCGGAAGGTGCTTCCCAAGTTCCTCCTCGGTCGCTTCTACTACAAGCTGGAGGTCCTGGACCGCGCCGAGGGTCTGTTTCGCGAAATCCAAGGGAACGTTCGCCAGTCTGGACTCCTGGAGTACTATCTGGGCCGGATTCGGGAACGAAAGGGCGATGCGCCGAAGGCCTGCGCCCACTACCGCGAAGTGATCCGGGTCCTCAACCCCTTCGAGCTCAACTACACATGTGCTGGGTGCGGCCAGGTTTCCCCCGAATGGCGTGATTTCTGCTCGACCTGCCAGCGGTGGGACACCCTGTCACCCAACTTCCGGGACGAGCTCCTCCAGGAGATCCACGAGCCCAGCCCCGTGTTCTACCAAGGGGTCCCATGGCACGCCTGACCAGGGGCCCCCTCCTGCTGGCGGTCCTGGATGGGTGGGGGCTGGCAGAGGATGGGGCTTTCAACGCCGTGACCCGTTCGGGCCTTCAGAACTTTCCGGCTTGGCTGAAGCGGTTCCCCTGGCGCCCTCTCTGCGCCTCGGGAGAAGCGGTGGGGTTGCCCGAGGACCAGATCGGGAACTCCGAAGTGGGCCACCTGACTCTGGGCGCGGGACGGGTGATCTTCCAGGATCTCCCACGCATCAGCCGGGCCATCCAGGACGGAAGCTTCTTCCGCAATCCCGTTCTGAGGGACGTCTGCAGGGCCGCCCACGGAGGCACGCTGCACCTCATGGGGCTCGTATCTGACGGCGGTGTCCACAGCCACGTGGACCACCTGAAGGCCCTCGTGACCCTCGCGGGCCGGGAGGGCGTGTCCCGCGTTGCGATCCACGCCTTCACCGACGGCCGTGACGTTTCTCCGACCAGCGGCATCGGGCATATCGAGGACGTGCTGGCGTTCCTGGAGACCGAGGGTTTAGGCTCCCTTGCCACGATCATGGGGCGGTACTACGCCATGGACCGGGACCGCCGCTGGGAGCGGACCGAGGTGGCGTACCGCGCCTTCACCCGGGGAGAGGGAACCCGCTGGGACGAAGCCGTGGCGGCCATCCGGGCGAGTTACGCGTCGGGCGTCACGGACGAGTTTATCCGGCCCATCCTACTTCCCTGCCCCTACGGGACGATCCGGGACGGCGACGCCGTCCTCTTCTTCAACTTCCGCGCGGACCGCACCCGGCAGATTTCGCGGGCCCTGGCCGACCCTCGTTTCGCGGATTTCCCCCGGGGCGAGCCGCCCCGTCTGAGCGCCTTCTCCACCCTGACCCGGTACCACGGGGACTTCCCCTTCCCCGTGGCCTTCGAGAGGGAAATCCCGGCCAATACGCTCGGGGAGGTCGTGGCCGCCGCGGGCCTTCGGCAGCTCCGGATCGCCGAAACCGAAAAGTACGCCCACGTGACCTTCTTTTTCAGCGGCGGCCGGGAGGCGCCGTTTCCTGGAGAGGACCGAATTCTGATCCCCTCCCCCAAAGTGGCCACCTACGACCTTCAGCCCGCCATGAGCGCACCGGAGCTGACCGAGGCGCTCCTCGCCGCCCTGGACCGCGGGTACGGCTTTCTTCTCCTCAACTTCGCCAACCCTGACATGGTGGGTCACACGGGGGATTTCGGGGCCGCCTGCGAGGCGGCGCGCACGGTGGACCAGTGCATGGGCCGCGTGGTGGAGAAGGTCCTTGGCTTGGGCGGGGCGGTCGCCCTCACGGCCGACCACGGGAACCTGGAGACGATGCGCGAACCCGACGGCGTCCACATCCACACCGCCCACACCACGAATCCGGTTCCTTTTCTTTGGCTTTCCCGCGACCCTGTGGGGCTCCGGAAGGAGGGGAATCCCGGTCTCGCCTCGGTGGCGCCCACGCTCCTGGAGTGGCTCGGCCTTCCCCGACCCCCGGAAATGGACGCCCCCTCGCTTTTCGGCCCGTCCTAGGGCCCGGCGTCCCCACGCCCCGTCTCGACAGGGCCCTCGGCCTCCCTCCGTCCCCGAATCCGCCGAAAGAGGCTTCGAAGGATCTCCGTGTCACGCCGGGTCAGACCGGCTCGGTGGATCAGGGCCCTGAGCTCCCTCCCCGCGGGCTCGTCGCCTCGGATGAGGAATCCGGATCGACGTCCGACCTCAAGGACCATGGATGCCAACCCCTCCCGGTCGGCGTGGGTGGAGATTTCCGCGGACGTGGGAGGGGCTGGCCTCGCCCCCGATCGGGCCCTCTGGACCAGGTAGGCCAGGATCACCGCGCTCTGGGCGACATTGAGGTCCCGATAGGAGGGGTCTGTGGGGATCACCACCACGCCCGTGCACAGGGAAAGTTCCTCCCGGGTCAATCCAGAGGATTCGGAGCCGAAGACGAGGGCCGCCCCGCGGGATGCCGAGGCCACCAGAATCTCCGCCGCCCGTTCGGGATCCATGTTGTCCATCCGCGCTGCGCCCCGCGGCGCCGTGGCCAAGACCACGGAGCACGCGGAAAGGGACTCTGCCAGCGTCCCCACCGTCCGGGCGCTGTCCAGCAGATCCGCCGCGTGCCAAGCCATCCGGCGGGACTCGGTTTCGAAATAGGGGGGATAACCCGGGGCGTCCCCGTTCCGGTGAAGGCGGGGATCCACCAGGACGAGATCCGTGAGGCCGAAGTTCTTCATGGCCCGTGCCACGGCGCCCACGTTCCCCGGCGAGCGGGTCCGAACCAGGACGAACCGGATCCCCTCCATCACCGGCCTCTGGGGGTGCGTGCCCGACGGGTCAGGGCCACCCACCGGTTGTGCTCCTCCAAGGTTCGGGAGAAGGCGTGGGTGCCGTCGTTCCGGCTCACGAAGTAAAGGTAAGGGGAGGCCTGGGGCTTCAGGACGGCCTCCAGGGAGGCCCGCCCCGGGCTGCAAATGGGGCCCGGCGGCAATCCCGCGTTCCGGTAGGTGTTGTACGGACTTTCAAAGGCGAGGTCCTCACGGCGGAGGGTCCCCGAATACCGGCCGGCAAGGCTCAGCGCATACACCACCGAGGGGTCCGTCTGCAGGGCCATGCCCAGCCGGAGCCGGTTCTCGAACACTCCGGCGATGAGAGGCCGTTCGGGAGCGGAAGCCGTCTCCTCCTCCACGAGCGAGGCGAGGGTCACGACCTCCCGGATTCCTCGATCCCGCCCCGGACCGGCGGCCGAAGCCCACCAGGATCGGAAGGAGCGGACCAAAATGTCCACGACGGCCTTCTCGCTCAAGCCTGGATCCAGCAGATACGTTTCAGGGAAGAGATATCCTTCCAGGTCCCGGGCCGCCGGGTCCAGGTCTAGGATGGGCCCGGGATCCCGGACGGCCTTACGGAACGCCTCTTCCGATCCGATTCCGCTTGCCGCGAGGAGCCCGATCACTTCGTCCGTCCTCAGCCCCTCGGGTATCGTCATGCGGGTGAGTTCCACATCTCCGCGATTCAGCTTCCCGATGACCTCCAGGGGCGACAGGGGCCGGTCAAACCGGTACGTACCCGGCCGAAGTTTGCGCGGGTTGCCGTAGAGGACGAAGGCAAGCTTGAAGGAGACCCGGTGGCGCACGAGGCCCCTCTCGTGGAGCACCTCCACGACGTCCCCGGCGCGGTCCCCCCTGGAAATGGAGACGCGGGTCTCTCCGGCCTCGCGCCGATAGGGCCGATGCCAGTCCCAGGCGAGAAAGGACGCGGCCGCGCCGCCGAGCACGATGGACGCCAGGACCGCCGCGACGATTCCTTTTCCAAGTCGCCTCACGGGCACCCCGCATCCAGGTAAGACTGGAGGAGAAGGGCCGCCGCCACCTGGTCCAGGCGCCCCTTGTTCCGCCCCACCCGCTCTCCGCGCTCTCTCAGAAGGGAGGCGGCCTCCACGCTGGTAAGCCGTTCGTCCCAGAATACGAAATCCACGGAGGGCAGCCTCCGGGCCAGGGCGGCGGCAAAGGCCTCCACCTTCTCTTCCAGCGCGCTGCTCCGGCCGTCCATGTGGAGGGGCCGGCCCAGGACCACCCGGGCGGCTCCCTGGGCGACGATCTGCGCCGCCACCCTCGCCTGCCCCTCCCGCCCCCCCTTCACGTGAAGGGTCGGAAGGGACCTTGCGAGCGTTCTCGTTTCGTCGGAAACGGCCAGTCCGATCCGGCGCTCGCCCCAATCCACGGCCAGGACCCGGCTCATTCCTGCCCTCCAGGGTTCCTCACCGCCACGTGCAGCGTGGCGACCCCGCCCGTCAGGGGGCTCTGCGACTCCACCGAGAACCCGGCCGCCTCCAATTTGCCGCGGAGCGCCTCGCTCGAAGGAAACAGGCCCACGGAAGCGGGAAGATATCCGTAAGGCCCGTTTACACCGCTCACCCTGCGCCCCACCCAGGGCAGCACCCTCACGAAGTAGAAGCGGAAGAGGGGACCGAAAAACCGGCCCTTCGGGATGGAAAACTCCAAGAGTACGAGCCGGCCGCCTGGACGTAGAACGCGCGCCAACTCCGCCAGGCCCCGATCCAGGTCCTGAAAGTTCCGGACGCCGAAGGCCACCATGGCGCCGTCCGCGGCCGCCGTCCTCAAGGGAAGGTCCAGGGCATTCCCCTGCACCCGGCGCACCCGCCCTCCCCCACGCTTCGTCCCGGCCCTCTTGAGCATGGGGAGGCTGAAATCCACGCCCACCAGCTTCACGTCCACCCGGCGGAGCAGGGCCAGCGCGAGGTCTCCCGTCCCCGTACACACGTCCACCACGCAGCTCCCGGGCCGCACAGCGAGCGATTTCACGGCCCTCCGACGCCAGAGGCGATCCACGTTGAGCGAGAGGAGGTGGTTCAACCGGTCGTAGGTGGGGGCGATGGCGCCGAACATGCGCGCCACCTCGTCTCCCTCCCGACGGGCGGGATCGGGCGAGAAATCCGGATCGCCGCTCATGGGGAGTCTGCGGCCAGCGCGGCCTCGAGTTCCGCCGGAGCGCACACGGCCGTCCCCACCTTGCCGACCACGACGCCGGCCGCCAGGTTGGCCAGGCGTGCGGCCCTCTCCAGGGGAACCCCCGCCGCGAGCCCGAGGGCAAGGGCCGCGACGACCGTGTCCCCCGCACCGGTCACGTCGAAGACTTCCCGGACCCGGGCGGGGATCTGAACGACGGGGCGGTTCCTCTCGGCGAGGGCCATTCCTTCGGGGCCCAGCGTGAAGAGAATCGCCCCCCAGTCGGTCCTCCCGAGAAGGTCCGCGGCGGCTACGGGGATTTCATCTGCGGTAAAAGGACGCCCCAAAAGCTCCGCCGCCTCCTGGCGGTTGGGCGTGAGAACCGTAGCTCCCGGATAGGGGAAGTGAACGGGCTTGGGATCCACGAGGTACGGCACCCCCGTCTTCCGGGCCAGGGCCCCAAGGCTCTTCAGAAACGACGGGCAAAAGAGCCCCTTGGCATAATCGGAGACAACCAGGGCTCCGCTGAGGGGGAGAAGGTCCTCGAGCCGGGCAAGGAGGGCGTTTCTCAAGCCATCGGAAACGGCCGTGCGGACCTCCCGGTCCACCCGGACCACCTGCTGCCGCTGGGCGACGATGCGGGTCTTCACCGTAGTGCAACGTCCCGGGTCTCTCAGAAGGCCCGTGACGTCCACGCCATCCGACTCGAGGAGGGAGGCCAAGTGGTCGCCCGATTCGTCGTCCCCAACGACCCCAAACACGGCGGCGCCGCCACCCAGCGCCCTCAAGTTCGAGGCGACGTTGGCGGCTCCCCCCGGCATGGCCCGTTCGTCCCGAACCTCCACCACGGGGATGGGCGCCTCGGGCGAGATCCGGTGCACCTCGCCGTAGACGAACCGGTCCAGGATCAGGTCCCCCAGCACAATGACCCGCCTGTCGCGCCAATCCGGAATCGCCATCGGCCTCCAACCCTCCGCGCTGGTTCCATTGTAGCCGCCGACGGAGGACCCGGCTACACGCCCGCCCGCCAAAGATAGACCCAGTTGGCCAGAAACGCCCCCAGAAGCGCGAACCACCACCACTTCTCCTCCCGGGCCCCCACTTCCACGAACAGGTTTCGCCCCGCAATCCGGGCTACGGCGCCCGCCCCCACCCACAGGAGGACCACCGCGACGGCCGAGGCGAAAAGGGGGTTGGTCCGGAAGGCCTCGAGGGGGCGCAATTGCGCGAGGAGGAGAACGCTCCGCGTGGCCCCGCAGGTGGGGCAGGGGTGCCCCGAAACGGCGTGGAAGCCGCACTGGGGGTGAAACCGCGCCGGGAGAAGTGAAACGGCGAGGGCCCCCGCCGCGAAGAGAGCCCCGCCCAGGGCCACGAACACCCACGCCGGAGGGACGTCGCCGGGACGGGCCAAGGGAAGACGGATCCTCACGGGGTCTTTCCCACGTCCTTGCCGATGGGTTTTCCCAGGGCGGATTCAACCCGCTCCCAACCCTTCGGGTCCAACTCGATGCCCACGGTGCGCCCCGCGGGTCGGGCGAAAACCGCTCCGGCCTCCCTCCGAACCTGGACCCGTTCCTCGAAGAGTGTTCCCTTCAGGACGACCGTGACCGCCTGCCCGCCAGGCGCGGGCGGGCCTCCCGCCCACTTCGCGACCCGGACCCCTTCAAGCGCCGTTAGAGCCGCGGCCAGGGCGGGCGCATCGCCCCCCGGAGGAGGCGTCGAGGGCTCGGCAAAGCGCCATCCCGCGGCATCGTCGCGAACGATTCGCACCGTCGATTCGCCCTTTACGAGGACCTCGTCGGCTTCGAAAAGGGTGCGCCGGAAGACCTCCAGCGAACGGAAGAACTCCGGGGGCTGATCCAGCGATTTCAAGGAGTTGAGGGATACAGCCAGCAGGCCGGGACGTCCCGAACACCGCGCGAGGACCCTCCGCTCGGTCGCCCCGCCCCCAGGGGCCGGGCCGCCGAGGTCCACCGCGAAGGTCTTCCCGCCGCCCTCAACCTCGATGTTGGCCTCCGGGGGACCAAAGCCCCCGGCCTCCCCTCCCGGCGGCTCTTCGGGAAAGTCCACCACCGGGCAGAGGCACACGTCGTCCAGGAGGGCGAGGATCCGGTCCGAGGCGCCCCAGTCGGAATAGGGCTCCGTCACCGCCCATCCTCCCGTGTCGTCCCGTCGGACGGAGAGGGTCCGGCCGTCGCGGCGCCGCAGGGTCAGACGGTCCACGTCGTGGGAACCCAGGGGGAGCAGGTCCCGAAGCCGGAAGGCCGCCATGGACCGCAGGAGCGCCTCCTCCAAGCCGGAGTCCACCAGGAGCGTCTTGCCTTCGACGCGGACGTAGAGCCCCTCCCCCATGGGCGCAGGGAGACCCACCTCCAGGACGCGGTCGCCGTCCGCCGTCTGCAGGGTCCAGGTGGCCCGGGGCGGTAGGAGGCCCAGGTCCTCTGGCTTGGCGCCGGCGTCCACGGCCCGCAGGACTCGGATGGAAAGCAGCCTTTCCACGAAGGCCTCCACGGCGTACCCGTCCGCGGCGTCCTCCACGGGAGCCAGGAGCCTCCAGGCCGCCGCCTTTCCGTCCGGGGAGCTCGACTCCCCGTCCGATTCCACGCGCCGGAGCGACAGGGGCTGGAAGCCCGAGCGGTCGGCGCCCCTCACATCGTCCGCGCGGAGGCCGCCCATGATTCGGCCCTTCCAGGCCTCGACCTCGGAGGTGCTGGGCTTGTCTCTCTCCCAGAGGAGGATAGCGGCCAGGACGGCGGCAGCCAGAATGGCGAGCACCCAAGTCGAACGCTTCACGGGCTCACCGTCGGCGCTGTAGGAAGACCCACCCGCCCATCCCCGCCACAAAGGCGGGCAAGACCACCACAAAGAGGAGGAGGAGGACATTGGCCTGGGAGGCCGTGAGGTCCAAGTGGGTCTCTACGGAGGCCTTGGGCGGAATGGCGATGCGGCTCTCCTGCTCCAAGAGCCAGTGGATGGCGTTGAGACAGAAGAGCTGGTTTCCGAATCCCGCTCCCAGCAGGCCGTCGGTGGCTACGTCCGAGTCCCCAACCACCACGAGCCTCGCCTTCTTCGATGGGTCCTCGGATGCCACGGCGAGGGCAAGCGCCAGGGGGCCCGGCGGATCGTCGGCTCCCCTGGCCAGTTCCCGCTCCAGGCCGTCAAGACGCGTCAGCCCCCAGCTCGAAGGCGAAGAACTGACCAAGCGGGTGACGGCGTACTCCGGCTCCCGAGGGGAACCGACCTCCAGGGACCGTGCGAGGCCGAAGAGGACGAGGAACCGGTTCCGCGCCAGATCCTGAACCGCCACGTGTTCCCCGAAACGGGCGGCGAAGAAGGTCTGGGGGCCCATCTGAGGCACCGCGGCGGAGGGATCGAGGACCACGTCGTCGGCCAGGACAATCCCCCACCCTCCCAGGACCGCCTCGAGACCGGAGGGTGCGAAGGCCGGCGGTTTTCCCTGCAGAATGGGGTCCAGGAAGAGAAGGGCCCTGCCTCCACGCCGGAGGTAGGCGTCCACCACCTCGGCCTCCTGCGGAAGGAATTTCCCCTGGGGCCCGGCGACGACCAGCACGTCGGCGTCCTCCGGTACCGAGGTCTTCCCCAATCCGAGCCACTCGCGGACCTGGGCACCCTCCTTCTCGATCCGGTCGCGGAGGATCCCGATGCCCTCGCCGCGCCCTCCCAGTCCCCTCTCCCCGTGGCCCGATGTGAAATAGACCACCGGCTGGCGAGGATCCTGCACCTCGAGGATGGCGTTGACGAAGGCCTGCTCCGCCTTGAAAGCTTTGATCCTTGCGGGGGAGCCGCCCTGGAGGCCCGAGAAGTCGTACTCGACCATCTGGTCCTTTTCCACGTGCCGGGTTCGATCCCCGGCCTCGAAGATCACGACGTTGGCCACGTTGACCTTGTACTGCTGGGCCAGCGCCTGCACGCGGGCCCTGTCCCGGTCGGGGTCGATGGTTTCCACCCGGATTCGGGGAGAGACCTCCCGGAAGGCTTCCAGCAGGTCCGTGACCCGTCCGAAGAGGTCGTCGGCGGGGGAGAGGAAGACCGTGACCTGGAGGGGAGTCTGGAGGTCCGAGAGGACCTTGCGGGCCTGGTCCGAGAGAGAGAAGGACCGCGAGGCGGTGAGGTCCCACCGTTTGTAATGGCGGGCCGAAAGGTAGTTCACCATGAGGAGTAGGCCCATGAGGGCCGCGAGCACCACCCCCCAGTTGGTCTGCCGCAGAAGCCGGGCCCTCATGCGCTCACCTCCACCGTCGGGCCTGGAGAGCCTGGTAGGCCAGCGCGAGGAAAAAGGCCGCCCCCGACAGGCAGTAGAGGACGGGGCGCGAATCCACCACTCCGCGGGAGAAGGCCTGCATGGCGGCGTATAGGTCCATGTAGGAGAAGACCTCCTTCCAGAAGGGGTCGGTGATGAGGTAGGAGATCAAGGAGAGGAGCAGTAGGAGAAGCAGCAGGGCGAAGGCCAGGATGGCGGCCACCACCTGGTTTTTCGAGACGAAGGTCGTGAAGATCCCGACGGAGAGGAAGAGGAGGCCCACCAGGACCGTGCCCAGATATCCTCCCAGCACAGGCCCGGGGTCCACCTCCGAATAGAGGGAAACGGCCCAGACGTAGAGGCCCGTCGGCACCCAGGCGGCGATGTAAAGGGAAAGGGCGCCGAGGAACTTCCCCAGCACCACCTCGAGGTCCGTCACGGGGGCCGTCAGGAGCGTTTCCACCGTTCCGCTCTTCATCTCTTCGGCGCCCAGCCGCATGGTGATGACGGGCACGGTCACGATCAAGAAAATCCAGAAGAAGACGGTGCCGCCGAAGAGGAGGCTCATCGGGGAGGCGGAGGAGGCGCCGGGCTGGCTCAGAACGGCCAGGATCGCGTAGAAGAAAAACCCGTTGAGGAGCAGGAACGCCGTGATGACCACGTAGGCGAGAGGGGCGAGGAAATAGGAGCGGAGCTCCTTCTTGGCGATGGCCCAGGCGCCGCTCATGGAACGGCCTCCCCGGCGGCTTCGTCCGTCGTGATGGAGAGGAAGGCCTCCTCCAGGGAAATCTGGCGGGCCGCCAGTTCGAGAAGGGCCAGCCCCCGGACGGCGCACGCCCGTACCACCGCCTCCCGAAGGTCCGAAGCGGGATCGGTCTCCAGTTCCAGCCGGGTTTCTCCACCCGATTCCATCACGGTGCGGACCTGGGTGACACCCGGTATCTCCGCCAGGCAGGCCTCCGCATCGGCCCGGGCCGCCCGCACGGTGCAGGAGAGCTGCCCCCCGGAAAGGCCCTTCCTCAGCCCCTCCACCGATCCGTCAAAGAGGAGGCGGCCCCGGTGAAGGATGAGGGCCCGGGAACAGATGGCCTCCACCTCGGGGAGGATGTGCGTGGAAAGGAGAACGGTGTGGTCCCTGCTGAGGCCCTTGATCAGGGTCCGTGTCTGGGCGATCTGGGCGGGGTCGAGGCCCACCGTGGGCTCGTCCAGGATGAGGACGGGAGGGTCGGCCAGAAGGGCGTCCGCGATCCCCACCCGCTGCCGAAAGCCCTTGGAGCAGGCCCCGATGAGGCGGTCCCTGACCTCCAAGGCGTCGCAGGCCTCCAGGACCTCCCCGATGCGCCGGGTCCGGTCACGGCGGGGGACCCCCTTCAGTTCCGCCCGGAAGGCGAGGTACTCCCGCACCCGCAAGTCCTCGTAGAGGGGATTGTTCTCCGGCAGGTAGCCGATGAGCCTTCGCGCGGCCTTGCTATCCTCCTGGGCCGAGCGTCCACCCACCACCACGTCTCCGCCGGAGGGCGGAAGAAAGCCCGTGATCATTCGGAGGGTCGTGGTCTTCCCCGCCCCGTTCGGGCCGAGGAAGCCGACGATGTCCCCTTTGTCGACACGGAAGGTCAGGCGGCTCACCGCTTCCGTTTGTCCGAAGGTGCGCGTCAGTTCTCGGGCTTCGATCATGAACCCCTCAGCCCTCCCGGCCGTCGCCGGGGACGAGCAGCAGGGCGGCCCGGCTGGCTTCCACCGTTTTCCCGAGGGCCTCTGCCCTGGTCTTCAGCGCCTCCAGAGATTTCGCCGGAGGGGCTCCGCCCAGGGCCTTGTGGGCATTGACGAGGAGCAGGAGGTCGGCGGATTCCACCGCCGCCTGGGCGAGCCGCTCCAGCGAGGCGCGGTCCCGGGCGGCCTCGTAATAAAGAAGGGCATCGTGGAGGAGGCCCGCCTCCTCGTGCCTGCGCCCCCAGTCGGTCAACTGGGGGGCGGGAGTGGAAGAAAGGAACAGGATCTTCTGCTTGTCCGCGACGGTGAGCGGGATCTTGAGAGCCATGTACGGCGCATCCTCCTTGAGGAGATCGAGGATACCACGGAAAGGAGGGGCCTTGGGTTCGGGCGGCCGCCCCAGGGGAGAAACGGGCCGGGGCCTTCGAGGGGAGGGTGTCCGCGGCCGGCGCCCATCCGTCCCGGGGCCCGTTTTCCGTAGCCCTACGGCTTCCGGTCTTCGTACCGGGGTTGGCCGATGTTCGATCCCCCCGCAACTCAAACATCCAGCGGTCCAAGAGGAAGAGGGGGCCCGGAAGGCCCCCCCGAACAAGCGCGAATCCCTGGGTCAGCCCTTGACTTCGATCCTCTTGGGAAGCGATTCCTCCGCCTTCGGAACCACCACTTCGAGGATCCCGTCCCGTTGGGTGGCGACGATCTTGGCGGCGTCGACCCGGGTGGGCAGCGTGAAGGAACGCAAGAACTTCCCGTAGGCCCTCTCGATCCGGTGGTAATGCTCCTTCTTGGTCTCGCTCTCGAAGCGCCTCTCGCCCCGGATGGTCAGGAGGTTGTTCTCCAGTTGAATCTGGATGTCCTCCTTTTTCACACCCGGAAGGTCCACCTCGATCACGAAGCGCTTGTCCTCCTCCCGCAGATCCACGGCGGGCGCCCAGGCGCCGTATTCCACCTCGCCCGAAGCGCTCCGGTTGTAATTCTCGTCGAAGAGGCGATTGAGCTGCTCGTGCATCGTCATCAGTTCCCGATAAGGGCTCCAACGCATCAGGGTCATGGCGAGTCCTCCTTTCTTGAATCCAGGCCCCCAACCCGACGAGGGCCCGATGGGTACAGGAACAATATACTATCGTACTTCACTGTTGTCAAGTTATATGACTTGTATGCACTCACTATTGAGGCAGGCTCACCAGACACATAGGATAAGTCGTGTGTGTTCATAGAGATACGAGAGGATCCAATCAGGAGGGAAGGCCCAGTTTCTTGCGGAGCCGGTGGACCAGCAGAAGCGCCTCCAGGGGTGAGAGGGTGCGCTCGTCGGTGGCGCGAAGTTCCTCGAGCACGCGGGCCTCCTCGCCTCCGCGCTCCCCGGGGAAGAGATTCGGCTGGTGCGGACGGCCCGCCGGGGGCGAGTCCAGGGACAGGGCCGCGCGGCGGGCCTCCAGCCGGGAGAGGACGGAACGGGCGCGGTGCACGACACCTGCGGGAATACCGGCCAACTCGGCCACGTGGATTCCGTAGGACCGATCCGCGGCGCCCTCCTCCACGGTTCTCAGGAAGACGACCCGGCCCTCGTGCTCTCGAACTCCCATGGTCAAGTTGCGCACGCCCGGGAGGGCCTTCCCCAACTCTGTGAGTTCGTGGTAATGCGTGGCAAAGAGGGTTCTGCATCCCACCCCCCCCTCCCCACCCCTCAAGGCCTCCACGACGGCCCAGGCGATGGCCAGCCCGTCGTAGGTGCTGGTTCCGCGTCCCACTTCGTCGAGGATCACCAGGGATCGGGCGGTGGCGTTCCTCAAAATGGCCGCCGTCTCGGTCATCTCCATCATGAAGGTGGACAGGCCCCTTAGAAGGCTGTCTCCCGCTCCCACCCGGCAGAAGAGACGGTCCGTCAGCCCAGTCACGGCCCTTTTGGCTGGCACGTAGGAGCCCGTTTGGGCCATGACGGCGACGAGGGCCGTCTGCCGCAGGTAGGTGGACTTCCCCCCCATGTTGGGTCCAGTCAACAGGACGATCTGGTCCTCGCCGGTATCCAGACGGACGGGGTTGGGCACGAAGGGCTGGTGCCGCGAATCGAGTTCCAGGACGGGATGCCGGCTCTCTTCCAGGAGGAGGACCGGCTCGTCCACCACCTCAGGACGAGCGTAGTTCCGTCCCCTCGCCAGGTGCGCAAAGCCTTGAAGAACATCCTCCCTCGCCAAGGCGGCCGCCGCCTCGCGAAGGACAGGAAGGGAGGGAGCCAACTCCGCCTGGAGGTCCGCCCATAGTTTCGATTCCAGGGCTTCCCTGTCCGCCCGTGCGCTCAGGATCCGGGCTTCCAGGTCCCTCAGCTCGGGGGTCACGAAACGCTCCCCGTTTACGAGGGTCTGGCGCCGCTCGAAATCCGGTGGCACTCGCCCGAGGTTGGCCCGGCTGATTTCCAGAAAATAACCGAAGATCTTGTTATAGCGGACCTTCAGGCTGGCGATCCCCGTACGCTCGCGCTCCCGCCGCTCCACCTCCAGGATGGCGGAATGGGCGTTTTCCGCCAGTTCGCGCAAGGCATCCAGCTCGGGGTGCCATCCCCGGGCAAAGATGCCGCCCTCCCGGGCGTGGGGGGGTGGGCACTCCTCAAGGACCTCGGCGAGCCGGGTAGACCACCGGGCCAACTCCTCGCGGCCCAGGGCACTGGGGACTCCCCCCGCCGCCGCCAGACACTCCAGAAGGCCGGGAAGCCTTTGGAGCACCTCCCGAAGCATCCCCGCGTCCCTAGGGGTGGCGATTCCCGCCCCCAGCCTCGCCGTGATCCGCGCAAGGTCTGGAAACCCCCGAAGGCGCTCCCTTAAAGTTCGCAGGTTCTGCGGGTTCGACAGCCAGCAGGCGACGGTACCCTGGCGCCGCTGGATCTCCTCCCTCCGGGCGGAGGGAGCCAAAAGCCATTCGCGGAGAAGGCGCGATCCCATGGGGGTGAGCGTCGCATCCATGGCCTCGAGCAGGGTCCCCGCCCGCCCCCCCGTCTCGGCCGATGCCACGAGTTCCAGGTTGCGCCGGGTGGCCTCGTCCAGCACGAGCGATGTCCCGGGAACCTCCGTCCTCGGGGGTTTGAGAACCTTCGCCCCCCGGTCCTGGAGGTAGTCCAGTACGGCGTGCAGGGCACCCAGGGCCTCCCTCTCCGGAGGCAGGCCCGGGAGTCCCGCGGGCAGATCGAACCGACGGCACAGGGATTCCCGGGGGTCCCGGGGGTAAAACACCGCCGCCGGAAGGGGCGTGACGGTGGCGCCGGGCACCTCGGGCGCCGGGGCGCCTTCCGGATGGAGGACCTCCGCCGGGCCCACGGCTCGCAAGCGGTCCTGCGCTTCGGCGTGGGACGAGAGCCACACCACCAGGTCTCCCGAGGAGAGGTCCGCCCACGCCAGCCCGGCGGAGTCCCCGCCGGGACACCAGGCGGCCAGAAGGACCGGCTGAGACGCCTCCACGACGCCCTCTTCAAGGGCCGTGCCCGGGGTCACCACCCGGGTCACCTCCCGCCGCACCAGCCCCTTGGCGGTGGCCGGATCTTCCACCTGGTCGCACAGGACCACCCGGTACCCCGCCCGGATCAGCCGTCCGAGATACGTCTCCAGGGCGTGGTGGGGGATGCCGGCCATGGGCATCGGTTCGGCCTTGTTCTTTTCGCGGGTCGTGAGGGCGATCTCGAGGACCTCCGCGGCGATCCGGGCGTCCTCCCCGAACATCTCGTAGAAATCGCCCATCCGGAAGAGGACGAGTTTGCCGGGATGCTGGTCCTTTACCCGCCGCCACTGGCGCATGGCGGGCGTGAGTTTCTCGTCCACCGTTTCCCTCTCGGAGTGGCCCCTTTCAGGGGCTCTGCGGATTGTATCCCGGCGGGGCGACGGACGCCAACGGGAAGAGGAGAACAAGAGGCTCCTCCCGCTGTTGACGGAGGGGAGGAGTGTCGGTAAAGTGGCCTCCGTTATTTCGCTTCCCTTAAAAAGGAAGGAGGGTCCGAGGCCATGGATGCGAAGGGTGTGATGGAGCTGATCCGAGAGAAGGGGATCCGGATGGTGGACCTCAGGTTCATGGACCTTCCGGGCCTGTGGCAGCATTTCACGGTGCCGGCCACGGTGTTTTCCGTGGACTCGTTCGCCGAGGGCGTGGGGTTCGACGGCTCCTCCATCCGCGGGTGGCGCTCGATCCACGAGAGCGACATGATCGTCGTGCCCGATCCCTCCAGCGCCTTCGTGGATCCTTTCTTCGTCCAGCCCACCCTCACGCTCATTTGCGACGTCCTGGATCCCGTGACGCGGGAGAGTTACACCCGCGACCCGAGGAACATCGCCCATCGCGCCCAGAACTACCTGGTGTCCACGGGCATCGCGGACACGGCCTTTTTCGGCTGCGAAGCCGAGTTTTTCGTGTTCGACGACATCCGTTTCGATCAGAACGCCTCCTCCGGCTACTACTTCATCGATTCCTCCGAGGGACGGTGGAATACCGGCCGGGATGAGAAACCCAACTTGGGGTACAAGCCCCGCTACAAAGAGGGCTACTTCCCCGTGCCCCCCACCGATTCCCTTCACGATCTGCGCGCGGAGATGGTGCGCCTTATGCAGGAGGTGGGACTCACGGTGGAGGCGCACCACCACGAGGTCGCCACGGCGGGACAGTCGGAGATCGACATCCGCTTCGACACCCTCGTCCAGACCGCAGACAACCTGATGAAGTTCAAGTACGTCGTGAAGAACGCCGCCCTCCGCCACGGGAAGTCGGCCACCTTCATGCCGAAGCCCCTCTTCGGCGACAACGGATCGGGGATGCACACCCACCAGAGCCTCTGGAAGGAGGCCAAGCCCCTTTTCCCCGGAAACGGCTACGCGGGCCTCTCCCAGATGGCCCTCCACTACATCGGAGGGCTCCTCAAGCACGCCCGGGCGCTGGCCGCCGTCATCGCTCCCACCACCAATTCGTACAAGCGGCTGGTGCCCGGCTTCGAGGCGCCCGTGAACCTGGCCTACTCCCGCCGGAATCGCTCGGCCAGCATCCGCATCCCCCTGTATACCGAAAGCCCGAAGGCCAAGCGCATCGAGTTCAGGCCCCCCGACCCCTCCTGCAATCCCTACCTGGCCCTTGCCGCCCAACTCATGGCGGGACTCGACGGCGTTTTGAACCGCATCGATCCCGGGCCGCCCCTCGACAAGGATCTGTACGGGCTGCCGCCGGAGGAGCTCAAGGAGATCCCCACCATGCCGGGCTCCCTCTCGGATGCCCTGGATTGCCTCGAAAAGGACCACGCGTTCCTCCTCAAGGGGGACGTGTTTACGGAGGACTTCCTCCGCACCTGGATCGAATACAAGAGACATCGCGAGGTGGAGGAGATCGCCCTCCGCCCCCACCCCTACGAGTTCGCCTTGTACTACGACATCTAGGCGCCGGTACGCGGACATCGAGACGGAATGGTGGAAATCTCAAAACATTTCCACAGGTCTCCCCGGGGGGCCAAAATCGTAACATGCTGAATTAAAAGAGGATACTCACCTTGACAGAGACCCCGGAGGGACTTATATTCTTCGGGCACGCTGAGGTGACTGGATGCCCAAGACCATCTCCTACGTTCGCCGGATCCTTCCCTTCGAGTCCAAGCGAGTCCCTACCCCTCCCCACGGCCAGAGCACGTCGAATCCTTCGACCTCCGGCAAGCAGCCGCCTTCCTTTCAAGGTTCAGGGACGCTACCCGAGGCACCTGCCATTCCCGCCTCGCGGATCTCGGCGCCCCGGTGACGCGCCGGCGGGGGGAACCCCCGCCGGTTTCGTTTTCGCGCGCCTTTGCAGAGCCGGCCGCCCCCCGGGTGCAGCCGATTCGCCGTTTCCCGAAGGCTCAGCTTTTCTTTTCCGGTCGGCTCAGTCCGAGTCGGGCCATGACCTGCTGGACGTCCTTCCAGACGTCTCCCTTCGCCGCCGGGTTGCGGAGGAGGTAGGAGGGATGGTAGGTGGGCATAAGGGGAATGCCCTTGTAGTTCCGCCACTGCCCTCGAATGCGCGTGATCGCCACCTTCTCGCCGAGAAGGCCCTGAAAGGCGGTGGCGCCCAGGGTCACGATCACCTCCGGGCAGATGCAGGCGATCTGGGCCTCCAGAAAGGGCAAGCACGCGGCCATCTCGTCGGGCAGCGGAACGCGGTTTTCCGGAGGGCGGCACTTCACTACGTTGGCGATGTAGACGTCCTCGCGCCTCAGCCCCATGCCCCGAGTGATGATTTCGGTCAGAAGCTGGCCCGCGCGCCCAACGAAGGGGATTCCCTTTTCGTCTTCCTCGGCCCCGGGGCCCTCTCCAACGAAGAGCAGGCGGGCCCGGGGATTCCCCGCTCCAAAGACGATCCGCGTCCGCTTCTCGCAGAGGCGGCAGAGGTGGCAGTCCTCCATGCCGATTCGGATCTGCTCGAGGGGCGGGGGCGGGGCCCCTTCCGACGCAGGCGCCTTGGGCCCGGAACGGGACAGCGCATACCCCAACCCCTCGCCCGCCAGGTAGGCTGCCCGGAGGCGGAGCTGTTCCGACAGGTCCTTAGCGCCCACGGCGGCTCTCTACGATCGCGTCGAGGAGGGCCCGGGCGCACTCGGACTTGGAGGCCTCCCGGATCCGCTCCTCGTGACCGTCGGGCCAGAGCAGGATCAGGGCGTTCCGGTCGGCGTCGAATCCCGTGCCGGCCCGGGACACGTCGTTGGCCGCCACCAGGTCCAGGCCCTTTTCCTTTAGCTTCTTCGTCGCGTTCGCCCTCACGTTCTCGGTCTCGGCCGCGAATCCGCACACGAACTGGCCTGGCCGCCGGATCTTGCGGAGGCTCTCCAGGATGTCGGCCGTCTTGACGAGCCGTACGGTCCACCCCTGCGGGCCCTTCTTTCTCTTTTCCTGCAGGATCTCGGCCGCCCGGTAGTCCGCTACGGCCGCGGCCATTACGAGAAGGTCGCACTCGGGGAAAAGGTTCCGGACCGCCTCCCCCATTTCCTCAGCCGTGGTGACAGGGTGCAGGTGCGCCCCGGGCGGCGGGTCCAGCGACACGGGCCCCGAGACGAGATCCACCGTGGCGCCCCGCTGGAGAGCCTCGCGCGCCACGGCGTACCCCATCTTCCCCGAGGAGCGGTTGGACAGGTATCGCACGGGATCCAGTCCCTCCCGGGTGGGGCCGGCGGTCACGAGCACACGCAGGCCGGCCATGTCCCCTCGCCGCTCCAGGAGAGACACCGCCTCCTGGGCGATCGCCCCAGGTTCGGGGAGACGCCCGTCGTCCACATCGCCGCACGCCAAGGTCCCCTTTCCCGGTTGGAGCACCATGTGGCCTCTCTTCTCAAGGATCTTGAGGTTCTCCTGCACGGCGGGGTGCCTCCACATGGCGCCGTTCATGGCCGGGGCCAGGAGGACGGGTGCGCCGCGGTTGGCAAGGTAGTGGGTCGTGAGGAAGTCGTCGGCAATGCCCCGCGCGAATTTTCCCAGGACGTTGGCGGTGGCCGGCGCCACGATGAGGAGTTCCTCCCACTTGGCCAACTCGATGTGGGCGATGGAGGGATCCCCCGCCCCCTCGAAAAGATCGGTAATGGTCGGCCTCCCCGACAGGGCCTGAAAGGTCACCGGCGCCACCATGTGCGCCGCGTGGGCCGTCAGCACGATCTGGACTTCGCAGTTCCGATCCAGGAGCCGGCGCACCAGGTCGCAGGCCTTGTAGATGCTGATCCCGGCCGAGACCCCCAGGGTCACGCGCCGCTTCGGCTCCGGGGGATGGGATTTCGTGGCTCCCGCCATGGTCCGACTCCTTCCGCGGCCCGGGAGGGCCGCCTGCCTATTCGTCCGTCCGCATCCGGACGCCCAGTTCATCCAGCTGAGCTGAATCCACGGTCCCCGGTGAGCCCGTCATGAGACACAAGCCCGACGTGGTCTTCGGAAAGGCGATCACGTCCCGGATGGACTCGCATCCCAACAGGAGCATGGCCAAGCGGTCCAGACCAAAGGCGATCCCGCCGTGGGGCGGTGTTCCGAAGCGGAACGCGTCCAGCAGGAACCCGAACTTCTCCTGGGCCTGCTCCTCGGAGAATCCCAGGACCTTGAAAACCCGGCGCTGGACGTCCCCCCGGTGGATGCGGATGGACCCTCCCCCGATTTCGTTCCCGTCGAGGACGAGGTCGTAGGCGAGCGCCTCGGCCTTGCCGGGATCGCTTTCCAGGATCCCCCAATCCTCCTGCCGGGGCATGGTGAAGGGATGGTGGCGGGCGGTCCACCGGTTGTCCTCCGCGCTCCATTCAAACATGGGAAAGCGGTGGACCCAGAGGAGATCGTGGCGGTCCGGCTCGATCAGGCCGAGGGACTTTGCGAAGTGGAGCCGAAGGGCGGAGAGGCATGCACAAGCCGTGTCGTACCCGCCCGCTACAAAGAGCCCCAGGTCGCCCTCTCCGGCGCCCACGGCATCCAAAAGGCCGCCGGCTGGACCCTCGCCCAGGTGTTTCAGGGCGGGTCCGGCGAGGTGCCCGTCCTTCCGCCAGAGCGCCACCACGCCCTTTCCCCCGTGGGGCTTCACCACGCCGTTGAGGTCCTCCTGCTGCTTGCGGCTCGGTCCAGCCTGACCGGGAATGGCCATCCCCCGGACCACTCCCCCGGCCTCCAGGACCGAACGGAAGACGCTGAAGGAGGTCTGCCCGGCGATCTCGGAGACCGTTTTCAGTTCCATGGCGAAGCGCGTGTCCGGCTTGTCGCAGCCGTACCGCTCCATGGCTTCCAGGTAGGAAAGACGCGGGACCGAGGAGGGCGCGGGCCACCCGACTTCCTCGAAGAGGTCGAGGACGAGCCCCTCGGCCACGGCCATGACCCTCTCCTGCGTGGCGAAGGACATCTCGATGTCGATCTGCGTGAACTCCAATTGGCGGTCGGCCCTCAGGTCCTCGTCTCGGAAGCACCGGACCACCTGAAAGTACCGGTCGAAGCCGGAGACCATGCACAGTTGCTTGAACAGCTGGGGGGACTGGGGCAGGGCGTAGAAGGATCCCTTCCTCAGGCGCGAGGGCACCAGGAAATCCCGGGCCCCCTCGGGTGTGGATTTTGTAAGAAAGGGGGTTTCGATTTCGATGAATCCGCGATCCGACAGGAATTCCCGGGTCCGCCGGGCGAGCCGGTGGCGGGCGACCAAACGCGCGTTCTGGAAGGGCCGCCTCAAGTCCAGGTACCGATACTGGAGGCGCATCTCCTCGCTCACCAGGGCTTCGTCTTCCACGGCAAAGGGCGGTGTTTCGGCTTCGGCGAGTACATCCAGAGAGGTGGCCGCCACCTCCACGGCGCCCGTGGGCATGTGGGGATTCACGTCCCGTTCGCCCCTCGGCCGAACCGTTCCGCGCACCACGACCACGAATTCGGGCCTCAGCTCGTGCGCCCCGGCGAAGGCCGCCGCATCCAGGTCCTCGGAGAAGACGAGCTGGGCGATCCCTTCGCGGTCTCGAAGGTCCACGAAGACGAGGCTCCCCAAGTCTCGGCGGCGCCGGACCCACCCCATGAGGCAGACGCTCTGGCCCACGTGGCTCTTCCGGATTTCCCCCGCGTAGTGCGTGCGTTCGGGCAGGTTCATGTACGCTCCTTGAGGATTCGCGTCGCCAGGGCCTCCGCCGCCAGAGCCTGCTGTTCTCCACTCTCGAGGTCTTTGAGCGTAAAGACGCCGCTCTGGTGCTCCTCCTCGCCCACGAGGACCACCCAACGCACGTTCATGCGGTCGGCCCGCTTGAGGGCCGATTTGAACGAGCGCGCCGAATGCTCCATCACCGCGACGGCACCGGCGGTCCTCAGGATCCGCGCCAGATCCAGCGCGGTCCCATACGTTCCCGGGCCCGACCAGGCCAGGTAGATCCAGGGCAGGCGTCCGGCCGCCGGCTTGGGGAGCGCGAGGAGCAGCCGCTCCATACCCAGGGCCCATCCGAATCCCGGCAGGGCCGGTCCCCCGAGCTGTTCCAGAAGGCCGTCGTACCTCCCGCCGCCCAGGAGCGCATCCTGGGCCCCGAGAGCGCTGGAGGAGACCTCGAAGACGGTGCGCGTGTAGTAGTCGAGGCCGCGGACGAGACGGTCCCTTTCGGCGAAGTCGACGCCGAGGCGCCCCAAGGCCTCTCGAAGACCCGCATGGTGCGCAGCGCACGCCTCGCAGAGCATGTCGCGGAACCGGGGTGCTCCGTCGAGGATGGCCTGGCAGGAGGGAACCTTGCAATCCAGCACGCGGAGGGGGTTGGTCTCGAGCCGCCGACGGCAGTCCCCGCAGAGGCCCCCGGCGCTCACCGACAGACGGGACCGGAGGGCCTCCACGAAAACGGGCCTGCACGCGGAACATCCGACCGAGTTTACCTGGACCCGCACCCCCAGCACACCCACGGCCTCCAAGAATTCCGCGACCATGGCGATGGCTTCGGCGTCCGCCCCGGGGGCCGGGTCCCCCAGCACCTCCACCCCGATCTGGTGGAACTGACGGTACCGACCCTTCTGCGGCCGCTCGTACCGAAACTGGGGACCGATGTAGTAAAGCCTTCCGTGAAGAGGCGACTCGTGGAGGCGGTGCTCCACCATGGCCCGCGCCACACCCGCCGTGTTCTCAGGACGCAGGGTCAGGCTTCTGCCCTTCCGGTCGGGGAAGGTGTACATCTCCTTGGTGACGATGTCCGTCTCGTCGCCGATGCCGCGGACGAAAAGCTCCGTGGGCTCGAGGACCGGGGTCCGAATCTCGGTGTACCCGTACTGGGCAAAGACGCGGCGCGCCGCCTCCTCCACCGCCTGCCAGGTGGACACCTCGGGAAAGACCAAGTCCTGCGTGCCTTTGACGGCCGTGATCATGCGTCCTCCAGAGGGCGATTCTACCACGCGGGCGATCCTTCGGAGCCGAAGGCCGGAGGGCTCACGCAGGCCCCGCCCCCATCATCCCGGAAAGGATACGAGTCCAATTTACTTGGGAATGATCCTACTCCAGGAAGCATTCCGCGCGCCAGCCTGCGCGGACGAGCCCCTTCAACCCCGCTCGCGCAGAGCCCTCGCTTGCTCCCGGTCGAGGTCCTTTTCCCGGATAGCGTCGCGCTTGTCGTAGGCCTTCTTCCCCCGGCCGAGTCCCAACTCCACCTTCACTTTCCCGCCCTTGAAATAGACGCGCAGGGGCACGAGGGTCAGGCCCTTCTGGTCCACCCATCCGCGCATCTTCAGGATCTCCTTCTTGTGAAGGAGGAGCTTCCTCCTGCGCAACGGGTCCAAGGGAGTGAGAGACAGGTGGGTGTGCTGGGCGTACGGGGCGATGTGGCACTGGTGCAGCCAGGCTTCTCCGCCCTCCACGGAGGCGTACGCGTCCTTGAGCTGGATCCGTCCGGCCCGCACCGACTTCACTTCGGGGCCGAGGAGGGCGATCCCCGCCTCGAAGCGCTCCAGGATCTCGTAGAGGAAGAAGGCCTGCCGGTTTCGGGCGGCCTCTTTGAGCCCCTCCTTCGCCTCCTTCATGGCTTGCGAGGCGTGCGCGAGGGAGGGATGTGGCGCATGACCGCATCCTTGAAGGAGGCGGGCACGCCCACCGAGGGGAGAGTGTCCAGGGTGTCCAGGAGGCGGCGCATGGACTCGTACTCCGTCTGGCAGGTGGGGCAGGAGGAGAGGTGGTCCAGGATCTCCGCCGACTCCTCGGCCGTGAAGTCGTTCTCGATGAACCGCGGAAGGAGGGCGAGGATCTTGTTGCAGCGGCAAGTTTTGCTCGGGTCCGTCATGGCGCCTTCCTCTTCCCTCAACGGAAGTCCTGGAGCCGTTCCATCAGGATCTGCCTCGCGCGGAAGATCCTGTTCTTCACCGTACCGATGGGCATCCCCGTGATCTTCGCCATCTCCTCGTAGGACCGGAAGCTGAAGTGCCTCAGCAGGATGAGCTCCCGGTAGGAGGGCGGGAGGTCCTCGATCGCCTTCTGGACCTGCACCAGCAGCATCTTGTTTTTGTACGAATCGTGCGGACTCAAGGTTGCGCTCTCCAGGTGGAGGTCGGGAAGGTCCGGATTGTCCTGCCTTTCCTGGATGGAGGTGGTGCTCATCTTCTGCCTTCGGAGGTGGTCGATCGTGTGGTTGCTCGCGATCTTGTAGAGCCACGTGGAGAACTTGTACTGCCCGTCGTACCGTCGGAGGCTCTCGTAGGCCTTGATGAACACTTCCTGGCTCAGTTCCAGGGCCTCCTCATAGTTGTGGACCATGTGGAAGATGTACGTGACGAGGCCCTTCTGGTACCGCTCCACCAGGCCGCCGAAGGCCTCCGTGTCCCCGTCCAGCACCGCCCGGATGACTTCGCCGTCGGTCAGGATCCTCTGAGCCATCGCTCCAACCCCCGCCGCCCATTCTGGAGGGCCCCTCCCCTCCGGTCAAGGACCGCCCGTGCTACACTTTCCTCCTCGGGCAGCGAAAGGAGCCTTCGTGAGGTCCCACCGGGAGACCCTCACCCTTGAAACTCCGGGCCGCAGGGCCTTCGTCAACCTCACGGACCGGGTCCGGGAGATCCTGAAAGGGTGAGATCGTCCAGGCGGGCGTGGGCCTCTTCATCCTCGCGGCGGTGGGGTGGTTCCTGTGGACGGCCTTGGCCCCGACGCTGGTGGGAGAGAGTGCGGAGGAGGCGGCCCGGAGGGAGAAGGAGGCGGCCCGCCAGGCAGCGGTCTGGGCCGAGGTGGAGGCCTCGCGCCTCATCCTGAAGGCCGACGCCGAGCGACAGGACCTGCACGTGGTGCCCGGCGTCTGGGAATCCCTCCTTCCCACGGTTCGAGAATCCTACGTGGCGGCCGCGGCGGCCCACTACGGGTGGAACCGATGCTTCGTCCTGGATGCGGCCACGGGGCGCACATTGGGATGGTACCAGTCGGGCCGGGGGTTCCACGTCCCCCGCCGTTCCGAAGCCCCGGAGCAACGGTAGTCTCACCTTTCCAATCCGACCGGGGGGTTGGACCCGAAGCACCCTCCGGTGCCCGATGGCGGAGTCGGATTGGGGCGGGCGGACGTCAGCGCCCCGCACCGAAGAAGGTCCGGCCCAGTCGCTTCGCCTCGTCGAGGTACCTCCGTCGGCGCGAGTCCGCCGCCTCCGTGACCCCGTGAAAGATCTCGAGCCGGACCGTTCTGACTCCGCACATGCGGAGCGTCCAGTCCACGAGGACCTTCCGCATGGGGCGGTGGAACCCGAAAGTCCGGTAAAGAAGAGCCGAGGCGCCCGCCGTGCAGAGGACGAGGGCTCGCTCCTGGCCGAGAAGTCCCTCCACACGGCCTCCTGGAAGAAACCGGAAGGCGAAGCCTTCGAAGAACACGCGGTCCACGAAGCCTTTCACCATGGCGGGCGGGCCGAACCAGTACACCGGAAAGACGAAGGCCAATCCCCCGGCCGCCGAAACGCGCGCCTGGAGGGCCGCGACGTCGGGCGCGAACCGCCCGGTGGCGGCCGCCTCCAAGTCCTCCGACCGCATTTCGGGGCGAAATCCCTCGCCATGCAGGTCCAAGAAATCCACCTCGTGGCCCTCGCCTTCCAAGGATTCCCTCAACGCGGCGGCCACGGAGGCGTTAAAGGAATCGGCGCGGGGATGGGAGAGGACCAGGAGAATCCTCACCGGCGCCCCCTTAGGCCTTTCGGAAGCGGGCCGAGGCCCACACCGCGAGCACCTCGCCCAGGAAGGCCGTGTGGTAATCCCGCTGTGGGTAGTTCCCCTCGATGGAGGGATCCCTGAAGCGCGCCGGATCCACTTGCATCGTGGCCATGAGACGGCACTCGAGGGACAGGTCGGACCCGGCGATACGGACCACGGGGACCTCCGAGGAGGCCTCGGGGACCAGCCCCGCCGCCTTCCATTTGTCGAGGTCCCGGCCCGACCGCGTCCCGCACAGTTCGAGGGCGTTCCGGCGCGAGGCGGGGAGGACGTTCAGGGTGAAGGCATGCCCCGCTTCGAGGAGGCCGAAGGTGTGGCGTGTTGGGCGGACGTAGACGGTGACGGCGGGCCGGTTCCAGATCGTCCCGAACCCGCCCCAAGATACGGTCATGGGGTTGGGTCGCTCCGTCCCCGCCACGAGAAGGGCCCACTCCTTGTCCAAAAGATGGAAGGGCCGAAGGATGACCTCCGCAGGATCGACGCGGGTCATGGCCTCTGCCCCTTCCCGGCGCTTGCTTCGAGGAATCGGAAGAGGTCCTCGGAGGCCCGCTTCAGGCAGAGCCTCGCGGCGGCCTCGGGGGTTTCCACGAGCCCCCACCGCCCGCGCACCTGGCTTCTCACGGCGTAGAGCCGTCGGCCCTCCCCATCCCTCAGGACGAGCAGGAGGTCCGCGTCGGCATAGCGCCGGTTCCCTTCTCCCCGGGGGTCCAACCCGGTGCGTGCACCGGCCCCCATGGGGGATCCCGTTCCTGGTTGGACCCTTCCCGGGTCCGCCGAGGCCGTGACCTCCGGACTCGAGGTCCGCCCCGAAAAGAGGATCTCGATCCGCCCGCCGAGGGGGTCTTCCCCGGGCGGAAGCCGTTCGGAGAAGGCGATGCGGGCCAGGTCTTCGAGCAGTGGGGTCAGGTCGGACGGATCGCACCGAACCTCCAGACGATAGGCGGGGACCCGGAGCAATGCGGAGGCGTCGGCCTCGGGCTCCCGCAGCACGGTGGCGCATCCGCCAAGGGCGAGAAGCCCGGCCAGAAGGAGCGGGGCGGGCGGGTGTCCAACGGTCATGGCGTCGCCTCCACGGGAACGCGGCGGGTCTTTCGGGCAATGGCCTCCCGTATCGCCGGGAGGGCCGCGCGGGCGGCCGCCTCCCCCGCTTCAATCAGGCGCTTCTTCTGGCTGAAGTCGTCGAAGGCCACCCCCTTTACATCGGGCTGGACGACCACGTCGGCCTCCGCCGCCCTCAGCCTTCCGATCTCCTGGTACATGATCATCGCCGAGTGTAAGGCCACCTCCACCGGATTTCTCGGCGTGGTCGATGGGAGGCCCGCCGGAATGGCCACACCGATGACCACCTCGGCGCCTCTCCGGCGGGCAACATCGGCCGGAACGGGGTCCAGGACGCCCCCATCTACGTAAGTCGCCCCCCCGAACTGGACGGGCACGAAAACCCCCGGAATGGCGCAGGAGGCATGGACCGCTTGGGCTACGGAACCACGCTCGAAGACCACCGCCTGCCCCGTCCGGATGTCCACGGCCACGGGGTAGAAGGGGACCGGGAGGGTTTCCAGCGTCTTGTGGCGCAAATTGCGGCTCAGAAACGCCTCCAGCCTCTCGCCCTTCACCAGGCCGCCCGAAAGGAGGGCCAGGGCCTTGTAGTCAAAGAGGTCCTCCTCCTGGACTTCGACGGCCAGGAACTCGGCGTCGAGGACCCTTCCCGAATCGGCATAGAGCGCCCCGATGAGACTTCCCACGGAGGTCCCGGCCACGAGGTCAACGGGGATCTTCTCCTGCTCGAACACCCTCAGGACGCCGATTTCCGCGAACCCGCGGGCCGCGCCGCCCCCGAGGGCCAGTCCCACCTTGGGGGGGATCTCCCGCATCGCCTGGGGCGGGATCTCGACGGGGGGAGGCTTCTGTGGCGCGCAGGCGTAGAGCGCGAGACAGAGGGCGGCGAGGAGCGGCCCGGCGGCTGGTCTTCGTGACATGGGGATCCTCCTGGTGCCGGAGGCGGGGCTCGAACCCGCACGGCCTTGCGGCCAGGGGATTTTAAGTCCCCAGCGTCTGCCCGTTCCGCCACTCCGGCCGCCGTCAGTATACGGCGGATCGCTTTCGAAGGGCCCAATCCACGGTAGGGTCCCCCCCCCGAGCCTTGGGGCTCCGGCCGATGAGGGTGCCAAGGCCGCACGACCCTTCACCGGTGGATTTGGGGTGAGAAAAAGGAACTGGAGGCGCCGACCGGAATCGAACCGGTGATGAGGGCTTTGCAGGCCCCTGCCTTACCGCTTGGCTACGGCGCCCCAAGCCCGGTCATTATGGGCTCCGGGCCTGCGCCTGTCAACCTTTTCAGCCCTCCCAAGAGGGGTGGTGGCGCAGGTCGGGAAGGGGCGTCCGACTTGCGCGCGGCGGCCGCCTCCGGCAGGATGGCGGTCAGGGGAGGAGTTGTGAATGGCGAAGGAGAAGGAAGCGGTCGGATCTGGGGACGTGGTCCGATGGGTCCGGAATCTGCGGGACGAGCGCCGGGCCGCGGCGGTCTACGAGGCCCTCGCGCAGGCGGAGAAGGATGGGGAGCGGGCCTCTCTGTTCCGTGACCTCGCCGCCATGGAAACTCGTCACGCCGAGGTCTGGGAAGAGAAGCTGCGGGATGCGGGGGTGAAAGCCGCCGCCGTCCGCCCGGGATTCCGAGACCGCATTCTCCTCCTCCTGGCTGGCCGCTTCGGCACGGCGGCCGTTCTGCCCATCCTGGAGGCCACCGAGCGCTACGCCGATGGTAGCTACGCCGGCCAGGCCGACGCCCGGGCCGCGGGCATGGACCGTGAGGAGAAGGTCCACGCCCGAGTCTTCGAAACCCTCGGGGCATCTGGAAGCGCCGCCATCGCTCGCCAGGAAACCTGGCACCGGGGCTCCCGGGGGGGCTCCCTTCGGGCGGCCGTGTTCGGGATGAACGACGGCCTCGTTTCCAATTTCTCCCTGATCATGGGCGTGGCCGGCGCTGGCCCCGGTCGGGGCGTCCTGCTTTTAACGGGAACGGCGGGTATGCTGGCCGGGGCCTTTTCCATGGCCGCCGGCGAATACGTCTCCGTGAAGTCCCAGCGGGAGCTGTACGAGCACGAGATTCGGAAGGAGGCGGAAGAGCTTCAGAACTCCCCCGAAGAGGAGGCCCGGGAATTGGAACTCATCTACCGCGCCAAGGGCATTCCCAAGGAGCAGGCCGCCGGCCTTGCGCACGCCATCGTTGAGAGTCCCCAGTCCGCCCTGGATACGCTGGCCCGAGAGGAATTGGGTCTCGACCCTGGGGATCTCGGCTCGCCCTGGGCGGCGGCGGCCAGCTCCTTTTTCGCCTTCGTGGCGGGCGCCTTCCTCCCCCTGGCCCCCTTTCTGATCCTGGACGCGGGGCCTGGTGTTATCGTCTCGGCCGGGCTCAGCGCCGCCGCCCTCCTGGCCGTGGGCGGCCTCCTGGCCTTCTTCACGGGGCGGAGCGTCCTCTACGGGGCCTTTCGCATGGCGGCCATTGGAGGAACCGTGGCCCTGGTGACCCACCTCCTTGGTCGCCTCATCGGGGTGTCCCTAGGTTGAGGCGACGGGGACCCTCGATTACGGCTCGACGGGACTTGCCGTTTCCTTGAAAGGCCAGCCTCCAAAGGGGGCGTCCCGAGGATGTCCACAGCCTCTCGCCGGCGCTGGGCCACTCCACGACCAACACGTCCGTGGAGGTGAGCGCCTCGTACAGGCCGAGCGCTTCGAGGTCGGAGGATCCGCCGCACCGGTACAGGTCCACGTGGATCACCGCGAGGCCGGCCTTCCCCTCCGGATATCTCTGGACCAGCGTGAAGGAGGGACTCGACACCCACGACGGGTCGATGCCGAGGGCCTCCGCCAGGTAGCGGGTGAAGGTGGTCTTACCTGCCCCGAGATCGCCCTCCAGGAGGAGGAGGTCCCGGCCCACCAGGGACCGGGCCAGCCGTCTGGCGAGGGACCGGGTCTGGGCGAGGGTCTGGAGGGAGAGGGTTTCCGCCAAGGACGATCCTCCTGGACTCAGCGGCTGCCCCGGAAGGAGCGAAGGGACCCCTCCACCCCGGGAAGCGCATCGGCGCACTCCGAGGCCATGAGCCCGTATCCCCCGAGCCTCTGGAAGGCCAGATCGGCCGCCGCGCCGTGCCACCAGGCGGCCAGGGACGCGGCGTCGTATGCCTCCTCCCCCCGGCCGAGGAGGGCCGCCGCGATACCCGTGAGCACGTCCCCGAAGCCCGGCCCCGCCATGTGGGGCCCGCCCGTCAGATTGAGGCGCCAAGGGCGGCCGGGGGCGGCCAAGAGGCTTCGGTAGCCTTTAAGCAGGAGGACAGCCCCCGCCTTTTCGGCGACCTCTGGGATCAGCCGGTAACGCCCCGTCAACACATCCGCGGCAGGCATCCCCAGGACCCGTCCCATCTCCCCGGGGTGGGGCGTAAGCACCCGGGGCCCCGCGTGGACCCTGAGGCGGTCAGACCTTCCGGCGAAGGCGTTGACCCCGTCCGCGTCCACGACCGCGGGCAGGCTCGCCTGCGCGTAGAGCGCCTCCATCAGGGCCGACGTCTCCGCCGTCCCTCCCACCCCCGGTCCCATCCCCAGCGCGTCGGCCTGGGTGCAGAACCCCAAGATCGGGGTCAGGGCATCCATGCTGAGGGTGCCGTCGGCCGTTTCGGGAAGGGGAAGGGTCATGGCCTCCGGAAGGGAGGCCGCAACAACCGGCTGGACCGAGGCCGGTATCGCCACGGTGACCAGGCCGGCCCCGGCCCGGAGCGCGCCGCGGGCGGCCAGCACGGCGGCCCCGCTCTTGCCCCGGGACCCCGCGACGAGCAGGACGCGCCCTGTGTCGCCCTTGTGGGCCCCCGGCGGCCGGGGCCGGGCGAAGGAGGCCGCCCACGGCAGGTCCAGCGCCTCCCCGACGGGGGTCAGCCGCCGGACGGCCTCCTGAGGGATCCCGATGTCCAGCAGGCGCACGGTGCCGCACAGGGGCGCGCCTTCGGGCGTGAAGAGGCAAGGTTTGGCAAGACCAAGCGTCAGCGTCAGGTCCGCCCGGACCGTCGGGCCGAAGGGGGCCAGGGCGTCCCCGGAAAGGCCGGAGGGGACATCCACGGCCGCAACGGTCCCCCCCCAGGCGTTCAGGATCTCGATGAGGGAGGCCGCCCCTCCGCGGGCCGGCCCCGAAAGACCGGTGCCGAGCAGGGCGTCCACAGCCAGGGAGGATCCCTCCAGGCTCCTTCGGAGGGCCTCCGGGCCGGCCTCTCCCCACGCCGGCGTCCAGGGGACGGCCGCGGCCTCCATCTTCTCGAATTGCGCGCGCCCGTCCCCGGAGAGGGTGGCGGGTTCCGCGGCCAGCAGGACGCGGGCGCCGACGCCCCGCTCTTTCAGGAGCCTCGCCACGGCCATCCCGTCGCCCCCGTTGTTGCCCCTTCCGCAGAGGACGGCCACCCTTCCCGTCAGCCGCTCCGGAAGTTCCTTACCCAGGGCATCCACGATGGCGGCAGCTGCGCTTTCCATCAGGCGGAGGGACGGGATTCCCATCTCTTCGATGGAGATCCGGTCCACCTCGCGCACGTCCCGGGACCAGTAGAGTTTCATCTCCGCATGCTCCGACCCTCCGGAGGAGGCCGAATGCCCGAGGCCCCGGGCCTCCGCCGTGTCCCTCCCCGCCGCACCTCGCATCGGCCCCCAATCCCTTGCGCGCGGCCCGCAGGGATTTTCAGCAACCTGCTAGAAGCCGCCGGCCATGAATCGCCACTGGATGATCTTGAGGTTGATTTCCCGAAGCCGCTGGGTGAGGATCCGGCAAAGGATGATGAGGAACTGGTACGCCGATTCCACGTCCACGGACAGGATCTCGTTGAGAACCGTGCGGGAGATCGTGAGTACCGTCGTGCCGTTCACGTGGGCACGGGCGTCCGCGGAGCGGGGCTCGTTGTCCACCAGGGCCATCTCGCCGAAGAAGTCGCCCTTTCCCAGGATGGCCAGGGCCTCCTCGCCCACCCCCGGGATGTGTTTGGTGATGCGTACCTTTCCGTCGAGGATGATGTAGAGCTTGTCCCCCCGGCCCCCCTCCTTGAAGATCAGCTCGTCCTGGTTGTAGAGCTCCTCCGTGGAAAAGGCGGCCAGGAGGCGGAGTTCCTTGGCCGAGAGGCCCTGCTCCTGCAGGAGTTTGATCTTTCGGTCCAATTCGATGGAGATGGCCTTGGATCGGTTGGCCTCGTCGGTGCTCAAGGCCGACTTTTGGGCGGCCCCGGCCTCGGAAAAGAAGGTCTTCAGAAGGTTGTTCGCCTCCCGGGTCCTGCGGGAGAGGGATTTCCAGAAGTGCCAGTAGAAATGGACGGCAACCTCCTTTTTGAGCTCGAAGAACGGGTCCAGGTCGCTCCGCCGGATCCGGAAGAGCACGCCCTCGGTGCTGGCCAGGGCGTCGGCGCTCCGGTGGGCCGGATCGATGAAGTTCATTTCGCCGAAGAACTCCCCCTTCTGGGCGAGGGCGAGCGGCTGTTCTCCGAACGGAGTCTGCTTGACGAGGCGAACCTCTCCTTTCTCCACGAGGAAGAGAGCGTCCCCCTCGTCGTTTTCGTCGAACACGACGTCTCCCGGTTTTACGGCTATCTCCTTGACCGCCTTGGCGACGACGAAGAGGTGTTCGTCCGCCAGGGTGGCCAGGATGTCGAAGGCCCTCAACCGCAAGGCCAGGCGGAGGAGGTCCTGCCGGACTTCGTCGGGGGCGGCGGTCTTGGTGATCTCGTGGATGTCGCGGACGGCCCCCCGCCCCAGAAGGCTCTCCTTCTCAAGGTCGAGCTGGTGGACGCACTGATTGAACAGGGCCAGTCGCTTCTTCACGATCTCGCTCCGGGCCGCCCGGTTTTGGATCCCCACCTTTTCGAGGATGTATTTGAACTTCTCCTGTAGTTCCGGCGCCGGCGGGCGGCCCGCGGCGCTGTCGAGGATCATCGCGTCCACCAAGCTCGCCAGGGATGCCTTGTAGCTCTTGAGGTAGAAGAGGGCCCGCCCCATGAGGGCGTGGGCCTCGGCGTGGAAGGGATTGATGGCGATGAGGGCCTTCAGTTCGCGAATGCTTCCCGAAAAGTCGTTGTTCCGGTAGTCGAGCTTGGCCAGGCTGAAGCGGGCGGCCTCGTTGGAGGGGTTGTGGATGAGCGCGATGCGGTAGCACTCCCGGGCCCGCTCGGCCTGTCCCTTCCGCTCGAAGATTTCCCCGATGGCGGCGAGCTGGCCGGACTGCCGGTCCTGGCGGCCCCGCTCCTCCTTGAACTTGGCCATGAGGCGGTGGCGCTCGTGCTCGTCCTTCTCCTTGAGGAGGTTGCGCATCTTTCCCAGGCCGATCTTCATGGCGAGGCTCGCGGGGAAGAGCTTTACGCCCCGCTCGTAGAGGGCCACGGCCTCCTCGAAGCGGCCCTGTTCGGCGAACTTCCCGGCCACCACGAAAAGGTCTTCTGGATCGAGATTCAACGGGTTGGAGCCGACGCCCTCGGCTGGCTGGGTCACGACGGCCTCCTCGTTCGGCCATTGTAGGGAGAGGCCGCCGCACCGTCAACGGACCGCCCGGGGAAGGAGGGCCCGATCCGGCGGACCCGGGAGGCCGCCGCGGCTAGCGCGCCGGCTTTTCCAGGTGGGCGAGGAGGGTGGCGGCGTGGCCCTTGGCGGAGACCTTGGGGTAGGCCCTCAGGACGGTTCCACCGGGCTCGAGGACAAAGGTGGAGCGGATCATCCCCTTGCTTCGTCTGCCGTACATCACCTTTTCTCCCCAGGCCCCCACGGCCTGAGAGAGGCGCCCGTCGGCGTCGCTGAGAAGGGGGAACGGAAGACCCTCCCGGGTGACGAAGGAGCCGTGGGACTTCTGCGAGTCGCGGGAGACCCCCGCCACATGGTAGCCGAGGGCTTCAAACCGGGGGAGGAGGTCTCGGAAGTCCCGCGCCTCCAAGGTGCACCCCGGCGTGTTGTCCTTCGGGTAAAAGTAGAGGACCAGCCCCCGGGGGCCAGCCAGGTCCTTCAGGGTGCGGACGGCGCCCGTCTCGTCCGGCACCTCGAAGGCGGGGCATCTGTCTCCCTCCTTCAGCATGGGCTCCTCCTTCAAAGAAGATAGGAACACGGCCGCGCGGCGCGCTCTTCCGCCTCGCACGGCATGACCGGACCGCGGAATCGCGTCTTTCGAGTAGAATACCCCTCACAATCCCCCCGAACTCGGGAGGAGCGGGAGGTGCGCGTGAGGGATGACGAGAAGGGCGCGGGCGGTCCCGGAAAGGTCCTGGTCGTGGCCTCCTCGGGGGCCAGCGGAGCGCGCCTGGCCCTCCGGTTTCTCGACCACCTGCTCGCCCATCCGGGTGTCCGGAGGGTCCACTTCCTCCCCTCCCGGGCCTTCTCTCTTGTCCTGGGCCGGGAGGAGGGCCGGAGCCTCGAGCAGTGTCTGGACCCGGCCGGGACGGCTGGGCGGCTCCTCCTTCACCGGGAGGAGGACCTGGATGCCCCGGTGGCCTCGGGATCTTACCCCTCCGACGGGACGGTCCTGATCCCGGCCAGCATGGCCACCGTGGGCGCCGTTGCCTCCGGGGCCGGGCGCAACCTCCTCCACCGGGCCGCCGAGGTCGCGCTGAAAGAGCGCCGCACCCTGATCGTCGTGCCCCGGGAGACCCCCCTTTCGGTGATTCACCTGAGGAACCTCGCGACGCTGGCCGAGGCGGGCGCGGTCGTGGCGCCCTTTGTGCCCGCCTTCTACCAGGGTCCCCGCTCCGTGGAGGATCTCATGGACCACTTCCTCATGCGGATTTTTGATCATCTGGGACTGGAGACGCGCCTCGCCGGCCGCTGGGGGGAGAGCAACCGGTGAGACGGTTTGTCCATCGCCTCTTCGCCGTGCTGGAGATGATCAAGTTCCAGCACACGGTCTTCGCCCTCCCCTTCGCCCTCCTCTCCATGCTTTGGGCCGCGGGCGGGTGGCCCGGCTGGCGGACCTTTCTTTGGATCCTCGGCGCCATGGTGGGGGCCCGGTCCGCGGCCATGACCTTCAACCGCCTGGTAGACCGCCGGTTCGATGCCGAGAACCCCCGGACTTCCCGTTGGCCCCTCGTGACCGGGCAGGTCTCCATGCCCTTCGCCTGGGGTTTCCTGGCCGCGTCCGTGGGACTCCTGGTCCTTTCGGCGTGGAGGCTCAACCCGCTCTGCCTGGCTCTCTCGCCCCTGGCCCTGGCGGTGCTCCTGGGCTACTCCCTCACCAAGCGCTTCACCACCTGGTGCCACCTCGTCCTGGGATTTGCCGACGGCATCTCCGCCCCGGGGGCGTGGATCGCCGTCTCGGGAACCTTGGACGGATCCGGACCCTCCTGGTGGCTCTGCGGCGCCATGACCTTCTGGATCGCCGGGTTCGACCTCCTGTACGCCCTCCAGGACCTGGCCTTCGACCGCTCGGTGGGCCTCCATTCCTTCCCCGCTCGCCGCGGCGTAGGGGCTACCCTCTGGCTCTCGGCCGGGGCCCACGGTCTCACGGTGTTCTGTTTGGCGGCGGCGGCGAGATCCGCCGAGGTGGGGGGCGTCTTCTCCGGAGCCGTCGCGCTGGTGGCCGCCGCCCTGGTCGTCGAGCACCTCCTCGTGCGCCCGGGGGACCTCTCGCGTCTCAACGCCGCCTTTTTCACGACGAACGGCTTCATCGCCGTCGGCCTCCTCGCCGCCGGCGCCCTCGACTCGTTCCTGGCCTGAATCGCGTCCCGGAGTCAGCCCTTCAGGCGGGAGACAAGGACCCCCGCTGCCACGAGGAGGGGATCCCACACGGGGGCAAACGGGGGGGCGTAAGCGAGGTCGAGAAGGGCGAAGTCCTCGGCCTTCATCCCGGCCGTCACCGCGGCGGCCAGGGTGTCCACCCGGCCCTTGGTGCCCTCCGGGCCAGCCACCTGCCCCCCGAGGAGGCGGCCCGACCGGCGGTCCGCGGTGAGCTGAACGGTGACGCTCCCCCCTCCGGGGTAGTAGCCTGCCCGGCTTCCGGCCTCAACGACGGCCTCCGCCGGATCGAATCCCGCCGAGGCGGCCTCCGCGGGGGACAGCCCCGTCAGCCCCACTTCCAGGCCGAAGGCGCGGGTGACGGCCGTCCCGACCACGCCCGGAAAGCGCTCTCGATGTCCGGCGACGTTGGCCCCCGCCACCCTTCCCATCTTGTTGGCCGTTGTACCCAAGGGGAGGTAGACCGGGCGGCCCGTGAGCAGGTGCCGAACGGCGCAGCAGTCCCCGGCGGCCCACACGGCGTGGACTCCCGTGGCGCAGGTCTCATCCACGAGGATTGCCCCTTTTCCGTCCCGGGGGACCGGCGAACCTTCCAGGAAGTCCGTGGACGGGCGAACCCCGGTGGCCGCGAGGATCAGGTCGGCGTGCAACTCCCCCCGGTCGGTTCGGAGGCCGAGGATCCGCCCCCCGGTCCCGAGCGTTTCGAGCACCCGAACCCCCAAAAGCACCCGCACGCCGCGGCTTTCGAGCTCCGCAAGGACGCGCGCCTTCAGAGGTTCCACGAGGGTCTTGAGCACCCGCTCCGACCGGTTGATGAGCGTGACGGAGACGCCGCGCGCGGCGAGGTTCTCGGCCATCTCGATGCCGATGTACCCGCTCCCCCAGACCAGCGCAGACCGGGGGCGCGTGTCGGCTAGAAAGGCCTGGAGGCGCCGGCCGTCTCCGAGATCGTGCATGCCGAAGAGGTTCTCCCCCTCGAGGCCCCTCAAGTCGGGAAGGACGGCCCGGCTTCCGGTGCTGATCAGCAGAGCGTCGTAGGGTTCTTCGGACCGCCGTCCGGAGGGCAGGTCTTCCACGACCACCCTTTTGCGGCCTTCCTCCAGAGAGACGGCTCTTTGCCGAAGACGCACCTCGATCCCCCTTCGGGCGATCTCCTCAGGATCCAGCGCAAAGAGATCGTCGAGGTCCGGCGTGATCCCTCCCACGACGTAGGGAAGGCCGCACGCGCCGTAGGAGCGGTCGGGGCCGGCGTCCAGGACCGTCGCCTCCCACCGTGGATCCAAGCGCCGGACCTTGCTGGCCGCGCTCATCCCCGCCGCCATGCCACCGAGTACCAGGAGCCTGGGCATGATTCGCCCTCCTCCGGAAGGATTATAGCCTCCATCCGCTCTCCCGGGTTGTTCGCAGGTCCTCGGGCCCGTATGCTGGGTCCATGGAGGAGACCCTGATCCTCTCCGACGCGTGGAGGGAGCGCCTCGAAGGACCGCTCTCGGAGAGGGGTTTAGCCCCTCGCTGGGCGGAGGCGTCTCCGCTTCCCGGAGGGCGGGGGACGGCCCGCCGCGTCCGGATTCTGGGTTTCGGTTTCGTCTTGAAGCGGGAGGTCCGGGGTGGTCTGTCGCGGCTGCTCCTTCCCGATCGGTTCCTGTTCAGGACCCCCTTCCGTAGGGAGTGGGCCGACGCGAATCTCGCCGCCGTGGCGGGCCTCTGCCCGCGCCCCGCCGCGAGGAGCTACCGATCTGCCGGTCCCCTGTCCGTCGTGTACACCCTCCTCGAGGAAGTCACCGAGGGGCGCTCCTTGCTGGATTCCCTGGCCGGTGGCGACCGGCCGCCCTGGGAGGCGGCAGGGAACGCCCTGGCCCGCCTGCACCGTCTGGGCCTCGTCCACGGGGACCTCAACGCGGGCAACGTGTTGGTCTGCCCGGCGGGGGAGATCCTCTTTCTGGATTTCCGCCACTCCCGCCGGGAGGGACCTCCGCCCTCGGCGCGGTCGCGACGGAATAACCTCAATCGCCTGAGCCGGTCGGTGTTCAAGGAGACGTGGCGGAGGGGCCTCCCGTTCCCGAAGGCCTTTCCCGGACTCCTCGCCGACGGCTACGCCGAGGGGTGGGGCCACCGGGAGAATTGGCTCCAGGCCTGGGCGGATGGCCCTCCCCTGCCGGGCTTCTTCAGGCGTGCCCTCTGGACCCGGTTTTGAGATCATTCTCCACCAGGATTTCCCCCCGGGGAGCGTCCCCTTCCCACGAGGTCAGCCGGACCGTGACCCAGCGGTTGTGGGGAACCGACCGGTCGAGCCGGACGTCGAGGAAGTTCGAGGTGAGCGCCCGACCGTATCCGGAGTCGGGGGAGAGGGTCAGGGCTTCGAGGGGCCGGTCCATCTGCGAGCGCGCGAAGGCCTCTTTCTTCGAACGGCCGAGGGCCACGACGGAGCGGGTCCGCGCCGCCACCTCTCCGGTGGGCAGAGGGGGCAGCGCGGCCGCCACCGTGCCGGGCCGAGGCGAATAGGCGAAGGCGTGGAGAAAGGCTGCGGGGCTTTGGTCCAGGAGCCTCAGGGTGGCGGTGTGGTCCTCCCGGGTTTCGCCGGGGAATCCGCACAGGACGTCGCTGCCGAGGCCGATGCCCGGGACCTCTTCGGCAAGGCGCAGGAGGAGGTCCGCGTAGAAACCCGCCTTGTAGTTCCGCCGCATGGCCGCCAGCACGGCGTCGGAACCGCTCTGGAGAGGGATCTGGAGGTGGCGCGCCAACCGATTCTCCGTGGCGAGGAGCCGGGTGAGGTCCGGGGTCACCGCCTTCGGCTCCACCGAGTTGAGCCGGAGGCGGAAGTCGCCATCCACCCTCAGCAGGCGCTCCAGAAGGGCGGGGAGCCCGCCCTTCAGCCCCAGGTCCTTCCCGTATTCGCCGGTGTTGATGCCCGTGAGGACCACTTCCCGAAAGCCCGCCTCCAGAAGGCCGGCGAACTCGGCTTCGACCTCTCCGGGGGGCACGGAGCGGGACGGCCCTCGCACCGACGGGACGATGCAGTAGGAACACGGCTGGTTGCAGCCCTCCTGGACCTTGAGAAAAGCCCGCGTGCGGTCCGGGAAGAGGGGCACCCAAGGTCCGGGAGCCGAGGCACCGGGGCCTCGTTCCTCCAGGAACCGCAGGAGAGACTCCTCATCCGAAAGGACCGCATCCACGCCGGGGAGGGCGGAAAAGGCCTCCGGGGTTCGCCGGGAGGCGCACCCGAAGACCGCGAGTTGCGCTCGGGGGTTGGCCCGCTTCAGGGACCGAACCGCCTTCCGGGAGTCCCTGTCCGCCTTGTGGGTGACGGTGCAGGTATTCAGGAGGATGAGGTCGGCCGACTCGGGGGGGGCCGGGACGGCACCGGCCCTCGTCAGGCGCGCGGCGACCTTGGCCGAATCGTACTGGTTCAGCTTGCAGCCCAGGGTGAGGACGGCGAATCGCATCACGGCGACGCGGATGGGGCCTCCCGGTTCGGCGCCCCGGCTTGGGCCTGGTTCCTCAGGAGTTCGATTTCCTCCTGATGCGTCCCGAAGGACTCGGCCACCTTCAGTTCCCTCAGGGCCTCGGCGCTCTTTTTCTGGCGGAGGTAGAGCCGGGCGAGGCCCAGGTGGGCCTCGGGGGATTCCCCGGCCTTGAGCGAACGCATGAAGAGGGACCAGGCTTCCTTCAGCCGCCCCTCCTCCAGTCGGATCTCCGCCAGGGAGGCGAGGACGAGGTAGCTGCGGGAGAACGATGCGCGGGAGAGCCCCTCCAGGATCTGGGAGGCCTCCGAGACGCGTCCCGTCTCCCTCAGCACGAGGGCCAGGTAGCAACGGGCCTCGAGATAGTCGGGCGCCAATTCGACGGCCTTGCGGAGGTAGACCTCCTCCAGGGTGAGGTCCTCGGCGATACGTCCCCGCACGTAGCTCTCGAAGGCCTGGGGACCTACAGTCGGAAGAGTGGGCCACTCCTGGTCCAGGACTTGGAACAGTCCCCGCCCGAGGGTCTCGGTGAGGCCGAGGAGTTCATGAAGGGGCTTCACGACGTCCCAAAGTCCCAGCCTCCGCAGGTCGCCACGGATCTCCAGGGCCTCCATCCGCACGGAGAGTTCCTCCCCCTCCACGTGATAGGACCCCGTCACGAGCACATCCGCCCCAAACTGCCTCGCCAGCGCCACGCGCGAGGGACCCGAAAAGCGGGGGGATGACACGAGCCCTTCCTGCTCGTAAAGACTTCGCACGTGTTCCAGGGGGACGTGTGGAATCCCGGCCCGAGCCATGGCCTCGTCCAGGGCAAAGGCAACCCCGGTCCCGATCCACTCGGCGCCGGTGGGGCCGGCCTCCTGCTCGACGGGGAGGACGAGCACTCGCTCCGCCCAAACGGGAAGGGCAAAGAAGAGAATCGCACCCAGAAGCAGAGTCCACCTTTTCATGCCTTCTCCCTGCGGCGGTTCGCGCTCCTAGCCTCTGCGCGGCGCTTCTTCCAAAGGGCCATCCACTCGGCGATGCGCGCCTCGAACCCCGCCGCCGAGGGCTCATAGTACTCCCTGCCCACCAGCTCCGGGGGAAGGCATTCCAGATCCGCGACCCCGAGGGGTTCGTCGTGGGCGTACGCGTATCCCTCTCCGTAGCCGGCCTCCTCCATCAGGCGCGTGGGGGCATTGCGCAGGGCGAGGGGGACGGGGTGGCGGCGGCCGGCGCGAAGGTCCTTCTCCACAGCCTTTTGGGCCAGGTAGGCCCGGTTGGACTTGGGGGCGGCGCAAAGGTAAGCCGTGGCCTGGACGAGGGCCAGGGCGCCCTCGGGCATGCCCAGAAAATCCACCGCCTCCTTGGCATCGAGGGCCCGCCTCAGAGCCTGGGGGTCGGCGTTCCCCACGTCCTCCGAGGCGGCGCGGACGAGGCGCCGCGCCACGAACAGGGGATCCTCGCCGCCCTCCAGCATGCGCAAAAGCCAGTAAAGCGCGGCCTGGACGTCGCTGTTCCGGATGGACTTATGGTAGGCGCTGATGAGGTTGTAGTGTTCCTCCCCGCCCCAGTCATAGACCACGCGGCCGCTCGAAAGCCAGGCGCGCACTTCGGCGGGTGACATACCGCGGCCCTCCGGGTACCGCAGGACCAGGGCCTCCAGCGCGTTCAGAGCGAACCGGGCGTCGGCGGCGGCCAGGCGCGCCAAGTCCTCCAGGACCGAGTCGGGAACATCACGGCCTGCGGCCTTCAGCTCCGGGTCCTCGGCCATCGCGCGCCTCAGGATCTTTAGAATCTGGTCCTCGCCCAGCCCGGGGAGGATCAGCACGCGGCAACGGGACAGGAGGGCCGGTGTGAGATGAAAGGACGGATTCTCTGTGGTCGTGCCCAGTAGAACCACCGAGCCCTCCTCCAGGTAGGGGAGGAAGGCGTCCTGCTGGGCCTTGTTGAACCGGTGGATTTCGTCCATGAAGAGGACCGTGGGACGGCCGTCGCCGCGCCATCCCGTGCGGGCCTTCTCCATAACCTCGCGGACTTCCTTCAGGGAGGAGAGGACGGCCGATAGGCCCACGAAGGGCCTGCGCGTCCCACCGGCGATGAGGCGGGCGAGCGTCGTCTTGCCGCTTCCGGGGGGGCCCCAGAGGACGGTACTTGCGAGCGCATCTGCGGCGACTTCCCGGCCAAAAGGCGTCTCCGGCCCCGACACCGACTCCAAGCCGAGAAGGTCCTCCCACTTTCGGGGTCGGACCCTCTCGGCGAGGGGCGCCGCAGGCGCGTCCGTGCGGAAAAGTGAGGCCATGGGGCCTCCCGGGCTTCGGTCCGCCTAGGCGTTTTTGGTCTCGGGCGGAGCGCCCGAGTCCTCGGCGGTTTTCGAGGCGGCCTTCTCGGCGGGCGCTTTGGCTTTCTTGGCGCCCTTGGCGGGCTTCGTTTCGAACTTGGGCTCCCGGCCCACGAGTTCCACGATGGCCTCTTCTGCGCCGTCTCCCCTGCGCGCCCCGAGTTTCAGCACGCGGGTGTACCCCCCCGGCCTTTGGGCGTACAGAGGGCCGAGCACGGCGAAGAGCTTCTTCAGGGCCTCGGGGTCGTGAACGTCCACGGCGCAAAGGCGGCGCGCGTGGAGCGTGTCCTTTTTGGCCAGTGTGATGAGCTTCTCGACGAAGCGTCGGAGTTCCTTGGCCTTGGCCAGCGTCGTCCGGATCCGGTCGTGCCGGATCAAGCTGACGGTCTGGTTCCGGAGCAGCGCGATGCGGTGCTCCGAGGTGCGGCCCAACTTGCGGTGGTCCATTCCGTGGCGCATGGCGGCCTCACACGTTCATGCCGAGGGTCAGATCCAACCCCTCCAGGAAGTCGTTGACCTCCTTGAGGGCCTTCTGACCGAAGTTCTTGATCCCCTGGAGGTCCTTTTCCGTCATGCGGACGAGGTCCCTCACCGTCTCCACGTCGTTGGTCTGGAGCATTTTCACGATGCGTTGGTTCAGCTCCGTCTCGCCCAGGGACTGGCCCAGGAGGTGTTCCAAACCACCCGCCGCCGCGGGCTGCGCCCCCTGGGGAATCACGGCGGCGTCGGGTCCCGTCAGGGCCAGGAAGAGCTCCAGGTGGGAGGTCAGGAGAGAGGCGGCCGAAGCCAGGGCCTGCTGGGGCGTGACGGCCCCGTTGGTCCAGATCTCCAGCTTCAGCTTCTCGTAGTCCGTGGCCTCGCCGACGCGGGTCTCGGTCACCTCGTAGTTGACCTTTCGTACGGGCGAGTGGATGGAATCGATGGCGATGTACTGGGGGTCCTCCACCTTGTTGGCCTCCGCAGGAACGTACCCGCGTCCCTTGGTGAGGATGATCTCCAGATCGAGGGAGCCCTCCTCGTTGAGGGTGGCGATGGGGGCGTCGGGGTTCAGGATACGGATGGTGCCGTCGTGCTGGATGTCCCGGGCCTTGACCTCGGCCGGGCCCTGCACCGAGAGACGCAGGGTCTTCGGCTCGTCGGAGTGCTGGATGAACTGAATGGCCTTGAGGTTGAGCACCACGTCGGTCACGTCCTCGAGAACCCCAGGCACGGAGGTGAACTCGTGAAGGACGCCCTGGATCTTCACGGCCGAGATCGCCGCCCCCTCGATGGAGGAGAGGAGGATGCGCCTTAGCGCGTTGCCGAGGGTGATCCCCCAGCCCCGCTCCAACGGCTGGGCCACGAACTCGCCATAACGGTCCGTGAGGGTTTCGATGTTGCACTCGATGAGGGTGGGCATCTGAAAAGGTTTCATGGGCACCCCGCTCCTTCGGCCTTACTTGGAATACAGCTCGACGATGAGCTGCTCCTCGATGGGGTAGGTGATGTCGGTGCGCTGCGGGTCCCGGACCACGGTACCCTTCAGGTTCTCGGCGTCCAGCCGCAGCCACTCGGGAACGCCCCTTCCGGAGGACGACTCCACCGCGGACTGGAGGAAAACGTTCTTGGCGAGCTCGCTCGAGACGGTGATCTCGTCCCCCGCACGGACCTGGTAGTTGGGGACGCCCACCCGACGCCCGTTGACGCGGACGTGGCCATGGGTCACCCACTGGCGGGACTGCTTGCGCGAGGAGGAGAAGCCGAGACGGTAAACCGTGTTGTCTAGGCGCTTCTCGAGAAGGGACAGCAGGTTTTCGCCCGTGACCCCCTTGAGCCGGTCGGCCTCGTGGAAGTAGGTGCGGAACTGGCGCTCCAGGATGCCGTAGATGCGCTTGGCCTTCTGCTTCTCTCGGAGCTGGACGCCGTAGCCCTTCATCTTTCCGCGGCGGCGGACGTGCTGGCCGGGCGGCGTGTTGCGCTTTTCGATGGCGCACTTCTCCTTGAAGCAGCGGTCCCCCTTCAGGAAGAGCTTAACGCTTTCCCTGCGGCAGAGGCGGCAGACAGCAGCATGATACCGAGCCAATGGAACCTCCTAACTCACACGCGCCGGCGCTTTGGCGGCCGGCACCCGTTGTGGGGGATGGGCGTCATGTCGCGGATGGAGCGGATCTTGAGGCCCGAACCTTGCACGGCTCGGATGGCCGATTCGCGGCCGGCCCCCGGTCCCGTGACCTCCACATCCACCTCGCGCATTCCGTGCTCCATGGCCTTCTCGGCGGCCGCCCGGGCCGCCACCTGCGCGGCGAAGGGCGTGCCCTTCCTCGTTCCCTTGAAGCCCGAGGAGCCGGAGCTCGACCAAACGACCGTATTGCCTTCCAGGTCCGTGACGTTCACCAGCGTGTTGTTGAAGGTGGCGCTGATGTGCACCACGCCCATGGGGATGTTCTTCTTCTCTCGCCGGGGCGTTCTCTTTCCAGCCTTTGCCTTCGCCATTCTCGCGCTCCTTGTGAAGGCTTACTTCTTGGTGGCCTTCTTTTTCCCGGGGACGGCCCTGCGGGGTCCCTTGTGGGTCCGTGCGTTGGTGTGGGTCCGCTGGCCGCGGACGGGCAGGCCCGTGCGATGGCGGATTCCCCGGTAGCTCCCGATATCGATCAGGCGCCGGATGTCCATTTGGAGCTTCTTGCGGAGGTCGCCCTCCACGTTGCCCTCGTCCTGGATGACCTTGCGGATCCGGGAAACCTCGTCTTCCGTGAGGTCCTTCACCCGGACGTCGGGGCTGACCCCCGCCTTCTCCAGGATCGCCCGGGACCGGGAGTCGCCGATCCCGAAGATGTAGGTCAGGGCCACCTCGACCCGCTTGTTGAGCGGGAGATCAATGCCCGAGATACGTGCCACGGCCGGCCTCCTTACCCTTGCCTTTGCTTGTGCTTCGGGTTGTCACAAATGACCCGGATCACGCCCTTGCGCTTGACGATCTTGCACTTCGGGCAGATTTTCTTCACCGACGGTCTGACTTTCATGGCCTCACTCCGCTAGCTCTTGAACCGGTAGACAATGCGTCCCCGGTTCAGGTCGTAAGGGGAGAGCTCGACAAGGATCTGGTCGCCGGGCAAGATTCGGATGAAGTGCTTCCTCATCTTGCCCGAAATGTGCGCGAGCACCCGGTGCCCGCTCTCCAGCTCCACCCGGAACATGGCGTTGGGCAATGCCTCCTTGACCACCGCCTTCATCTGGATGACATCGTCCTTGCTCATGCCCCCGAAACCCCCAATATCCTCGGGCCGGCCTGGGTCACCGCCACGCTGAACTCGAAGTGCGCCGAGCGCCGGCCGTCGGCCGTGCGGACGGTCCAGCCGTCCTCGTCCACGGACACGCCGGGTTCCCCCTCGTTCACCATGGGTTCGATGGCCAGGACCATACCCGCTTGAAGCCTGGGCCCGCGTCCCGGGTCACCGAAGTTGGGGACCTGGGGCTCCTCGTGGAGGGCCCGTCCGACCCCGTGGCCCACGTAGTCACGGACCACGCTGAACCCGTGCTTCTCCACGTGGGCCTGCACGGCGTGGGACACGTCCGAGACGCGGTTGCCCTCTCGCGCGAGTTCGATCCCCGCGAGGAGGCTCTCCCTCGTCACCCGGATCAGCCGCTGGCCCTCGGGGTCGAGACCGCCCACGGCGCACGTCCGCGCCGCGTCCCCGTAAAAGTCCCGGTAGATGACCCCGAAGTCCATGGACACCAAATCACCCGCCTGGAGCTTGCGGGGCCCGGGGATCCCGTGGACCACCTCGTCGTTGAGGGAGATGCAGACCGAGGCGGGATATCCGTTGTACCCCTTGAAGGCCGGCTTCGCACCGCGACGGGTCGCCACGTCCTCGGCGATGGCGTCCAGCTCCTGGAGCACCACGCCAGGGGCCAGCTCCTTTTCGAGCCGGTCCAGGACGTCGAGGACGATGCGGTTCGCCTCATCCATGATGTCGATCTCTTGGGGCGTCTTCAGGTGGATCATCCGATGGCCTTCTCCAGGGCTTCCAAGACCTGGGCCGGAGCCACGTCGCCCGGAACGGACTTCAGGCGCCCCGCCTCCCGGAAGTGATTGGAGAGGGGTGCGGTCTTCTCGTGATACACGCGCAGCCGCTCGCGGATCACGGATTCCTTGTCGTCGTCCCTCAGCACGAGCCCCGTGCCGCATTTATCGCAAACCCCCTCCTTCTTGGGGGGGGAAAAGACGAGGTTGTACACGGCGCCGCAGGCCGGACAGGAGCGCCGGCTGCCGAGGCGCGTCACGATGACGTCGTCGGCCACCTCGAGTTCCAGTGCCTTCACCGGGTCTTTGCCCAGATCGCCCAGAATGCCCGAGAGGATCCCGGCCTGGGAGAGGTTCCGGGGGTACCCGTCGAGGATAAAGCCCTTCTCGCAGTCGGCCTTGGCCAGCCGCTCCTTCACGATTCCCGTCAGGAGTTCGTCCGACACCAGCCCCCCGCTCTCCATGACGGCCTTCGCCTTCAGTCCCAGGGGCGTCCCCTCGCGCACCGCCTCCCTCAGCATGTCGCCCGTGGAGATGTGGGGGACGCCTAGACGGACGGCCAGTTCCTTGGCCTGAGTCCCTTTTCCGGCCCCGGGGGGCCCCAACAGCACGAGGTTCTTCTGGTGGTGCATTACTTCCTCCCCCGAATGCGCGTGCGGCGCGAGAATCCTTCATAGTGCCGCATGACGAGCTGCGATTCCACCTGCTGAAGGGTGTCCATGGCGACGCCCACGACGATGAGGAGCGAGGTGCCGCCGAAATAGAAGTTCAGGTTGAAGCCCCTGAGGATCCAATCCAGCCTCAGCGCCTTGAAGAGGTTCTCGATGGAGGGCCCGATGCCCCAGAGGTGCTGGAGGGGGAAACCGGAGATCAGGATCACGGGGAGGAGGGCCACGATGATCAGGTAGATGGAGCCCGCGAAGAGGAGCCGGTTGAGGGAACGGTACAGGTAGTCGCTCGTGCTCTTTCCGGGGCGGATTCCGGGGATGAAGCCGCCGTACTTCTTGAGATTCTCGGCCAGGTCCTCGGGGTTGAAGACGATGCTCACGTAGAAGAACGTGAAGAGGACGATGAGCGCCCCGTACAGCGCGAGGTACGTCAGGTTCCCGTATCCCAGGTAGGAGTTGAGGATCCGGACCGCCTCGTACTTGTCCAGAGCCGGCAGGCTCAGGATCGTCTGGGGAACCGCCAGGAGCGACACGGCGAAGATGATGGGCATGACCCCGCCCGGGTTGAGCTTCAGGGGGAAGTAGACGGCCTGCCCGCCCACCATCTTGCGGCCCACCATCCGCTTGGCGTACTGGATGGGGATCTTCCTCTGGGCCCTCTCGAAGTACACGATGAACGCCACGACCCCGACCATGAAAGCCACGAGGAGAGCCACCACGAAGACCGAGAGGTTGCCCTCCTGAACCTGCCGGAAGGTCTGGACGGCGGCCGGAATGAGGCCCACCACGATGCCCGAATAGATCATCAGGGAGATGCCGTTGCCGACCCCGCGCGCCGTGATCTGCTCCCCGAGCCACATGACGAAGGTAGCGCCGGCCGTGAGGATGATCACGGTGAGGACGTGGTAGCCGAAGGTGGGGTTCTCCACGACGCGCTTGGCCGTGACGGGGCTCACCAGGCTCTTGACCCAGAAGGAGATGCCCAGGCCTTGGACGACGCAGATGAGAATCGTCAGGTAACGGGAGTACTGCACGATCTTCTTCCGGCCCTCGGCGCCGCCCTCCTTCTGCAGTTTCTCGATGTAGGGCCACACGACACCGAGGAGCTGCATGATGATGGACGCGGTGATGTAGGGCATGATGCCCAGTGCAAAGATGGTGCACCGCTCGAGGGCGCCGCCCGAGAAGAGGTTCACGAACCCGAGGACGCCGGAGCTCGCGTACTGCTGGAAGAACTCCTGCAGGGCCAGGGCGTCGATGCCCGGCGTGGGGATCTGGGAGCCCACGCGGTACACGGCGAGAAGCAGGAACGTGAAGATGATCCTCTTCCTGAGGTCGGGGATCCTGAAGAGGTTCTGGAAGGCTTCGATCACGGCTGCCTCACCTCCACCCGTCCTCCAGCCGCCTCGATGACCTGCCGGGCCTTCTCGGAGAAGGCGTCGGCGACCACTGTCATGGCCTTGTCCAGGGCGCCCACGCCCAGGATCTTCACGAGGGAGGTCTCGGACCGGATGAGACCCGCTCGCTTGAGGGTCTTGGCGTTCACTTCGCTCCCGCCCTCGAAGGCCGAGAGGCGGCCCACGTTCACGATCTCCCACTTCTTCGCGAAGATGTTCGTGAAGCCCCGCTTGGGGATCCGGCGCATGAGGGGCATCTGTCCGCCCTCGAAGCCGGGGTTCTGGTGAAATCCGGAACGGGACTTCTGTCCCTTGTGGCCCTTGCCGGCGGTCTTGCCGTGGCCGGAGCCGGGGCCGCGACCGATGCGCTTGGGCTTCTTGACGGCGCCCTTGGCGGGCTTCAGCTCGGAGAGAAACATGGCCGTCCCCCTACTCTTCGGTGACCGTCAAGAGGTGCTTGACGGCGAAGATCATGCCGCGGATTTCCGGCCGGTCCGGGTAGCGCCGCGTGCTGTTCATCCTTCTGAGCCCCATGCTCCAGACCACCTTGCGGAGTTTCTCCGTTCCGGGCCTGCGCACGAGGGTGACCACGAGCTGTTTCTCTTTCACGGGAGCCTTCTTCGCGGCCATGGCCTACCCCACGAGTTCTTCGAGGGTCTTTCCCCTCTTTCGGGCCACCTTTTCGGGGCTCTGCAGGCTCTTGAGCCCCTCCAGGGTGGCCTTGACCACGTTCTGTGGGTTGTTGGTCCCCACGCACTTGGTGAGGATGTCCTGGACTCCCGCCGCCTCCATGACGGCGCGCACGGCGCCGCCGGCGATGACCCCGGTCCCCTTGGAGGCCGGGCGGAGCACGACGTGGCCCGCGCCGAACTTCCCCTCCACGAAGTGGGGAATCGTGTTCCCCTGGAGGGAGACGCGGAACATGTTGCGCTTGGCCTGCTCCACGCCCTTGGAGATGGCCAGGGGAACCTCGCGGGCCTTGCCGAGGCCGCAGCCCACGCGGCCCTCGCCGTCGCCCACTACCACCAGGGCGGAGAAGCTGAAGTTCTTACCGCCCTTGACCACCTTGGTCACGCGGCGGATCGAGACCACCTGCTCCTTGAGTTCCAGCTCGCTCACCGATCGCTCTTCCATGATCCCGCTCCTAGAACTGCAGGCCGCCCTTGCGGGCGCCCTCGGCCACGGCCTTGATCCGGCCGTGGTAGACGTAGCCTCCGCGGTCGAAAACCACGGCCTCGATCCCCTTGGCCTTCAGGCGCTCGGAGACGATGAGACCGATCTTCTCCGCCACGGACGTGTGCTTGCCGGACGTCGTGAGGGTCGCGCGAACCGTGGGCTCCAGCGACGAAGCCTGGGCCAGGGTCGTGCCCGAGGCGTCGTCCACGGCCTGCACGTAGATGAACTTGCGGCTCTTGAACACGACGAGCCGCGGACATTCGGCCGTACCCTCGATCTTCTTGAGGATGCGCACCCGGCGCCGTTCCCTCTTCTGCTTTCGGTCCAGATGATTCAGCTTACCCATTTCGTCACTCCGTCCGGCCTATTTCGCCGCCTTGCCGGCCTTGCGGATGATGGTCTCGTCCGAGTAGTGGACACCCTTGCCCTTGTAGGGCTCCGGCTTGCGGTACGACCGGATCTGGGCCGCGATCTGGCCCACTTTCTGGCGGTCGAACCCCGTCACCACCACGTGCGTGGACTTCTCCACCGTGATCTGGATCCCCTCCGGGATGGCGAGCGTGATCGGGTGGGAGTGCCCCAAGTTGAAGACCACGTTGTTCCCGTCGAGAGTGGCCTTGTAGCCTACGCCCACGATGTCCAGTTCCCTCTTGAAGCCCTCCGTGACTCCCTTGACGGCATTGGCCAGGAGGGCCCGCGTGAGTCCGTGGAGGGAACGCGAGGTCTTGGAGTCGTCCCCCCGGGACACCACGAGGCTGCCGCCATCCACGGCGCAGGAAATTCCCTCCGGGACGGGGGTATCCAGGCTCCCCTTGGGGCCCGTCACGCGAACGGCCCCCGATTCGACGGCGACCTTCACCGTTCCGGGGAGGGAGATGGGCTGCTTACCTACGCGAGACATGCGCTCCTCCTCCTACCATACCGTGCACAGCAGTTCGCCGCCGACACCTTCGCGCCGGGCCTGCTTGTCGGTGAGGACGCCGCGGGACGTGGTCAGGATGCCCGTCCCTAGCCCCCCGAGCACGGGACGAATGTCGTCCCGCCCCACGTAGACCCGCCGGCCCGGGCTCGACTCGCGCCTCAGGCCCTCGATGACGGGGCGCCCGTCGGACGAGTATTTTAGGTCCAGGCGCAGGATTCCCTGCTTCCCGTCCTCGGTGACTTTCAAATCGAGGATGTAGCCCTCCTCCTTGAGGATCTTGGCGACCTCCACCTTGAGGGAGGAGGAGGGAAGCTCCACGAAGCTCTTCTTCGCGCGGAGGCCGTTGCGGATGCGCGTGAGGAGGTCGGCGATGGGGTCCGTCATGCTCATGGCTTCACCTCACCACGACGCCTTGGTGACGCCGGGGAGCTGGCCCTGGAGGGCGAGCTGGCGCAGGCAGCACCGGCAGAGCGCGAATTTTCGATAGTAGCCGCGGGGCCGCCCGCACCGCTTGCAACGGTTGTGGTAGCGGACCGCAAACTTGGGTTTCTTTGCCATTTTGGCGAAAGCGCGGATGCTGGCCATTCTTCTGAGACCTCCCTACTTGCGGAACGGCATGCCGAAAAGCCCAAGGAGCGCCTTCGCCTCGGGGTCCGTCTTGGCCGTCGTGCCGATGGTGACGTTCATGCCCATGGCACGCGTGATCTTGTTGTATTCGACTTCGGGAAAGATGAGCTGGTCCTTGATCCCCAGCGTGTAGTTGCCGTGGCCGTCGAATGCGCGATCGGGGACGCCGCGGAAGTCCCGCATCCTGGGAATGGCCAGGCTGATGAGCCGGTCGAGGAACTCGTACATGCGGACGCCCCGGAGGGTCACCATGGCGCCGATGGGCTGGCCCTGCCGAAGTTTGAAGTTCGACACCGACTTCCGGGCCCGCCGCACGGCCGCCTTCTGTCCGGCCAGCACGGTGAGGGTAGCCGAGGCTTCGTCCAGGAGCTTGATGTCGCTTTTGGCCTCGCCGATCCCGATGTTGACCGTGATCTTCGTGAGCCGGGGCACGGCCATCACGCTCGAGTAGCCAAACTCCTTCCGTAGCTTGGGGAGGATCTCCTCCTTGTACCGGAGGAGGAGCCGCGGCTTGGGCGCGGGCGCCGCCTTGGGGGCGGCCTTGGCGGCCTCGGCCGGCTCTCCGCCCTTCGCAGCCTTCGGGGCCTTGGGGGCCTTGGGGGTCTTGCCGGCCTCCTCGGTCTTGGCCTTGGCGGGGGCCTTCTCGGTCTTGTCGGTCTTCTCGCTCTTGGGGCTCATCTCGGTTCCCTCAGTCCAGAACTGCGTTGCACTTGCGGCACACGCGGGCCTTGCGCCCACCTTCCACCACCTTGAATGCGGGGCGGACGGGCTGCTGACATTCCTTGCAAACCAGCATCAGGCGTCCCATCGGCATGGAGGATTCCTTCTCGAGAATCCCCCCCTTGATGTTCCTCTGGGGGTTGGCTTTGGTGTGTCGCTTCACGAAGTTCACGTTTTCGACGACGGCGCGCTCCTTCTCCGGAAGAATGGAGAGGACCCGTCCCCGCTTGCCCTTCTCCTTGCCGGAGAGGACCACCACCTGGTCGTTTTTCTTGATTCGGTTACCCACGGGCCGCCCCCATTTCAGATGACCTCGGGCGCGAGGGAGACGATCTTCATGAAGCGCTTCTCCCTGAGCTCCCGGGCCACGGGACCGAAGACGCGCGTGCCGACGGGCTCACCCTTGTCGTCCACCAGCACGGCGGCGTTGTTGTCGAATCGGATGTACGAGCCGTCCCTGCGCCGGGTCTCCTTGACGGTCCGGACGACGACGGCCTTGACGACCTTCCCCTTCTTGATGGTTCCCTGGGGCGCCGCCTCCTTCACCGCGCAGGTGATGATGTCGCCCAGGCCCGCGTACCGGCCCATGGACGCACCGCCCTTGAGGCGGATGCAGGAGAGCTTCTTGGCTCCCGAGTTGTCGGCCACATCGAGAATGGTTCCCATCTGGATCATGGCGTGCTCCTACCCTCGGACCTCAGCGGGCCTTCTCGAGGACCTTCTTCACGGCCCAATGCTTGTCTCGGCTCAGGGGCCGGGTCTCCACGATGAGGACCTTGTCCCCCACGCCGCACTGGCTCCCCTCGTCGTGGGCCTTGAACCGGGTGGTCCGGTTCACGACCTTCTGATAGGTCTTGTGGAAGATCTTGCGCTCCACCTTGACCACGACGGTCTTCTCCATCTTATCCGAAACCACCACGCCGACTTTGGTCGCCCGGTGGCGCCGGGGACTCTGGGTCTTGGTCGCGTCCATTCTCAGTTCCCTCCGGCCGGCCGCTGCTTCTCGGCCAGGATGGTCTTGACCCTCGCCAGCCCCCGCCGGTAGGCCCGGATGAGCTGGGGGTTCTCGATCTGGCCCGAGGCCATCTGGAAGCGCAGCTTCATGAGATGTTCGGTGATCTCGCTCTCCTCACGCCTCAACTCGTCCAGGGAGAGGTCGCGGATCTTCTGGGGCCGTTTGAGCTCCTGCGGCTTCATCATGGGGAGAACTCCTGGTCCTTGCGGGAAACGAACCGCGTCTTGATGGGCAGCTTCTGGGCCGCCAGGCGGAAGGCCTCCTGGGCGATGTCCAGGGTGACGCCTTCCAGTTCGAAGAGGATGCGCCCGGGCCTCACCGTGGCGACCCACCCCTCCAAGTTGCCTTTGCCCTTGCCCATGCGGGTTTCCAGGGGCTTCTTCGTGTAGGGCTTGGCGGGGAAGATCCGGATCCACATCTTCCCCCCGCGCTTGATGTAGCGGTTGATGGCCACGCGGCCCGCCTCGATCTGGCGGTTCGTGATCCAGGCGGGCTCCAGGGCCATGAGGCCGTAGTCCCCGAAGGACACCGTGCTTCCGCGCACGGCGATCCCGCCCCTGCGGCCCCGCTGCTGCTTCCTGTACTTGACCTTCTTCGGCATCAACATGGCGCGTACTCCCGGTGGCCTACTTGCTCACCTTCTGGCCCTTGTAGATCCAGACTTTCACGCCGATGACCCCGTAGGTCGTGTGGGCCTCGGCGAGCCCGTAGTCGATGTCGCTCCGCAGGGTCTGGAGAGGCAGCCTGCCCTCCAGGTACCACTCGGAGCGGGCGATCTCCGCGCCGTTCAGGCGCCCCGCCACCCGGATTCGGATCCCCAGCGCGCCGAACTTGCCGGCCATCTCGATGGCGCGCTTCATGGCCCGGCGGAAGGCCACGCGCTTGGTGAGCTGGAGGCCGATGGACTCGGCCACGAGGCGCGCGTCGATCTCGGGGCGGTGGATCTCGTCGATCTTGATGTAGACCTCGCGGTCCAGGCGACGCTGGATCTCTTCCTTGAGGCGGTCCACCTCGGCGCCCTTCTTCCCGATGATCACGCCCGGGCGGCTCGTGGCGATGGTCACGGTCAGCTTCTTGCCGGCCCGCTCCATGTCCACGCGAGAGACTCCCGCGTGCTTAAGGCGCTGGAGGAGTTCCTTTCTCAAGGCGAGGTCCTCGTGAAGGAGGGTCTTGTACTCCTTCTTGGAGAACCAGCGGGACTCCCAGTCCTTGTTGAAGCCCACCCGGAAACCCACGGGATTCACTTTCTGGCCCAATGCTCACCTCCAAAACACGGTGCTGCGCGCCACTCAACGCCGGCCGCTCTCGGCGGGGGGCGTCCCCGCCCGGCCCTTCTCTAAAGTCCCGCCTACTTCCTCACGTCCAGACCGATGGTGATGTGGCACTGGCGGCGCTGGACCCGGTAGGCCCGCCCCATGGGGGCCGGCAGGGTCCGCTTGCGCATCTTGAGGGAGGCGCCGTTTACCTGGATGCTCCGAACCACGAGTTCGTCCACGTCCACTTGGCGGCCAGGCCGGCTCTCGGCGTTGGCCACGGCGGACTTCAGGAGCTTCTGGATGTCCCTCGCCACGTGCTTCTTGGCGAAGCGCAGGATGGAGAGGGCCTCGTTCACCGACCGGCCCCGGATCATATCCGCCACGAGACGGGTCTTCTGGGCCGACGTGTTCACGTAGGTGATCTTGGCTGTGGCGATCATTTCGGGCTCCCCGCTCACTTCTTCACCTCGGCCTTCTTCTTCTCGCCCGAGTGGCCCCGGAAGGTGCGCGTGGGGGCGAACTCGCCCAGGCGGTGGCCGATCATGTTCTCGGTCACGTAGACGGGAACGAACTTCTTCCCGTTGTGGACCGCAATCGTGTGGTTGAGCATGGAGGGCACGATCATGGACCGCCGGCTCCAGGTCTTGATGACGGCCTTCTTGCCCGAGGCGTTCATGGCCTCCACCTTCTTGTCGAGGTGGCCGTCCACGAAGGGGCCCTTCTTCAGCGAGCGCGTCATGCTACTTTCTCCTCTTCAGGATGAACCGGGCCGTGCGCTTGTTGCGGCGGGTCTTGTAACCCTTGGTGGGCACGCCCCAGGGAGTCACGGGGTGCCGCCCGCCCTTGCTCTTGCCCTCGCCGCCGCCGTGCGGGTGGTCCACGGGGTTCATGGCCGTCCCGCGGACCTTCGGCCGACGGCCGAGCCAGCGGGAGCGCCCGGCCTTGCCCAGGGTGACGTTCTGGTGGTCCACGTTGCCCACCTGTCCGACGGTGGCGTAGCAGCGGGCGCTCACGTAGCGCATCTCCCCGGAGGGCATGCGAAGGGTGGCCATCCGGCCCTCCTTGGCCATGAGCTGGGCCGAAGCGCCCGCCGAACGCGCGATCTGTCCACCGCCGCCTTCGTGAAGCTCCACGTTGTGCACCATCGTGCCCACCGGGATCTTCTGGAGGGGGAGGGCGTTCCCGACCACCACCTCGGCCTCCTCGCCGGCCATCACCCTGCCGCCGACGGCGAGCCCGTCGGGGCAGAGGATGTACCGCTTCTCCCCGTCGACGTAATGCAGGAGGGCGATGCGGCAGGTGCGGTTGGGGTCGTATTCGACCGCCGCCACGCGCGCCTCGATGCCGTGCTTGTCGCGCTTGAAGTCCACGATGCGGTAGCGCCGCTTGTGGCCTCCGCCCCGGCGGCGCATGGTGATGTGGCCGTCGGCGTTTCTTCCGCTGAGCCGCTTTTTCGGCGCCAACAGCCGCTTCTCGGGGGCCTTTTGGGTCACCTCCTCGAAGGTGGCGGTGGTGATGTAGCGCCGGCTGGCTGTGTATGGCTTGTAGGTTTTGATGGCCATGGCTCCGATCCCCTTACACGCCCTCGAAGTACTCGATGGGCTTGGCGCCCTTGGCGAGTTTGACGTAGGCCTTTTTCCAGTCGGGTTTCTTGCCCTCGGACCGGCCCACGCGCTTGTTTTTGCCGAGGACGTTCACGATGCGGACATCCTCCACCTGCGTATTGAAGACCTTCTCCACGGCGTGGGCGACCTCGAGCTTGTTGGCCCTGGGGTCCACCTGGAACGCCACGGTCCTCGTCCGCTCCTTGGCGATGAGGTTTTTCTCCGTGAGCAGGGGCCGGATGATGACGGTGTGCGGATTTCTCATGGCCGCAGAACCTCCGTGAGCTTCAGGAGAGCCTTCTCGGTGAACACGGCCATCTCGAACCGGGCCAGGTCGTACACGCTGACCTCTCCCACCGGCGCCACCTTGACGCCCGGGAGGTTCCGGCTGGCGAGGCGCACGGCGTCGGAGACCTGCTCGTCCACGAAAAGGACCGTCTTGTGGGGGTCCAGAATGGCGGCGTACTTCTGGGCGAAGGACTTGGTCTTGGGGACCTCCACCGACAGCTCCTCCACCACCGACAGGAGGCCTCGCCGCAGGCGCTCGGAGAGAAGGCTCCTCATGGCGCTGCGCCGCACCTTCCGCGGCACGGAGAAGGAGTAGTCGCGGGGCTTGGGCCCGAAGACGATGCCGCCGTGGTACCAGAGGGGCGAGCGAATCTCGCCCATGCGGGCGCGGCCGGTGTGCTTCTGTTTCCAGAGCTTCTTGCCGGAGCCGGCCACCTCGTCGCGCCGCTTCGTGGAGTGGGTCCCGAGCCTCTGGTTGGCCAGGAAACTGCGGACCGCCTCGTAGACCAGGTCCCGCCTGTATTCGGCCGTGAAGACCTCGTCGGGAAGGCTGACTTCCCGCTGGGGTTCCTTGGCTGCATTGATCACGGAAACGTTCATGGCCCGCCCCTTAGTGGATACCGTGGATGAGCAGGAGGCCGCCCCGGGGGCCGGGAACGGCTCCCCTCACGAGGAGGAGGCCCTTCTCCGCATCCACGCGCACGACCTGCAGGTTCTTGACGGTGACCCGGCCGTTCCCCGTCTGCCCGGCCATCTTCGTCCCCTTGAAGACCCTCGAGGGGTCGGAGGAGGCGCCGATGGATCCCGGGGCCCGGTGGAACATGGAGCCGTGTGTGGCGCGCCCGCCGCGGAAGCCGTGGCGCACGACGACGCCCTGGAAGCCCTTGCCCTTGCTGGTGCCCACGACGTTCACGGCGGACACCCCCTGGAACTGCTCCAGGGTGAGCGGACTCCCGGGGGCCAGCTCGGGGAACTCCCCGCGGAGTTCGCGGACGGCTCGCACGGAGGCCGTTCCGTACTTCTTGAGATGCCCGGCCATGGGCTTGTTCACCGCGCCGCGACCGACCTTTTCCACGAGCCCGATCTGGATCGCGTGGTAGCCGTCGGTGTCCGGGGTCTTCTTCTGCAGCACGACGCAGGGGCCCGCCTGGATCACGGTGACGGGCACCACGGCGCGGGTCTCGTCGAAGACCTGCGTCATGCCGACCTTGCGTCCCAGAATGCCGATCTTCATGTCCTCTCCTCGGGCAGAGGTCGCCCGCCGGCGACTTGCCCAGCCTGCGGGCCCGCGGTGCGCCCGTGCCGTCCGGACACGGCTACTTCGTGAAGGCCTTGATCTCCACGTCCACGCCCGGGGGCAGGTTCAGCTTCATGAGCGCGTCCACGGTCTGCGGCGTCGGGTCGTAGATGTCCAGGAGCCGCTTGTGGGTGCGCATCTCGAACTGCTCCCTGGACTTCTTGTCCACGTGGGGCGACCGGTTGACGGTCCAGACGGATCGGTCGGTGGGGAGGGGGATGGGGCCCCTCACCCGCGCCCCGGTCCGCTTGGCCGTCTCCACGATCTCCTTCGTGGAGCGGTCCAGGATGCAGTGGTCGTACGCCAAAAGGCGGATTCGAATCTTCTCGTTCAGCATGTGCAGGCTACTCCAAGACCTCCGCGATGGTGCCAGCGCCGACGGTGCGGCCACCTTCACGAATGGCAAACCGGAGCCCCTTCTCCATGGCGATGGGGGAGATCAGCTTGACTTCCACACTGACGTTGTCCCCGGGCATGACCATCTCGCGGTCTTCGGGCAGGGTGACGTCGCCGGTGACGTCCGTCGTGCGGAAGTAGAACTGCGGGCGGTAGCCCTTGAAGAAAGGAGTGTGGCGGCCGCCCTCTTCCTTCGTCAGGACGTACACCTCGCACTTGAAGCGGGTGTGGGGGGTGATGGAGCCGGGCTTGGCCACCACTTGGCCGCGCTCGACCTCTTCCTTCTTTGTGCCGCGGAGCAGGAGGCCGATGTTGTCGCCGGCCTGGCCCTGGTCCAGCAGCTTGCGAAACATCTCGACGCCCGTGATGACGGTCTTGAAGGTGGGCTTGAAGCCGACGATCTCCATTTCCTCGCCGACCTTGACGATGCCGCGGTCCACGCGGCCCGTGACGACGGTGCCGCGCCCCGAGATGGAGAAGATGTCCTCGATGGGCATCAGAAACGGCTTGTCGATGTCGCGGACCGGCTCGGGGATGAAGGTATCGCAGGCGTCCAAGAGGTCCTGGATGCACTTGGCGTCGGGGCCGTTCGGGTCCTCGGCAAGGCCGGCCTTGAGAGCGGAGCCGCGGACCACGGGGGTGTTGTCGCCGGGGAACTGGTACTGGCTCAGGAGGTCGCGGACCTCGAGCTCGACCAGGTCGAGGAGTTCGGGGTCGTCCACCTTGTCACACTTGTTGAGGAAGACCACGATGTAGGGCACGCCGACCTGACGGGCGAGGAGGATGTGCTCGCGGGTCTGGGGCATGGGGCCGTCCTCGGCCGAGACCACCAGGATGGCGCCGTCCATCTGCGCCGCGCCCGTGATCATGTTCTTTACGTAGTCGGCGTGTCCGGGGCAGTCCACGTGGGCGTAGTGCCGGTTCGCGGACTCGTACTCCACGTGGGCGGTGGCGATGGTCAGGATCTTCGTGGAGTCGCGGCGGCCCTGGGACTCCGAGGCCTTGGCCACTTCGTCGTAGGAAATGAACTTGGCGAGGCCCTTGGCCGCCTGCACCTTGGTGATGGCCGCGGTGAGGGTGGTCTTACCGTGGTCCACGTGGCCGATGGTCCCGACGTTGACGTGCGGCTTGGTCCTCTGGAACTTTTCCTTCGACATACTCTGCCTCCTTGGCTAACGGCCCTGTACGCGGGCTACGATCTCCTCCGCGATCTGCTTGGGCATGAACTCGTATCGCTCGAACTGCATGACGTAGTTGCCCCGGCCCTGGGTCAGGGACCTCAGAGCCGTGGCATACCCGAACATCTCGGCCAGCGGGACGATGGCGTTGATGACCTGGAGGTTGGTGCGGGCCTCCATGGCTTGAATCTTCCCGCGGCGGGAGTTGAGGTCCCCGATGACGTCCCCCATGTAGTTCTCGGGAACCGTAACCTCCACCTTCATGACCGGCTCCAGCAGGGCCGGGCCCGCCTTGGCGGCGGCCTCCTTGAAGGCCATGGAGGCGGCGATCTTGAAGGCCATCTCCGAACTGTCGACCTCGTGGAAGGAGCCGTCGTACAGGGTCACCTTCACGTCTTTCACGGGGAAGCCCGCGAGGACGCCCATTTCGGTGGCTTCGGCTACGCCCTTTTCGACGGCCGGGATGAACTCCCTGGGGATCGTTCCGCCCGTGATGGCGTTCTCGAAGGCGAAGCCGTCGCCGGCTCCCAGGGGCTCGATGCGGATCTTCACGTGGCCGTACTGCCCGTGGCCCCCGGTCTGCTTGATGTACCTGCCCTCCGCCTTGGCCTCGGCGGTGATGGTCTCCCGGTAGGCGACCTGGGGGCGCCCGACGGCGGCCTGGACCCCGAACTCCCGGGTGAGCCGGTCCACGATGATCTCCAGGTGAAGCTCGCCCATTCCGGAGATGAGGGTTTGCCCCGTGTCGGGATCCACCCGGAGCTTGAAGGTGGGGTCTTCCTTGGCGAGCTTGAGGAGCGCCCCCGAGAGCTTCTCCTGGTCGGCCTTGGTCTTGGGCTCGATGGCCACGGAGATGACGGGTTCCGGGAAGTCCATGGACTCCAGGATGACGGGCTTGTCACGCCGGGCGAGCGTCTCCCCCGTGACCACGTCCTTGAGCCCGACGATGGCGGCGATGTCGCCCGCCCGGACCTCCTCGATCTCCTCGCGCTTGTTCGCGTGCATCCTCAGCAGGCGGCCCACCCGCTCCTGGCGCTTCTTGCCGACGTTCCATACGTACGACCCGGCCTCGAGGGACCCGGAATAGACGCGGACGAAAGCCAGCTGGCCCACGAAGGGGTCGGTCATGATCTTGAAAACCAGCGCGCAGAAGGGGTCCTCGTCGCTGTGGCGGCGCTCCTGGACTTCGCCCGAGGACGGGTCCAAACCCCGCACCGGAGGGATATCCAGGGGGGAGGGCAGGAAGTCCACCACGCCGTCGAGCAGGGGCTGGATGCCCTTGTTCTTGAAGGCGGAGCCGCAGAGCACGGGCGTGAAGTGCATGGCGATGGTGCCCTTGCGGAGGGCGGCGCGGATCTCGGCGTTGCCGATGGCCTTCCCGTCGAGATACCGCTGAAGGAGGACGTCGTCCTCCTCGCAGGCCATCTCCACGAGTTTCTCGCGCCACGCGGCCGCCTGGGCCCGGAGGTGTTCGGGGATCTCCTCCACCACGAACTGGGCGCCGAGGGTGTCGTCGAGCCACCGCACGGCCTTCATCTCGACAAGGTCCACGATGCCCTGGAAGGTGTCCTCCGCCCCCCAGGGAAGGTGGACGGGGACGGGACGGGCGTGAAGGCGCTCGTCCATCATCCGCAGGGCGCGCTCGAAGTCGGCTCCCTGCCGGTCCATCTTGTTCACGAAGGCGATGCGCGGGACCTTGTACTTGTCGGCCTGGCGCCACACCGTCTCCGACTGCGGCTCCACCCCCGCCACCCCGCAGAATACGCCCACGGCCCCATCGAGCACGCGAAGGGAACGCTCGACCTCGGCCGTGAAATCCACGTGCCCGGGGGTGTCGATGATGTTGATGCGGCAGTCCCGCCAGAAGCAGGTCGTGGCGGCGGAGGTGATCGTGATGCCCCGCTCCTGCTCCTGGACCATCCAGTCCATGGTGGCCGTGCCCTCGTGGACCTCGCCCATCTTGTAGTTCACACCCGTGTAGAAGAGCACGCGCTCGGTCGTCGTGGTCTTCCCGGCATCGATGTGGGCCATGATGCCGATGTTTCTCTGTAGGGCGAGGTCGACCGTACGGGGCATTCCCGGATCCTTTACCAGCGGTAGTGGGCGAAGGCCTTGTTGGCCTCGGCCATCTTGTGCGTGTCCTCGCGCTTCTTGATGGAGGACCCGCGGTTGTTGTACGCGTCCAGGACCTCGCCGGCCAGGCACTCGGTCATGGTCTTCTCGCCTCGGGAGCGGGAGAACTCGATGAGCCAGCGGATGGCCAGGGAGAGGCGGCGCTCGGGGCGGACCTCCACGGGCACCTGGTACGTGGCGCCGCCGACGCGGCGCGACTTGACCTCGAGCACGGGCTTTACGTTCTCGAGGGCCTTCTGGAAGACCTTGAGCGGATCTTCTCCGGTCTTCTCTTTCAGGATGTCCATGGCCCCATAAAAAATGGACTCGGCCACGGATTTCTTGCCCTGGTACATGATCTTGCTGATGAACTTGCTGACCAGGACAGACCCGTAGACTGAGTCCGGCGCGATCTCTCGCTTTCTGACAAAGGCTTTCCTCGGCATGACCTGCTGCTCCTTACCCTCTTTTTCAAAGAGCAACGGCCCCCCTGTGGGGCCCGGGCGGAAACCAGGATCAGGACTTCGGCCGCTTCGCTCCGTACTTCGATCTGCCCTGACGGCGGGCGTCCACGCCCGTCGTGTCCAGCTTGCCGCGGATGATGTGGTAGCGCACGCCCGGAAGGTCCTTGACGCGCCCGCCGCGGATCAACACCACCGAGTGCTCCTGGAGGTTGTGCCCGATGCCGGGGATGTAGGTGGTGACCTCCATCCCGCTGGTGAGGCGAACGCGCGCCACTTTCCGGAGCGCGGAATTGGGCTTCTTGGGCGTGGTGGTGTACACGCGCGTGCACACGCCCCTCTTCTGCGGGTTGGAGCGGAGGGCGGGGCTCTTGGTCTTGTACTGGACCGCCTTCCGTCCCTTCCGCACGAGCTGATTGATGGTCGGCACTCCCTGCCTCCTTCCGTCGCCCTTGCGCGGAGACTTTCTCCCCGAGGGGGGAAAAAGCCGCATTATCTTACACGGAGCCGGGCCGGGTGTCAAGACCTATGGGTCGGCAAATGAAGGAGATCGGACCCAACATCTTGGGGCGCTTCCTCGGAGTACCCCCACGGACACCCTGGCCCTTCGGCCCGCGTGCTATCCTTCTCGGAGGGAGGCCGCCCTTGGAGACGCGGGACTGGATGGACCGGGCCCTCTCCCTCGCCGAGGAGGCAGGCCGCGACGGAGACGTGCCCGTGGGCGCGGTGCTCGTCTGTCCGGACGGGTTCTGCTTCGAAGGGAGAAACCGGGGCGAATCCGAGTCCCCCCTGGCCCATGCAGAAATGGAGGTTCTCGCCGCCGCGCTGGCGGCAAGACACCGCAACGACCTGCGGGAGTCCATCCTCTACGTGACCCTCGAGCCCTGCCTCATGTGCCTCGGGGCCATGGTTCACGCCCGAATCGGCGGCCTCGTCTACGCCGCCCCTGAGCCGCGCTTCGGGGGGGTGGCCCTCCTGCAGCATCTTTGGCGCCGGAACCGGTACCCCCACCGGTTTCCCATCTCCTCCGGCCTCCGAGGAACCCAGGCACGAGACCTTCTTCAGGGCTTCTTCGAGGCGAGGAGGAAATCCCGTTGAGGCTCACCGCGTGTCGCGGCGTTCCTCCCCGGGGAAGGCCCCCTATCGCCGGCGAGTTGCCGGTGTCTCCATTCTTCCTGGCGATAAACGACGGGGAGGCGACCTCTGCGGTGGGGGCGCTTCCCTTTCAGGCCGGGGACAGCCTCCGTCCAGGCCGTTGCGAAGTCTCCTTCTGATCCATGACCGCCCCCTCTTGAGAATCGGCGTGGCTCCTTGCCGCGCAACCGCCTCGATCGGGCACCCCTGGCGGGCCTGCCCTCCCGGTGCGGGGGGAGGCGCATGGGCTCCGCGACCGACAGGGCCCTCACCGACACGCCTGCCGACGGGTTGAAAGGCCACGCCCGGGTGCCCGAAAATGGGGGGGATCAAGTGGAGCCATTACGGCGGAAGGAGGAAGGCATGGGGAGAGGGGCGAGGCATTGGGTTGTGGCGATTCTGGCGGCCGTGGCGCTGGGCGCTTCGACGATGGTCGTTGCGCAAGGCTGCGGCGAGGTGTGGGAGGCTGTTCTCCCGCCCGAGCATACTGAGGAACTCTACGCCGGAATTTGGGCGAAGAACCAGTTCGTTGTCGGGGGAAACGGAGTCATCTTGACCAGCCCGGACGGCCTGACGTGGACCCAGGACGCCGTCGACACCTTTTGTCGGGTCACGGGCATTGCTTACGGAGCGGGACGATACGTGGCCGCCGTCGCCACGGATCGAGCGATCCTCATCAGCAGGGACGGCCACCGTTGGCGCAAGCACGTGGTGGAGGATGGCGGTTGGTTCAACGACGTGCTCTACGCCGAGGGCCTGTTTGTCGCCGTGGGACTCCATGGGCATGTGTGGACAAGTCCGGACGGGTTGAGCTGGACCAAACATCACGCCGGCTACAAAAAAGGGTGGTTGACCAGTATCGCGTACGGTGGAGGACGCTTTGTCGCAGTGGGCCCCGGCGGGGTGTTCCTGACGAGCCCCGATGGCGTAAACTGGCATCGCAGGACGCCGAAACCCGGAATGATCATTCCGTACGGACTTGGCCCTCGGATAGCGTATGGCCCAGCGGGATTCGTGGTGGTCGATCAGGAAACCATTTGGACTAGCCCGGATGGAAGGTCCTGGACTCGCCGGAATACATCGGAGTACTACAACCTCCAATCGGTAACCTACGCCGGGGGGGCGTATGTCGCCGTGGGAGAGAAGATTCTGACCAGTCCTGACGGTGTGACCTGGTCACCCCAGAATGCTCCCGCCATAAGCATTCTCTATGGCGTGGTCACTTCTGGCAGCACGGTTCTCGCTTTCGGCAGCGGGTACGACGGGCTGCATGCCGCAATCCTCCTGAGCCGTTGCGAACCCTGACTCCACGCCCGCCTTCGGCGAGACGCAAGGGGTCCGCCTCAATCGTTGATCGATGAAAGATCAGTCCGCAGATGGAGGCCTCAACCCCTGCCTATTCGGGTCTAAAGCCCATTCTGGCGGATCGGGCGCCGGGGGGGCGGCGCTGATTCGAGGGGCGGGGTTGCCAATCGGGCCGATCTCCGCTGTTCCTTGACAGGAAAAGGGTTGAACGGTATCCTTCCCGGCGCGGAGAGATGGCCGAGTGGTCGAAGGCGGCGGTCTCGAAAACCGCTGTACCCCAAAAGGGTACCCGGGGTTCGAATCCCCGTCTCTCCGCCAAAACAAAGGACTTACGGGCGATCATGGGGCACCGCCTTCGGAGGCGGAGGGGGCCATGTTTACCGATTTTTTACCGGATCGGTCCAGGGCCGTGACGGCCTCTTCGAGGAATCCAGGGGCAAGGTGGGCATACCTCAAGAGGGAATCCCTCCGAATCCCTCGGGGGAGGGAGTCTAGGGCTTCCCGCCCCGTCCGGTCCAGGGGCACCCGCCGGGAGCGTTTCCCCTTGGCCCGTGCCGCTCGGACCGTCACTTGCCAAAAAACTCCTCCGGCGGCTTCGAACGAAGCGACGATGGAGGAGAAGGGCGACTGACGGGAGGGGATGCTCGGCCGCATCCGCGCGCTGATCCACGACGCGGACCCCGAGGCGGTGGAGGAGGCGAAGTGGAAGAAGCCCTCCAACCCCACCGGCGTTCCGGTGTGGTCGCACGACGGCATCATCTGCACGGGCGATGGGAAAAGAAGGGCCTCGAACACGGTGAGGTTTCCTACTCACCTACTCACCTACTCACTTACTCACCTACTCACCTACTCACTTCGTAACTTGCCCTACCGCCTTGAGCTGAAGCACCAAGGGCTCTGGAGCCTTTTCCCCGGTGAGCGTCACCGTCGCCGTGGCGGTCTGTCCCTTTTCGTTTCGGGCGCCCAGCACCACGGTCCCCTCCCCCAGTCCGGCCATTCGGAAGTGTCCCTGCGCATCGGTGGCCGTGGTGTTCTGAGGGTTGGCGCCCACGCCTTGATAACCGAGGGTTAAAAGAACTTCCGGCGCCCCGGCGCCCTGGGGATCCAGCACCTGTCCCGTGAGTTCCATGCCCTTGAAACTCCAGGTGGGTGGAGTCTGGGGGGACGGCGGGATCGTGACGAGCATCTTGTAATCCATGTCATTGAAATGGAGTGTGGCCTGGTTCAAGCCAGGGGAAACGCCCTCGATGGTCACCAGCCCGGTGGCATCGGCGGTTCCTAGGTGGGGGATGGAGGGCAGGCCGAGGATCACCCTGCCCCATTCGGAGTTGACCGACACCACGCCCGACTCGAACACCGCGTCGCTCTGGCCCATCAGACCCACCTCGGCGGCCGCGGCGGGACGTCCTTCCACTTGCACGAAGGCGGTTACCGTCACGCCGCCCACGGGAACGATCACCTCGGCTTCCTGCCCCGGAGCCAGGTCCACCGGCTGGTCCGCTTCGGGCTTGAGTTTGAGGGGCGGGTAGGCCTGAAGGCGGTAGACGCCTGGAGCCAAATCGTCGAAGACGAACGAGCCGTCCTCTTCGGTGAAGGCCGTGGGAGGTCCGAAGTCGAAGGCCTGGGTGGCCAGGGTGATTCGCCAGGACGACGCGCTGTTTCCGTCCGTCTGCACCACGCGCCCGCGGAGGGAACAGGCTTTTTCCAGAAGAACATTGCCCAGATCCACGTCCTGTTCATCCACGGTGACGGGGCCGAGGGTCTTCTTCCAAATGCCGTCGGAAGCCACCAGCCGGTATCGTCCCGCCGCCGCGCCGCGGATGACGAAGGCACCCTCCCCATCCACCGAGCCCTCCAGGCTCCTCGCGTTGAGTTCCGTGCTCACTTCCCTGAAGTTCAAGAACCGCTCCAGCTTCACGGTAGGGGTCGCTGACAGGGCCTCGTTCCCTGGCAGGATGAGGACGCCCTTGACTGCGGGATGTCCCGACAAGAGCAGCTCCCCCAGGTCGTGGGGCTCCGCGGCCGTGATGGAGACGGTGATGGGAGGAGTTACCCCACCCTTGCCGTACGCCCGTACCGTGTAGATTCCCGGGTCCAATCCTCCCTCGGAGAAGGCGCCCTCCTGATCCACCTTGGCGTCGAAGGAGACGCCCCGCGAACTGGAGGATCCCTGGACCAGAAAGGTCACCTTGGCACCGTGGACCGGCTGGCGCGTCTCCTCGTCAAGCACCCGCCCGCTCACCGTGGCCCCGCGGTCCAGAATGATTCGCAGGGACCGGTTGTCCTCCGCTGGGAGACCGCTCCGCTCCCAATCCAGATACCCATCCGCACCCGCTTCGAGTGTGTAGGGTGCGCGGGACGGGGCCAGCGGCGGCAGCTCGAAGGACCCATCCTTAGCCGTTTCGCAAAATCCGTCCGTGCTGCTTCCCATGCCCACCAGCGCCCCGGCAACACCTTTACCTTCCGCATCCGTGACGAGGCCGGCGAGCACAACACCGGCTTCGAGCATGACCTCCAGGCGCCCGCCAATGGGAGGTTCCTTCAATTCCACAAGAGATGGCACGCGCCCCTCCGCCGTCAGCGTCACCTTGCAGGGATAGGCGCCAGGGCTAATGGCGCCCGCGCCGCCGGCCCACTGCGCCTCGCGTTTAAACACCAGGACCGGAATGCTCGAAGAGCTGAAGGCATATTCCGCCTTCACATTGTTGACCGGGCCTTTGGTGGCGGCGTCCCGCACGGCCACATGGAGGACCGGCGCCGCCTTGAGAACCACCACGCGAAGGGCGTCGAGGGAAGGGATCTCCTCCAACGAGCACCCCGGAGCGAGGAGACCGCCCGCCATGTGCTCGGAGCCGGCGGGAAGGGGCACCCGGCCCGTCTCGTCCCCCGAGACCTGTTTCTGGATCGCCTTGATGTTTCTCATCAGTGCCAACGGGTCCGACATGGCCTGGAGGGGAAAGGCCTTCAGCTCGGCACCCGCCAGGTCCCGTCCGTAGGCGTCCCTGGCGTGAAGGACCCGGTCCGGATCTCGCACGAGGGTCAGGCTGGCCTGGCTCGTGGAGGGCGCGAGCGTGGTCACCATGGGAAGGTAGCCCTCCTCCGCGACCCACACCACCGTTGCCCTGTCGGGCTCCACGCGGATCAGCGCACGCCCGTCTTTGCCGGTACTCACGCGGCCGATGGGTTCGGGCAGGTTCGGAAGGCCCTCGGGCTTCCACTCCAGGAGCACACCCGAGGCGGGCTTGCCCTCCGGGTCCAGTAAGCTGATCGTGACCGCCTGGCCCTCGGGAAGTTCTTTGGGTCGGAGCTGGCCCGCCTTCACGAGCACGATGGCCCGCCCCTCCTGCCAGAGGACCGTGTCCACCAAAGAGGCGGGGCGATCCAAGACCTGGTCGATCCTCGTCGGCGGGTCTCCGGGATTGAGCCCGCACTGCCAGAGCGGCGGGCGCACCTCCTGAGCGAAGGTGAGAAACACCGACAAGCCTGCGAACACCATGAGCGCCACGATGAAGGGCAAGACGACGAGCGCCCGCTTAGGGATCATTGGACTTGACTCCTGTAGAGGCGAGCGGTCGGCATGGCGCCCGGCTCCCTGTGGCGGACAAGGAACAAAACACCGTTTGGAGGCGATCCTATGACCCGAGCCACGACATCCCACTTGGTCAGCTTGACGGGCAGTTCAACCCCCTCTTCTCTCACGAGATCGAGATGGGAGGAAAACCATGCCACGCTCAAGCGCGGCCCAGCGGGCGAGGGCCGCTGCAGGACGAGACCGATCCAGTCCTTCAAGGTGAAGAGCCCCGTAACATGGGGCGTCGCGGCCAAGGTCTCCGCCTGAAGATTCTCATTCCGCATAAGGGTGCGGGGGAGCAACGGCACATCGAGCCCCGGAACGGCCGCTTCCTGAAGGACCTTCCCCTGCGGGCCGAGCAGAATCAGCCGGGCTGGAAGCGCTTGGCAGACTGCCATGTCTCCACCTGGGAGCGAGGCGGAAAAGCCCAAGCCGAACAGAGTGCGGCCGGGCCGCACTTGGACCGACAAGTATTCTCGTTTCACGACATCCAGACCTCGGCCATCGAGGCCCGTGCTGAATAGGGTCAGCACTTGAACAGGCTGGTCGGCTGGAGGTGGCGGACCTTCGAAACCCAGGCCGGTGAAGAGGATCCTGTCCTTCCAAAGAGAGAATCCAAAAGCGGGATTCATTGTGAAGTCGCCGTGGAGCGTTTCGTAGGGAATGGTCCGAACAAGGCGCCCTGCCTTCACATCCAGAATATGGATGCTTTTGTTGCCGTCTTCCACGGCCAGGAGGGAGCCCCAGAGCGAGAGGCCCGTCGGGCCTTCTAGCCCGTCGGGAAATAGCTGGGCGCCTTCCATAACCTTTATCACTTTTCCGGCAAGCGTGATGTTGACTATTTTTTGTTGATGGAGATCTGAATACCAGAGATTCCCATCTTCATCGGGAACCATGTCCCAACAGGACTTGGGAAGGACGCCCGCAAGAATCTCCTGCGCCGGTTTGAGCTGGGGAGGCGAGACCGGAACCGCCGCTATCGCCGCGACAGCCACCAAGATACTGGTGGCGAGGAGCGTCTCAAGCCATCGTGTTTTCCGAAGGTCACGGGCTGCCTGTGAGTGATTTCGATGGAGGCTCTTCACAATTCACCCCCTAAAACAGAGAAGGCTCGATGGAAGTACCGGACAATCATACAGGGCCTATTTGCCTAAGGATACACGGTCACCGCAGTGCAGTTCACGCACCCAGCATCGTAACAACCCATGGTGGACCACACAAAGTAGCCGCAGAAGCTCTCTCTCGGTCTCATGCCAAAGATGCTTCCGCTAAGGACGAGCAAGGTAGTCACGAGGGAAGCGACGCGAAGACCTTTTTTCATGGCAAACCCTCCGGAGTATGTGCCCCCATCGAGCCTTCTCGCAAGGGATTTTACCCCCCCCCCCCCCGGCCTCTGTCAAGCCCTCCCCGCAAGCCCTTTGCGTGCGTGGCGTTGCGGCAAGGCGGCCAGCGCCTGCTTCATCCCCTCCGCGACGGCCTCGTAGCGGGCGGGATCATGGCACACGCCTTCATAGCCAAGCCGCTGCAACGCCCGGCACGGTCACCTTCCCGGCTCAGCCCGGCCTCTGAGAAAGGCGAAGGCCAAGCCGCCGCACAGTCCCCGCCGATACGGAACCCGCCGATCTCCGCCACACGGCCTCCCGCCGCACTCTATATTCCAGGCGGCTCAGCTTGACCAGACGGGGTATGGGGAGGTGTTACCGCTGAATGATAGCGTGCTGTAGCGGCCTCGCTGACTGCCCACCGGATCGCGTCGGCGGTCTTCCTTCCGATCCCTCGTACGCCGGCTAGCGCCGCCAGTTCCGCCTTGACGACCTCCTCCACCGATCCGAAGGCCGCGAGGAGTTTATTGGCCTTTGCCGGGCCAACGCCGGGCAACCCCTGTAGGAGAAAAAGCTGCCGCTGTCTTCTTCCCTTGGGGCGATAGCCCGGACGCCGCAAAGCCCCCGAGACGCATGCCCTCCTTTGCTTCTCGGCGTAAAGAATCAGCCGGCCGGTTTCCTCTGGATTCAACGATCTCAGAACCGGGATCCCGTAGATCAACGAGATCGTAATCAGGGCGCCCTGGAGCGCCTCTCTTCGAATCCCGCTGTGCGCCAAACTCAATGGCGGCCCCTCCAGGATCATCAGGGTCCTTCTCCCGGAATTGGCCAGTGCGGATGCCTGAGAAAATAGGCGCCCATCTATCAGCGAGACCGCAAAATCTTGGAGACTCTTTCGCTCCACCAGGAGTCGGTCCCCAACAAGGAAATCGCCAACCGGCAACCGTGCCAGGGTCACTTCAGCCCCTGGCAAGGCGCGGATCGAAGCGAGGACGGCCACTGGCTCCCGGTCGTCCGCAACGATCCTAATCGGGTTGCGCCTCATGCTTGGGTATCCTTTCGCTGGCCCCGGCCGAAGCATGCCGCCGCCGAGCCCCGGGTGTCCCCTTGAATGCCCTTCAAGCCACTGGGCAGATTGGCCTTCATGAGGCTTTTGAAGAGCTTGCCGTGGTTGGGGACGAGGCAGTGAATGAGCTCGTGCACGATGACGACCTCGCGGAAGGCCCTGGGCTTGAAGAGCAGGTCGTCGCTGAAACAAATCCGCCCCGAGGAGGACCAGGAGGCCCACTTTTTTGTCATGCGCTGGATCTGCACGCGCTTGGGGTGGGCGCCGATCTTCCCGGCCCAGGCCTGGACCTCCCGGTGAAAGGCGGCTCGGCTCGGGTCCATCGTTCGGCTCATGCACTTCCCAACCGGAGAATGCGATCCGCGAGAGCAACCATCGTCTCCTTGGCACCGGCTTGCAGGAAGACCTTGTAAAGCTCGGCTTTCAGACGGCGCAGTTCTCCGGCATTATCCCGGTAGTTGGGAAACCGCTCCAGCACGGCACACACGCTTGCGGCCACTTCGCGGGGTGAAGCGATGCCCAGCTGCTTGAGAACCCAGTAGACCGTAAAGCTCCTCGTGTCCAGCCCCAGCCGCGCGCGCTCCTTTCGAGCCTCGACGTATTCCTTGAGCAGTTCCTCGAGGTGGCTCAGCGTCTCCTGGGTGGACGCCTGACGCTCTTCGTATTGGGCGAGGACCTGCTCGGCCCGCTCGCCGATGGGAATGAGGTAGGGCTCCTTCTCGCCCTCCTCGAAGGCAGCCTGTACGAGGCTCCGCCCGCAGTTGATGATCTTGTTCGCGTCCGAGGTGTCGGGCGATCGCAGGGCTTCCAGGGCCTTGTCGTCGATACGGACCAGCGGCAGGGTCTGCGTCAGGCCGTAGGCCTCCGCGTGCTCCTGCACCAGGCGCTCGGTCTTCTTCATGAGGTCCTTGAGGAGCAGGGTCCTGGGACTGAAGGCGTTCACCACCACCTGGTACAGGATGGAGAGCTGGCCGTAGGGCTCGATGTAGGGACGCAGGAAGACGTCGGGGGATAAGATCTCGTAGAGGCTTTCCAGCTCCCGGTAGCACTCGTAGAAGCGCTCGCGCTCCTCCTTGTAGGCGAAGGTCTCGATGGCCCTCTCGACGGACTTGTCCGTCATCACCCACAACGGGGAGGGCCATTCCCTCCCCGCTCCACGGGCAGAGCCCGATGGAGCCTCACCCCTCCCTTGGGGCTCCCTTCGCCTTCGGCTCGGGGGCGCCCCGATTCCCGAGGAATCGGGGCTGGGCGGGCGGCAGAGCGCGAGATAGGGCGGCGCCTTTTCCCGCATGAGGGTCTCGAAGCGGCCCTTGAGCACGTCGATGTTCTGGATGACGCTGGCCACCTCGTCCGAATCGAAGGCGAGCGCCCTCTCCAGCTTGTCGAAGATGCCCACAAAGTCCACCACGAATCCCGCCGGCTTCTTGATGCCCTTCTCGTCCTCGTAGGGACGGTTTACCCGCGCGATGGCCTGGAGGAGGGTGTGGTCCCGCATGGGCTTGTCCAGGTACATGCAGTAGAGGATGGGCGCATCGAATCCGGTGAGAAGCTTCTCGGTGACGATAAGGATCTTCGGCACCGTGTCCTTTTGGACGAAGGTCCGGCGGAGCTTGGTTTCCTCCGGCTCCTCGAGTTTGAACTCGCTCAGCAGCTCATTGTCGTTGTGGGCCGAGGTGTAGACCACCGCCGAGGTTTCGGGGGGCAGGATCTTGTCCAGCGCGTGCTTGTAGAGGGCGCAGGCCTCCCGGTCCACCCCTACGAGGAAGGCCTTGTAGCCTAGCGGCTCCACGTTCTCTTTGAAGTGGCTCGCCACGAAGCGGGCCACCTTCTCCACCCGGTCCTGGGCTTTGAGGAAGGCGCGCAGGTTCACGGCGCGCTCGAGGATCTTGTTCAGCTCGGCGATGTCGCTCACCCCCTCCGATTCCACCAGGGCGAGAAACTCCTTCTCCAAGAGGTCCATGGGCACCCGAATCTCGTTGGGCGCCAGCGTGTACTTCAGCTCCAGCGTGGTGCCGTCGAGAATGGACTCGGCGATGGAGTACTTGTCGAGGTAGCCCTTGGGCGCGTCGTCCTTGCCGAAGACCTTGAAGGTGCCCTGTCCGTAGGCCGTCCGGTCGATGGGCGTGCCCGTGAAGCCGATCAGGGTGGCGTTGGGGAGGGCCGCCACGAGGTAGTTGCCCAGGTCCCCGCCCGTGGAGCGGTGGGCCTCGTCCACGAAGACGTAGACGTTCTCCCGCGCGCACAGGTCCGCGTCGGCGCCGTCGAACTTGTGGATGGTGGAGACGATCAGGCCGCGGAAGTCGCTCCTCAGGAGGTCCCGCAAATCCGCCTTGCTCTCGGCGTACCGAGCCTCCAGGCCATAGGCGGTTAGGTTCTGGAAGAGCTGGCTCTCCAGCTCGTTTCGGTCCACGAGCAGGAGGACCGTGGGTTTGGCGAAGGCCTTCTGCCTCAGAATGAGCTCGGCCGCCTTGATCATGGTGAAGGTCTTGCCCGAGCCCTGGGTGTGCCAGACGAGGCCCCTGCGGCGTTCCGGGTCCAGGGCCCTCTCCACCACCTTGTCCACGGCCCGGGTCTGGTGCTGGCGGAGGATGACCTTCTTCAGCTCGTCGTCCCGCTTGAAGAAGACGATCCACTCCTCCAGCATCTTGAGGAAGCGCTCGCGGGCGAAAAAGCGCTTCACCTTGCGCTCGAAGTTACCCGGCTCCTCGTCCTTCCAGTTGAGAAGGTTCTTGCGCTCCAGGCTCCACGTGCCGCCGTAGTAGAAGTCCAGAAGGTGGGTTACGTCGAAGACCTGCGGGGCCGTCACCAGCTCGGGCGTCTCCCTGTGGTATCGCCGCACCTGGACGACGCCTTCGTCGATCCCATCGCGCTTCTTCGTGCTCTTGGTCTCCACCAGGGCCACGGGGATGCCGTTTACCATGAACACCACGTCGGCCCGGTTGGTGTACCGGCCGTTGGTGTACTCCCACTCGTCCGTCACGTGGAAGACGTTCTGGCCCGTCCGGCCGGGGTCGAAGTCCACCACGATCACATTCCGGTGGCGCCTCTCGGCGGTGACGTAGACCGTCCGCTCGCCCCGGATCCAAGCCAGGACCTCGGCGTTGCCTTCGATGGAGTTGCGGGCGCTCTCGATGGCCGCGACGATCCCGTCCACGCTCTCCACGGTCACCACGCCGGGATTGAGCGTGATGAGCTTCTCCCGAAGGACCGAATAGAAGAGCGTTCCCCCCGAACCCCGCCGGAGCGTCAGCGCCTCGTCGGGAGTGAGGTAGGACCAGCCCACCTCCACGGCGTACTGGACCAACGGGTCCTGGACCGTCGTGCGCTCCGTGCCGAGGGTGGTCATGGCGATGGCCCCTCATGACCAAGAATCAGCCGTTCCGCCCAACTCACGACCGATTCCGCGAGTGACAGCTCATGCTTGAAATCCTCTTCAGTCACCGGCTCGAAATCTGCTGGATACCTGATTTCCGTGGCGTATGGCGTTAACACCTCGGCAAGCCGAAGGGTATCGGGTATCTCCAGCCCCGAATCCCTTAGAAGGTCGAAAAGCCGCCGGATGTCGTGAATCTTTGGGAACGAGACACCGCGGATAACCAGGATGGCCTTGATGGCCAGCTCGGCGGCTTGCTGGGCGTCGAAACAGAGGTCTTCCCACAAAACGCCTTCCGGTTTCGGCTGGTGCGCACGGATGAGATGGCTCCGGCCCCTTTTCAGCCATTCCTGAGCCGTGGAGGCATGGGGGTCAACGGGCATAGATCACCTTGCCTTCCTTCAGCGCGGACCTGTAAATCAGCCCGATCGTATCTTTGTGCCGCTCCAGATCCTCTGGCGTCGCCACGATGAGGTCAACGGGTGCGGCGATTCCCCTCATCTTCAGATGGAGCGCTTGGGCCGTCTTACGCCGGTGGACACCACACTTGACGACGACGAGGTCCACGTCGCTGTCCGGCCCCATCTCAGCCCTGGCCGCGGAGCCGAAGAGGATGATCTTCTCGGGGGCAACCGCCTCGACGATCCGGCGGACGATCTCCTGGAGGATGGATTCGTCCAGACGGCCGTCCGCATAACGCGCCGGAAGCTCTGCGACCTTGGCGGACGGAACCTTTTCCATGAGCGCCGTTACCCGGACCTCGCCGGTCATGAGGAGGTGGAGCATGGATTGAAAGATGTGGTCAGCTGCATCTCGAGTCTTGACCCGCGCTTCCATCAATTCGTCTATCGCGCAGAGCGTTGCTGCGATTTCTTTTGCTTCCTGATCATCTGAAGGTACCGCGACTGAGATTTCTCCAAAGGACCCCTTGCTCAAGATTGGTACGGGGCTCGGTGTTGCCATGTTAGCTATTCGGGTAGCGTTCCATAGCATGAGATAGTGCACGAACTCTGGTTCCTGCCCTTCGCGGCAGATTACGGCGTTAATTTGTTGATTGGTTGTGCTGGCCGGTGCCAAGGTCATTCCGACCTTGCCGATGGTCGAGCCAATGCATACAACAAGCACCGAACGGGGAGGAAGGGCGCGGGACCTTCTCAGGCCAGCCTCAGAGAGAGCCTTCTGTGCCGCGCGAACCAACCTGAATTCGCCTAGATCACCTGGCGCGATGAACGGTATATCACCGCCATAGTTGCCTCGGTCAGATGTAGGTGGAGTTGTCCCTGTCACGATTTCACCGAGGCTGCGGATTTGTACCACCTCCCAGCTCTCGGGAATCTCGCCGATTTCGGTCTCTTTGAGGGGCTCGCCGCGGAGGCCTTCGCGGAAGAGCTTGGCGAGGGTGGCGGCCTTGAGTTCCTTGAGGGTGGCGATGATCTTGTCCTGCGCCTCCACCGCCCCCTGGAGCTTCGACAGCACGCCTGCGATGGCGCGCTGTTCCTGAAGGGGTGGGCCTTCAAGGGTGAATCTGGAAATCCCGTTCCATGAAGTTCTGGGGTGGTTCACCCCCTCTGTTGTTGCATTGGCATGGTCAATGAAATCGCTGGTGTGAAGCCTAAATCCGAGGAAGGCGGGATCCGCAAGGTCTTTCATTGCCTCCAACACGAGGATGTCCGTTGAGCACAGACCGGTCCATTCGGCCATCCCGGCTTTATCCAAGTAAGGTCGCAGTTTCCCGTAGAGGACGTCTCTCGGATAGAAGCGGCTCTTTGCACTTCTAACTTCTGCGTCTGTTCCCCAACGGGTAATGGTGAGCCGACCGGAATCTAGATGCTCAAGACCTATATATCGCTCTTCCCCTTTGTGGGAAGGCATGACTATTTCGCGTCGATTGCGGCAAAGGTCGCCAAGCTGAACCGCGGCCCACCCTTCCGGCCGTTCACCGTTGGCCATGAAGCCCTCCCTTCTGCATGCCCAGGGATCGCGCCGGCGGCGGCGCTCCTAGCATCTTGTATCTCATTTCGCGCCGTCTGCTCTGAACCCAATGTTTTTCTTGGTGCTGGCAGGCGGCGCCATGAGTTGATTAAGGGCGTCGAAGATGAGCCGCAGGGCCTCGTCGTGGCCTCCCACCTTTTCCTCCAATTCTTCAAGCTTTCGGGCCCATTTGCGGTGCGTCTCCAAGGCCTGCCTCATGCGGACGAAGGCCCGCATGATCTCGATGTTGACCCGCACCGCCTGCTCACTCCGCAAGACGCTGGAGAGCATGGCCACGCCTTCCTGTGTGAAGGCGTAGGGGAGATACCGCTGGCCGCCCCAACTTGAGGTCACAAATTGTGACCTCAAGGCCGCGACCTCCTCGGGCGAGAGCTGGAACATGAAATCCGAGGGGAAGCGGGCGATGTTCCGCTTGACGGCCTGAACGAGCGCCTTCGTCTCCACGCCGTAGAGTGCTGCCAGGTCGTTACTCAACAGGACCTTATGGCCTCGCAATGTGAGGATCTGATGCTCTATGGCCTCCATCTTGACGAGGGCGGCGGCTCCCCGCGGCTTCCTAGGCATCCTTGCCTCCCCACCGGCAGCCTAGACCGGTGAAGATGCCCGCCGGCTCACCGCTTGCCATGGGTCCCTCGCTTCCTGGGTGCGGCCTTCGCGCCGGGGACGGCGCTCCTACGGGCGGTTGCGCGGCGTTCTGTTGTAGGAGCGGCGCCTCGCCGCGATTTCCTTTCGCCGTGGGGTGCAGTACCGATCGGCCCGGGGGCGGCGCTCCTACATTCGTCATTCGCTTCCCCTCGTTGCTCGCCTTCGCCCGGGCGAGCGCCCGGGCAAGAGCAATGAAAAGCTAGTCATGGCAATGGGTTGCCGTTGCATATTGCTCCCTCATTGCGCCCCGGTGGACGAATTTGGCGCAATCGGCCCCGGGTATCCGAGGGCGCTTCGCGCGGCCGCCTTCACGGGCCGTCCCCCTTCCGGTAGTCGTTGGGGTCCCGGCAGGCGTCGTACAGCGCCTTGTCGAGCTTGATCCAGTCCGTCCCATTGATGCCCCGCGTGTTGCCGGAGGTAGGGCTCGCCGGAAACGCGGAAGCCACTTTGATCCACCGGTTCTGGGCGATGGAAATCGCCTTTACCTCGTCGGCAACTTCGGAAAGATCCTGGTCCTGGCTGAAGATCAGGGCCACGTCGAGTTCATTGGAGCGGGCCATGCGCACCACATCGAGAGCGAGGCGAACATCGATCCCCTTCTCGCGGCCCACGAACACGGTCGTTTCCGAGCCGTCGGGCAAGGCGACCGTTTCGTGGCGGTACTTGAGGGGTCTTGTGAAGGTGTGGATACCACGCGTTCCCATGACGGCCAACTTCCGGCTCCAGAAATCGTGCCAGGTCTTGTTGACCTCAGGACTTGGAAGGCCGGTGTAGAAGTGGACCCGAACGAGATTCCACCCTCTCGGGGCACAAACGGTTTTGGGCAGTTCGAGGGGATCGTAGTTGGGGTAGGTGTACCCGAAGGCGTCCCGGGCCGCGTAGAAGAGATTCTGCCCGTCCAAGAAGGCGATGGCGCGCTTGACCGGGGGCTCTACCGGCACGGGAGCCCCCTAAAAGCAAAACCCCGCCGGAGGCCTTGCGGCTGGTCCAGCGGGGAGCAGATCCATCTACGAATATAGCCTCCTGCAATAGCCGTGTCAAGGCCGGCAGAATACCCTGCCGGGTTCGCCTCGGCCTCGTAACAAGGCCGGGCGGCCCCGTCCTTCACCGAGAGGAGCCGCATGTAGGCCGTCCAGGGGAGGGAGAAGGATGCTCCGATTGGACGCATGGAGGAAAGGTCAAACGCTGTCTGACCTATTTTATGAGCATCTCCCGGCAATCGGCCAGACGACGTCTGACCCATCCCGCCTTGTGGGAAGGTGAGGTAGAACTGCCTAAATTGCTTGAGATTGGTCAGGCTGAATCCCTTGCCGAACTTTGCCGTCAGGTCGATCGCCATCTTCTTGAGGAGGGCCTCCCCGTATTCCGCCCGCTGGGCGCCCGCCTGCTCAAACTCGACGATGTGGTGGCCGATGAGCCAGTAGGTCGCGGTCATGGCAGTATTCACCACTCGGGCGGAAAGGCGCCGGGCCTGGTTCACCTCTTCGATGATCTGGCCGAGCAGACGGTCGTAGCCGCCTGCCCGCGCCGGCCTCTTGGGAGTCGGCTGGGGCACTAGATCCTTCGTCAAGCTTCACCTCCCCACCGATACCCGAGGCCCGTGAAGATGCCCGCCAGCTCCTTGTTCAGCGCCAGCGCCTCCTTCTCGTGCTTGGCCAGTTCGTCCAGGAGGGTCTGGATGTCCCGGTGTTCCGCCGGGGCGAGGCTGGTCACGTAGCGCGACGGGGAGAGGTTGAAGTCGTTGGCGGCGATCTCCGCCAGTGCGACGACCTTAAGGAGGTGCTCGATCTCCTTTCCCTCGTGGAAGGCCTGGGCGAGACGCTTGACCGTCTCCTCGGGCAGGAAGTTCTTGGGGCGGCCCTTCTGAAACTCGGCGCTGGCGTTGAGGAAGAGGACCTTTCCCTTCCGGTCCTCCCGCTTGGCGTTGTTAAGGACCACGAGGAGACCCGCCGCGGTGGTGTTGTAGAAAAGGTTGTCGGGAAGAAGGATGACCGCCTCGACCAAGTCGTTCTCCACGAACCACCGCCGGATGGACTTCTCCCGATTCTCCCCCTCGTTGCCGCTGCCCCGGCTGGCGGCCCCCGTGTCGATGACCACGGCGGCGCGGCCCCGCTCCTTGAGGCTGGCGTGGACGTGCTGCAGCCAGCCCCAGTCGGCGCTCGATGCGGGGGCGAAGCCGCCACGTGTCGAAAAGCGTTCGTAGGGATCGTTTTCGTAGGTGGCCGGCTCGAAGGTCTTCTGGTTCCACATGGGGTTGGTGACCACCACGTCGAAGCGTTTGAGGCTCGAGCCCTCAAGGAACTTCGGGTTGACCATGGTATTGCCCCGGGCGATCTCGCCCTCCATGTCGTGGACCACCATGTTCATCCGGGCGATGGCGAAGCTGGAGCCGGTCAGCTCCTGGCCGTGGAGCTTCAGGGGCCGGGCCACGGACTTCTCCCGCTCCTTGAGGGCGAGCTGGCACTTGATGAGGAGTCCCCCCGAGCCCGTGCACGGGTCGTAGATCTCCTCTCCCTGGCGCGGAGCCACGAGGTAGGCCAGGAGCCAGCCCACTTCCATGGGGGTGAAGAATTCGCCGGCGCTCTGTCCCTGGCCCTCCGCGAACTTCCGGAGGAGGTACTCGTAGGCCCTGCCGAGAAAGTCGGGCTCCACGTCCTTGAGGCCGAGCCGGTGCTTCGGCTGGCTGAGGAGCTCGATGACCTTCTCGAGGGCCGGATCACTAATCTCGCGCTCGCCGTTGCGGGTTTCGTTGAAATCCACTAGGTCGATGACGCCCTGGAGGGATGGGTTTGCCTTGGCGATTGAACGGATCGTGGTGGTGACCTGCTCCCCCAGGGTGCGGGGGCGCCTTCCCTCGGGCCAATCGAAGGGCTGCCTTCCGCTCAGAACGGGCCAGGTGGCCTCGGGGGGGAGGTAGAAACGGACCAGGGAAGGATCCGCGTCGAGAACCGTGCGGGCGGTGGCCTCGTCGCCGAACTGCTCCACAAGCCGCGCGAATTCGTCCTCGAAGACGTCGGAGAGGCGCTTCATGAAGAGCAGGGGCAGGATGTAGTCCTTGAACTTTGGTGCGTCCTTCTCGCCCCGGATGGAGCAGGCCGCCTTCCAGAGAAGGTTCTCCATGGACTTGAGGTCCATGGTGCCGCCCCCTTCCTTCCCGGCCGCCTTCTTGGAGGGGCGGCCGCGGGGGCGCCGGGTTGCCGCGGTGGGCCGGAGCTGCGCAAACTGCTCACGCAGATCTGCATAGGCCGCCCCAAGACCTTTGAGGAACCGCTCGATGGACTTCAGGGCCAAGGTGTCCGGCTGGCTCTTCCCCTTCTCCCACCGGTAGACCGTGGGGAAGGAAACCCCCAGTTCCCCCGCCAGTTTCTCTTGGCTGAAACCCAGCCTGCCGCGAAGCGTGGTCACGAGCTGGGTGATGTCGTTCGCTTCGGTTTCCCTCTCGGCCATTGGGCCCTCCATGGTGAGCGAGGAGAATATAAGGCGTCCGGAAAGAGCGTGCAAGTGACTAGTCATATGATTCCGTTAACTAGCGTAACTGCAAGATGTTAGAGGCTGGTGAAATATGGCAGCGTTAGGGAAGTGAATGGGAAGGTGAATGGCCGGGGTTCCGGCATGTGGCTGAAGCTATTCAGGGGAACGAGGTAACGCTCTCAGCTGGGAACGTGATATTCCTGCATCGAAGTTGCTGAAGCGCGTATCGAGAGACTTGGAGTGGCTAGGTGGGAAGATTCGATATCCACCAAAATCTGGGTCAATACCTGGATGGAGGCGAGGCGATCGCAAGAAAATCGCAAGTTCCAAATCACACCAAACTAAACTGCCGAAAACTCCCAAAAAGATGGCCGGAGCGAATTCGCCTTCGGCCGTATGGTTGTTGTGAACTAGCCTGCACTCCAGGGAACTCCTGCAAAGTGGCCTTTGGCCCCCCTCGAAAACCGCTGTACCCCAAAAGGGTACCGGGGGTTCGAATCCCTCTCTCTCCGCCAGAGGGCTTCTTCGAAGGCATCCCGCAAAGGACGTGGTTGGAGAGGGATTCGAAGGGCGGGGGTGCGTCCGAAGTTTTCAAGGCGAGGCGCCAACGGCTTGGCGCCGAGCTGTAGAAAACAAGGAAGGGGACCCGCCCCGGGAACCCTAGGCGGCCTTGAAACGCAGGGGCCTCTGGCCCCGAGGCTTCTAGGCCGCGTAGGTTCGAATCCAACCTCGGTTCTCTCCTCCAAAATCAACCACTTACGACTAGTTGGACCTGCTGGGCCTCGTCTGGGGCTTTGGCGGGAATGCAAGTAAATCGCAAGTTGCTCTCCAGAACCTGAACGGCGTCCTCGAGATGGCCCGGGGCGAGGTGTGAGTACCTCAGGACCATGTCCAGGGTAGCGTGCCCGAGAAGGTACTGAACGGTGGTGAGGGGCACGCCCGCCATGACGAGCCTTGAGGCGAAGGTGTGGCGGAGGGAGTGCCAGACCACCCCCCGGAGCTTGGACTCCTCCAGGGCCTTCTGCCAGCCGACCCGGAGGGTGGAGTTATACGTACCGCCGAACTTGTCGAACACGAGCGCCTCGGGCGGCGCGTCCTGTGGGAAGGTGTCCAGGGCCGCGCGGGCCACGGCATCCAGGGGGATATGCCGGGTCTTCTTGCCCTTGGCCTTCTCCGCCGTCACAGTGATGGAGCCATGCCGGCCGCGATTCAGGTCCACGTTGGCCCAGGTCAGGGAGAGCATCTCGCCCTGGCGCACGCCCGTGTGGATGGAGAAGATCACGGCGGGACGCACGGCGTCGCTGGACTTCTCGAGGAGGACGGTCTCCTCCTGAGGGTCGAGGAAGCGGTCCCGGCGCGATTCGGGGCGGAAGAGCTTGATCTCGGACGCGGGGTTGTTCTTGCAGAGCTTCCATGTCCTGCAGAGTGAAAAGAGCCGCTTGAGCCGGGCCAGGTCGTTGTCCACCGTCTTCTTGCTCGTCGTCTTTCCGCCCCGCCTCTCGGTAGCCCTGGCCGTCTTGTAGGCCTCCACGTCGCCCGAGTGGATGGCATCCATGGCCTTCCCCGCGAAGTGGCGTGAGGCGAGCCACCTCGCCGAGTAGTAGGTATCGTTCCGGAAGGTGTCTGGGCGGGTGTTCACCTCGGACCACTCCAGGAAGCGCTTCACCCCGTCTTCGAACTTCGTCCTGACCTCCTTTCTGCTTTCCATGTACTTGCCCTCCCGGATCTGCGTGTGGATCTTCTCCAGGTAGGCTCTCGCCTCGCCCTTGGTTTTCGTGATGCGCTGGTGGTACCGGCCCTCGTAGCACCACGAAAACTGCCATCTCCCGTCCGGTAGCTGCTTCAATCCGCGCTCCCTGCGCTTCTCCACCTACTCCTCCTTCCTTTGCAGGGAACCGGTCGGCTTCCATTAGGCTCCGGTTTTGCCGCCGTTTCCATGCCTCTCCTGTTCTCAAACCAAACATCGCCCCCTCTACGCGCTTTGTACTCACCGCCTAGCCATGGATTGCGGTGAGGAGTCGGCTTACTTCCCCTCGAAGCGCCTCTGCCAGTTTCTGGTCTACTCTTCCCAGGTTGGCTTGGTGGGCGAGTTGGTTGAGGTTGCCTCCGAAGCTCTTTATGGCCCTGAAAACGTCCTCGGGCAATCGCGCGACGGGTTTGAAGTGCATTCCCAGGGCGAGCCCTCGCATGACCGTCGCCGGCCTTCTGTTCAAAAATCGGGCATGCTCGCGCAGGCGGCCGTACTCCTCCGCGGAGAAGCGGACGTGGACCCGGTGGGGACGGAGGCCGGGCCTCGGATTGGGGGCGCTCTCTGATTCGGTCACGGCGAACCTCCTCTCTTCCTCGTCAGGGTGTCGGGGCGGAGCCCTGACGACAGCCCGAACGAGAGGGGAGCCCCGGCCGGTTCGGGCGGCAGGTGGCGGCTCAGGGGGAAGGTACCGGGAGAAGGCATCCCCGAAGTCCCCCTGCTGGTTCCCCCGGAAGGTGGTCCCCTCCTGCTTCCACTTCACCGGGGAGATCCCGAAGGGGTGGAGGAGGCCGGCCATCTGCTGGGCGCTGATCGGTCCCCGATTCCTCCAGTCGGGCCACAAGCGCTCTTCCATGGCGTGGAGGTGGCGAAGGATCTCCTCGGACTCGAGCCGGTTCCTTCCGATGGTCGTGAAGATGTCGCGCAGGTCCTCCAGGAGGGTCACCCCCACGGAGGTCTCCTGGGCGGTGTGCTGGGAGAGACGGAAGGCGCTCTCACGAGCCCTCCAGGGCCATTCCTGCCCTAGCTCGTCGGCGATGTCGAGCAGGGGCCGCCAGTTGTCCCGCGTGCGGTCCCGGATGATGCCCGCGGGGATCTCCGGTTCTGCGAACCTCAGGGCCTCCACATGGTCCAGGGCCCACCTCGCGGGCACGCTTCTCAGGTCCTGCATGTCGGCCAGGCGGTGGAGCTGCAGCCGCTCGATGGATTCGGTGTGGGCCCTGCGGCGCATGCGGAGGGTAATGGACCGGTCGGCGAGGGTGCCCGGCAGTTCTCCGATGAGGGCCACGGCCTTGGGGGTCCACGTGCTGAACATACAGACCTGGAAGTCGTCCCCCACTACCCGCGTCACGTAGGCCTGGCTGCGCATGTGGCCGCTGTTGAGGATGCCCCGCAGACCTTCAGAGTCGCCGAGGAAGGTGTCCGCCTCGTCCAGGAGGAGGGTCGGCTTGAAGTAGTCCGTCACCCGGAAGACGGCCGACGGGGTGATGTTGGCCGAAGTGAGGGGCTTGGGAACCAATGCGCCGAGAAGAGCGAGGGCCGTGCTCTTGCCGCAGCCCTTGTAGGGGCTTGTGAGGGCCAGGATGGGGGGGATCTCGAAGCGTCATGGGCGTGGGCGAAGAGGCTCCAGAGGCTCAGGGCCACCACCTGGTCTCCGTCGATGGCGAGGTAGCGCCTCACGGCTTCCTCGACGCGCGAAAGGAGCGCGGCGCCTTCCACCGGTTCGGGCCAGGGTTCCGGTTCCTTGAAGCCCACGGCGCTCCCCGCCTTGAGGTCCCCGCCCGCCTCACTGAGGGCGGCATGACCGAATCCACGATCCGGCCCGGGCTCGCGAACCCAAGGGCACGAAGCCGCTTCACGGCGCCCTCGCGCGCCAGCTCGCGCGAGGGGTCGTCCATCCCCCGTCGCGCCTCCTTGAAGTGATCCAGGGCCGCGAGCATCTGCCCCGAGCCCGGACTCTCCGAAAGGGACTCCAGCCGGGACAGCGCCTCCTCGGGCGTGGTGGTGTGGCGGGGCTCCATGGAGGCAAGCGCTTCGAGGTTGCTCTTCGGTTCACTCATGAGCGCTGCCGAGCGAGGGCGAGCGCTTTCGAGGACGCCGAGGACTCCCGTCAACTCCCGAGAAGTAGAGACAGCTAGATTGCACTTCCGAGCACTCCAGAAGACTTGAATCAACTATATTAAACATGGCCACTACCTCCTTACTTCGCGGGCGAATATATATCCCTGAACAGCGGTTGTCCAGTCCAAAGTCGGACAGGTGCATTAAAATGAATCAAATAATCACCCATTAGGTGAAGCATGGTTGCATTTTGCTGAAATGTGCGCTATATTGGACCTGGAGGTGAGAAAGGCGCCATGCCATGAACTTCCGTTTCGAAGATCAAAGACTCACGACCCTTTATGAAACGGAAGAGGGCGCCAAGAGGTATCCCGCCGAAGTGGTGGAGGCCTTTTTCCGCCGGATGGCATCGATTAAGGCGGCGAAGGACGAGCGAGACCTGCGTGCGCTGAAGGGGGCCAGGCTGGAGAAGCTGAAAGGAGAGAAAGACCGCCACTCGATTCGGCTGAACAAGAAGTGGCGGCTGATCTTGCGGTTCGAAAGGGATGCAGGGGGTGGCATTGTAGTGGTCTTGGAAATCAGTGACCACTACGACGACTGAGGAGGTCGGCTATGAACAAGGAAATGCTCCCGGCGCGGGCAGTGAAGCCTGGGGACATTCTTCGCGAAGAAATGGAAGCTCGTGAGTGGTCGCAGGGCGATCTGGCTCAGATCCTGGGGCGGCCCACTCAGGTCGTAAACGAGATCCTGCAGGGACGGAAGGCCATCACCCCTGAAACGGCCCTTGGGCTCGCAACCGCATTTGGGACCTCGCCCGAGTTCTGGCTGAATTTGGAGAACGCATATCGTCTGCATTTGGCGAGAGCAAGCCAACCACGGGAAGAGGTTCAACGAAGGGCGCAATTGTATAGTTTGGCTCCGATAAAGGAGATGATGAAGAGAGGGTGGATAAGGGAGACTTCTGATCTTCAAGAGCTGGAGAAGGAACTACTCCGCTTTTACCGTGCACCCAATCTACAAGCAATTGCGGCCCTTCAAGTGCGGTTCCGATTTTCGGCAAGTCAAACGCCGGACACGCCGTCTCTATGGGCATGGGTTACACAGGCAAGGAACCTCGCGGAGCGGCAAGAGGTCGGGGTATTCGAGCCGAGAGAGTTCCCGAAGGAGGCGGCCGAACTGTCGCGTATTTCATCCTCTCTTGAGGAAACGAGTCGCCTGCCAGGCCGCCTGGCCGAAATGGGAATTCGGTTCGTCTTGGTGCCTCACCTCCCCAAGACCTATGCCGATGGCGCCGCGTTCTGGCTTGATGAAAACAGCCCTGCGGTAGCTCTCTCCCTTAGGTATGACCGAGTGGACAACTTCTGGTTCACTCTAATGCACGAGCTGGCTCACCTTGGAGGCGCAACAAAGGAGCGGCATGACTTTCTCGATAACGATTTGGACCAGAACGAGACGGCAGGAGAAGAGGGTAGAGCCAATCGGCAAGCCTCAGAATGGCTCTTGCCTAGAAAAGCATTTGCTGGTTTCGTGCGAAGGACCCGCCCGTATTTCTCTCTTCAGGCGATCCGTTCCTTCGCAGTAAGCCAAGGAGTTCATCCGGCCATTGTGGTCGGTCGACTCCACCATGAAGGACACATCCCCTTCGGACAACTTCGGGGCACGCTGGGGAGAGTTCGCCACTTGTTCCCCATGGCCTGAGCTAGGGAAGACAAATGGATAGAGATACCGACGGGCGAAAGACTTTTCTGCCACGAAACATCCTAATCGGACTCACTACTGTCCGGTTGTTTGCTGAGCAACCCGATGTAAGTTCTTCTCTGTGCAA
>CAZPSH010000006.1:0-133751 GCA_964589625.1 uncultured Thermoanaerobaculia bacterium
CTTGCTCCTGCTAAGCCGCTATCCGGTTACAAAATTATCTTGGACAGCAGTGGCCCGACCTATTGAAGACATACCGCTCGCCCGCCCTTCCCCAACGGATCCTGAAAGATTCTGAGCCGGCTCGGTCCACGTCCAGCAGGGAGATGGGGAGGAGGCTCTCCAGTGAGGCAAGGTTGGCCGCGTCCACCACGTTGGACACGCGCGGAAAGCGACCTTCCAATGCGGCATGGAGGAGGTATTCGCTGGCCGGTTTTCCCCGTCCGGTGGGCTTGTAGCTTCCATGGCGGAGCATCTGGCGGACGGCTTCCTTCAGGCGGGTCGTCTCGGGATCCTCCTCCCGGCCGCGCCAACGCTCGAGGGCCCGTTCGAACTCCACCTCCCAGGTTCTTCCGCAGAGACCCACCCGTGCGCCCTCGGCGCAGGCCCACCCGAGGGCAACCCCTTCAGCCCCGTTTTCCACTCGAACCGGCGCGCTGGGCATGTTTGGCCCTCCCCCAACGGAACGGGCGAGGGTCTCCCCTCGCCCGTGTCGGTTTTCATCCGGTTGAAGTTAACGTCGCGGCGGGCGGCGGTCGCGGTCGCGGCGGTCGCGGTCTCCACCGCGCGGCGGCCGACCGTCGTCGCGCGGGCGGGGGGGGCGGCGCTCCCCTTCGGGGCGATCCACCCAACCGTCCGGTTTGGGCAGGAGGGCCTTTCGGCTCAGCCGGAGCTTTCCGCCGCGCTCGAAATCGAGCAGCTTGACCTCGATCTCGTCACCCACCTGCAGGTACTCCTCCACCTTCTCCACTCGCTTCCAGTCCAGCTCGGAGACGTGCAAGAGCCCGTCCGTGCCGGGCAGGATCTCCACGAAGGCCCCGTACGGCTCGACCCTCCGCACCGTGCCCTTGTAGATCTTGCCCACCTCGGGTTCCTCCATCTGGGCGCGGATGAGCTCCAGGGCCTTCTGGGCCATTTCGGGGTTGTTCGAGGCGACGGTGACGGTCCCGTCCTCCTCGATGTTGATGTCCACGCCCGTATTCTCCTGGATGGCGCGGACGTTCTTGCCTCCGGGGCCGATGAGTTCCCCGATTTTGGACTTGGGGATCGTGACGGTGTAGATGCGCGGGGCCAGGGGGGAGATCTCCGGGCGGGGGGCGGGAAGCGTCTGGGCCATGAGCTCAAGCAGATGGAGCCTCCCCCGGTGGGCCTGCTCGAGGGCCTGCCTCATGATGTCAAAGGAGATCCCGTCCACCTTGATGTCCATTTGGAGGGCGGTGATCCCCGCGGCCGTTCCGGCCACTTTAAAGTCCATGTCCCCGTAGTGGTCCTCCAGGCCCGCGATGTCGGAGAGGATGGCGTAGCGGTCCCCCTCCATGACAAGCCCCATGGCCACGCCCGCCACGGGCGCCTTGATGGGAACGCCGGCGTCCATGAGGGCCAGGGTGGCCCCGCAGATGGTGGCCTGGGAGGATGAGCCGTTGGACTCCAGGATGTCGGACACGACGCGGATCGTATAGGGGAACTCGGTCTCCGGGGGGATGACCGGGAGGACTGCGCGTTCCGCAAGGGCCCCATGGCCGATTTCGCGGCGCCCCGGACCCCGGACCATCTTGACCTCGCCCACGCTGAAGGGCGGGAAGTTGTAGTGGAGGATGAAGTGCTTCTCCTGACCCTCGAGGAGTCCGCTGAGCCTCTGCACGTCGGCGGCGGTGCCCAGGGTGCAGTTGGCGAGGGCCATCGTCTCGCCCCGCGCGAAAAGGGCGGACCCGTGCGTCCTCGGCAGCACGCCCACTTCGCTCCACACGGGACGGATCTCGTCGAAGAGGCGTCCGTCCACCCGGCGCCCCTCCTTGAGGAGAACGGTCCGGAACGTGCGGACGAGCACCTCGTGGAAGAGGTGGGCCGCTTCGGCCCGAGCCTCCTCGTCCTCCTCCGGCACGGTGGCCAGGAAGTCCTTCTCGACTTGGTCCAGGGCCGCGTACATGTTGAGCTTTCCGCGGACCGCCATGGCTTCCCGGAGGGGTCCGGCGACCTTCTGCTCGACGGCCGCGAGCTTCTCCGGATCCACGTGAGGGGCCTGAACCTGGATCTTCTGGATGTTGAGCCGGGAGTAGAGTTCCTCCTGGGCCGCCACGATTCTCTTGATCTCGCGGTGCGCGAGGTCCAGGGCCTCCACCATCTGTTCCTCGGAGAGCTCCTGGGCACCCGCCTCCACCATACAGATCGCCTCCTTGGTTCCCGCCACGAGGAGGTTCAGGCGGCTCTGCTGGATCACTCGCAGGGAGGGATTCACCACGAGCTGGCCGTCGATCAGGCCGATGCGGACGGCGCCCACGGGCCGGGTGAAGGGGATCGGCGAGCAATAGAGGGCGCACGAGGCGCCGTTGATCGCCATGAGGTCCGGGGCGTTCTCGAAGTCCGCGGAGAGCACCATGGCGATGACCTGGGTCTCCAGGTGGTAGCCCTCGGGGAACAACGGGCGGAGGGGGCGGTCGATCATCCGGCAGACCAGCACTTCCGGATCCGTCGGCTTGCCCTCGCGCTTGAAGAAGCCGCCGGGGATGCGCCCGCCGGCGTAGGTGAACTCGCGGTAGTCCACGGTAAAGGGAAGGAAGTCCAGACCGGGACGCTCCTTCTTGTCCATGCCGGCGGTCACGAGGACCACCGAGTCTCCATAGCGCACCCACATGGCGCCGTGGGCCTGCTTCGCCACCTTGCCGGTGGACAGCCTGAGGGCCCTGCCCCCCACTTCGACTTCAACGGTCTCTTCGCGGTACATGATTGCTCCTCGTTGACACGGGACACACCCCCCCCGTCGGCGGGGAGAAAGGCGTCCGTTCGTGTCGGGGGGACTACTTGCGCAGACCCAGGCGGCCGATGAGGTCGCGATACCGCTCGATGTCCCTGTCCTTGAGGTAGTTCAGGAGCCGGCGGCGTTGACCGACCAGCATGAGAAGGCCTCGGCGGGTGGCGAAATCTTTGCGGTGCTTCTTGAGGTGTTCGGTGAGGGAGCTGATGCGGTCCGACAGGAGCGCGATCTGCACCTCCGGGGAGCCCGTGTCGGCAGGGTTCTTTCCGAACTGCTCGATCAGGGCCTTCTTCGTTTGCTTCTCCATCTTCGAGTTTCTCCTATCTGTCTCAAAGGAAAGAGCATAGCACACCCCCGCTTCTCCTGTAAAGAGCGGGGGGGGCGTCCCTGGTCGATTCCGCAACCCTCCCGAGACGGAGTCTCCACGAAGCCCGCGCACCCTTGCGGGTGAAAGGAGGCCCGAAAAAGAGTGGCCACCATTCTGTACAGCCTTTCCGGAGAGGGGCGGGGGCACTGCACCCGCGTCCGGGCCGTGGTGGAGCGCCTGAGGGAGCGGCACCGCGTGGTCCTCTTCGCCCCGGGCCAAGCCTACGAACCCCTGCGCGAGGCCTTCGCCCGTTCCGAGGTTCCCGTCCACCGCCTTCGGGGGCTCCGCTTCCGCTACGGCGCCTCGGGCGGCTTGGCGCCACTGGGGACGGCCGCGGGGGCCCTGGCCTACATCCGCAAGCTGAACGGCACCCTCGCCTTCCTCGACGCCCATTTGAAGCGGGAGCGGCCCGACCTCTGCATCACCGACTTCGAGCCCGCCCTTCCGAGGGCGGCGCGCCGCCTGGGCATCCCCTTCGTCAGCCTCGACCACCAGCACTTCTTGACGGTCAACGACCTCTCGTCCCTCCCCTCGGGCTTGAGGGCCGCCGCCTGGGGTATGTCCCTCGTGGTCCGGGCCTACTATCAGGGCCAGGCGGCCACGGTGGTTTCCTCCTTCTGCGCCCCTCCTCTGCGGCCCGGACTGCGAAACGTCCACCAGGTGGGCCCCCTCCTCCGCCCCGAACTTCGGCGGGTCCTTCCCCGCAGGGAGGGGTTCCTCCTTGTCTACCTGCGGCGGGGAGGCATGGAGGGCGTTCTTTCCGCCCTGCGGAGACTCGGCCTGGATGCGAGGGTCTACGGGGCCGGAGAGCGTCCCCCGGAGGACCGCCTGACCTTTCGGCCCATTGGGGAATCCGGGTTCCTTGCCGACCTGGCGGCCTGCGAAGCCCTGATCACCACGGCCGGGAACCAGGTGGTAGGGGAATCGCTCTTCCTGGGCAAGCCCGTGCTCGCACTCCCGGAACCGGGCAACTTCGAACAGGCCATCAACGCACATTTCCTGAGGCTCGGCGGCGCCGGGGACTGGGCGGACCCCCGGAGCCTGACCTCTCGCCGGGTGGAGACCTTTCTGAACGCCCTTCCCCTATACCGGGACCGCATCGGCTCGGAGGCGAGGGACGGCACTCAAGCGGCGGTGGACCTGATCGAGCGACAACTCGCGGGGAACCTCGTCAGCTCACCGTCTCGTGGAACACCACGCCCCGACGGGCCAGTTCCTGCATGACGAACAGGTGGCATCCGGGCTCCCTGCCGAGGAACTCGGGAGGGGACACCCCCGGACGCCGGAACATGCCGCGGGCCACCAGCCGCGCGCACGCCGTGCAGGTGTACCCCGTCGTCCGGGCCATGGACGTGGTCCGGGTGGCGGCGTCGTACCGGTCCAGCAAGTCGTACACGCGCCTGATCCTCCGGCCGTCCTTCTCGCCTTCCACGGTGACGCGCATGACGGTGAAGTCCTCCTCCCCCTCGGTCAGCTGCCACATGGGGAAGAGAAGCTTGGAGGTGAGGTCCAAGGGCCGCACCGATACCCCGCCGACTTCCACCGGGTCCTTGGAGAAGAGCCCCGTTTCCCTCAGGACCCGCATTTTCTCGATGTGGCCGGGGTACCGCAGGGTCTTCTCCTTCATGTTCGGGACCTTGCAGGTGGTGAGGAGGCTCCTCAGGCCGTCCGTGTTGAAGGCCTCCAGCGTGCCGACCTGCGGAAAGTCCAGCAGTTCGGGGTCGGAGAGGGCCGGGCGAACCACCACCTCCCCCTGCTCTACGAAACGGGCGGGGCGCACGTACTCCTCGATCACGTCCGAAGGCGAGAAGACGGCCTTGTACTCGTACGGCCACACCCGGATCGCGGGCAGGCCGCCCACCAGGCAGTCGAAGCGGTCGATGCGGTCCATGGCGGTCTGGGAGTAGCCGAGGATGAGGTTGCTGGCGCCCGGGGCGATGCCGCAGTCCATCACGGCCACGACCCTCTTCTCCCGGGCCAGGGCGTCCAGGGCGAAGGGGTCCTCCTCGAAGAAGGAGATGTCCACCACGTTTCGCCCGAGCCCGATGAGCGTCTTGAGGGTCTCGAATCCCATGTGGCCGGGAACGGCCCCCACCACCAGGTCGGCCCCCGTTACCGCGCGCGCCACCTCCTCCGGCTTCGAAAGGTCCGCGCGGAGCGGGGTCACTCCCGCCACGCCCGCCAACCCGTCCAGGGAGGCCTGGGACAGGTCCGCGGCGGTCACGGAGAACTCGCCCCCCTTGGCCAGATCCCGGGCGATGGCCTTGCCCACCCGCCCGGCGCCCAACACGACCACGTGCATGAGATCCTCCCGGAGCCAAGCGGCGGGCCCCTCGCCCCCGCTGGCCGGGAGTATAGCACTCCGGGAGGCGGAGGCCGGAACTCCGCCGTTCCGGCCTTCCCCGTCAGCGACCGCAAAGGCCGCCGAAGGGACAGGCGGCGCAAGCCCTCGGTTCCAAGGGGTCGGGCTCAAAAGGGATCGCAGGATCGAGAATCTCCCCCAGGACCCTCCGGATGACCGGCAAATACACCCCCTCCATCTCCGCCTCGGAGCCGGAGGATTCGCCGAAGAGTGGGGCGGGCGACTCCTTCGGGTCGCGCAGGGAGAGGAGCACGGCGGAGAGGCTCCCGTAGGGCACGCCCCGGGCCCTGTGGACCAGTTCCACGTAGGCCGGCAGCTGGACGGACTTGACGGCGCGGGCAAGGTCCCTTCGGGTGGATTCGACCGAAACCCGGCCCGGATCGGGGATGTATTTCTTCCGAAGGGACTTCCCGCTTTTGTAATCCACGATCCGGAGTGCGCCCCCCCACCCTTCGAGACGATCCAGTTCCCCGCGCAGAATCACGATCGCCCCAGGCGCATCGAAGGGCGCCTCCACGGGCAGATTCACTCCGTGCAGGACGGTTTCCTCCGCCTCCTCCTGGCGCTCTCTTCGAAGAAGGTCGCCGATCCGCCTTTCCGCCAGCATCCCCGTAAGGGCCGTCGCACCCGATCCTCGGAAATGGGTCGCCACGACGGCCGGCAGGCGGCCGAGCATCTCGTCGTAGATCCCCGGCGCCAGGACCTCCCCCGCGTGCGGCCCGTAGAGATCCGCCAGGACGGCGTGGAGGCGCCTCCCCGTCCCCCGCGAATCGCCCTCATCGAGGGTCTCCCTCTCGCGAAGGCCCGCCGCGTGTCCGTAGTAGAAGGCCATGGGACATCGGAGGTAGGCGTCCAGGGACGTCGGAGAGTAGGCCATCGAGAGGAGCCGTTTCAGCATCTCGGGGGATTTCGCCGCGGTGGGCCGCGCCCGCCCCCCTTCCGTTGAGGCAGGGAGGCGGAGGGACCGGACAGAGGACTCCCGGCCATCCCGGCGGGCCTCGTACAAGAGCTGGTCCACGAAGTGGGACCTTCCCGCCTCGGGGCCGTCGACGTACAGGAGGCAGAACCGCTTCGAGGACTCGAGGAGCCGGAAGAGATGGTACCGATAGACCTCCTCCCGCTCGATGGCCCCGGGGAGGCCCAGGGCTTTCCGGAAGAAGGGGGGCAGGACGGGATCGGGGGGGAAGGCCGTGGGGAGTACGTCCTCCGATGCGTCCAGGACCACGACGGTGTCAAACCGGAGGGCCTGGCTCTCCAGGAGGCCCATCACTTGGAGCCCCCGCACGGGGAGGCCCGTGAAGGCAACCCGGGCTTCCCTCAGCCTCCCCCTCATGAAGTCGACGAGGGCCTGCCGGCTGGAGCCGCCGTGCCCGGAGGCCGGAAGCTCCGCCAACCCGTCGAGCAAGGACACGGCCCGTGCGAAGCAGTCCCGGTAGAAGGGGTGGAGGGGGGCCGGGGACCGGTGGGCCACCTCCTCGAGAACCGCCCGCAGGGCCCGCGAGAGCCCCTCCAAGGTGGCCGCCCTTTTCGCCCGCCGGATGAACAGGTCGTGGACGCGCCGGAGGGCGGAGGCGTAGGCCCCCTCCGCCGGCCCTTCGGGCTGCATGGCCCGGGCCCGGCGGTAAAGGACGGAGGACCCCTCCAAGGCGGCGAGAAGGACCCGGGGGCTCCCCTCCCGGAGGATTTCCTCCTCGACGGCGTGGGCCAGGGGCCGCAACGCTCCGAGGCCCTGGCCCTCCACGGAGAGGTTCTTGACGTAGGGGTGCAAGAGGAGGTCAAGGTACGCGCGGGAGGAGACCCGCTCCTCCCCGGTCTCTTCGGCCAAGTCCAGAACCCTCAAGAAGAGAGCCAGGAGGGGGGTCCGCGCCAGGGGGTAGCCCAGGGTGACATTGAACTCCCCCGGAAAGGGCGCCATGCCGTCCCACAGGAGGGGCTGGAGGCTTCCGGGGTCGGGGAGCACCACCACCGTGGAATCCGGATCCGCCCTCTCCCTTTCGAGGTAGGCGCCCGCGAAGAGGGCCTCGGCGTGGACCCCGGGAGCGGAACATACTTCCACCGGCGGGGGGGCGGAGGGACGGGGGGGCGAGCCCGCGCCTCTTCCGGAAGGAAAGGCCCGCTCCATGGTCCCGAAGGCCGCCCATTCCCTCCCGTCGTGGTGCCGAAGGACCCTCACGTCGGCGACCCGTCCCGCCGCCTCCACCAGCCGTGCCTGCCCCCGCGAAAAGGAGAAGAAGCCGACAAAGAGGAGGCGGGAGGGAACCTTCGCCGACCCGGACGCCAGTTGGGAGAGAGCGCGGGCATAGATCCCCCCTCTCGTGAAGGACCTCGCCGCCGAGACGCGGGATTCGAAGGCCTCGCGGATCTGGGGATACCGCTCGTAGAACTCGCGCACCGGAGGTGCCAGGAGGTCGAAGGAATCGAGCCCGCGGAGACGGAGGAGGTCCGCGTCGGGGACCATCTCCTCCCCCAGCGTCCCCATCGCCTCCAGGAAGGCGGCTCCCCAAGCGTAGAAGGCGACCAGGTCGCCCGCCAAGACCCTTAAGACCGGGCCGCCGGCGGAGGCCATGGCCTCCGACAGGAGCGCGACGGCGCGGCTCTCCTCGAGGCCATCGCCCGGGGCTCCCGCCAGCCGGGCGGCGAGGGACTCCATCGTAAGAAGCAAGGGAGGTCGACACGGTCCGCCTGCGGACGTTGCGTAGCGCTTCGCGAAGTGTTGGGCGGCACGGCTTCCGGGAAAGACCACGGCCGCGCAGTCGGGGGGGGCTCCCTGACATTCGGCGAGGGCCCTATCCAGGAGATCCTCCCCCACGGGAACATCCAGGAGGGTTACCACGCCACCTCCTCCGCGCGTCCGCCCGCCAGATAGACCAGGACCCCCCGGACCCGCTCCCCAGGGTGTATCTGGGCGAGGAGCCGGCAGTATCGGGCCACCTGCTCGCGCTGGGCAGCCCTCCCCTCCTCACCCGATTTCCAGTCGACCACCGTGAAACCGCTCCGGTCGCGGATCAGGCGGTCCACGCGGAGAAGCCGCCCCTCCTCGTCGAGGAACTCCACCTCGTCGAGGACCTCGGCCTCCTCCGGTGAGATCAGGGGGCCGATGTCGGGGTGGCCGGCCAGACGCCGCAGAAGATCAGCCATCTCTCGGGCCTCCTTCGGAGTGGCGCCCATGCCCTCGAAGACGGCCTCGTCACCGACCCTTCCCCGAAGACCGGCCTCCAGTCCCGCGTGAAGGGTCTTCCCTCTCCTGGCTGCCGCCACCGACTCCGTCGTGGGCGGCCGGTAGGCGGGATCCCCGGCGGGCCCCATCCGAGGTCTCCACGGAACGCGGCGAGCGGGGCCCGGACACGGAAGGGATCCCTCGGGGCGGTCCCCCTCGAACCGGCCGGCTGCGCCGATGACGTATTCTTCCCCGTCCACTCCGGCCGGAAGGGGAACGGGCTGTCGCTGACCCCGCTTCGGCCCCAGGATCACGTACAGTTCTTCCCTCGCCCGGGTCACCGCCACATAGAAGGCGTTCAGTTCGTCCCGGAGGGCCAGGACTTTCTCCTGGGCCTTGGCCCTCCGAAGGACCGGAGAGAATCGAGACCCCCAGGCGGAGAGCCGGAGGAGCCGCATGGTTGGCCCCTCTTCCAGAACGGTTTCCCGGGTGGGAGGCGAGGCGAGGTAGGGGAGGAGGAGAACCACCGCGGGAAAGCCCAAGCCCTTGGCCTTGTGGACCGTCAGGACCCGCACGGCGTCGCCCGATTCGGGAAGCGGGACTTGGAGGGCCGGGTCCTGCTCGTTCTCCCGAAGGTACGCAAGAAAATCCGCCGCCGTCGCCTCGCCCTCCCCCTCCCTCTCGGCGAGCCGTTCCAGGAGGTGCAGGAGAAACGCTTGGTCCCCGGGGAAGGTCTCCAGGACCCTCGCCCGGTCGAAGAAATCCCGGACCAAGTCGTAGGGCGGAAGGTAGCCCGCTGACTGGAAGGCCGGGTTCACGAATCGCCGCCACGGCTCCGGGAAAGCATCCCTGTATCGCGTGTACAAGTTTCCACGGGAGCCGGGGGGGCGGGAATGAAGGAGCGCCAAGAAGTCCTCGCGGGGAACTCCCGAGGCGGATTCCATGATCCGGCCGGCGGCGAAGGAAGCGAAGGCGAGGTCATCGGTCGGGGAGGAGACAAAGCGGAGCAGGTCGAGCACCTCCCGGACGAGGGGGTGCGAGGTCATTCGGGCGGTGGATTCGGAGGCCACGCGATACCCCCGGTGCTGGAGGGCCTCTCCCGCGGCCACGGCCTCCTCGTTCGTCCTGAGCAGGAAAGCCACGTCGGAGGGCGAAAATCCCCGGCCCAGAAGGTCCGGAAGGAACCGTTCCGCGGCCATCTCGGCGGCGGCGGCGACCCACTGCTCCCAGGAGAGGGCGGGGTCGAAGGCCCCGCGGATCACGCATACCCGGCCGCCATCCCTCCCCGCCGCCGGCTCCTGCCGGGCCTCTTCGAAGAAGGGCCAAATCCGGCGGTCGAAATCCTCCCTTCGAAGGGCCTCCCCATCTTCCGAAGAGCCGCCCAGGGCGGCGAACCAGCTCTCGAGGGTGTCCCGGGCAAAGGTCCGGTTGAAGAAGTCAACCAGCACGGCGCGGCTGCGGAAGTTCCGCCTTAGAACGTCCCGGCGGGGCTCGAAGGCGGAGAGGTCCTCCAGCGCCCGTTCGAAGAGGTCCGGGTCACCGCCGCGAAAGCGGTAGAGAGACTGTTTCTGGTCCCCGACGAAAAAGAGCGAGCCGCCCGAGGCCAGCCCCTCCTCCACGAGCGGGAGGAGCGCGGCCCATTGGGTCGCGCTCGTATCCTGGAACTCGTCGAGGAGGAAGTGTCGGAGGTGGTCTCCCAGGGCTAGGTAGACCGAAGGCACCCCTCCCTCGCCCAATCTCGCGGCGATTCGAAAGGGCACCTCGTCGAGGAGGAGGGCACCCTCCCTCGCGGCCTCCCTCTCCACGGCTCGGGTCAGCCGAACGTGGAGTTGGATTTGGGGAGCGGTCCTTCCCACGGCCCATGCCTCCGCGGCCCGGGCCATGGCTCTGCGAAAGGCATCGAACCGGTCCTCGGCCAGCGGGGTCACGGCGGCGACGCGGGATTTGGAGACGGCCTCCCTCAGCGAGGACTTGAAGAAGGCCGCCGATTTCAGAGAATCGGGCTGTCGCGTGTCCAGGAACCGGCCCAGGTCACGCTGAAAGGTCGCTCCCCGGAATTCGAGCTCCGCCTCCCCGACGGCTTCGAGGAGGTCCCTGGCGGCGGCCAATGCCTTCTCCAGCTCACGTTGGTAGGCGCGGAAGCCGGAGGGATCCACGAAAAGCTCCTTCGGCTTGGAGGCCCTGAGCGACCGCAGGCGCGCCTCGATCTCCACGAAGGCGTCCCCCAGGTCCCAGCCCAGGGACTCGTCTCCAAGGAGGAGGTCTTCCAGGACGGCCCGCAGGGCCTCCGCCGCCTGGCGGTCTTCCTGCGCTTCTTCCAGCAGCCGGCCCACGGCCCTGCGCAGGAGGGGGCGTGCATCGAGGACTACGCGTGCGCCGGGGGAGAGGCCGAGTTCGAAGGCGGAGGCACGCGCAAGCGTCAGCAGGAACGCGTCGATGGTTTTGAGGGAGAGCTCGGGCCACCTCCGAAAGATCCGATCCAGCACCTCCCGCGAGGCCGTGCGCAGCGCCTCCGGGGGTCGCCCCGTCCAAGCGGACACATTATGAACGGTCTCCAGGTCCTGGGGCGTCCGCTGGAGGGCGAGGGCCTCCAGCCACGCCAGGACGCGCTGGCGCATCTCCCCGGCGGCCTTGTTGGTGAAGGTGACGGCCAGGATGCGGGAAAGGTCCCCGTCGGGGACGTTCGGCGAGAGGAGCAGGTCAAGGTACCGGAGGGCGAGGCGGTGGGTCTTCCCCGAGCCGGCCGAAGCCGTCAGACGATCCACGCCCCGTTGCGAGCCTGAAGCGGATGGGGTGGGATGGGTCATGGCGCCGTCCTTTCCCGCCGAGTGTACCACCGTCCAGTGCATCCAGTGTTCACTGCCCTTTCGGTGGCCGCGTATCAAAACCCCGACTGCGGCGTCTGGGCGGAGCTCCGAAATCGTGCTAGGCTCCCCTTCCATGAACGGCGCCCTGCGCTTCGCCCTCTTTCTTTCCGTCGTCCTGGGGACTTGGACGGCCATGCACCTCTACCTCCTCCACAGGGTATGGCGCCTGCCCCCCTTGGCCGCGGCGCCGGCAAGGCGGTGGGCCATTCTCCTTCTGGCGGTCCTCTGGGTGCTCTATCCAGCAGGACGCATCCTCGCGCGATTCCTCCCGGGCCCCGCCGCTTACTCGATGGAGTTCGCCGGCGCCGTCTGGATGGGGGTCCTCTTTCTCTCGATGGTCTGCCTGTTGGCGGCCGATCTTCTCACGGGATTCGGCGCCTGGCTCCGGCCTTGGATACCGAACCTTCGACTCGGAGCGCTGGCCGTTGCGGGCGTCCTGTCCGCCCTGGCCCTGGTCCAAGGGCTGAGGTCTCCGGAGGTCGTCCGGAAGACGGTCGGCCTTCCGGGGCTTCCCGAGAGCCTGAGGGGTACAAGGATCGTCCAGGTCTCCGACCTTCACCTGGGCACGCTCCTGGGGCGCCGGTGGCTGAGGCGCCTTGTGGACCAGGTTCAGGCTCTGGATCCCCACCTGATCGTGGTCACGGGCGACCTCGTGGACGGGCATCTCCCCGACGTGGAACCCCTCTTGCCGTTGCTGTCCGAGTGGCGGCCCCCTTTGGGGACATGGGCCGTCCTGGGCAACCACGAGTTCTACGCCGGCCCCGACCGCTCCGCCGCCTTCCTGACCTCGGCCGGGCTGGTGGTCCTGCGGCAGAAGGCGGTGGAGGCGGCTCCGGGTCTGTGGATCGCCGGCGTGGACGACCTGACCGCGCGCGGGCAGTTCGGCTTGGCCGGAGACCCCGTTGCGGAGGCGCTGGAAAACGGGGGGGCTGGCGCCTTGATTCTCCTCAGCCACAGCCCCCTCAGGGCCGAGGAGGCCTCTACCCTGGGGGCCGGTCTCATGCTCTCCGGCCACACCCACGACGGACAGATCTGGCCCTTCGGACTGCTCGTCCGGCTGGCCTATCCACGCCTCGAAGGGACCTACCGGGTGGGGTCCATGACGCTCCTGGTGAACCGAGGAACGGGCACCTGGGGCCCGCCCATGCGCCTCTTCCGGCGAGGCGAAGTCGGACTCCTCACACTGGAGCCGGCCCGTGGCAATCCGTGACCCTAATGGGTAACACGTTTTGACAGTCTCTCCCCTTATCCATTGATTCGTAAGGAATTCGTGCTTGGTACGGCTCTTGCAAAGGTCCTCTGTGCTGGGGAGGGCCCATGGAGCGATCGAGGGGGTTCACGCTCATCGAAGTCCTCATCGTCGTGGCAATCATCGCGATCCTGGCGGCCATCCTGATCCCGAGCCTCTTCTCGGCCATCCACCGGGCCAAGCAGAAGCGCGCCATGTCGGAGATCCGGGGCCTCGCCACGGCCTGCAATTCCTACAGCACCGACACGAACATCTACCCCCTGGCCAATACGTCCTGGCAGGATACGGACGTCGTCATCCCCGTGGGCGAACTCGCCCCCTACTACATCAAGGAAGTGCCCAACCCCGACCCTTGGGACATCAAGTACCAGTACAGCACCACCGACTTGGGCTCGGATTTCGCCCTGAGGTCCATGGGAAAGGGGGGGCAGGACGACGGGGAGACCTTCGCCTCCTCCGTCAACGCGGCTCCCACGGCCACCCTCTGCCTGGAAAACGATATCGTTTGGGTGAACGGTGGCTTTGTCCTCTGGCCCGAGGGAAAACAGAGAAAGTGCGACTGAGGATTCAGGGCAGGATGGCCCTGGGGTGGGTCATCTTGGCGGGATCCAGGATCTCCTCCAGCCTCTCCTCCGACAGCAGCCCCCGGTCGAGCACGATCTGGCGCACGTTTTTTCCCGTGGCCAGCGCCTCCTTGGCCACCTCCCCCGCCGCCTCGTACCCGATGTAGGGAACGAGGGCCGTCACCAGCGTCACACTCCGTTCGACGAGCAGTTGGCAGCGGTCGCGGTTCGCCGTGATGCCTTCGATGCACCGGGTGCGAAAGGTCTCCGCCGCGGCCCTCAGCATGCCGATGGACATGAATAGGTTGTACGCAATGAGGGGTTCGAAGGGGTTGAGCTCGAGCTGGCTCGCCTCGGCGGCCATGGACACGGCCACGTCGTTCCCGATCACCTGGTAGGCCACCTGGCTGATGGCCTCGGGGATCACGGGATTCACCTTCCCCGGCATGATGGAGGAGCCCGGCTGGAGCGCCGGAAGGGCGATTTCCGCGAACCCCGCCCGGGGACCCGAGGAGAGGAGCCTCAGGTCGTGGGCGATCTTGGAAAGCTGGATGGCGATTCGCTTGAGGATGCCCGACACCTCGGCGAAATCCCCGCTGTCCTGGGTCGCTTCCACGAGGTTCACGGCCGTCACGAGAGGGAATCCCGTCAGGCTCGAAAGGTGCTTGCAGACGAGGCCGGCGTATCTGGGATCCGTGTTGAGCCCCGTCCCCACCGCCGTGGCGCCCATGGAGATTTCCTGGAGGAGGAACTCGGCCCGCTGAAGCGCGTCGCGGCTTTCGCGGATCATCACCGCGTAGGCCTCGAACTCCTGCCCCAAGGTCATGGGAACGGCGTCCTGCATCTCCGTGCGCCCGATCTTCAAAACGTCGCGGAACTCCCGCCCCTTGGCCACGAAGGCCTCGCACAGCCTGCCCAGGGCCTCGCGCAGGTCCCTCACTCCGTAGAGAGCGGCCACCTTGATGGCGGTGGGGATGACGTCGTTGGTCGACTGGGACATGTTCACGTGGTCGTTGGGGTGGCAGTGGGCGTAGTCGCCCTTGGGCTTCCCCAGGATCTCCAAGGCCCGATTGGCGATGACCTCGTTGGCGTTCATGTTCGTGGAGGTGCCCGCCCCGCCCTGGAGCATGTCCACCACGAAATGCTCGTGGAGCCGGTCCGCGGCGATGTCGTCGCAGGCCGCGGCGATGGCGTCGGCGGTGGGCGCGGGGAGGTGGCCGAGCTGGCGATTGGCGAGGGCCGCCGCCTTCTTCACCATGGCCAGAGCCCGGATGAAGGTGGGAAAAGACTCCAGGCTCACGCCCGTCAGCTGGAAGTTCTCGATGGCCCGCTGGGTTTGGCTCCCGTAGTAGGCCGACCGGGGAACCCGCGCTTCACCCAGGGAGTCCCGCTCGATCCGGCAGTCCACCCCGTCCACGCCGGCGTCTCTGAATCGCATGATGTTCCCTCTCCGTTACAGTCCATACACGTCCGTGAATTTCTCCTCCAGGTAGGCCATGAGCGGGGTCGCCGAGAGAGCGCTCCCCGTCACCCTCAGGCAGAGTTCCGGTGCCAGGTGGCGCCGGCCCTGGCGGTGGATTTTGATCCTCAGCCACTCCCTCACGGGGGCGAAGTCCCCGGCCGCGATCCGGGCGTCCAGGTCGGGGAGGTCCGCTCGAAGCGCCTGGAGGAATTGGCCTCCATAAAGGTTTCCGAGGGCGTAGGTCGGAAAGTACCCCACGAGGCCCGCCGCCCAGTGGATGTCCTGAAGGACGCCCTCGCGGTCCGAGGGCGGCTCCATGCCGAGGAGGCTCTTCATCCCCGTCCGCCACGCCTCGGGAAGGTCCTTCGGCTCCAGGGAACCTCTCAGGAGGGCGCGCTCCAGCTCGAAGCGGAGGATGATGTGGAGGTTGTAGGTGACCTCGTCGGCCTCCACGCGGATGAGCGAAGGCTTCACCGCATTGATCGCCCGGTAGAAGTCCCCCTCCTCCACGCCCTCCAGGGCAGCGGGGAAGGCCCGCCGGAGCTTCGGAAAGTAGCGCGACCAGAAGGGGCGCGACCTTCCCACCACGTTTTCCCAGAACCGGGATTGAGACTCGTGGATGCCCAGGGAGCAGGCCTGGCCGGCGGGCATCCGGAAGCGCTCGGGGTCGAGTCCCTGCTCGTAGAGCGCGTGGCCCGTCTCGTGGATCGTGCCGAAGAGGGCCATGTTCAGGAACGTCTCGCTATACCGCGTGGTGATCCGGACGTCCCGGAAGGTCCCGTTGGTGAAGGGGTGGGCCGACCGGTCCAGGCGGCCCGCCTCGTAGTCGTATCCGAGGTCCGCCGCGAGGCTTCGGCAAAAATCCTCTTGGGCCTCCACGGGATATCGCCTCTCCAGGACCGAGGCGTCGGGCGGCGACGGGGCGCCGAGGATGCGGTCGAGCAGGGGCCGCAGGCGGCCCTTCAGATCCGCGAAGACGGCGGTCAATTCGGCCTCGGTCATCCCGGGTTCGTATTCCTCGAGAAGCGCGTCGTAGGGGTGGTCGGGATCGAGGAGGGACGCCATTTCCCGCGTCAGCCCCAGGACGCGTTCCAGGTGGGGGAGGAAGGCCTTCAAGTCTCCCCTGGGCTTGGCCTCGATCCAGGCCTCCTGAGAGAGGGCCACGGCCATGGCCCGCTCGGACACGAGGCGCGAGGGCACCTTCACGGCCCGTTCCCAGGCCCGACGCGCCTCCCGGAGGTCCGCCGCCGGGTCCTCTCCGAGGGCCATTCCTTCCAGCCGGGAGAGCAGATCTCCGAATTCCGGATCGGCCAGCCGCTCGTGGACAACCCGCGCCAGCGCGGCTTGGTGGGCGCCGCGCTGTTCGGCGCCCTTGCGCGGCATCATCACCTGTTGGTCCCATTCCAGGAGTTGCTGGATCTCCATCAAGTCGTGGACGACGAGACTCTTTTCGACGAAACTCTCGAAGTCGGACGCCATGCGCTCCTCCCCGGTTTCCGCCGCGCACCCCCCGCGTGGAAAGTGGGAAGTATAGCACCCGGCGAGGTTCAAGACGGGCTCGAACCGGTCCCTCCCTCAGTTGGAGAACTTCTCGTAGAGGAAGGCCGGCGCGTTGCGCGAAAGGAGTGCCACCCAACGCCACCTCCGGGTAACGTAGGCCACCGAGCGGCGCCGGCGGATGGCGTCGTAAGTCTGCCGGGCGGCGGTCCGCGCGTCGGCGACCCAGAACATCCCCCTCTGTCCTTCGGTCATGGGAGTGGCCACGTAACCGGGCCGGATGTCCGTCACCGCGACCTCGAAGCGGCCCAAGTTCAGGCGGAGTCCCTCCAGGTAGTTGGAAACGAACGCCTTGGAAGCATTGTAGGCAGGATTGAAGGGGCTCCCCCTCAAGCCCGCCACGGAAGAGATGCCAACAATGTGGCCGCGCTTGCGCTGGAGGAAGTAGCGTCCGGCCCAGGCGGCGCATGCGGCGAAGCCCGAGACGTTCGTGGCGATCGTCCTGGCCTCGGGTTCCCACTGGAGCTTCCGGTTTTCGATCCCGATCCCCGACGATAGGACCACGCAGTCCACGTCGCCCAGTGCGCCGGCCAGCGCGTCGAGCCTCTCGGCCGCTTCCTCCGGACGTGTCACGTCAAGGGTTTGGACCCGGTGTTCTCCCCCCAATTCGGCGCGAAGCGCCTCCAGGGCCTGGGCGTTCCGTGAGGCGAGTCCGAGGACCCATCCGTCCGCCGCCATGACCTTCGCCAGCTCCCTGCCGATTCCTGAACTGGCCCCCACCAGGATGGCCCTGCCCATGATCACCTCCCGCCCGACGCCCCCGAGGATACCACGCCCGGCGGGTCGAAGCCGGGCTAGAATGTCCCCCTTGGGAGGTGACGCGTGACGCACATGTGGAGGAGAGCCGCGCTGGCCGTCCTCACGCTGGCCCTATGGGCAAGGGCCCCATTCTCCGCCTACAGGGACCTCACGGTGGAGGAGGCCGTGACGCCCGGCCGTTTCGCATCTCAGGTTCCGACGGCGGCCGCGTGGAGCCCCGGGAGCGACCGGCTCTACTTCTTCGAGCCCGGCCCTTCGGGGGCGACGGGGGATTTCGTGGGCCTCGATCCGGCCACCCTCTCGCGTCGAAGGATCCTCTCCCAGGAGGCTTTCAAGGCCGCCACCGGCTCCGACAAGGAACTGATGTCATTTGACCTCTCTCCCTCGGGCACGGAGGCCTTGGTGGAGGCGAAGGGGCTTTGGGTCCTGAGCCTGGCCACGGGGAATCTGCGGCGCCTCCTGCCCGAAGACGCAGAGGCGGAGAATCCCGAGTGGTCCCCCGACGGCGCCCGCGTGGCCTACGCCAACGGCGACGGTCTTTGGGTGGTGGACCTTGCCGGGGGCCCCCCGCGGAACCTGGCCGCGTCTCCCTCCGAGAAGGTCCTCGTCGGGCGGGGCGACTGGCTGTACGGGGAGGAATTGGACTTCGAGAGCGGGATCCTCTGGTCCCCCGACGGACGCCGGATCGCCTTCTGGGTTTTCGACGAGACGCAGGTCCCCACCTTCCCCATGGTGGACTCCAGGGAAATCCATCCGCAGGTGGAACCCCAGTTCTATCCCCGCCCCGGCGATGCCAACCCCCGGGTCCGCCTCCGGGTGGTGGAGGTGGCTTCGGGAGCCTCCACTGGGGTGGCCGGCGCCGATTCGGGCGATGGGTACTTGCCCCGGGCGGCGTGGAGCCCGGACGGGTCCGCCCTGACCTTCGTCCTTCTGAACCGGAGGCAGAAGCATCTCCGTCTCCTCCATTCGGACTTGTCGGGCGCCCCACCCCGCACCGTGTTGGAAGAAAGCTCTGTCTCGTGGATCAATTTCATCGGCCCCCCGCGCTTTCTCTCCGATGGACGACGCTTCCTTTGGATGAGCGAACGCGACGGGTTCGCCCACCTGTACCTGGGGCGCTTGGGCGAAGGGGACCTGATGCAGATCACACGGGGGGCCTGGGTGGTGGACGACCTCCTCGCCGTGGACGAAGCGCGAGGGCACCTGTACTTCTCCGGCAACCGGGAGGATCCCACGGGGCGCCAGGTATACCGGACGGACCTTTCCGGCTCCCCGCCCCTCCTCCTCACGGACGGTCGGGGATGGCACGAGGCCGAGTTCTCCCCCGATGGAGCCTGGTACCTTGATCTCCACTCCCGGCGAGGAGTCCCCCCCAGGGCCGACCTGGTGCCGACGCGCGGCGGGCGCGCGACGGCGCTGTACGAAAACCTCGAACCGGCGCTGGCGGAATACGGGTTCGTCACACCCGAAGCCGTCCTACTCACGGCGTTCGATGGAACGATGCTTCACGGCCGGCTTTCCCGGCCCCGGGACTTCGATCCGGCGAGACGGTATCCCGCCGTCATCGACGTCTACGGCGGACCCCACGCCCAGATGGTTCAGGATCGCTGGGTCGGACGTTGGGAGACCATCGGGCACCTCTTCGCCCAGCGCGGCTTCGTGGTCTTCTCCCTGGACAACCACGGCTCCTGGCGGCGGGGGGCGGCCTTCGAGGCCGCCCTCGCGGGGGGCTTGGGTCGGATCGAGCTGGAGGACCAACTCGCGGGCGTCGCCTACCTGCGGTCTCTGCCCTTCGTCGACGCCGAGCGCATCGGCATCTGGGGCTGGAGCTACGGGGGATTCATGACGCTCTACGCCCTGGCCCACGCCCCCCTGGGGACCTTCCGCGCGGGAGCCGCCGTCGCCCCCGTCTCCGACTGGGCCGCCTACGACTCGTGCTACACGGAGCGGTACCTTGGCCTGCCCTCGGAAAACCCCGAGGGGTACCGGGCGAGTTCTCCGGTGAACTCCGCCGCCTCCCTCTCGGGCCGCCTGCTCCTGATGCACGGCCTGACGGACGACAACGTCCACTTCCAGAACAGCGTCCGGATGGCGGAGGCCCTCCTCAAGGAGGGCCGGCCCTTCGAGACGGCGTACTACCCAGGCCAGGACCACGGCATCCGGGAGAAGACGCACCGCCGCGACCTCTTCGAGCGCATGCTGGCCTTTTTCGAGAAGGCCCTGGCCCCCGTTCCCGCCCGCTGACGGGTCCAACGCTTCGCCGGCCGATCTAAGGTTCGGGCGAGAGCGCCTCCAAAAGCTCGTCCAAGAGGGCCCCTTCGGGGTCGGCGGAGGAGGCTGTCCCCTCGAGGATCACGACCTTGATCCCCGTCCCTTGCCCGACTCGGCTTCCGCGCAGGGGCTCCGCTTTGACCTTCGTGACGAACTTCTTCTTGGGCCCGTACGTGCCGGGCGGCAGCCTGACGGTCACCAGGCTCGATGCGACGGTCGCTCCGTCCACGAAGGTCACCACCTCGGGGTCGAAGCCCTCCACGAGAGCGTTGCCCCTCGCGCGATCGTCCATTTCCGCGTCGAAGGGGAAGGTCACGTTCCTCCCCCGGGCCATCATGTCGGCTCGGAAGACGAAGGTTCCGCCCTCGTCCAGCTCTGCCGCGCGAAAGATGACCACCGTGATTCCTTCCCCGTTGTGAATGACCGTGGCCGCCGGTACCGCCGTGGCGGGATCCACCGCGTACGCGATCCGGCGCCCCGTGCTCTGGGCGGACAAGGCCGTGCCGAGTAGAACCGCGATCAGCAAAACCCACCACTTTCGTGCCATGGGAGGACCTCCTTTTCCGCCGGTGGGGCGGACGGAACCCGCCCCGCCGCGAACGGGTGCGGCGCGCATCGTCTTCGCGGCGGTAGCTCTCGTTAAGATGTTTCCAGACGGAAGCCCTCGGGTCACTCCGAGGAGGAGGCCCAGTGGTTCACGGGTCCGTGGCCCCCGCCCAACCCGGGCGCCGTGCGGATCGCCTCGGTGATGAAGGCCTTGGCCCGGCGGAGGGCGGGAAGAACGTCGAGCCCGAGGGCCAGCCCGGCGGCGGCGGCGGCGGAGAAGGTGCACCCGGTTCCGTGGGTGTTTCGATCCCCGCTCCTCGCGCCCTCGAGGGTCTCCCACACCCGGCCGTCCCACACGAAATCGCGGGAGATGCCACCGGGGTTCACCGGGCTGTGGCCCCCTTTGAGGACGACGACCTCGGGGCCCGCCGCCCGGATGATCTCCGCCGCCCTGCGGAAGTCGTTGAGAACCCGGAGGGGGAATCCGGCCAGGGCCTCGGCCTCCGGCACGTTGGGCGTGACGATTCGGGCCAGGGGGAAGATCTCCTCCACGAGGGTGTTCACCGCCTCGGGGTCGATGAGCGGGTCACCGCTCTTGGCCCTCATGACGGGGTCCACCACCAGGTTCCCCACGCCGCGGTCTCTGAGAATGGCGGCCACGGCCCGAATCGTCGGGGCATCCACGAGCATTCCGGTTTTGAGGGCGTCCGCGCCCACGTCGTCGAGGCACGAGGCGATCTGCTGGGCCACGAAGTCCGGGTCGAGGGCTCGCCATCCCTGGACCCCCAGCGTGTTCTCGGCCACCACGGCGGTCACGGCGCTCATTCCGTACACACCGAAGGAGTGGAAGGTCTTCAGGTCCGCCTGGATTCCGGCCCCGCCCGAGCAGTCGGAGCCGGCCACCGTAAGCGCGCGACGGAGGGACATGGTCTTCCTCCTCCCGGACCATCCTACCGCGAAGGAGCTCGGTGGGACCATGGAGGTGCGGACGGCGAGGCTTCCTGGACAGGGCCACGAAGCGTATGCTTGCCTCGGATCGTACGCGGTCCGAGCCGGAAGGAGGCGCCCTCATCTTCCACGTTCCCGGAGTCGGCGAGGCCGCGGCCCTGGCTACGGCCCTCCTGTGGGCCTTCACGGCGGTCTTCTTCACGCTGGCCGGCCAGCGTGCCGGCGCCATGGCCGTAAACCGGACGCGCCTCCTCATGGCGGTCGCCCTCTTGGGCGCGACCCACGTCGCCCAGACCGGCGCCCTCCTTCCCCTCGACGCACCGGCGGCGGCATGGATTTGGCTGGGCCTCTCGGGACTCGTGGGGCTCAGCCTCGGGGACAGCTTCCTGTTCCGGGCCCTCCTCGATCTGGGCCCGCGGCGGGCCATGCTCGTGATGGCCGCTTGGCCCATCTTCTCTTCCCTCCTCGCCCTCGCGTTCCTCGGGGAGCGCCTCCTTCCCCGCGAGGCGGCGGGCATTCTCCTCACGGTGGCGGGTATCGCGTGGGTGATCCTCGAGGGAAAGCGCCCGGAGGATGGAACGGGCGTGCCACGGCTCGGCCCTGGCGTCGCCTTCGCTCTCGGCGGCGCGCTGTGCCAAGCCCTCGGCGTGGTCCTCGCTAAGGAGGGATTGCGCTCCGGCATGCCCGCCCTCTCGGGGACGCTGATCCGCATGGTGGTGGCCGCGGCCGGACTCTGGGCAGCCACCCCGCTCCTGAGGCCCCGCGGGTCCGTGTCCGACATCTTCCGCGACGGCCGGGCCATGGCGCTCACGGCGGCGGGAGCCGTCACCGGCCCGTTCCTCGGAGTGTGGCTCTCCCTCGTGGCCGTGGCCCACGCAAAGGTCGGCGTGGCATCGGCCCTCATGGCGCTGGTCCCCATCCTCATCCTCCCCATCGTCCGCATCGTGTTTCACGAGCGGATTTCGATCCGCGCCGTGCTCGGGACGCTGGCCTCCATCGCCGGAGTTCTCCTCCTCACCGGAACCTCTTGACATCGAACGGTAAGGGTCTATATTTCCCGTAAGTCGTAGCGTGCGCGGCGCATCGTCGTGGGCGGCGGCTGGTCTAGAGGAGGAGGTCGGGAGACGAGAGTCTTCCGTCTGAGAATGGAAGAGGGAAATGTCAGGAGCCTGCGTGCGCACAGGCACCGAGGGGTTTTGAGCCCCTCGCCGGCGGTGCCGTCCTCGCCTCTTCCGGGCGAGGCTTTTTCTTTGATGGGCCGGAATCCTGGGCTCTGCGCGGCGCTCTTTCGCGGGAACGGATTCCCGCGGGGAGGAGACCATGCTCGCGAATGAGGCGCCCGCGCGAGGAGCGGGCGGCCGGGCCCAGTTCTTTCCGGAGGCGACCGACGCCGAATGGAACGATTGGCGGTGGCAGTACAGGAACCGCGTCCGCGACCTGGACGTCCTGTCCCGGCTCCTTCCCCTGACCGCCGCCGAATACAAGCAGCTCAAGCTCCTGGGACCTCGCCTTCACCTCGGGATCCCCCCCTACTACCTCAGCCTCATCGACCCGCAGGACCCGGACGATCCCGTGCGGCGCCAAGCCGTGCCCTCGCCTGCCGAGTTCCTTCCCCAGCATCCCGGACTCGTGGATCCGCTGGCCGAGGACAACCACATGGCCGTGGAGGGCCTCGTCCACAAGTACCCAGACCGCGCCCTCTTCATCGCCACCAACATGTGTCCCATGTACTGCCGGCACTGCACGCGGCGCCGCGAATGGGACGAAGGCGAGAAGCCCAAAAACCGCGGTCAGCTCGACCGCATGATCGGGTACATTCGTGAGACGCCCCAGATCCGGGACGTGATCTTTTCCGGCGGGGATCCCCTCTCCCTGCCCCTTTCGGTGCTCGATTACTGCCTCTCCGAGCTTCGGAAGATCCCCCACGTGGAGATCATCCGAATCGGGACGCGCTACCCGGTGGTCCTGCCCCAGCGGATCACACAGGACCTAACGAACCTCCTCTCCCGCCACCTCCCCCTCTGGGTCCACACCCACTTCAACCATCCCAACGAAATCACACCCGAGTCCTCCGAAGCCTGCCGGCGCATCCAGCGCGCGGGCGTTCCCATGAACAACCAGAGCGTCCTGCTCAGGGGCGTCAACGACAGCGCAGAGACCATGCTCCGGCTGTGCCATGGGCTTCTGCGCATCGGGGTTCGGCCCTACTACCTCTTCCAGTGCGACCCGGTCCGGGGAGCCGAGCACCTGCGCACCTCCGTCTGGACGGGCGTCGAGATCCTGGAGAAGATGCGGGGGCACACCTCGGGCTTCGCGGTACCCACCTTCGTGGTGGACACCGAGGGCGGCGGGAAGATCCCCCTCGGTCCCACGTACCACCTGTATTCCACCGAGGACGCCTTGGTCCTGCGCAACTACGAGGGGCGGATCTTCCAGTACCGCAACCCCGCACCTCCTCCTCCGAGGAAACAGCGCCGGGCGCCCGGCCTCCCCTTCGAGGAAGCCGACAAGCCCCGCAAGCCGCGCCTCGTGAAGCGGGACCGGACGGTCGTCCATGCGAATCGGGCTGACGTTTGATCTCAAGCCGCCGGCGTGCGAACCGGCGGACGGGCAACCCGACGATCTCTATGAGGAATTCGACCCGCCCGAAACCGTGGGCGCCATCGCCTCCGCCATCGAGTCCCTCGGCCACGAGGTCGTTCCTCTCGGAGGCGGCCGGCCCTTCCTCGAAAAGGCGCTTGCCGAGCGCCTGGACTTCGTCTTCAACATCGCCGAAGGACGGGGGACGCTCCGCAGCCGCGAGGCCCAGGTACCCTCCGTCCTCGAGATGCTGGGCATCCCCTACGCCCTGTCCGACCCCCTCACGCTGGCCATAAGCCTGGACAAAGCCCTCACCAAACGCCTCGTGGCCTTCTCCGGCGTGGCCGTACCGGCGGACCTCCTCGTGCGCCGCGCCGCCGACCTCGACGGCGTGGAGAGGCTCCGATTTCCCTGCATCGCCAAACCGGCGTACGAGGGCTCCTCCAAGGGAATCCGCGACACGTCTGTGGTCCGGAGCCCGGAGGAGGCTCGCCGCCACGTGGAGGCCACCCTCCGCGTCTACGGGCAGCCCGTCCTTCTGGAGGAGTTCGTCTCGGGCGATGAGTACACGGTGGGCGTGGTGGGCAACGACCCGCCTCGCGCCATCGGTGCCATGCGCATTCGACCCAAGGCGGGCCCCCACCCGGACTTTGTATACTCCGTCGAGGTGAAGCGGGATTGGAGAAACCGGGTGGCCTACGACGTGCCGCCTCCCCTGGAGCCTCCACTCCTGATGCGGCTGTACTCCGATGCGGTTCTCGCCTTCGAGGCACTGGAGTGCCGCGACGCGGCCCGAGTGGATTTCCGGTTGCGGGACGGGCGCCCCGTCTTCCTGGAAATCAACCCCCTTCCAGGTCTCTCCCCGATCTACGGAGACCTTCCCATCCTCGCACGGGGGATGGGAATCCCCTACCCGAAGCTGATGGAGGCCATTCTCAACGCGGCGCTGGCGCGCTGCGGCTTGGCCTGAACGTTCCTCTCTCACGTGGGAGCGCCGTCATGAGCCAGACTCCCCAGGACCGGTCCCTCTCTCCCCCGGGGCACCAGGCCGCCCCGAAACCCTCTTCCGCCGAGTGGGAGGGGGAACAGCTCCGGATCTTCACGCTCCGGCGGAAGCCCGTCTTCGTCCTCTACAACGACTTCGACAGCGACCTGGACGGAGGCATCGCCGAACGGGCCGTCCTCGAAACCGTCGAGGGGGTGTGCCGCGCCCTCGATGAAGGGGGGCGACAGGTGGAGAGGGTCCCCCTCGTGCCACCCCTCTCCGGGGCGGCCCGTTCGCTGGAGTCCCTCCCCAAGGGCTCCACCGTCTTCAACCTCTTCGAAGGGTTTGCCGACGACCCCCCTAGCGAAGTGGCCCTTGCCATCCACCTCCGGACCTTGAGGCTCCGCTCCACGGGATGTCCGCCCCTTTCCCTCCACCTGGGCCTCTACAAGGCCATCACCAAGCGCTTTCTCCAGGGGGCGGGCCTTCCCACCGCCCCCTTCCGCGTTTACGCACGCTCCAGCGAGGCCCAGGAAGCTCCCCCCTTTGGTTTTCCCGCCTTTCTCAAACCCGCCGCCGAGGACGCGAGCCACGGCATCCAGGCCGAGAACCTCGTGCAGGATCAGGAGGACCTTCAAAGGCGGGTGCGCCTTCTCCTGGAGAGATTCCCTGCGGGAGTCCTGGCGGAACCCTTCCTCCCGGGACGGGAACTGAACTGCTCCGTCGTGGAGACGCCCGACGGAACCGTGGCGCTCCCCCCCTCGCTCGTAAACTACGAGGAGATGCCCACCTCCCATCCCAAGGTCCTGACCTTCGACGCGAAATGGGCCGAGGAGAGCGAGGCCTATCGGTCAACGCCGACGGTCTGCCCGGCCCCGGTGGAACCGGGATTGATCCGCCGCATCCAAGGGCTCGCCCTCGAGGCCTACTCGGCCCTCGGGTGCCGGAGTTACGCCCGCGTGGATTTCAGGGAGGACCGGGAGGGGAACCTGCAGATCCTCGAGGTGAACCCGAATCCCGATTTCTCCCCGTCCGCCGGGCTGGCCAAGCAGGCCAAGGCCCACGGTTGGGACTACGCCGAACTCACCCTCCGGGTGCTCGCGGCGGCCGAGGTGAACGAGCCATGGACCTGATCCTGAGAGCGCTCCAGCCCGGGGACCGTCCCCGGATTGCCTCCCTGCTCCGTTCCGCGAAAGTGTTCCGCGAGGACGAGGTGGACGTGGCCCTGGAACTCGTGGACGCCGTCCTGGGCCGGCCCGACCACCCCGACTACCGATTCGCCGTCGCCGCCGCCGGCGACGAAGTGGCGGGCTACGCCTGCTGGGGCCCCACCCCCTGCACCCTCGGGACCTTCGACCTCTACTGGATCGCCGCCTCGCCCGCCTATCAGGGAAAGGGCGTCGGCCGTCTCCTCCTCTCCCACGCCGAAGCCGACATGGCGGCGAGGGGCGCCCGAATCTGCGTGATCGAGACCTCGTCCCTTCCCCGGTACTCTCCCGCACGGGACTTCTACCTCCGGATGGGCTACCGGGAAGAGGCCCGCCTGACGGAGTTCTACGCCCCAGGGGACGACAAGATCGTCTTCGTGCGAGACCCCTGCGGTTCCAGGGAACAAAGGGTCCCCCCCCTTGCTCCCGGCCCGTAAAGGTCTGTAGAATGACTGTAATTGAATGGAGGTTGAAATGAGCGCGCAAAAGGCCTTCCGATGGACCGCACTCCTGGCGCTGGGTCTCCTCCTGGTCGCCTTCTTGACGGGCTGCGCCACAAGGGAGGCCGCCTCCGCGGGTCCCGGCCCGGGAACCACCGTTCCTCCCTCCTCCCCTCCCAGCACATGGACGCCGGAGGCGCCGGCCACCCCCTCCCTCGACGTGGAAAGCAGCGCCGAGGCCTTCAACCGCCAGGGCGTCCTGGGTCGCATCCATTTCGACACCGACAAGTGGGAGATCCGAGCGGACGCGAGACCCGTCCTCAAGGAGAACGCCGCCTGGCTCCTGGCCCACCCCCAATTCCGCGTATCGGTCGAGGGGCACTGCGACGAGAGGAACACCGAGGCGTACAACCTCGCCCTGGGCGAACGACGGGCCAACTCCGCCAAGGAGTACCTCGTGGGTCTCGGAGTGCCCGCGGACCGGATACAGACCGTCTCCTACGGCAAGTCCCGTCCCGCGTGCGAGAGCCACGACGAGGCCTGCTGGCAGCAGAACCGCCGCGACGAGTTCCTTCTCATCGACGTGAAGTAGGCGCCCATGCGCATCCTCCGGCACGCCCTGGCCGCCGCGGCGGTCTTTGCGTCGGTCTCCGTCCTCGCCGGGACCCGCGAGGACATCCAGAGGCTGGACCAGCAGATGGCCGCCCTGGGCGCCCGCCTCCAGCAAGTGGAATCCCAGCTTCCACTCTTGCAGAAGGCTCTCCAGGACGTCTCCGCCCGGGTGGAGGCCCTGGGACGGGCCTCCCAGACGGCTGACATCCGCTCGGACCTGGAGGAGATCAAGAGGCGCCTGGAACAGGTTCAGGAGCAGGTCTCCGCCCTTCAGAGCCGTCAGGAACTCCCGGCCGCCCCGCCGCTCGTCGCACCGCCGGCGATCTTTGAAGCGCCCCAAGGGGAGACCCCGTCGGGGGCGGCAGCCCTTCTCCCCCTCGCGCAGGAGGCGCCGGGGGCGCCGGCCGCCCCCGACCTCTACGCCCAGGCCTACGCGGATTACCTCCAGGGCAAGTACGACCTCGCCCTGGAGGAGTTCCGCCGTTTCCTCCAGGCGTTCCCGGACGAAGGGCGCGCGGGAAACGCTCAGTACTGGATCGGGGAGTGCCTCTACAGCAAGAAGTCCTTCGGAGAGGCCAAGGAGGCCTTCCGGACGGTTCTTGACCGCTACCCGAAGAGCCCGAAGGTTCTTGCGGCCCGGCTCAAACTCGGGTTTTCCCACCTCGCGCTCGACGAGACGGCCCAGGGGATGACCGCACTCCGACTCCTGATCCAGTCCGCGCCGGATTCGGACGAGGCCGCCATCGCCCGGGAACGCCTCGCCCGGATCCAGTAGCCCCTCTCCGCCCTTTCGCGGTCCACCCTCTCCGGAGGCGTCCAGACCGTTCCAACCTCGACGTGACCAGGGGCGGTGAATGGGTTCTTAAACCCCGCGTTCTCTTGCTCGGTCACAAGGAGGACCCGGCGTGTGACCGCCGGCGTTTCTATGCCCCGGGGGTCCGCCGCCGCACGACGTCCCCTTTTTGCCACCTTCCCCTTGCGCGGCCGGGCGCGGGGCGTCGTATCCTGGGCGGGTGCCCCGGCCCGGAGCGTGAACTCGACAGGAGGAACCCTGGACCGCTACGAAACGTTCCGCGACGAGGATCTCATGGCCCGCACCGCGGGGGGGGACCGCGACGCGCTCGGTACCCTCGTACGGCGCCACCAGGTGGCTGTTTACTCCATCGCGCGGAAGTACCTCGGCGACCGGATGGAGGCCGAGGACGTGGCCCAGGACGTATTCCTGCGGCTGTGGGAGGCGTCACCGCGCTACCGTCCCGAGAAGCCCCTGCCCGCGTACTTGAGGACAATCACCGTGAACCTCTGCCTGGACCGGCGTCGCCGGCCTACCCTCTTTTCCATCGTGGACCCCGGAGCCATCCCCGGCTCCCCGGACCCCGAGGCCGGCGTGCGGTCCGCCGAGCGTGAGAAGGCCCTGATAAGGGCCCTGGCCGTCCTCCCGCCTGCCCAGAGAATGGCCATCGTGCTCTTCCACCTCGAAGGACTTCCCGTCGCGGAGACCGCCCGTCTTCTTGAAATCGGCGTCAAGGCCGCCGAATCCCTCCTATCCCGGGGCCGCCGCGCCCTCCGGGAGAGACTGGCGGGGATCTTGGACTGACGCGCTCACCGACCGAAGGATTTCCCTCTCCGGTACGTTATGCCTGTTCTAAGGAGGCCCCGTGAGGTGCGCTGAAGCCCTGAAGAAGATCGACCGGACGGCTCTCGGAGGACCCCACCCGACAAGGTCGGACTTCGCGGAGCACCTGGCTTCCTGCTCTGGCTGCGCCCGGGAGTTCCGGCGGCAGGCGGCCTTGCTGGACCTCCTCGGCCACAGCGATCCGCCGTGGGAGATCCCCGACCTAGCTCCCGCCGTCCTACGACGCCTCCCTCCGCGCCGGACCTTCCGCGACGGCCTGCGGCGGGTCGCCGCGGCGGCCCTGGCTCTGGCCGCCCTCGGCCTGGGGTACTTCCTGGGCAGGGCTTGGGCGCCCGCCGAGCCGCCCTCCACACCCTCCACGGCCATGATGGCCGCCTACGGACAGGCACTCGCCGATGAGCCTTTCGGATCCCTCGAAAGGGCCTATTCGGGCCTCCGGCCCGGGGTCCAGACCGCCTCCGACAAAAGGAGTGGTCCATGAGACACCGGTGGGTTACGCTTGCGCTTCTGGCCTCCCTCGCCCTCAACGTGGGGCTCCTCGTTGCCCTGATCCAGAGGGCTTCGCATCATCCCCACCCCATGTCCCCGCCCGATCTGGGTCTCTCCCCGGCCCTCCAGGCCCGGTGGGACGAAAACTTCGAAGGCTTTCGCGTCCGGATGGACGCGCTGAGGGCGGAAATGCGGGCGGAGCGCGAGAAGATGCTCGCCCTGCTGGCCTCGGATGACTGCACGCCGGAGGCCCTCTCCGACCACCGGGCCCGGCTCCAAGACCTGACGGATCGCCTGTTCCGGACCGTCACGGCGCATCTCCTCGAACAAAAGGAGCTTCTCGACCCGGACCAGCGCGAGCGGTTTTTCGCGGCCCTGCGCAACCACATGCCCGACTCGGTGGGCATGTCCCCCCATTCCCCAAAGGAGAAACGACCGTGAAGCACCGCCAACTCTTCCTGCTCTGTCTCCTGCTGGCACCGGCCCTCCGCACCGGAGCGGAAGGGGAGGGACCCCCGGCGGGTCCCACCGGCTCTCCGCTCACCTTGCGTGAGTGCGTCGGGATCGCGGTCAGCCACAACCCGGACGTCGGCGCCATGCTTCATGCCGGGCGGGCCTCCATGGCACGCATCGGACAGAGCCGGGCCTCCTACTGGCCCACCCTCACGGCCACCGGGGGGTTGTCCCGATCCTACGCCGAAGCCCAGCCTGGCGCCTTAGGCCGCTCCGACGCCGCCACGAGTTCCAGCGGAATCCTCTCTACCCAAGTTACGCTCCTCGACGGGGGTCAGAGAAGGACGGAGGTCCAAGGGACCGAGGCAACGTACCAGGCCGCCGACTGGAGGTTCAAGGCCACCGTCCAGGACTTGGCCGTGGAGGTGGCCACGGCCTACTACAATCTTCAGGGCTTCCTTTGGGACCTCGAGGTGGCGCGGGAGATTCTGTCCCAAAGCACGGCCCACCTGGAGATGGCCCAGGCCAGAGAATCCGTGGGCCTCGCGCCGAGAGCCGACGTGCTCCGGGCGGCCACCGCCGAGGCGGACGCTCGACTGGGCGTGGTCCAGGCCGCCAGTGACGTGTCTCGGGGAATGTCGGCCCTGGCGATCCTCATGGGGCATCCCGCGGACGCGCCCATCGAGATCGCGGGCGTCTCCCGGGAAGGGGGCCTGCCCCCCGTCCCGGACTGGGCCGAGGGACGGGCCCGGGCGCTGTCCGCCATCCCCGAAGTGAGGGCGGCGCGGGCGTCAGAGGAGGCCTATCTCTTCACGTGGAAGGCCGCCCGGTTCTCCACGCGGCCGACGGTCACCGCCGACGGGTCGGTGGGGCTTCTGGACGCGGGGCGCTGGCCGGACAGAGACACGTGGAGCGTGGGCCTCTCGGTTCGGATTCCACTCTTCACGGGCTTCTCCAAATCCTGGAGCGTGGCGGGGGCCAGGGCCGGTTACGAAGGCGCCAGGGAGGAAACCCGAAGCGCCCTTCTTGCCGCGGAAAAGGCTGCTTTCACGGCGCGGATTGGGATTGAGGAGTCCCTCCAGGCGGTGGGCGCCGCGGAGGCTTACCTGAGAAGCGCGGAAGAAAACGCCCAGGTGGCCGAGGGGCAGTACCGGGAGGGCCTTGGCTCCATGCTCGACCTGGTGGACGCCACCGCCTCCCTGCAGAGCGCTAAGCTGCGCTTGGTGAGGGCGCGCCTCCAGGCGCTCCTCTCCGACCTGCAGTGGGGCCGCGCCACGGGGATCGATCTCCTGGAGGGCATCACCCTGCCTTCCACTGCGCTCACGCTGTCACGCAAAACCGGCTTGGCCGGCACAACCACGGGGGACCCAACGCCATGAGGCCCAGAACCCTTCGAAGCACTCTCGTATTCACCCTCCTCCTTGTTGTCACCCTCGTGGGCGCATGCAAGGAAGCCGGGGGGGGCAAGACCCCCCAGGGCAGCATGGTTCCCGTCAAGATCATGGACCTGCCCGCCCAGGTCATCGCCACGGGGACCGTTACTCCGAGAGTCGGGGCCCAGGTCAAAGTGGGCCCGCGCGTCTCGGGCCGGCTCGAGCGCCTCTTCGTGCAGGTGGGAGACCGCGTGACCCGGGGACAGATCCTCGCGATCCTGGAGCAGCGGGACCTCCAGGCCAACGTGGACAAGGCCAGGGCGGCACTGGCTTCGGCCGAGGCCACGGCCACCTACTCCGAATCCAATTACGTCCGGCTCAAGGAGCTCCTCCCCAAGGGCTACGTCTCCCAGGACGCCGTGGACGCCGCCTTGCGGAATTTCGAGCAGGCCCGGGCCGACGCGAAGAACGCGAAGGCCCAACTCGATTTCGCCAAGGTCCAGCTCTCCTACGCCACCGTCACGTCGCCCATCGACGGAATTATCGGATCCGTCTCCACCCAGGAGGGGGAGACGGTGGCGGCGAGCCTGAGCGCGCCCACCTTCGTAACGGTCATCGACCTGAGCCGCCTGGAGGTGGACGCCTATGTGGACGAGGTGGACATCGGCCGGGTCAAGGTCGGACAGGCCGCGACCTTCACCGTGGACGCATTCCCGGACAAGACCTTCAACGCGGTGGTGGAGGCCATCTACCCGCAAGCCGTCATCCAGGACAACGTCGTCAACTACGCCGTCGTCCTCGGCATTCAGGACGCCTTCGAGGGACTCCTCCGGCCCCAGATGACCGCCTCCGTCTCCATCACGCTGGACACCACCAAGGGTGCCTTGGTCGTGCCCGTCCGCGCCATCAAGCACGAGGGCGGGAAGGCCTTTGTCCAGATCCCCCAGGGGAAGGGTCTCACGGCGCGCCCGGTGACCCTTGGACGGGAGTCGGGCGACTACGTCCAGGTCAAGGCCGGGCTGTCCGAGGGCGACAAGGTCTTCGTGCCGGGCGCCGCCCGAACCAACGACACCGGCGGGATGTGAGGCGGAGGCCATGATCGAACTGGGCGGAATCGCCAAGACCTACCTCACGGGCGGCGTCGAGACTCCCGTCCTGCACGGGATCGACCTGACCATCGAAGAAGGGGAGTTCGTGGCCCTCATGGGCCCATCGGGGACCGGAAAGAGCACGCTGATGAACATCCTCGGTCTTCTGGACCGGCCCTCGGCAGGCACATACCGCTTCGGAGGCCAGGACCTTACAACCCTCGGGGACGACGCCCTGTCCGCCATTCGGAACCGTCGAATCGGCTTCGTCTTCCAACTGTTTCACCTCCTGCCCAGGGTCAACGTCCTCCAGAACGTGCTCCTACCCTTTCTCTACACCGAGCCCTACCCCCCGGACGCCCGCGACCGCGCCTTGGGCCTCCTCAAACGGGTGGGCCTGGAGGACCGTGTCGGCTTCAAGCCCAACGCCCTGTCCGGCGGCCAACAGCAGCGGGTGGCCATCGCACGGGCTCTTGTCAACGAGCCCGCCCTTATCCTGGCGGACGAACCCACGGGGAACCTGGACTCGGTGGCGACCCAGGAGATCCTCGCCATCTTCGACCGAATCCACAGGGAGGGGCGAACCATCGTCATGGTCACCCACGAACCCGAAGTGGCCTCCCACGCTTCGCGCGTGATTACCCTAAAGGACGGACGCGTCGCGAGCGACGTCCGGCCGGCCTGAGGTGCGCCTTCCATGAACCGCGCCGAGACCGCCCAGCACCTTTCCTTGAGTTCGGGCCGCGCCCGGCCGGCCCTTTCCCCCTTCCGCATCCTACGGCTGGCGCGCCACGCCGCGGGCGCCCTCTGGTCCCAGAAGGGCAAGGCCTTCCTCATGCTCCTCGGGACCGCCGTCGGCATCATGCTCCTCACGGCCGTCGTGGGCCTGAGCGCCGGCGTGGAGCAGAGAATCTCCCAGATCATGGCCACCTTCGGTCCCCGCTCGATCATGGTCTTCGCCGGCGGCGGGAGGATGATGGGCCCCCCGGGGAGGTCCGCTTCCTCTTCCACCCTCCGCCTCGAGGACGCCGTCGCGGTCCGGGAGCGGTTCTCCGAGGAGGCCGTGACCTGCGCCGGGCTCTTCCAGAGGGATGTCCCCATCAAGGCCGGAGAGGCGGAAGCACAGACCGGCGTGACCGCCGCCGACCCGGCCTACTGCCAGACCTTCGATTGGTACGTGGCAACGGGGGAGCCCCTCGACGACGACGACGAGAGGACCCTGGCGAGGCGCTGCGTCCTGGGAACCACCGTGGCTCGGAACCTCTTCGGTGACGAGGATCCGGTGGGCAAGCGGATCCTGGTCAACCGGGTCCAGTTCACGGTGAAGGGCGTTCTCCAGTCCCGGGGAACGAATTCCATGGGGTTCGATATGGACGACCGCATCTGGGTCCCCCTTTCGACGGGGATGCGGCGCGTCTTCCGGGTGGACGCCATCCGGTTCATCCGCCTCAGGGTCCGGGAAGGCTACGAGGTCCCGGCCGTTGTGCAGGGCGTGACGGCGATCCTTCGACAACGGCACCACGTCCGGGAGGAAGAGGAGGACGACTTCCGGATGCGCACCCCGGAGTTCATCGCCCAGCGTGTCCGGAGCATGGCTCGGACCACCCAACTCGTGGGGGGCGCTCTGACCCTGGTGGCGCTCCTCGTCGGGGGAGTGGTCCTGATGAACATCCTCCTTCTGTCCGTCAGCGAGCGCGTGCCGGAGATCGGGCTCAAGCGGGCCCTGGGCGCGTCGAGGCGAGACGTCTTTTCCGAATTCCTGGTGGAATCGGTGATCGTGAGCCTCCTGGGCATGGCCTTGGGGGTCCTTCTTGGACTTATCCCCGTGCTGGCCATCCCCAAGTTGTTCCCCATGATGCCCATGGCCGTGAGTTGGAAGACCTTCGCCTACTCGGCCCTCTTCTCCACACTGGTGGGACTCGTCTTCGGCGTCCAACCCGCGCGCCGGGCCGCCAAGCTCGACCCCGTGGAGGCCCTAAGATGATTTCGGATTTTCGATTTTGGATTTCGGATTGGAGGCGGGAAGTGGGGTTGGTAGCATCCATCCCAAATCCCCAATCCCAAATCCCAAATGTCTCCGGAGGGCTCCCTGGATGAATCTGGCCCGCACGCTCGTCATCTCCTGGGACGTCCTCATGGGCCACAAGTTGCGGACATTGCTGTCCAGCACGGGCATCGCCATCGGCGTGGCCGCCGTCGTCATCATGGTGGGGGCTGGAAAGGCGGCGGAGGAGGAGGTCGTCGGAAAGGTCCGCAGCATGGGCACCAACCTCCTCGTGGTCCAGGCCGGACGGTTCCAGAACCTGGGCGGACGGACCCGCCAGGTCGCCACCTTCACGACCCTCACCCAAAGAGACGTCCAGGCCCTCTCGCGCCGGATCACCGGAATCGAGCGCATCGCCGGGGTGTACCAGAGGAGCGCCGTGGTCCGGTACAAAGGAATCCGCACTCGAACCGACGTGGCGGGGGCCGAGCCTGCCCTCTTCCAGATCCGGGGCATCTCCGCCGCGAGCGGCCGCCTCTTCACCGACCTGGAACAGAGATCTTTGGCCCGTGTGGCGGTCGTGGGCCCCACGGTCGCGTCCAACGTCTTTTCCGGCGCGGACCCCGTGGGCAGATCCGTGGAGATCAACAGGATCCTTTTCAAGGTCGTGGGCGTCACCTCCCCGCGGGGCCAGGACCTCAGCGGGGACGACCAGGACGACGTGGTGTACGTCCCGCTCTCCACCGCCATGGTGCGCGTCTTCCACGTCACCTACCTCCAGGGCATCCTGATCCAGGCCGAAAGCGCCGAAGCCATGGCCTCCCTTCCCGACCAGATCGCTCCCGTGCTCCGGAAGACCCACAGGCTCAAGCCGGGCAAGGAGAACGACTTCACGATCCAGGACCAGGCCCAGCTGATGCGGTCCGAGCAGGACACCAGCCAGGCTTTTACGGTCCTCGTGGGGAGCGTGGCTGGCGTCTCCCTTTTCACGGGAGGCGTCGGCATCCTCGCCGTCATGCTGATCTCTATCCGGGAAAGGACCCGGGAGATCGGCCTTCGGAGGGCCCTGGGAGGCCGGAGGAGGGACATCCTGGGGCAGTTTCTCCTGGAGGCGGGCAGCCTGGCCGCCATGGGAGGACTCTCGGGGGTCCTCGTGGGCCTGGGGGGCACCTGGCTCACCGTGCACCTCATGCGATGGCCCCTCGTTTGGCCCTGGAGCGCCACCGCTTTTGCCCTCGGGCTTTCGGTGACCATGGGAGTCGCCTTCGGCCTCTATCCCGCCATGAAGGCCGCCCGGCTGGAACCGGCCGTGGCCCTCCATGCCGCCGGCTGACCCCGAAGGGGGACCGGCCCATGGAAAGAGGCCCCATGGATGGTGGGGGATCGACTTCGTCCATGGCAGCCGCAACGTCCACCTCGGCACCCCACCCGAGGGCTCGTCCGAGCTTCCAGCCCGTGTGGGCTCCGCAGGACTCCACCGTTCCCCACACCCAGAGGAGACCATCATGAAATCGCTTCAAGCCCGGCTCCTTCCTTTCGTCCTGGCCTGCCTCGCTCCCCTCCTCGCCTGCCGAGAGGCCGGGGGAACCCGCGTCGCGGTCATCGACATGGAGCGAATCGCCTCCGACTCCGCCGCGGCCAAGGCCGCCTTCGCCGAAGTGCAGGCTCTTTCGGAGACAGCCCAGGGACAATTGTCTGGGCTCGCCCGCGAGATCCAAAGGGCCGAAGAGGCCGGGCGCATCCGGCCCGCCGATCTTGAGGCCATGAAGAGGCGGTGGATCGCCTTGAGGCAGGAGGCCGAATCCCAAGTGGGAGCCCGCCGCGAGGCGGCCGCAGCGGAGATGGAGGACGTCCTTCGCCGCGCCCTTGAGGAACTCGCTTCCGAGAACGGATGGGACTTGGCTCTCCGGAAGCAGGACGGAGTCGCCTGGTCCAAGAGGGACCTCGACGTTACGGCCCCCGTCGCGAGAAGGATGGACGAGATCTGGGGCCGAACCCACAAGGACCGAGCCAGAGGGCCAGAGAACCCGTGAAACCGGGAGGTCATGGGCTCCGGCGCTCCTGGGCGCTCGGATTCGTGGGCTCGCACCTCTCGGCGGAGAGGGGGGGATTCGAACCTACAAGGACCCTGCGTTTCAAGGCCGCCTACGGTTCCCGGGGTGGGGGGTCAGCGGAGCGACCGAAGGGAGCGGAGCGCATAGGGGGGAGGACGGGACGGCCTTCCCCCTTGCTTCTTGGCGGAGAGGGGGGGATTCGAACCCCCGGTCCAGGTTTGAGCCCGGACAACTGCTTAGCAGGCAGTCCTGTTCGGCCACTCCAGCACCTCTCCGCGGAAAGGGTGGCCGCTTCTATTATAGGCGGGACCGAGCCTGCGCGTCAACGAAGAGAGGCTCTTGCGGCCCCTCCCGGTCGGTGGGATCCAGAGAACGCGAAGGGGGCGGGCCGAAGCCCGCCCCCTATGGGTGGCGACGAAGAGCAGGTCAGCCTTCGCTGCCCTCGTCCGGGTCGCCGGAGAGGCTCTCCTCGGGGATCGTGAGGCTGGCGCTGCGCTCCTCGAGGAGCTTCTGGACGGAAAGGTCGGCCGTCAGGTCGGTCACGAACTGGTCCCGCATGACCTCCTCGGCCACTTTCACCGTCGGGTCGTACTCCACGTTCACGTCGTGGTACGTGTAGAAGCCCGTGCCGGCAGGGATCAACCGGCCCAGGATGACGTTCTCCTTGAGGCCGCGCAGGTAATCCGTGGCGCCGTTGATGGAAGCCTCGGTGAGGACCCGGGTGGTCTCCTGGAAGGAGGCCGCCGAGATCCAGCTGTCGGTGGCGAGGGCGGCCTTCGTGATGCCAAGGAGTTGGGGGCGGCCCACGGCGGGGCTTCCGCCCTCCTCCATGACCCGCTGGTTCTCTCGCATGAACTCGAAGCGGTCCACCTGCTGGCCGAGGAGGAATCGGCTGTCCCCAACCTCGTCCACCTTCATCCAGCGGATCATCTGTCGGGAGATGACCTCGATGTGCTTGTCGTTGATGCTGACGCCCTGGAGCCGGTAGACCTCCTGGATCTCGTTCACGAGGTACCGCTGGAGCTCCTTGATGCCCAGGACGCGAAGGATGTCGTGGGGATCCACGGCGCCCTCGCAGAGCGGGTCGCCGGAGTGGACCCACTCGCCCTCGAGGACCGAGATGTGGATACCCTTGGCCACGGCATACTCCTTGCGCTCGCCGGTCCGGGGATTGTCCACGAAGATCTTCCGCATTCCTCGGACGACGTCGCCGTAGTGCACCTCACCGTCGATCTCGGCGATGACGGCCGGGGTCTTCGGATGGCGCGCCTCGAAGAGCTCCACAACGCGAGGCAGACCGCCCACGATGTCCTTTGTCTTGGAGGTCTCTCGGGGGATCTTTGCGATGATCGTGCCCTGGGTGACCTTGTCCCCCTCCTTCACGATGATGTGGGCGCCGGAGGGGAGCGAGAAGGTCCGTCCGCCGGACTTCTTCCCCTCCTCCCGCAGGATGATCCGGGCCTCCTTCGTGGGGTCCTTGGACTCGATGACGACCATCTGGGTAAGCCCCGTCATCGAATCCGTCTCTTCGAGGACCGTGGTTCCGTCCACGATGTCCTTGAAGACCACGTTCCCGCTGACGTCGGCAAGAATGGGGTTGGTGTAGGGATCCCACTCCACGAGGACGGTCTTGGCCTTGACCTTGTCCCCGTCCTTGATCTTGATGTGGGCTCCGTAGGCCACGGGGTACTTCTCGCGCTCCCGGCCCTGTTCGTCCACGACGGCGACGGAGCCGTTCCGGTTGATGGCGATGAGGTCGCCCTCGGGGCTCGTGACGGTCTTCACGTTTAGGTGGCGGACGACGCCGCTGTTGCGGGCCACGTGGCTGGTTTCGACGGCCTCTTTGCTCGCCGTGCCGCCGATGTGGAAGGTCCGCATGGTCAGCTGGGTCCCGGGCTCGCCGATGGACTGGGCAGCCATGACGCCGATGACCTCGCCCATCTCGACCATCTGGCCGGTCGCCAGGTTCCTACCGTAGCACTTGGCGCACACGCCGCGCTTGGTCTCGCACGTCAGCACGGACCGGATCTTCACGCGCTCGATACCCGCGTCCTGGATGGCCTGGGACTTCTCGAGGGTGATCTCCTCGTTGGCGGGGACGATCACCTCGTTGGAGTAGGGGTCGCGCACGTCGTCGAGCGCCACTCGCCCGTAAGCGCGGTCCCGGATGGGCTGGATGATGCGGCCGCCCTCCATGAGCGGGGTGATCCAGATCCCATCGAGCGTGTGGCAGTCCTCCTCGGTGATGATGACGTCCTGGGCCACGTCCACGAGGCGCCGGGTGAGGTAGCCGGCGTCGGCGGTCTTGAGCGCCGTGTCCGCCAGGCCCTTGCGGGCGCCGTGGGAGGAGATGAAGTACTGGAGGACGTTCAGGCCCTCGCGGAAGTTGGCCGTGATGGGCTGTTCGATGATCTCGCCCGAGGGTTTGGCCATGAGGCCGCGCATGCCGGCCAGCTGGCGGATCTGCTGCTTGCTGCCGCGGGCCCCCGAATCGGCCATGATGAAGATGGGGTTGAAGCCCTGCTCCGCCGCCTCGGTCTTCCTCATCTGCTTGAACATGGCGTCGGCCACCTGGTCCGTGACCCGGTTCCAGATATCCACGACCTTGTTCTTGCGCTCGAGGTTGGTGATGGCGCCGTCGCGGTACTGCTGCTCCACGCTCTCCACCTCGTCCAGGGCGCCGTCCACCAGGGCCGTCTTCTCCTCGGGCACCTGCATGTCCTCCACGCCGAAGGAGATGCCCGCCCGCGTTGCGAAGAGGAATCCCGTCTCCTTCACGGCGTCGGCCAGGTGCACCAGGGCTTCCCGTCCGTAGTTCTGGAAGGTCCACGTGAAGAGGTCCCTCAGCCCGCCCTTCTTGAGGAGCCCGTTGATGAAGGGCACCCCCTTGGGCAGGATGTCGTTGAAGAGCACGCGCCCCGGGGTCGTTTCCAGGAGCCCGCCCTCGACGGGCTTGGGCGGCGTGTGCGAAATGTCCTGGTCGTCCGAGGCTGCCGTCAGGTCGATGACCTCGCCCGAGTACCTGACTCGAACCCGAGCGTGGAGATCCACCCAACCCGTATCCAGGGCCATCAGGACCTCCTCCGCGGAGGAAAAGGCCCGCCCCTCGCCCTTGGCTCCCTTGAGCGAGTGAGTCAGGTAGTAGATCCCGAGGACCACGTCCTGGGTCGGAACGATGATGGGCGAGCCGTTGGCCGGATAGAGGAGGTTGTTGGTGGACATCATGAGAACCGACGCCTCGATCTGGGACGCCGGGCTCAGGGGCACGTGGACGGCCATCTGGTCGCCGTCGAAGTCGGCGTTGAAGGCGGTGCAGACCAGGGGGCTCAGCTTGATGGCCTTGCCCTCCACCAGGGTGGGCTCAAAGGCCTGGATGCCCAGGCGGTGGAGGGTGGGCGCCCGGTTGAGCAGGACGGGGTGCTTCTGGATGATCTCGTCGAGGACGTCGTAGACGGCGGGAAGGCCGAGTTCCACCATCTCCTTCGCCTGCTTGATGGTGGGCGCGAGCCCCCTCTCCTCCAGCTTGTTGAAGATGAACGGCTTGAAGAGCTCGATGGCCATGAGCTTGGGGAGGCCGCACTGGTTCAGCTTCAGTTCCGGGCCCACGACGATGACGGAGCGCCCCGAGTAGTCCACGCGCTTGCCGAGCAGGTTCTGCCGGAACCGACCCTGCTTGCCCTTCAGCGTGTCCGAGAGGGACTTGAGGGGGCGGTTGTTGGTCCCCTTGAGGATCCTGCCCCTGCGGCCGTTGTCGAAGAGGGCGTCCACGGCCTCCTGGAGCATGCGCTTCTCGTTGCGAACGATGACGTCCGGAGCGCGCATTTCCATGAGCTTCTTGAGGCGGTTGTTCCGGTTGATGACGCGCCGGTAGAGGTCGTTCAAGTCCGACGTGGCGAAGCGGCCTCCGTCGAGCGGGACGAGGGGTCGAAGTTCGGGCGGGATCGCCGGAAGAACGTCGAGGACCATCCACTCGGGCTTGTTTCCGCTCTTGAGGAAGGATTCCACCAGCTTCAAACGCTTGTTCAGGTTGGCGCGCTTCTGGTTGTTCCCGAGGATCTTGATGTAGGAGCGCAGGAGGTTCTGTTCGCACTGGAGCCGGGTGAGCCTCTGGCCGCGGGCGAGCTGGCACGAGGCGCACTGGCAGTCCTCCGAGAAGTTTCTCAGGAGCTCCTGAAGCCCCGCCGCGCCGATCCCTGCCGTAAATCCCTCGGCCCCGTAGACGACCCGCAGGGCGTCGAGGGTTTTGTCGTACAGCAGGGCCTTGTGGCGAAGGACCGTTTGCCCGGAGAGCTCCTCGTTGTAGAAGCGGGTGTTCTCGTTGAGCTTCAGGAGCTCCTCGAAGGCGGCGGCGGTCTCCTCGTCCCCTGCCTCGTCGGCGCTCTCGTAGGTCCATACGGCCTCCTCGATGTTCCGCAGGATGCGGTTGCGCTCCTGCGGGGAGTCGCCGGAGTGGCGGGAGAGGTAGGCCTCCTTCACTTCGTCGACGTTCACGACCACGAAACCGGGGTCCGTGACGACCCACTGCTCGTAGTAGTTCACGCTCTCCACGTCCTTGAGCTTCATGCCAAGCATGATGGAAATGCGCGACGGGGTTCCCTTGAGGAACCAGATGTGCGAAACGGGGGCGGCGAGTTCGATGTGGCCCATCCGCTCGCGGCGGACCCGAGACTGGATGACCTCAACCCCGCACTTCTCGCAGGTGATGCCCCTGTACTTGATGCGTTTGTACTTGCCGCAGAGGCACTCCCAGTCGTTCACGGGGCCGAAGATCTTCGCGCAGAAGAGGCCGTCGCGCTCGGGCTTGAAGGTCCTGTAGTTGATGGTCTCCGGCTTCGTGACTTCGCCGTGGGACCACTCACGGACCTTCTCGGGGGAGGCCAGCATCAGCTGAATCCCGCGGATCCGGTTGATGCTGAGTTTCTTTTCGAGGAAAGGTGCGCGTCTCAACTTCACACCCCCTTAGGGTCAGACGTCCGTGGACGCCGGTGCCTCTTCCGTTTCCAGAACCTTCACGTCGATGGCCAGCCCCTGGAGCTCCTTGACGAGGACGTTGAAGGACTCGGGGATTCCCGGCTCCTCCGGGTACTGGCCCTTGACGATGCTCTCGTACATCTTCGTGCGGCCGTAGACGTCGTCGGACTTGACCGTGAGGATCTCCTGGAGGATGTTCGCCGCGCCGTAGGCTTCGAGCGCCCAGACCTCCATCTCGCCGAACCGCTGGCCTCCGAACTGGGCCTTGCCGCCCAGGGGCTGCTGAGTGATGAGCGAGTAGGGGCCGATGGAGCGCGCGTGGATCTTGTCCTCCACCAGGTGGGCGAGTTTCATGATGTAGATGTAGCCCACCGTGACCTTCTGGTCCATGGGCACGCCCGTGCGTCCGTCCCGGAGGTGGATCTTGCCCTCGCCGGGAAGGCCCGCCTTGTCCAGGAGGGCCTTGATGTCGCCCTCGGTGGACCCGTCAAAGACCGGGCTGGAGACGTGGAGGCCCAGGGACTTGGCCGCCCAGCCGAGGTGGGTCTCGAGGATCTGGCCCACGTTCATGCGGCTCGGGACGCCCAGGGGGTTAAGCACGATCTGCACCGGCGTCCCATCGGGGAGGAAGGGCATGTCCTCGGCCGGAAGGATCCGGCTCACCACACCCTTGTTTCCGTGGCGTCCGGCCATCTTGTCGCCCACCTGGACCTTGCGCTTGATGGCCACATAGACTTTGACCATCTTGATCACGCCGGGGAGAAGTTCGTCCCCGCGTTCCAGGTTCGCGATCTTCTCCCGGTACTGCTCCTCCAGAACCTCGATCTTCCGCCGCGTACGATCCTCGATCTCCCGGATCCGCTGGATGGCCTCCTTGAACTTGGCCTGGATCTGAATCTTGGGGAGGAGGTCCGCACGGATGGCGGAGAGGGGCTTGGCCTCCAGCTTCTTTCCCTTGCCGATGAGCTCCTCGCCCGTGAGGTCGTCGTAGAGAGGGTGGGACGTGACGGTCCCGTCGAGGAGGTCGGTGATCTTCTTCCGGTTCTCCTCCCGAAGGATCCGGATCTGGTCGCGGAGGTTCTTCTCCATCCTGGCCACGTAGGCCTCTTCGATGGACCGGGTGCGGGCGTCCTTCTCCACGCCCTTTCGGGTGAAGATCTTGACGTCCACGATGACGCCGGAGATTCCGGGCGGGCAGCGGAGCGAGGCATCACGGTACTCGGCGGACTTCTCGCCGAAGATGGCCCTGAGGAGCTTTTCCTCGGGGGTCATCTGGGTCTCGCCCTTGGGCGTGACCTTGCCCACGAGGATGTCGCCCGGCTTCACGTGGGCGCCGATCCGGATGATCCCGCTGTCGTCGAGATCGCGCAGGTAGGACTCGGAGATGTTCGGGATGTCCCGGGTGATCTCCTCCTTGCCCAACTTCGTGTCCCGCGCCTCGATCTCGAGCTCCTCGATGTGGATGGACGTGAACACGTCCTCCTCCACGAGCTTCTCGCTCAGGAGGATGGCATCCTCGTAGTTGTAGCCTCGCCAGGGCATGAAGGCCACGAGCACGTTCCGGCCCAGGGCCAGCTCGCCGCCGTCGGTGCACGGTCCGTCGGCCAGGACGTCGCCCGCCTTCACCCGGTCCCCCGATTTCACGACGGGCTTCTGGTTGATGCACGTGTTCTGGTTGGACCGCTGGAACTTGGTGAGCGGGTAGACTTCGGCGCCGAAGTCGTAGAGGTCTTCGCCCTCCTCGCCCCCGGCCACGCGGACGATGATGCGGTTCGCGTCCACGACGTCCACGATGCCGCCGCGCTTGCAGACCACGGTGGACTCAGAGTCCTTGCCCACCACGATCTCCATGCCCGTGCCCACCACAGGGGCCTTGGGCCGCAGGAGCGGGACGGCCTGGCGCTGCATGTTGGAGCCCATGAGGGCGCGGTTGGCGTCGTCGTGCTCGAGGAACGGGATGAGGGCCGCGGCGATGGAGACGAGCTGCTTCGGGGAGACGTCGATGTACTGGATCTCCTCCCGCGGCGAGAGAACGAACTCCCCGGCCTTGCGCGCCTGCACCTTCTCGTTGGTGAAGCGCCCCTTTTCGTCCACGGGGGCGTTCGCTTGCGCAATCGTGTAGATGTCCTCCTCCCAGGCCGTTAGGTAGAAGGCCGTGGGGGATCCCTTGGGGGGCTGCTTTCGCGCCTTCTTGCACCGGGTGACCTCGGCCAGCAGGTCCTCCTCGACGACCACGTCCCCCAGGGAGAAGGAGCCGCCGCCCGGGAAGGTGATGACGTAGTGGTTCAGCACGCGGCCGCCCTCGACCTTCTTGTAGGGAGACTCGATGAAGCCGAACTCGTTGATGCGGGCGTAGGTGGAAAGGGAGCTGATGAGCCCGATGTTCGGTCCTTCGGGGGTCTCGATGGGGCAGAGGCGGCCGTAGTGGCTCGTGTGGACGTCCCGTACTTCAAACCCGGCCCGCTCGCGGCTCAGGCCGCCGGGGCCGAGGGCGCTCAGACGCCGCTTGTGGGTGATCTCCGAGAGGGGGTTCGTCTGGTCCATGAACTGGCTCAGCTGACTGGACCCGAAAAACTCCAGAATAGAGGCCACCACGGGTTTCGCGTTCAGCAGATCCCTCGGCATGGCCGTGGCCAGATTGTGGTACACGCTCATCTTTTCCTTGGTGGCGCGCTCCATCCGGGCCAGGCCGATGCGGATCTGGTTTTCCAGCAGTTCGCCCACGCACCGCACGCGGCGGTTCCCCAGGTGGTCGATGTCGTCGAGGGTGCCGATGTTGCTCTTGAGCTTGAGCAGGTACTCCACGATTTCGCAGTAATCCTCGAGGGTCAGGATCCGGCGGCGCTCCAGTTCCTCGGCCAGGGCCTTCTTGCTCAGACCGCGATACTGGTCGGGGTGGAGCTTCGTGAGGAACTTGAGGGCGCCGACTCGAGAAAAGTCGTACCGCTTGTCGTCGAAGAACATCATTTCGAAGAAGCTCTTCGCGCCGGTGGGCGTGACGGGGTCTCCGGGCCGGACCTTCCGGAAGAAGTCCACGTAGGCCTCTTCCTGGTTCTTGCATACGTCCCGGGTAATGGTCTCCAGGAGGGAGGTGCCCATGTCCGTGGCCTTGGGCAGGATCACGTCGAGGGATTTCACGCCCAGGTTGGCGAGTTCGAAGAGCCGCTCGGCGGACAGGAGCTGGCCGCTCTCGCAGAGCAGTTCCCCGCTCTCCGGGTCTGCCACGTCGCGGAAGGCGTAGACCTCAGTGAACTCCTCCGTGCTGATGCGCACGGAGGTCTTCTTGGACTTCTTGAGGCGCGCGACCTGACTGCGCCGGATCTTCTTCCCCGCCTCGACGACGGTCTCCTTGCCCTCGTTCACGTTCTCGGCGGCCACGAGGCCGGCGAGCCGATCCGAGATGCGGAGGCGCAGCGCCTCGGGCTCCAGCTCCAGGACGTCGATGGGGTAGAAGCGTTGGAGGAGGGAGGTGTTCTCCCCCAGGCCCAGGGCCCGCAGAAACACGGTAGCCGGGAAGCGCCGCTTCCGGTCGATCCTCACGTGGAGGACGTTCTTGGCGTCCATCTCGAGCTCGACCCAGGAGCCCCGCGCGGGGATCACCTTGCCGATGAACTCCGTCCGGTTCTCGTTGGTCTGGAAGAAGACGCCCGGGGAGCGGTGGAGCTGGCTCACGACGGCCCGCTCGGTCCCGTTGATGATGAAGGTCCCCTTCTCGGTCATGAGGGGCATGGACCCGAAGAAGACCTCCTCCTCCTTGATGTCGAGGACCGACGAGACCCCCGAGGCCTCTTTCTGGTACACCTCCAGCCGGACCCGGATCTTGAGCGGGATCCCGAAGGTCATCCCCCTCTCCTGGCACTCCTCCACGCTGGTGTGGACCCTCAGGTTGACCACGTCGTCGCAGTGGGGGCAGTGGGGGATCTGCAGGGCGTTGATCTGGCCGCAGTGCTGGCACTGCACTTCCCGCGCCTGGGTATCCGTGATGACGATGCGTCCCTTGCAGTGCGAGCAGGTCTGTCTCAGGTGCTCCAGGCCCTTCAAGGCTCCGCACCGGCATTCCCAGTCGCCCAGGGAGTAGTCCACGAAGGTGAGGGCGCACTCCCCCCGGAAGTCCCGGATCGGGAACACGGACCGGAAGGCCTCCTGGAGGCCCACGCTCTCGCGCTCCTCGGGCAGGAACTCCATCTGAAGGAACCTGCGGTAGGAATCCCGCTGGAGGTCCAGCAGATTGGGGATGGGAATGGTGGTGTGGATGCGGGAAAACTCGAGCCGCTTCCGTTTCCCGACATCAACTGTCTTGGGCATCAGGCCGTCTCCTCAAGTCCAAACCGAACGGGTCCGACATCGCGGCCCTTTACGGGCGGGGTCCGCCCCGCGCTCGGAAAAGGCACACGGGCAGGGCACGCCGGGATGGCGCCCTGCCCAGAATGGACGTGGCCGGCGGAACGCTACTTGATCTCGACAGTCGCGCCCTGCTCCTCGAACTTCTTCTTGATGGCCTCGGCCTCTTCCTTGTTCACGCCTTCCTTAATGGCCTTGGGCGCACCCTCGACCAGGTCCTTCGCCTCCTTGAGCCCGAGGCTGGTGATCTCGCGGACGACCTTGATCACGTTGATCTTCTTCTCGCCCGCGTTCTTGAGGATCACGTCGAACTCGGTCTTCTCCTCCACGGGGGCCGCGGCGGCAGCGCCGGGGGCGGCCATCATGACGGGGGCCGCGGCGGCGGCGGAGACGCCCCACTTCTCTTCGAGCATCTTGCTCAGCTGGGCGGCTTCCAGCACGGTGAGGGCGCTCAGCTGTTCGACGATCACATTCAGGTCGGCCATGGGAAAACTCCTTCTTGCGGCGAAAGGCCTCGAGCTTCCTGCTCTCGGCTTGAACGACTCAACCCAGAAACCCCTTACTCGATCCGATCAACCTTCGGCCTGCTTGCCGCGCTCGGACAGGCAGACCGCCACGTTCCTTCCAGGCGTCTGAAGCAGGGTGGCCAGCTTCGTGGCCGGCGCCTGCAGGAGCCCGATGAGCTGGGCCCGCACGCCGTCGAGGCCGGGGAGCAGGGAGAGGGCCATGACGCCCGGGGCGTCCACGGCCTGCCCCTCCACCACGCCGCCCTTGACCTTCAGTTTCGGGTTCTCCTTGGCGAAGGCGATGAGGACCTTCGCGAGGGGAACCGGGTCCTTCTCGGACCAGGCCAGCGCCGTCGGCCCTTCCATCCACTCGCTGGCTCCCGTGAGGCTGGTGCCCTGGGAGGCCTGGCGGAGGAGGGTGTTCTTCACGACGCGCAGGCGGCCGGAGGATTCCCGGATCCGGTCGCGCAGCTGGCTGATGTCCTTGACCTTGAGCCCCTTGAAGTCCACCAGGTAGAACGCGCCGTTCTGCTGGATGACCTCCTGGATCTCCCGGATGGTGTCCTGTTTCTCAGCCCGGTTCACGGCGTCCTCCTTAGTAACCGCTCACGTCCAGGCGGACGCTGGGGCTCATGGTGGTGGAGAGGTAGGCGCTCTTGACGTACTTGCCTTTGGCCGCCGAGGGCTTGGCCTTGAGGACGGCCTCGATGAGCGACTGGGCGTTCTCCAGGAGCTTGGCCTCTTCGAACGACTTCTTCCCCACGGGGCAGTGGATGATCCCCGTCTTGTCGACGCGGAATTCGACCTTGCCCGCCTTGAGGTCCTTCACGGCCTGGGTGACGTCGAAGGTCACGGTGCCGAGCTTGGGGTTGGGCATGAGGCCACGGGGGCCGAGCACCTTGCCCAGCTTCCCCACCTCTTTCATCATGTCCGGCGTGGCCACGACGGCATCGAAATCCATCCATCCGCCCTGAATCTTGGCCACCACTTCCTCGCCCAGAGCGAAGTCGGCGCCCGCCGCCTCGGCCTCCCGAACCTTCTCGCCCTGGGCCACCACCAGCACCCGGACGCTCTTGCCCAGGCCGTGGGGGAGGACCGTCGTGCCGCGGACCATCTGGTCGGCGTACTTGGGGTCCACACCCAGGTTCAGGGAGATCTCCACGGTCTCGTCGAAGCCCGCGAAGGCGATCTTCCGCAGAAGGTCAAGCGCCTCGGCGAGCGAGTACTCGCGCGGCTCCACCTGGGCCGCCGCCGCCTTGAATTTCTTACCTACCTTGGCCATGGCCCGATCTCCTCAGTCCACGATGTCCAGGCCCATGCTTCGGGCCGAGCCGGCGATGGTCTTGACGGCGCTTTCCAGGGTCTTGGTGTTCAGGTCGGGGAGCTTGTTCTTGGCGATCTCCTCGATCTGCTTGCGCGTCACCCTTCCCACCTTGTTCTTGTTGGGCTCCCCGGAGCCCTTGGCGAGCCCCGCGGCCTTCTTGAGGAGGTCCGAGGCCGGCGGCGTCTTGGTGATGAAGGTGAAGGAGCGGTCCGCGTACACCGTGATCACCACGGGGATGATGAACCCCTCCTGGCCCTTCGTCTTGGCGTTGAACTCCTTGCAGAAACCCATGATGTTCACGCCGTGCTGACCCAGGGCCGGACCCACCGGAGGCGCCGGGTTGGCGTTTCCGGCCGGGATCTGGAGCTTTACTTCGGCAACGACTTTCTTGGCCATAGCGGGAGTTCTCCCTGCCTCACCGGCCGCGCGGCCGGGAGGTCCGTCACAGCTTCTCCACCTGGAGAAAATTGAGTTCCACGGGCGTGGACCGCCCGAAGATGGTCACCAGCACAGTGAGCGTGGCGTGGTCCGCGTTGACCTTGTCCACCACCCCCTGGAAGGAGGCGAAGGGGCCCTCGATGATCTTGACCTTCTCGCCCGGCTCGAAGGTGTATTTCGGCTTGGGCGCCTCCGTGGCCTTCGTCATGTGGCCGAGCACCCGGTCCATCTCGTCCGGGCTGAGGGCCTCGCTGCTGACGAAACCGGTCACCTTGGGCGTGTTCACGACCACCTGGTGCGCCTCGTCGGTCATCAACATTTGGACCAGCACGTACCCCGGGAAGAACTTCTTGGTGGAGACGTGCTTCTTCCCGTTCCGGATCTCCACCACGTTCTCGGTGGGGATCATGACCTCGCCGAAGAAGTCCTTGAGCCCGAAGGCCTCGATCCGGTTCAGAAGGCTCTCCTTCACCCGGTTCTCAAAGCCCGAGTAGGTGTGGATGATGTACCACTGCATCTCAGCCATCGGTTCGGCACTCACTTGAAGAGGGCGAAGAGCCGGTTCAGGGCGCTGAAGACCACCTGGTCCACCACCCACAGATAGACGCCAAAGATGGCCACGATGACGATCACCACCGCCGTGGTGTTGACCACCTCCGCGCGGCTGGGAAAGGAGGTCTTTTTCACCTCCATCCGAACGTCCTTCAGAAAGGTCGGAAACCGCTGGAACCATTCGAGAACTTTCACGGGCCGCCTCACTCGCTTCTTAGGAAATCCGGGCACTTGGCTTCACGCCTCCCGCCCGACCTGGCTCACTTCTCCGGCTGTCCGGCTCTATCCTTTTCCGCCCCGGCCATCCGGCGGCGCTTGCCTACGTTGCTGGCAGGCGAGGAGGGGCTCCCCTTTGGGCGGGCGGGGTGTCCCCTCCCGCCCAACGCTCGGCTGGGCCAAGCCCACCCTCGCGGGACAAGCTTCGATGACGCCCTCGGGCTCGGCCTCGCGGCCCACCCTCCCCTCCTGCGAAGAACCCCTTCGCCGGAAGGTCAGCGCCTTCCTCGCTCGTCCGGGCTTCTCGCCCCTCGTCACCTCTCTTTCCTTCATCGCCCCCGGCCATCCGGCGGCGCTTGCCTACGTTGCTGGCAGGCGAGGAGGGGCTCGAACCCCCAACCCCCGGTTTTGGAGACCGGTGCTCTACCAGTTGAGCTACTCGCCTGCGGGGGTCTACTTCACCTCTTTGTGGGCCTGGTGGGAGCGGCAGAACGGGCAGTACTTCCGCACCTCCAGTTTCCCCTGCTGCTTCTTCTTGTTCTTCGTCGTCGTGTAATTGCGGCGCTTGCACGCCGTGCACTGCAAATGAATGATGTCGCGCATGTCCTACTCCAGGATCTCCGTGACGGTGCCGGCGCCCACGGTCCTGCCCCCCTCGCGGATGGCGAAGCGCAGTCCCCGCTCGAGGGCGATGGGCGTGTGCAGTCCCACCTCCACGGATACATTGTCGCCGGGCATCACCATCTCCCGGTCCTGCGGCAGTTCGACCGCTCCCGTAACGTCCGTCGTCCGGAAAAAGAACTGGGGCCGGTACCCCTTGAAGAACGGCGTATGCCGGCCGCCCTCCTCCTTGGTGAGGATGTAGGCTTCGGCCTTGAACCGGCGGTGGGGCGTGATGGATCCCGGCTGGGCCACGACCTGGCCGCGCTCCACGTCTTCCTTCTTGATCCCCCTCAGGAGGAGCCCCGCGTTGTCGCCCGCCTGGCCCTCCTCGAGGATCTTGTGGAACATCTCCACGCCCGTAACCACGGTCTTCTGGGTATCCCTCAGACCCACCACCTCCACTTCCTGCCCTACCAGGATCCGGCCCCGCTCCACGCGGCCCGTGACCACGGTGCCCCGCCCCGAAATGCTGAAGACGTCCTCGATGGGCATGAGGAAGGTCTTGTCCACGGGACGGGCAGGGAGGGGGATGTAGGCATCGCAGGCGGCCATCAGGTCGAAGACGGCCTTGCACTTGGGGCAGTCGGGCCCGCCGCACCCGCACTGAAGGGCCTGGAGCGCCGAGCCCTTCACGACGGGCACCTCGTCCCCGGGGAACTCGTAGGTCGTCAGCAGGTCCCGGATCTCCATCTCCACGAGGTCCAGGAGCTCCTTGTCGTCCACCATGTCCACCTTGTTCATGAAAACGACGATGGTGGGAACCCCCACCTGGCGGGCGAGGAGGATGTGCTCGCGGGTCTGCGGCATGGGGCCGTCGGCGGCGGACACCACGAGGATGGCCCCGTCCATCTGCGCCGCGCCCGTGATCATGTTCTTCACGTAGTCGGCGTGTCCGGGACAGTCCACGTGGGCGTAGTGACGGCTGTCCGTCTGGTACTCCACGTGGGCCGTGTTGATGGTGATGCCTCGGGCCTTTTCTTCCGGGGCCTTGTCGATCTGGTCGTAGGCGGTAAAGCTGGCGAGACCACGGTTCGCGAGCACCTTGGTGATGGCGGCCGTGAGCGTGGTCTTCCCGTGGTCCACGTGGCCGATGGTGCCCACGTTGACGTGAGGCTTGGTCCGTTGGAATTTTTCCTTGGACATGACCGCTTCTCCGCCGATGTCATTCGACCTAAACGGACCCGCCGTCGCCGCGACGGCTCGGTCCCATGAACGATCCTGAATGGAGCCCGCGACCAGGATTGAACTGGTGACCTCGTCCTTACCAAGGACGCGCTCTACCGACTGAGCTACGCGGGCCCTCGTGCCGTTAGTAGGCGAGTCCGTGAGTACGTGAGTAGGGCAACGATCTCTGCCCCAGCGCCGGACTCGGTTTTACTCCCCTACTCCCCTACTCTCCTACTCACCTACTCACCTACTCTCCTACTTTGGTATTGGAGCGGGCGACGGGATTCGAACCTACGGGCGCTAGGGGCCTCGCTCGCGTCGGAGTCCGCTCGCTCCGTCCCAAGCGCCCCTACGGTTCCCGGGGTGGGTCCCTCGGCTTGCCCCGCCCCGCTACGAACGCTCGCTCTTCGCTCCCGTTCTCGCCGCGGGCCTACGCCGTGTCCCACCCTTCGAATCCCTGCTCTCTCGCTCCCTTCTTGCCGTGTTTCTCTGTTTCCCTGCTTCCATCCTTTTGGAGCGGGCGACGGGATTCGAACCCGCGACCCTCAGCTTGGAAGGCTGATGCTCTACCAGCTGAGCTACACCCGCCCGTTCTTGCCGGACTCCCCCCCGGGGGGACATCCGCTCGCCGTCGAATAAGTGGTGGAGGGGGTAGGATTCGAACCTACGTAGGCGCTCGGCCGGCAGATTTACAGTCTGCTCCCTTTGGCCACTCGGGAACCCCTCCACCAGGAGTCTGTGGGCCTGCGGCCCGGCTTCCGGTCATCGCGGCCAAGGTCGGGTTTCGTTTCCCGGCCCTTTGGAGCCGATGAGAGGACTTGAACCTCCAACCAACGGATTACAAATCCGCTGCTCTACCGTTGAGCTACATCGGCGTGTCCGGCACACATCCGCCGGACAGCCGGAGTAATTTACCACATTCCGATCCCCCGTGCAAGTCCCAGGGGGATTCCCCCCTTAGGGGAGCGTAGGAAAAGAAGGAAGCCCCGGGTTTCCCCGGGGCTTCCGATGCGCGAGACGTGTGGTTTAGAAGGTCCAGCGAAGGGCGAGCCGGACCCGGCGCGCCACCTGGTGGCCGGTTTCCATCTTGAAGTAGTCGTACGTCTGAACGTTATCCGTGTTCAGCGTGTTGTAGGTCTGGTCCACGGACGTGGTGCGCTGCTCGTTGGTCACGTTGAAGATGTCGGCGCGCAGGGCCAGGTTGGACTTCCAGAGTTTGAAGGTGTACTGGGCGCCCAGGTCGAGTTGCCAGGTGTTGGGCATGCGACCGGCGGTGCCGCGCGGCGTGCAAAAGCCCTCGTTCACGCCGTAGGCGTCGTCGGCGCCGAGCTTGGAGATCGGACGGCCGCTCTGGAGGGTGAAGGAGCCGGACAGCTCGAGGGGGATGTTCTCGAAGAAGTACCCGCCGTAGACCTTCAGAACGTGGGTGCGGTCGTTGGGCAGCAGGCCGTAGCCGTTCTGAAGCAGGGAGGGGATGTCGTACTTGGAGGTGATGTTCGGGTCGAGCTGGCCGTTGTCGTTGGAGAAGAGGCCTTCGTAGTTGCCCTTCAGGCGGCTGAGCACGTATGAGCCCTGCAGCATCCAGTGGTTGCTGAAGCGCTTGTCGGCGGTCAGCTCGAGGGCCTTGTAGATGCGGGTGGGCTTGGGGAACTTGTAGCGGAACCCAGGGCGGCCCAGGGCGTCGGGAACCCACACGCCCGTCCACTTGTCGGGGTTCGTCACGATGTAGGTCGAAGCGCCGTCCACCGAGATGTCCTCGATGGCCCGGCCCAGGGTGCGGTAGATGGCCCGGGCGCCCACCGAAAAGTCGGGGCGCACCTCGTACTGGAAGCCGAGGATCGTCTCGTTGTTGTAGGAGCCCTTTAGGCTGCCACCGCCGGGACCGCCCGTGATCTGGGTGGGATAGAGGCCGTAGGTGCCGCTCCAGGCCTGGGGCACGGTGAGGGCGGGATCATAGAAGGTCAGGAAGTGGAAGTACTCGTCCGTCAGGGCGCGGATGGCCAGGTCGTTGGGGATGCGCTCGTAGTACTGGCCCCAGAAGCCGTAGAGCTTGCTCTTGCTGTTGTGGGCCACGTCCCACGTGAAGCCGATGCGGGGCGCCCACATGTCGTTGATGTTGACCTTGCGCGCCTTGCCGTTGGCCATGTCGGGGGAGGCGAAGGTGGAGGGCACGTTGATGGAGTTGTCGCCGCCCTCCATGTGGATCTGGTCGAGGCGGACGCCCACCTTCAGCATGAAGTAGTCGGTGATGTTCCAGTTGTTCTGGGCCCAGTAGGCGTAGTACTTCTGGGTCGTCTCCTTGGACTGGTTGTTCATGAAGCCCTGGGCCCGGTAGTACATCTTCATCCGGTCACCGGCGTCGACGAGGCCGTTGCCGTTGTAGTCCCACCAGCGGGGGTCGAAACGGACCACCACGCCGCCGGGCGTCGTGCGGCCGAAGAAGGGGGAGCTGCTAACCACGTCGTGGAGGCCCGGGCCCGTGTAGTTGAAGTTGTAGTCGTACTGGATATCGTAGTACTGGAAGCCGTAGGACAGCTCGTGGCGGCCGTGGAAGTTGAAGAGGTGGGTGGCCTTGAAGCGGAGCTGGTCGTTGATGTCCTTGGTGTACTGGTAGCTGCGGCCGCCCAAAGAGGGCCCATAGCTGAGAAGGTTCAGGGACTGAGCGGGAGCCCACAGCTTATAGGGAAGTCCGTAGGGAGCATAGTCCGAATACAGGAACCAGTTGGCCGGATTGAGGGCCCCGCCGGTACCGGCGAGGTCCCAGTCCACGCCCGCCTGGCCCAGATTGGCCTGGGTGCTCACGTGCGGCGTCACCTGGTAGCCGGCGTAGGTGCCGGAACCGAAGCGGTAGTAATAGCCATAGCTGTTCATGGCCAGGGCGTTCTTCGGAACGGTCTCGTCCTTCGTGTGGCGGCGGGCCACGACCATCTCGGTGAAGAACTTGGGCGTCCAGGTGGCGTTCCACTGGAGGCTCACGGCGTAGTTGTCGGTCTTGTCCTGAAAGGGGGACGCCGTGGGATTGAAGTTCGCGAGGTTGGCGAAGCGGTCCACCTTTTGGTTGTTGCCGAACCAGGAGAAGCCCAGCTTGTGGTTGGGGCTCACGTTCCAGGTCAGCTTCAGGGCGTACTGGGGGTCCTTCTCGGTGTTCTCGTACCCCGTGGGCGCGGCCCAGGAGTAGGAGGGGCGACCGTTGAGGAGGACGTTTTCGTCGCCGCCGTTGGCGGTGAAGGACTGCTCGGTCTTGTTGTAGTCGTAGGCCACGAAGAACCAGAGCTTGTCCTTGATGAAGTAGCCGCCCAGGCTACCGCCGATGTCGTACTGCTTGAAGGACTTGCGGAAGTTGACGATGGTGGGGTTCTTGAGCTTGCGCTCGGTGGCGCCCATTTCGTCGTCGAAGTAATACGCGAAGAGCGAGCCGTGAAACTCGTTGCCGCCGCTCTTGGTGATGGAGTTGATGTTGCCGCCCATGAGGGCGCCGTACTCGGCGTCGAGACCGCCGGTCTTCACTTCGGTGGCCTCGATGAAGTCGAAGTTCAGCGCGGTCAGGTTGAGGGCGTCGCCCGAACCGGTCACGTCCACGCCGTTCACCGTGTAGGAGTTCTCGGGGCCCGACGCACCGCCGATAGAGGGCGTGTCGGCCAGACCCGAGGACACGGCGCCGGGGGCCAGGAAGGCGATGCCGGCGGAGTTACGGGCCAGCGGGATGGAGCTGATCATGGTGTCGGAGATGTTGGCGCCGACTTCGGTCCGCTTGGTGTCGATCACCGGGGCCGCCGCCGTGACCACGATCTCCGTCTTGCCCTGGCTCAGCGTGAAGGGCAGGCTGATGGTCGTGCCCAGGGGGATATCGATGCCCTTGCGCACCACCGTGTTGTACCCGGGGGCCTCCACCTTCACCTGGTAGCCCTTGCCGACGGGCAGGAACGGGATGACGTACTGACCGTTCGTGTCCGAGGCCGTCCCCATGAAGCCCTGCACGCTGGGACCGCTCACCTGAATGGTGGCCCCGATCACCGGCTGCCCAGCCTCATCCGTCACCTTGCCCTGCATGCCGCCGCCCTGCTGGGCGAACACGGCAAAGCCCGTGAGGCTGAGCGCCAACACGGCCAGGGCACCCCACTTGAGTGCTTTCCTCATATGGTCACCTCCATAACCTCTGAAGTTTTCGAAACCTCCTAAAACTCAAGGACTTACCCTCCTCCGCATCACCTCCTTTCCTACCAATGCCGCCAAGTTAATAGAAGAATTCCACCGTGTCAACCCCCTGTGTCCTTTCCGACACAATCGGGGAATATGGCCCAGAAAAAGGGGATCCCGGTACCCCGGGGTCCCCGACGAGTCCCAAAGGAGCCAGGCCTGGTTTAGAAGGTCCATTTCACGCCGAGGCGGGCGTTCCGGCTGCCCTGGCGGCCGGAGGTCTTGCCCCAATTGAGGTCCCGGCGCAGGTTTCCGCTCGTGACGTCGGAGAGGTAGTCGGGAGTCTGGTAGTAGGTCTGGTACTTGTAGATGAAATGGGCGCCCAGGACCATGCCGAAGTCGAAGCGGTAGGAGCCCTGGATCTTGAGCTGGTGGCGGCGATCCTGGGGGAGCCAGCCGTACCGGTTGGCGTTGAGGATGACCTCGGGGATGTCGTAGGCGCTGGAGGCGCCGGGGTTGAGGCGGGCCACTGGTCGCCGGGGTTCATGATGATGTAGGAGATGCCGCCGTACGGGTCGATGTAGCCCATGTCCTCGATTACCCGGCCCAGTTCGCGGAAGACGCCGCGGAAGCCGAAGGTCAGGTCGGGCTTGATCTCGTACTCCAATCCGGCCACGAGCTCGTCTGTGTACTGGTTCTTGACGCCGTCGAGGATGGTCGTGGGGATGGCGCCGTAGGTGGAGCGGTACCAGAGGCTCTTGGGGTATCCGCGGTACACGTCCTGGTAGGTGGCGTGGCCGGGATCCATGGAGTGCGCCATGGCGATGGGGAGGCGCTGGTAGAAGCGGCCCAGGTTGAGGAACATCTTGGAGCGGCCGTTCTTCATGAAGTCGTAGGAGATGCCCAGGCGCGGAGACCAGGAATCCAGGCACAACTGCTGCCCGCCGTTGCCGGGCTTGATCTCGTTCTTCTCGAAGCGCAGGCCGTAAGAAAGGGACAGGTTGTCGGTGACGGACCACTTGTCCTGGGCGAAGAGGGCCGTGTAGTAGCCCTTCTCGTTGTAATTGGGATTCTGGGCTCTCTGGATGATCCAGTAGTAGTAGTCGCCGGGCCTCGGCGTGGCGGGGTTGAGGCTCGCGAGGTTGTACTGCACGTACCAGAGCTGGCCGCCCGTGGAGGCACCGTACTCGGCGTCGAGGCCGCCGGTGGCCACATCCATCTCGCGGATGAAGTTGAAGTTCAGGTTCGTCCCGAAGGTCCCCGTGACGGGGTCCGTCGTGTTGAGCCCGTTCACCAGGAAGATGTTTTCCGAGCCGGTGGAGCCGGCCACGCCGGGGTTGCCGCCCATGCCGGATGTCACGACCGTGGGGGCCAGGTACAGGGTGTCCTGGTACTGGCGGCCGATGGGGATCCTCTCCATCTCTTCCTGGGTCAGGTTCGTGGAGATCTTGGTCTCCTTGAGGGAGACGGCGGACGGGCGGGCGGTGACCGTCACTTCCTCCCCGCCGCTCGTGAGCGTCACTTCCAGGGTGATCGTGCTGCCCAGGCGGATGGTGACGTTGGACTGGATGATCTTGTTGAAGCCCACGGCCTCCACGACCATGCGGTAGTCGTTGGCCGGGGGGAGGTGGGGGACGAGGAACTCGCCCTGCACGTTGGACGCCGTGCCGCGGGGACCCTGAAGGAACTTGGACGTGGCTCCAGAGCGTATCTTGGGGCGGGCGGCTAGGACCCGTCAACCTCGATTGAGTCTTTTCCGCCACAGTAGGGGCGCAACACCCCGGGGATGCCCACCGATCCGTCGGGTCTCTGGAATTGTTCGAGGAGGGCCACGAAGGTCCGCCCCACGGCCAACCCGGACCCGTTCAGGGTGTGGACGAGCCTGGGCTTCCCGCCCCCCGCGGGCCGGTAGCGGATGTTGGCCCTTCGCGCCTGGAATTCCTCGAAGTTCGAGCAGGAGGAGATCTCCCGGAAACAGCCCTGGGAGGGCAGCCAGACCTCCAGGTCGTACGTCTTCGCGGAGGAGAAGGACATGTCGCCCGCGCAGAGGAGAACCCTGCGGTAGTGGAGCCCCAGGGCCTCCAGGACCGCCTCGGCGTGAGAGGTGAGGCGCTCCAGCTCGTCGTAGGACTCCTCCGGACGCGAGAACTTCACGAGTTCCACCTTGTGGAACTGGTGCTGGCGGATCATACCCTTCACGTCCTTGCCGTAGGAGCCCGCCTCGGATCGGAAACAGGGCGTGAAGGCGCAGTAGGAGAGCGGCAGGTCCGCCTCCTCCAGGATTTCATCCCGGTGCAGGTTGGTGACCGGGACTTCGGCCGTGGGGATGAGGTAAAAGTCCCCCCCGTCCACCTTGAACAGGTCGGCCTCGAACTTGGGGAGGTTCCCCGTTCCCACAAGGGCTTCCGGCCGGACGAGGTAGGGAGGGATCACCTCCGTGTACCCGTGGCGGTTGGCGTGAAGGTCGAGCATGAACGAGATGAGGGCCCTCTCCAGGAGGGCCCCCGCCCCCCGGTAGACCACGAAGCGGGAGCCCGACAGCTTGGCCGCCCTCTCGAAGTCGAGGATGCCCAGACGCACGCCGATCTCCTCGTGGGAGCGGATCGGGAAGTCCAGTCGCGGGGCCTCTCCCCACGTTTTCACCGCCACGTTGCCCGACTCGTCGGCCCCGTCGGGGACGGAGGCGTGCGGAACGTTGGGAATCCTCAGAAGCCGGCCCTGGATCTCCCCCTCGATCTCAAGGACACGCTTGTCCAGGGCCTGGATTTCGTCCCCTTGGGCCCGCGTTTCCGCCTGGAGGGCCGAGGTGTCCTCCCCCGATTTCTTCTGCTGTCCGATGCGGCGGCTCGCGTCGTTTCGGCGGGCCTTCAGGGCCTCCGCCCGCACGAGGATCTCCCGGCGGGCGGCGTCGAGTTCCAGGAGGGCGGCCACCTCTTCAGGCGCCACTCCCTTTCGGGCCAGGGCCGCCTGGAAGGCCTCGGGCGCGCTTCGGATGGCGTGCAGGTCCAGCACGTCAGCGCCTTCTCTTGAGGAGGTCGAGTCCGGTGAGGATCGCCCGGCGGAGGCTCTCCGGGTCCGCCTGCCCCGTGCCCGCGATGTCGAAGGCGGGGCCGTGGTCCGGGGACGTCCGGAGGAAGGGCAGGCCCAGGGTGCAGTTGACCGCGTGGCCCTGGCTCATCATCTTGGCCGGGATCATCCCCTGGTCGTGGTAAAGGGCCACGGCGATCTTGTCCGGACCGTCGGGCCGGAGGAAGAGGCTGTCGGCGGGCACCGGACCGTCCACGGCCACGCCTTCGGCCAGCAGCGCCTCCACGGCGGGCTCCAGCACCTCCCGCTCCTCCCTTCCGAGGAGCCCTCCCTCTCCGGCGTGGGGATTGAGGCCCGCGATACGGAAGCTCGGCCAGGCGTTGAGCTGGCGATTCCAGGCCGTGGCCAGACCCCGCACGAAGTCCACCAGGGCCTCCTTCGTCAAAACCGACGGCACGTCGCGCACGGGGATGTGGGTGGAGAAGAGGGCCACGGGCATGACCCCCGTGAAGAACACCATGTAGGTGCGGCAGTGGAAGGACTGGGCGAAGTACTCCGTGTGGCCCGAAAAGGGGATGCCGCAGCGCCGGATGGCCTCCTTGGAGACCGGGCCCGTTACCAAGAGGTCCGCCTCTTTGCGCTCCATCCTCCGGCACGCCTCCTCCAGCGTCAGGAGCGAGATCCTGCCGTTGTCGGGGTGGGGGCGCTTGTGGAACCGAAGCGCGGGCAGATCCACGTCGTCCCAGCGGACCCCCTCGGGTGCGCAGGCGACCGAGCGGAGCGGGCCGATGACGGTGATCTCGGCCGCCTGTTGAAGGTCCCCCGGCTGGAGGACGGACCAGAGGATCTCCGGACCGACCCCCCCGGGGTCTCCCGTCGTGATGAGCACCCGTGGACGCGTCATGCCTCTCGCTCCTTGTAGATGTACTTGATGGCGTGCTTGTAGACGAGGAGGTTGGGCTCGCTCAGGCGGTGGACCTTCAGGCAGTCGCGGTCGTACCACTCGATCCAGCCGTGGAGCTCCTCCCCGTCGTTCAGAACCACCACCACGGGGGTCTTGGAGCCCATCTGCTTGAGGTAGTAGAAATTCTCGGCGTTCGTCTGCTCCGGCGGAACTTGCTTGCGCCGCGCCGAGGAAAAGGTGCCGGCGGGGAGGCTACCCCCCTCCTCCTCCTTCACTTCCCGGCCTTCGCGACGGTAGCTCTTGTAGTCGCGCAGATTGGGACGGATCAGCTTCCGGTCGGGCATGGTCGGCTCCTGGGAGATCACTCTTCCGGCGCGGCGGTCTGAGGACCCTTTTTTCCCTTTGGGCACTCGTAGCGGAGACAGCACATGAGCCGGCCGCAGCGCCCCGAGATCTTGGAGGGATTCAGGCTCAGACCCTGGTCCTTGGCCATGCGGATGGTGATCGGATAGAACTGCGAGAGGTGGGCGGAGCAGCAGAGGGGCCGCCCGCAGTGGCCGAACCCCCCAAGGAGCTTGGTCTCGTCCCGGACGCCCACTTGCCGCATTTCGATTCGGAGGTGGTACTGGTGCGCGAGGATTCGCACGAGTTCGCGGAAATCCACGCGGTTCTCGGCGGTGAACACGAAGAGGAGCCGGCTCTCGTCGAAGAGCATGTGGACCAGGACCACCTTCATTTCGAGGCGTAGGGTCCGGACCTGGTCCCTGCAGAAGATGAGGGCCTCGCGCTCGATCTGACGGTGCCGCTGCCGGCGTTTCGCGTCCTCCTCTGTGGCCGGCCGGATCACCGTTAGGATCTGGCCGGGAGGCAGGCTGGACTCGAGGAAATTCCTCGATTCGAGCACTTCCGCGAGGGCGGGCCCGTATTCGGTCTGGACGATGCAGGGGGATCGCCGGACGAGGGGCGGCCCCTCGTGTCGGCCAAAGGCCGGCCTGGCCTGGTTTTCGAGCTGCAACTGGTACACGGCCATTCGGGTCCAACCCCCCTGACAGGGGCACCATAGGTCAGCCGGGGGGCCAAGTCAAGGTCCGCGGGGCGCGCGGCCGGCGCCCATGGCGCGCAGGCCCGGGGCCGCGTCCGTTCCGGGCGGACCGCTCCTCACCCTCCCTTGCGGATGCCGGCCTCCACGGCCTCGGAGTAGGCCCCCATGGCCCTGAACTTTTCGTAGCGGCCCCGGAGAAGCTCTTCCGTGGACAGGGCCTCCAGCTCCCCGATCTGGGCCTCGAGGAGCGCGTCCAGGCGGGCGTAGACGGTCGGCGGGTCCACCGGAGCGCCCCCGGGGGGCTCCTCCACGATGGCGTCGATGAGCCCGAGACCCTTCAGGTCCTGGGCCGTCAGCTTGAGGGCCGACGCCGCGGTCTCCGCTTGGACGGCGTCCTTCCACAAGATCGCCGCGCACCCTTCCGGGGAGATGACCGAGTAGATGGCGTACTGGAGCATGTTGACACGGTCCCCGACGCCAAGGGCCAGCGCCCCCCCGCTTCCGCCCTCCCCGGTCACCGTCACCACGATGGGCACCCGCAAGAGGGCCATGGCCTTCAAGTTGACGGCGATGGCCTCGGCCTGTCCGCGCTCCTCCGCGTCCAGACCGGGGTAGGCTCCCGGAGTGTCAATGAAGGTGAGAATGGGCATCCGGAATTTCTCCGCCATCCGCATGATGCGGAGGGACTTTCGGTACCCCTCGGGCCGGGGCATCCCGAAGTTGCGGTGGATCTTCTGTTTGGTGTCCCGCCCTTTCTGGTGGCCGATGACCGCCACCGTTCTTCCATGAAAGCGCGCCAGGCCGGCCACGATGGCCGGGTCGTCGGCGTAGCCCCTGTCCCCGTGGAGTTCCACGAAGTCCGTGAAGAGCGCTTGTACGTAGTCCAGGGTATAGGGCCTGTGGGCGTGCCTGGCCACCTGGACCACCTGCCAGGGAGTGAGCTTGGCGTAGGTATCGCGCCGGAGTTTCTCCAGTTTCTTCTGGAGGGCGGCCAGCTCCTTTTCGCGCCTCTTCTCGTCCCCGAAGAGGCCCAGGTTCTCGATCTGCGCCTCGAGTTCCAGGATGGGGCGCTCGAACTCCCGGGGGTCCTTCATTGGCTCGGCCTCCTCTTTCCCTCCCCGCGGGTCAGGGTCCGGAACAGGTGCTTCACGCGCCCGCGTCCCACCAGGGCCTCCAAGTCGTCGATGAAGCCCCGTCCTCCCCTCACCCTCAGCTGGCCTCCGAGGAGAATGCGGGTGACGCAGCGCTCCTCCTCTACATCCACATACACCGGCAGGGCGCCGTGGTGCCGGCGCAGGCGCTCTTCAAAGTCCAGGAGCCAGTCCTCATCTTCGCACAGGGCGGCGGGCAGGCACACGAGGACCCCCGTGGCCTTCGGTTCCAGCTCCTCCTGCGCCCGGTCCATGGGGACGACGGCGTTGGCCCAGACCTTCGGTTTCCCGTCCGGATCCCTCTGGATGCGGCCGATCACCAAGACGGCGGAGTCCTTCTCGATGGCCCCCTGGTATCTCTTGAAGCACTCGTTGAAGAGGAGAACGTCCACCCGGGCTTCGAGGTCCTCGAGAACCAGCAGCCCGAACATCTCCCCCTTCTTGCTCTTCTTCTGGTTCCACTGGCCCACGACCCCTCCCACCGTGATCTCCGAGTCCGGGGGCGCATCGGCTAGTTCCACGATGTGGTGGGAGGCGAAGCGGCGCAGCATCTCCTGCTTCTCCACCAGCGGGTGCCCGCTCAGGTAGAATCCCAGGCTCTCCTTCTCCTTCGCGAACTTCTCCGCGTCGGACCACGGAGTCCCCTTGGAGTAGGCTTCCGGCTCCGATGCGTCTTCCGCGCCGAAGAGGCCCGCCTGCCCGCGGAGGCGGTCCTCCTGGTGGCGGACGGCGGAGGCCATGGCCGCGTCCAGCGAGGCCAGGAGGTCCCAGCGGGGAACCCCGAAGCTGTCCATGGCTCCCGACTGGACGAGGTTCTCCAGGACCCGCCGGTTCGCGTGGAAACGGTCCACCTCCCTGCAGAAGCGGAAGAGGTCGGGAAACGGGCCGACCCGTCGCCGGGCTTCAAGGATGGCCTCCACGGAGTTCAGGCCGACGTTCTTGATGGCGGAGAGGCCGTAGCGGATGGCGCCGTCCTCGATGCTGAACCCCACCTGGCTTCGGTTCACGTCGGGTGGGAGGAGGGAGATTCCCATTTCCCGGCACGAGTTCATGTACTTCATGACCTCGTCGGTGTGTTCTGCCCAGGCCGATAGGGTCGCCGCCATGAAGTGCGTCGGGAAGTGGGCCTTGAGAAAGGCCGTCTGGAAGGCCACGAGCGCGTAGGCCGCCGAGTGGGACTTGTTGAATCCGTAACGGCCGAAGGTTTCCATGTGGTCGAAGAGGTCCCCCGCCCGCCCCTCGTCCACCCCGCGCTTGGCGCATCCCTCCAGGAACAGCTTCCGCTGGACCTGCATGGCGGCGGCGTCCTTCTTGGACATGGCCTTCCGGAGGGTGTCCGCCTGGCCGAGGGTGAATCCCCCCAACCGATGGGCGATGAGCATGACCTGCTCCTGGTACACGATGACGCCCAGGGTCTCGTCCAGGATCTCCTTGACCTCCTTCACCGGGTACTCGACGGCCTCCCGGCCCTTCGCCCGGGAGATGTAGGTGTTGATCATCCCGGCGTCCAGCGGGCCAGGGCGGTAGAGCGCGTTCAGCACGATGAGGTCTTCGAACCGCCGGGGTCCCAGGCGGCGCAGGATGTCCTTCATGCCGCCCGATTCGAACTGGAAGACCCCGTCCGTGTCGCCCCGCCCGAAGAGCTCCAGGGTCTTCGCGTCGTCCAGGGGAACGGCGGCCAGGTCGGGGGGCTCCCCCCCCGAGAGGCGGATCAGCTCCAGCGTGTCGTAGAGGACGGTGAGGGTCCGGAGGCCCAGGAAGTCCATCTTGAGCAGGCCCAGGGCCTCGATCTCGTCCTTGCTGTACTGGGTGGTGATGTCCTCCTTGCCCCCGGCGGCCTTGTACAGGGGCAGGTATTCGGTGATGGGCCGGGGGGCGATGACCACCCCGGCGGCATGGGTGGAGGCGTGCCGGGTGAGCCCCTCCAGGCGGCGGGCGATGTCCACCATCTCGCGCACCTGCGGATCGGCATCGTAGTTCTCCTTGAATTGGGGCGAGACGCTGAGGGCCGTTTCCAGGGTGGCCGAGAGGTCCTCGGGCACGAGCTTGGCGATGCGGTCCACCTTGTCCAGCGGCACGCCCAACGCGCGCCCCGTGTCCCGAAGCGCCAGGCGCGCCTTCATTTCGCCGAAGGTGATGATCTGGGCCACGTTGTCCCGGCCGTACTTCTCCGTGACGTACTGGATCACCTCGGCCCGTCCCCGCATGCAGAAATCGATGTCGATGTCGGGCATGGAGACCCGTTCCGGGTTGAGGAAGCGCTCGAAGAGGAGGCCGTACTTGAGCGGGTCCAGGTCCGTGATGCCCATGCAGTAGGATATGAAGGAGCCCGCGGCGCTGCCCCGGCCCGGCCCCACCGGGACGCCGCGCTCCCGGGCGTACCGGATGAAATCCCACACCACCAGGAAATAGCCCGCGAGGTCCATCTTCTTGATGAGCCCGATCTCCTGGTCGAAGCGCTTCTCGTACTCCTCCGGGGCCAGGGCCCCCTTCCGCTCCAGAAGCCCCTGCTCCTTCCGCCTGGCGAAGCCGGACCGCGCCACCTTCTCGAAGTAGGAGGCGAGCGTCTCGCCCTCCGGCACCTGGAACTTCGGGTAGTGCTTGGACTCCGTGTCGAAGGCGAAGTGGCAGCGCTGGGCCACCTTGACCGTGTTCTCCAGCGCCTCGGGCCAGTCCCCGAAGCGGTCCCACATCTCCCGGGGGCTCTTGAGGTAGTGCTCCGCGGTGTAGGCCATCTTGCCCGACTTGGAGCGCTCCTCCCGCGTGGTCTTGGTCTGGATGCACAGAAGGATGTCGTGGGCCCCGAAGTCCTCTCTTCGCAGGAAGTGGACGTCGTTTGTGGCCACCAGGGGGATACCCGTCTCCCGGTGCATCTCCAGGATCTTGGCGTTCACCGCGGCCTGCTCGGGAAGGCCGTGGTCCTGGATCTCCAGGAAGAAGTGGTCGGGGCCGAAGATCTCGCGAAACTCCAACGCCGACCTCAGCGCCTCCTCGTCTTTTCCCCGCCTCAGTTTCTGCGGGATCTCCCCGCCGAGGCAGGCGGAGGTGGCGATGAGCCCCTCGTGGTGACGCCGCAGGAGGTCCTTGTCCATGCGGGGCTTGTACTGAAAGCCCTCCAGAAAGGCGGCGGTGGAGAGCTTGCAAAGGTTGTGGTACCCGGTCTCGTTCTCGCACAGGAGGATCAGGTGGGAGTACGGGCGCTTGCCGTCCGGTCCCGCCGCGTCCTCGTCGAACCGCGAGTGGGGGGCCACGTAGGCCTCGCACCCGATGATGGGGCGGACCCCGGCCTTAATGGCTCGCCTGAAGAACTTCACGGCGCCGAAGAGGTTGCCGTGGTCCGTGATGGCCATGGCGGGCGATCCGTGGGAGGCGGCTTGGGCGAGGGCCTCGTCGAGGCGGCACGCCCCGTCCAACAGGGAATACTGGGTGTGCAGGTGCAGGTGGACGAAGGGGCGGTCGGTCATGGGAAAAGCCCGACCGAGAAGAAGTGCGGGCCAAGGGGGCTTGGAAATCGGGCCACAGAAGGTGAAGGGAATGCGCCCGGGACCCGACCGGGGCTCCGCCGGTTTCCGCTCGCCCTCCTTCGGGCCTCTCGGCGGCCTCCCGGCACGCCCCGTCCCACTCCGAAATCCGGAATCCGAAATCCGAAATCCACGATCACTCCCATTCGATGGTTCCGGGAGGCTTGGAGGTCACGTCGTAGACCACCCGGCTGATGCCCCTCACCTCGTTCACGATCCGGCTCGAAACGCGCCCGAGGAAATCGGGCGAGAAACGGAACCAGTCGGCCGTCATGAAGTCCTCGGTGACCACCGCCCTCAGGGCCGCCACGCGGTCGTAGGTCCTGGCGTCCCCCATGACGCCCACCGTGCGGACGGGAAGGAGGACCACGAATGCCTGGGAAACGGCCCCGTAGAGGCCCTCCCGGCGGATCTCCTCGAGGAAGATCGCGTCCGCCTCCCGCAGAAGGGCGGCGTCCTCCCGCGTCACCTCGCCGAGGATCCGGACGGCGAGGCCCGGCCCCGGAAAGGGATGCCGGTCCACGAAGGCGGCGTCCAGCCCCAGGAGGCGGCCCACCTCCCGGACCTCGTCCTTGAACAGATCTCGGATCGGCTCCACGATTTTCATGCGCATGCGCTCGGGGAGTCCGCCCACGTTGTGGTGGCTCTTGATGACCGAGGCGGCGGCCGAGGCGGCCGCCGATTCGATGCGGTCCGGGTAGATGGTGCCCTGCACCAAGTAAGAAACCATTCCGAGGGCCTGGGCCTCCCGCTCGAAGACTTCCACGAAGGTCCGGCCCACCGCCTTTCGCTTCTCCTCGGGATCGGTCAGGCCCCGGAGGGCCAGGAAAAACTCCTCGGAGGCATCCACCGTCTTCAGGTCCAGGTTCAATCCCTCGAGAAGGCGGCGAGACACCGCCTCGGCTTCCCCTTTTCTGAGGAGGCCGTGATCGATGAAGAGGCCCGTCAGCCGGTCCCCGACGGCCCGATGGACCAGGAGGGCCGCCACCGACGAGTCCACGCCGCCGGAGATGGCGCAGAGAACCCGCTCCCCTCCCACCACCCGGCGCACCTCCGCCACGGCCTCCTCGACGAAGGAGGCCATGGTCCAATCGCCGCGCGCCCCGCATGCACCGAAGAGGAACCGGCGCAGGATCTCTCGCCCGTCGGCGGTGTGGGTCACCTCGGGGTGAAACTGGAGGGCGTACAGCCCCCTCTCCGGGTCCTCCATGGCGGCCACGGGAACGCTTTCCGTGCTCCCCGAAACGCGGAAGCCCGCGGGGGGGGCCTCCACCCGGTCCCCGTGGCTCATCCAGATCGGACGGGGATCCGGGGGCCCGTGAAAGAGGGCGCTTTCCGGGTTTCCAAAGAAGAGGGCGGGGCCGTATTCCCGGCGTCCCGAGGGGACCACCTGGCCGCCCAGGGCTTGCGCCATCCACTGCATCCCGTAGCAGATGCCAAGGATGGGAATCCCCAGGCCGACGATGGCCGGATCCGGCAGGGGGGCGCCGTCCGCGAAGACGGACTGGGGGCCGCCCGAGAGGATGAGTCCGATGGGAGTTCTGGCGTGGATCTCCCCTGCCGGACGGTCGTGAGGCACCACCTCGCAGTACACGCCCAGTTCCCTCACGCGCCGGGCGATCAGCCGCGTGTACTGGGAGCCGAAATCGAGGATGAGGACGACCTGTCCGCCGTGCATGGCTCCTTCCGATCCCTCGCGGAGGCGAAGAGTATAGCCCTCGTCCGGGGCGGCCTCAAGGAGAAAGCGCCGGGGCGTCCCGCCGCAGGGGCTCGGCCCACTCCCGGAAGGTCTTCAGGAGGGCCTGGGGGCTCTTGGACCGGTCCAAGGACCGCCTGAGGGAGGTCGCCCCGGGAATCCCCGCCGTGTATTTTCCTAGGAAGGTCTTCATCCGGTGGAGGGCCAGACCTGGGGGCCCGTTCTCCACGAGGTCCTCGAAATGAGCTTCCACGAGGGCGATCCGGTCGGGGAGGCCGGGCTCGGCATAGGTCCCACGGGTTCGCAGGTCTTCGATCTGGCGAAAGATCCACGGATTCTTGACCGCCGCCCGGCCCACCATGACCGCATCGCAGGAGGTGGAAGCAAAAAGCTCCATCCCCTCCTCCGGCGTGGTCACGTCGCCGTTCCCCACCACCGGCACCGAGACGGCCGACTTGAGCTCCCCGATCCGGCTCCAGTCGGCCCGACCCGAGTAACCCTGCTCGCGGGTCCTCGCGTGCAGGGTCAGGGCCGCCACGCCCGCCTCCTCCAGCGCCCTTGCGACCTCGAGAAAGGTGATCTCGGACCCAGACCACCCCAGGCGCAGTTTGGCCGTCACGGGGATCGCGACGGCCCGTACCACCGCCCTCGCCACGGCGGCCGCCCGGAGGGGCTCCCTCAGGAGGGCCGCGCCGCACCACCCCTTCGTCACCTTGGGAACGGGACAGCCCATATTGATATCCACCACGTCCGCGCCCTCGGCCTCGCAACGGCGAGCCGCCTCGGCCATGTCCCCGGGGTCGGCCCCCGAGATCTGGAGCGCGATGGGATGCTCGTCGGGGCCCATGCGGAGGTAGTCGCCCGTGCGCCGTCCGCCCCGCACAAGCCCCTCCGAGGAGAGGATCTCGGAGACCACGAGGCCTACGCCGCCGCACCTCCGAACTACCCGCCGGAAGGTCACGTCGGTCAGCCCCGCCATGGGAGCGAGAACGAGGGGAGGGAACACGGCCACGGACCCGACCCGGAGGAGCCCGTCCGTCAAGGGGAGGCCTCGGAGGGACGGCGGATTCGGAAGTACTCCGACTCCCGCCCCTTGGGAACGGGCCGGTCGGGAACGGCCAGGATCTCCACCTCCAGGGCCGCGCCCTCCTCGCTCCAGAGGACGAGGAGATCCCCCGGCACCACCTCTCGGCCTGGCTTGGCGGGCCGCCCGTTGACGCGAACTTCCCCTCCGAGTGCGGCGGCCTTGGCCGCGCTCCTCCGCCGGATGAGGCGGGCGTGCTTCAAAAAGAGGTCGAGCCGCATGGCGAAGCTTCTCCCCGGAGGGCGGTCCGCGTCGGGTGCCTCCCGGAGGGGCGCCTTAGACGTACTTGGGGTTGATGCGGACGTAGCTCTGGGCCTTCAGATCCGCAATGTACGCCTTGTAGGCCTCGGAGAACTTCTGCTCCTTGAGGGCCTCCACAACGGCGAGCCGAGCCTCGTCCAGAGTGGGTGTTTTGGCTTCCCGGCGCTCCAGCACGCGAAAGATGTAGAACCCTCCGACGCTCTGGACCGGCTCGCTGACCTCCCCCGCGGCGAGGGGAAAAACCGCCCGGCCGATTTCAGGGCTCAGGTCCTCCCGGGAAAACCAGCCCGCGTCACCCCCGGCCCCTCGGGAGTAGGCCGTGGAGAAGGATCGGGCCAATTCTCCAAAATCCTTTCCCGACGCCACTTGCGCGCGAATTTCCGCGGCCGCGGCGCGGGCCTGCTCCGCATCGTACCGCTCCTTCGGGAGGAGGATCTCCTGCAAGTGAACCTGGGACTTCCCCGCCATGTCGTTCTTGTGGGCCTCGTAGAAGGCCTCCACCTCCTCCGAGGAGATGGCGATGCGGCTCCGGATTTCGCGGCTCTTCATGAACTCCGGGATGTACACGAAGACCATCTGCTTCCGGAACTCCTCGAGGGTCATGCCCTCCTGCTCGAGGGCCTTGGAGAGGTCCGCCTTGGTGGCCAGCTTGTTTTCCTTCATGAACATCTCGAGCTGGTTGTCCACGATGAGGTCCACCTGGTACAGCTGGCGGGCCTTCTCCACGAGGAGGAGCTCCTCCTCCATCTGCTCGAGGAGCCTCTGGGGGACTTCTTTGAGCCGTGTTTCGATGTCGGGCCCCTTGTACTCCCGCTGGAGGCCATCCAAGGTGCTCTGGAGCCGCTTCTCGAACTCGCCCTTGGTGACGATGGCGTCGTTGACCTTGAGGACGACCTCTTCGAGGACGGCACTCCTGGAGGGGAGGCCGAGGAGGGCAACGGCGGCGAGGAGTGTGGGGAGGGCGCGCTTCATGGTGTCTCCTTCTCGTAGGCGAAGGGAAGTTTAGCCCAAAACACCTCGGGGGGAAAGCGCCGGCGCAGGTCCGCCAGATACTGGCGGTACAGCCGATCGCCGCGCTCGTCGGCCAGCGTGAGCCGGATCTGCGGCGCGAGCTCATCGAGGGTGGGCGTGTAGGAGTCGCAGCGCCTCTCCACGAGGAAAATCTGGAAGTACTCCGAGGAGGCCTGGATGGGCCCGGTGGGCACGCCGGGCCTGGCCCGCGCCAGGGGACCTTGCAGGTAATCGGGGAGCTCCTCGAATTCGAAGTACTGCAGAGCTCCCCGCTCGGGGGAGAGGGAGTAAAGCCGGGCCACGTCCACGAAGGAGTGCCCGCGGGCGAGCAAGGCCCTCGCCTCCCTCACCTGGGCTTCCCCAGGAAGGAGAATTTCCCTCAGGAGTACACCGCGCCCTTTTTCGAACTCCCTGGCGTGGGCGGCGTAGTAGGCGGCCACCTCGCCCGGGGTGACGTTCACCTTCCCGTATACGCGCTGCCTCAGGGCTATGGAAACGGCCGCCTCGCGCTGTTCCGGTGGGGCGAAATCCCACAGGGGCTGGGGAACGCGGGGAAGGGGACCCTGGACGGCGTCGGTGAGGATCAGGGCCTCCTCCACAAGGCCGTCCAGCACGCGGCTTGCCAGGAGGGCGTTTTCGGAAGCCGCCGTCTGGCGCCGGGCGAGGGCTCCATCCAGGTCCCGCACCTCGATTCGGAAGCGTCCCGCCAGGGCGAGGACCGCGGGGTCTTCGCGGAGCGCTGCCCTGGGATCTCTCCGGCAGGCCGCGAACGAAAGGAGCACGAGGACCGGTGCAAGGAGGAGCGGGAGCCGTTTCATGTGGGCGTCCCGTCGGGAGGAGCGGCGCACGCCAGGACCCGGTCCAAGAGGTCCAAGACCTCCTCCAGCGGTTGGAGCGGGACCTCCAGCAACCCCCTCGGATCGATTCGCGCGCCCTTGCGGTCCGAAAGGAACCCGACGAGACCCGCGGCGTGGAGCGGCGCCTCTGGGTCGAAGGCCAGGATCAGAAGGTCGTTCCGCCGGGTGATGCTCCTCATCCCCAACCCCTCGGCCCACAGCCGGAGCCGAGTCGTTTCCACCATGCGCCGGACCTCGGGCGGCATCGGACCGTAGCGATCCTCGGCGGCGGAGGCGACCCGCCCAAGGTCTGCGGCCGACGAGGCCATGGACAGCTCCCTGTAGAAGGCGAGCCGCTGGTTCAGCTCCCCCATATACTCCAGGGGCACCGAAAGGTCCAGGCCGAGGCCGATCTCGCACCGTACCGTCGAGGGCGGGCGCTCGCCCTTGGCCTCCGCCACGGCCTCTTCCAGGAGGCGCTGGTAGAGGTCGAATCCCACCGCCGCCATGTGGCCCGACTGGTCGGCGCCCAGCAGATTCCCGGCGCCTCTCAACTCAAGGTCCACGGCGGCGATGCGGAACCCCGCACCCAGTTCGGAGAACTCCTGGAGGGTTTCCAGCCTGCGCGAGGCGTCCCCGGTGAGCTCCTGGCCGGGGGGGGTGAGGAGGTAGGCGTAGGCCGGAAGATCCGACCGGCCGATCCGGCCGCGGAGTTGGTATAGCTGCGTCAGGCCCAAGGTGTGGGCATCCTCCACGAGCAGGGTGTTGACCCGCGGAAGATCCACGCCGTTCTCGATGAGGGTCGTGCAGACGAGAACGTCGTGGTCGCCCCGGAAAAAGCCGAGCATCACCGTCTCCAGGTCCCGCTCCGCCATCTGGCCGTGGGCCAGGGTGACCCGCGCCTCCGGGACGAGCGCCTGGACTTTGCGGGCGGCGGCGGCCAAGGTCTCCACCCGGTTGTGGATGTAGTAGACCTGCCCCCCCCGCTGGAGCTCCCTTCGGACGGCGCCGCGGACGAGTTCCGCATCGAAGGGCCGGACCGACGTCTGGATGGCCAGGCGATCCTTGGGGGCCGTCTGGATGAGGGACATGTCGAGAATGCCCGACAGGCCCATCTGGAGGGTCCTGGGAATGGGCGTGGCGGTGAGAGTGAGCACGTGGACCTTGGACTTGAGCGCCTTGATCTTCTCCTTGTGGTTCACCCCGAACCGCTGCTCCTCGTCCACGATCAGAAGGCCCAGCCGCGGAAGGTGGACGTCCTTGGACAGGATGCGGTGCGTCCCGATGAGGATGTCGAGGCTCCCATCGCCGGCCTCCTTCAGGGTCCTTTTCCGCTCGGTGGTTTCCACGAAACGCGAGAGCATGGCCACGCGGACGGGAAAGGGGGCGAAGCGCTCTCGGAAGCGCTCGGCGTGCTGGAGCGCCAGCACGGTCGTCGGGCACAGAACCGCCACCTGGAGGCCCTCGCTCACGGCCTTGAAGGCCGCGCGCATGGCCACCTCGGTCTTCCCGTACCCGACGTCCCCGCACACCAGCCGGTCCATCGGGCGATCGGATTCCATATCCCGCTTCACCTCGTCCACGGCCCTATCCTGGTCGGGCGTAAGGTCGAAGGGGAACTGGGACTCGAACTCCTCCTGCCACGCCGTATCGGAGCCGCAGGCGTGGCCGGAGATGGTGCGTCGGACGGCATAGAGGCGCAGGAGGTCCACGGCCACGGCCCGGACCGCCTTGCGCACCTTTTCCTTGCTCTTCCGCCAGGCCGTCCCGCCGAGACGGTCCAGGACCGGGGCGTAGCCCTCCGGCCCGACGTACTTTTCCACTAGGTCCATGCGCTGGACCGGGACGAGCAGGCGCCCCCCCCCGGCGTAAGCAAGGCTCAGGTAGTCCTCTCGATGGCCGTCGCGGACCAGTGTCTCCAGCCCCTGGAAGAGTCCGACCCCGTGCTCCACGTGGACCACCGGGTCCCCCGCCCGCAAATCCCTCAGCCCCGTGGAGAAGGCCTCCTGTTTCCGCGCGCGGGCCTCCGGCGCGGCCCTGCCCCTTCCGAAGACCTCCCGCTCCGTGAGGACGAGCATTCGCTGAGCGGGAAACGAAAGTCCTTCCTCGACGGGGGCCAGCGCGGCGTACAGGCCGGGCGGCAGGTCGCCGGAATCCGACGGGGCCTCGGCCACCGTGAGGCCCTCGCCCGACGCCAGCTCCTTGAGCCGCCGGAGGGTCCCCTGGCCTTGAAGGAAGATCAGGCAGCGCCACCCGCCGCGGACCGATTCGCCCAGCTCCGAGAGGAGCCCGTAGGGGTCTCCAGGACGGAGGGCCGGCCGGGCTGCATCGAGAGGGGGCTCCGCGTTCCCCACCTCCAGCACGCCAGGGCCCTGGGCCATGGAGGCGACCTCCGCCGCTTTTAGAAAGAGCCTCTCGGGGGAAGCCATCGGGGGGCGACGGTGGCGCACGAAGCTGTCCCGAAGGTCCGACAGGCGGAGCCCCGCCCGGTGGACCGCCATGGACGCCTCCACCACTACCCACCGGGAGGGCCCCAGGAAATCGGCCAGGGTCGTGAAGTAGGCCGCCTCTCCGCGGGCCTCGGTGTCGTAGGTCGGGTAGGTCCCCGCGTGGGCGAGGCCCTCCAGGCGCACCTCTCCGAAGGCTCCGGCGTCGGCGAGGGAGGCCGAGAGCGCCGCACGGAGTCCGTCGTCCCGCACACCCTCCGTGAGGGGATGCACAAGGACCGATCGCTGGATCTCGCCCAGAGAATGTTGGGACACGGGGTCGAAAAAACGGATCGAGTCGACCTCGTCCCCGAAGAACTCCAGGCGGACGGGAAGGGACTCGGTGGGCGGGAAGAGGTCCACGATGCCTCCCCGGAAAGACGCCTCTCCCACCTCCCCGACCTGGTCCACCGTCCGGTACCCCGAGGTCCAAAGCCGGGTCCTCAGCTCGCGGCGATCGAGGGCCGTCCCGCGCTCGAGGACGAGAAGGTGGCTTTTCCACCACCCGGGCCGGGGCACCCTCCACAGGAGCGACTCCACAGAAAGGAGGAGGGCGGGCCGCGTCGACGCGAGGGCCCGGCTGAGCACGGCGGCGCGTTCGAGGAGGACGCCCGGATGGTGGGGTAGCCCCTCGTAAGGGTCCGCGTCGGGGGCGGGCAACCAATCCGGCGCCGCGGTTTCCCCGAGGAGGGCCCGCATGGAGCCCGAAAGGGACCGCGCCTGGCTCTCGGCGGGGACCAGGATGACGAGCGGCCCCTCCCGCCGGAGGACGCGGCCCGCCAACAGGAAGGGAAGGGCCCCACCGCGGGCGCGCTCCAGTCCCTTGTCCCCTCCGACCCCCCGGTCGAGCGCCTCCAGAAAGGCGCGGATGAGGTCGTTCAACGTGTTCCCCCAGCCAGGCGATCCAGGAGGCCGGTCGTGGAGCGCCCTTCGAGCAGGGGAAGGGAAGCCACCGTCCCGCCCGCGGCCTCCACCTCCGTCCTTCCCACGATGGTCTCGGGGGTCCAGTCCCCGCCTTTCACGAGAACGTCGGGCAGGAGGAGCCGGACGAGGTCCAAGGGTGTGTCCTCCTCAAAGACGACCACCGCGTCCACGGCGGCCATGGCGGCCAGGACCTCGGCCCTCTCCCCCTGCGGCGTCACGGGGCGGGTGGGCCCCTTGAGGCGCCGAACGGAATCGTCGGAGTTCAGCCCCACGACGAGCCGGTCCCCCATCCCCCGCGCGGCGTTGAGGTAGCGCACGTGGCCCGCGTGGAGGAGGTCGAAGCACCCGTTGGTGAAGACCACTCTCTCCCCCCGCGCTCGGCACGCGCGCCGGAATTCCAAGACCGCATCTCGGGCCATGACGCGTCCCACCCTCAGGCCCCCCTCAACCTCAGGCGCGCCACATCGCCCTGCAGGGAAGGCAGAACCTTGTCCGAAACGCTCTTCAGAGGGCGAGGCCGCCCCCCGTCGAACACCCAAACTTCTATGGGGCACCTCACGTCTCCCAGGGCCGTGAAGGAGGTTGGACCCGCGGCTCCCGGGAATCCCCTCGCGGAGAGGAGGGCGGACCGGAGCGCCTCGGCGTCCGCCTCCGGGGATCCCGCCAGGGCGGCGCCGAGGATCCGCACCGCATCGTAGGCGTGGGCCGCGTAGACGTCGGGAGGATCTCCCCATCGCGCCGTGAACCGCATCGCGAACTCCGCCTTCTCCGTCCCGCCGTCTCCGGAAACGGGGCCCGGCCTGAGAAGGCAGGTCCCGTCCATCCAGGACGGAGCATTCTTGAGGAGATCGGCCCGGGCGAACGCGCTGCAGGCCAGGATGGGCCGACGGTCCCCGGCCCGCCGCAGTCCTTCCGCGGCGGGGAGGAGCGCCCCGCTGTACCCGGCCAGGAAGATCGCCTGGAAGACGACTCCCGGCGGGCCCGCGGCGGGTGCGGGGACCTGCCCGGGGGCCACGATCGTGACAGCGGCGCGGCGGCCCTCCCGTTCGAAGGCCCGCGCAAAGGCTTCGGCCAGACCCCGCCCGTAGGCGTTGTCATCCGCCAGGACCTCGACGCGGGTGGCGTGGAGCGAATAGGCGGCAAACTCCGCCGCGGCCTCGGCCTCGGAGGCATCCGATGGCCAGTTGCGGAAAAAGAGCCGCGAGGCGCCGGAAAGCGCCGGAGAGGAGGCCGACGGGGAGAGGACGAGGACGCCCAGAGGCTCCGCCTCAGCCGCCAGGGCGAGGGCTTCCTCGCTGGTGGCCCCGGCGATCACGGCCCGGACCCTCCCCTCTCCAGACCAGGCTCTCAGGAGGCCGACGGCGCGCTGCGGCTCGGATCGCGAGTCTTCCAGGGTGACGTCCAGGCGGCGGCCCCCCACCCCGCCCGCCGCGTTTACTTCCTCGGCGCCGATGAGGATCCCGCGCTCGAGACTTTCCCCGTAGGCGGCCTGGGGGCCCGAGAGCGGTAGGATCGCCGCCAGACGCACGGGCTCCTGGCGGCAGGAGGCCGCCCAGAGCAAAACCGCTGCGCAAAGGACCCGTCCACCCTTGACGAACATGGCCCATCAATATAGTCCAGAAATCCACAAACGTCAAGAATTCCAAAGGGTTCCGCCGCATCCGCGGACCCGCAGAGCGGCCTGCCCCGGGTGGGTCCCGAGGCGTCACGGTGGTAGACTTCGAGGGGAGGTGCGCGGTGCGGAGCCTTCGTTTCCTCGCGATCTTTGCCATGCTGTTCGGAACGGCCCTCTGGGGCGGAACCCCCGACGTGGTCGTGGTCACCCTCGACACCTTCCGCGCCGACCGGCTTGCCCCCTGGGGCGGCCCGCCCTCCACGGCTCCGCACCTCAACGGATGGGCCGCGTCGGGCACCGCCTTCGTCTCTTGCTCAGCCCCCGCGCCCGTCACCCTCCCGTCCCACGCCTCCCTGCTGACGGGATGCTGGCCCGCCCGCACCGGGCTTCACGACAACGGCCTCGGGGTCCTCGCCCCTTCGGTGCCCGTTCTGGCCGAGCTCCTCCGGGAGAAGGGCTACCGTTGCGAGGCCGTGGTCGCCAGCGCCGTCCTGGAGGGACGCTACGGGCTCAGCCGGGGCTTTCACGGATACGACGACGCGGTAGGGCCCGACCTCGTGCGGCGGGCCGGTGAGGTGACGGACCGCGCCCTCTCGATCTTGTCCAGCCGCGGCGCCGGTCCCCTGTTCCTCTGGGTGCACTACTTCGACGCCCACGAACCCTACTCCAGCCCGGAGGCCTACGGGGCCCGGTTCCCGGATCACCCCTACGACGCGGCGGCCGCCTACGTGGACGCCGAGGTGGGGCGCCTCCTCTCCGCCCTATCCCCCGGATCCCTGGTGGCGGTGGCGGCGGACCACGGCGAATCCTTGGGGGAACACGGGGAACCCACCCACGGGGCGCTCCTCTTTGAATCTACCCTCCGGGTGCCTCTCCTATTCGCCGGCCCTGGAGTCCCCAAAGGGAGCCGCCGAGAGATTCCCTGCTCCCTCGTGGACGTGGCCCCGACCCTCCTGGGGCGCCTGGGGTTCGGCCCGGAGGCCATCGGGACCCTGGACGGCGCCGATCTCTTCGCGGAGCCGGCCCCAGCTTCCCGGATCCTGCTGGCCGAAACCTGGCTGCCCTTCCACGCCTTCCGGTGGAGCCCCCTGACGGCCGCCACGGACGGAAGGTTCAAGTGGATCCGGTCGGCGTCCAAGGACCGTCTCTTCGACCTTTTGGGCGATCCGAAGGAGACGAGGGATCTCTCCGGGTCCCCTCCGAAGGACGCGATGCGAGTTCGCGACCGGCTCCTTCCCTTTCCGGGATCCTCCCCCGCGGGAAGCGTGGACGCATCCCTCCGCGGTCTTGGATACGCCGCGGTCCCCTCCGGCCAGGCTCTGTCCCGAAACCTGCCCGACCCGCACGACCGCACCGGGGTTCTCCAGGCCGACGGCCGAGCCCGCCTCCTCCGCCGTCAGGGCGACAAGGAAAGATCGGAGGCCCTCTTCCGCTCGGTAACCGAGCAGGATCCGGGGAACCCCTCGGGCTGGTTCGAATACGGGGAGACCCTCCGCCGGGGGGGAGATGACCGGGCGGGCCTCGCCGCCCTCGAGAGGGCGCTGGCCATCGCCCCTCGGATGGCGGAGGCCCACGCGGCCAAGGGCCACGCCCTCGTCGGGCTGGGCCGTCCGGAGGAGGCGGCCCGCTGCTACGAGAAGGCCCTCGCCCTCTCTCCGCGCCTGGTGACCGCGCTCAATCCCTTGGCCGCCTACCACCTGGACCGCAACGCACCGGAAAAGGCCTTCCCTCTCCTGGAGCGAGCCCTCTCCGAAGGGTTCGCCGACCAGGACACCTATCTCATGCAGGGGAGGATCCACCTCGTCCAGAGAAAATCGGAGGAGGCCCGTCGCGACTTCGCCGCCGCCCTGCGGATGAGCCCCGATCCCGCCCTCACCCTCAAGGCACAAGGGGACATCTACCTGACTCGGAACCTTGTGCAAGAAGCGGTGAGGACCTTCGAGACCGGCATCCGCCAATTCCCGCTCTATGGCCCCAACTACCTGACCCTGGGCGCCGTGCTCCTCCAGGCCGATCGTCCCGGTGAGGCCCTTGCGGTCTTCCGGAGCGCCCTGAAGGCCCGCCTCGATCCCGCGGAGCGGGCCGACGTGGAGCAGATCGTGCGCGACCTCGAGGCCGCGGGGCAGGAGCCCCGGGAGCCCTGAGGCTGCCCCCACGCCGCCCCCGCCGGCTAGGGCTATCCTCGGGGCATCGGGAGCAAGGCTCCGCCCGAACAGCAAAGATCCGCCCCCGTGAAGTGCCGCCCGGCCTCGCTGGCGAGGAAGACCACGGCCGCCGCCACGTCCTCGGACTCGGCCACCCGGCGGAGGGGAACCGCCGCGACGATGGACGCCTCCCTCTGCCTCAAGGCCTCCTCGCTCATGGGGGTTCGGACCCAGCCCGGGGAGACGAGGTTGACGCGGATGTCCGGGGCCAGCTCCTGGGCGAGGGAGTAGACCATGGACTGCACGGCCCCCTTGCTCCCCGCATAGTGGCTGTGGCCGGGCTCTCCACGCTGGCCGGCCGTGGAGCCGATAAACAGGAGGCTCCCTCTTTCCACGACCGCCGCGCACTCCCTTGCGAGGTAGTACGAGGAGAAGGCGTTGGTCGCGAACATGCGCTCCAGGTTTTCCCTTGTCAGCGTGCGGATGGAGCCGCTGTTCCAAATACCCGCCGAGTGGACGAGGACGTCCAAGCCCCCGAGGCGTGCAGAGGCCTCCCGGACGAGGGTGGAGCATCCCGCCTCCTTGGACAGGTCCGCCTGGAAGACCCACGAGGCCCCGGGGTGGAGCGCGGAAAGGGCCTCGGCGGGGGTTTTCTGGCTCCGGCACTGCAGGGCGACCCGGGCGCCGGCCTCCAGAAACATGCGCGCGCAGGCCAGGCCGATGCCCGAGGAGGCGCCCGTAACGAGGACCCTTCGGCCCGCCAGGTCCGGATAGCTCGTGCCAGATGTCATTCGACCTCCATTTGGACAGGCTCCCCGTCGAAGTCGAGGGTGAGCCCGTCGTAGGCCGGCTCGACGCCGGGGGGCAGCGAATGCAAGAGGGCTTCATGGTCCATTTCGTGGCCCATGTGGATCAGAAACACCCGGCGAGCCCCCACGGCCCTCGCCGCGTCGAGGGCCTCGCCCACGGTCATGTGCGTCGGGTGCCGGGGGGAGAACCTCAGGGCGTTGATGGCCAGCGTGTCCACTCCCCGGAGGCCTTCCACGGCCTCGGGAGGGAGCCGCTTGCAGTCCGTGGCGTAGGCGAAGGGACCCATGCGGAAGAGCGTCACCTCCATGCTTCCGTGGTCCCCCACGAGGGGAACGACGCGAAGGCCTCCCAGTTCGAAGGGCCCGCCGACGGGAACCAGGTCCAGCTTGGGCCGCCCCCCGCCCTCGGGGAGATCCTCGAAGGCGTACCAGAAGGTCCTCCGGACGCCCTCCAGGGTGGCCGGGGACCCGTACACCGGAATGGGAGCTCGTTGCCAATAGGCGAAGACCCGGGTGTCGTCCAGCCCGAAGATGTGGTCGGCGTGGGGGTGGGTCAGGAGCACGGCGTCGAGCCTGCGGATTCCAAATCGGAGGGCCTGCTCGCGGAAGTCCGCCCCGGCGTCGATCACGAAGGAGGCGGTCCCGCTGGTGACCCACAAGGACTGTCGAAGGCGCCGGTTCTTGGGGTTGGGGGAGGAACAGACCTTGCAAGGGCAGTTGACGATGGGGACGCCGACGGACGTTCCGGTACCCAGGAAGGTGACTCGCATACCCGCTCCAAGGGGAAGTGTACCACGGGGCCCTGGGCACCCGGGCACCCAGATGCGCGAGTCCTCCCCGACGAGACCATGTCACTTGACAGCCATTCATATCCAGACTACCCTGGCTTCATGCACGAGAGCTTCCGCCCCCCCCGCCGCGGCCAGTGCCTTCTCATCCGGAGAGACTACGGGTACCCGGAGCCTGCGGTGCCCGGATGGAGGGTGCTGAACCTCCGCCGGCGCCCCCTCCCCCCGGCCGATGCCCTGCGGGACGGCCGGGGTCTCGTTCTGCTCGGTGGGGAAACGCTTCTCGGATGGGCCCGCACCCGGGAGAGGCCGCACCTCTGGAAGGAACTCGCCGGGTGTGCACGGACCTCCGGACTGGCCATCGGATGCCGCTTCCCACGCGAGATGCGCAGGGTGGGCCAGGCCCTCGCGGGGACCGGCTTGGAAGTGGAGGTGCGGGACCACACGCCGGACGGGCGGATCCCTCCCCTCTACCTCGATGCCGGCGTCCGGCCGGCGCTCCTGGCCCTCCACCTGGCCTATGAATGGGAGACCGGGGCGGCGGCGGCGCGGGGCGGAGTCGCCCTCCTCCGGGTGGCTCACCTCCTGGCCTGCGGGCCCGCCACGGCGGGGGAGACCGCCTGCGCCCTGGGGATCACGACCGGAGCCGCGCGGTCCTACCTGAGATGGATGGAGGACGCCGCCCTGGTGCGGCGGGAGGGAAGGAAGATGGCCCTTCGGCACCCCCTGCTCTCCACGCTCTTTACCGGAACGGAGGCCGCCCCGAGGGCCCCGTCCCCGGCGTCCGTCTGGAACCCGGTGGAGCTGGACTGATGGCCGTTCGCGTGGTTGACACCGGGGCGCGGGTCCCCTATCCTCGGGCCTCGGCGGCGGAGGGGACCATGCGCGCGTTTCTGGCCGTAGAGATTCAGGAGGCGGTCCAAGAGCGTCTTGCAGATGTCATACGACAGCTTTCCCTTGCGACAAGCCGCGTCAAGTGGGTGGACCCGCGTCAGATCCACGCGACGCTGAAGTTTTTCGCCGACCTCACACCCCACAACCGCTCCGTGGTCGAGGCGGCCCTGGGCGAGATCGCGTCCTCCGTTCCGCCTCTGCCCCTGGCCGTCCGAGGGCTGGGAGCCTTCCGCTCGGGCGCGAAAATCCGCGTCCTCTGGGCCGGCCTGGACGATTCCGTCGGCGGTCTGTCGGCCTTTCAGGCTTCCCTGGAGCGAGTCCTTCACACCCGGGGGATCCCCCGCGAGGAGCGCCCCTTCCGACCCCACCTCACCCTCGGCCGATTTCGGGAGCCCTCCGCAGAGCCCCGATTGGAAGACCTTCTTCGCAAGCTTGAGGCCTTCGATGCGGGCGCCTTCGAGGCCGACGGCGTGGCCCTGTTCCGAAGCACCCTCACCCCCGCCGGCCCCCGGTACGACGTTCTGCGGCGCTGGCCCCTGGGAGGAGAGAGATGACCTTGCGCGACGGATGGATACTCCTCATCTGCTACCTTGCCGGTTCCATCCCCTTCGGCCTGCTTCTCACCCGGTGGAGGGAAGGAGCGGACATCCGCACCCTGGGATCGGGCAACATCGGCGCCACGAACGTCCTCCGCACCCAGGGGAAGGTCCTCGGGGCGCTGACCCTCGTCCTGGACTTCGCCAAGGCCGCCCTCTCGGTGTGGGCGGGCCACCGGTTCGGCTCCGCCCCCTTCGTGGGCGCCGCGGCGGGGACGGCGGCCGTGGTGGGCCACTGCTTCCCCGTCTATCTCAAATTCAGAGGGGGCAAGGGCATCGCTTCCGGGCTGGGGACCTTCCTCTTCATTGCGCCGACGGCCACCCTCGCCGCCTTCGCCGTCTTCGTGGCGGAGATCCTCCTCTTGCGGTACGTCTCCCTCGGCTCCGTGCTGGCCTGCCTGACGTTCAGCGGTACGATCCTGGGCCTCCACTACCTCCTCGACTGGTACCCGGCGGGCTCTGCCTGGATCGGAGCCGCCACGGGTCTACTCCTCATCACCCGCCACCACTCCAACCTCCGCCGCCTTCTCGCCGGAACCGAACCTCGGGTTTGGGGCCCCGGGAGCCAATGCGGGGCGGGAGGCAAGCCGTGAGGGGCCCCGAAAGAACCGTCGTTTGGGGCGCAGGCGCCTGGGGCACGGCCCTGGCCCTCCACCTGCAGAGGGCGGGCGGCTCCGTGGCGCTCTGGGTATATGAGGAAGCCCAGTTCGCCTCCATGGTCGAGTGCAGGGAAAACCGCGACTTTCTTCCGGGGCACCTTCTCCCGGATTCCATCCGACTCTTCCACGACCTCCGCGAGGCCCCCGGGGACGCCGCGGCGTGGATCTCCGTTTCTCCCGCCCAGGCCACCCGGGCTCTCTGGCGGCAAATCGGGCCCCGGTGTGCTAGCGGGACCCTCGTGATTTCGGCCTCCAAGGGCATCGAGCGGGAGACGCTTCTGCCGGTCAGCGCCCTCATCGAGGAGCACCTGCCCCTCGCGGCGGGACCCGTGGTGGTCCTCTCCGGGCCGTCCTTCGCGGCAGGCCTCGCCCAGGGCGACCCAACCGCGGTGGTCCTCGCCTCGCCCGATCCTTCGGGCGCCGAGCGCGCCCAGCGACTCCTCTCCCACGCCCCCCTCAGGGGGTATGCCAGCACGGACCGGCCAGGGGTGGAGCTCGGCGGAGCCGTCAAGAACGTCATCGCCCTCGCCTGCGGTATGGCCTCGGGTCTTGGCTTCGGCCCGAACACGGTGGCCGCTCTCATCACCCGCGGCCTGAGGGAGATCGTCCGGCTGGGCGTCGCCATGGGCGCCGATCCCCACACTTTCTCGGGCCTGTCCGGAGTGGGCGACCTGGTCCTCACCTGCACGGGCGGGGAGAGCCGGAACCGGACTGTGGGGTACCGGCTGGGAAGGGGCGAGCCCCTCGCCTCCATCCTGGGCTCCATGAAGGCCGTCGCCGAGGGCGTCCCGACGACCCGTTCGGTGGCCGAACTGGCCCGCCGCCACGGCGTCGAGATGCCCATCACCTTCGTCGTCGAGCGGATGCTCTACGAGGGCCTCCCTCCGGCCCAGGGCGTCCGGGAGCTCCTTTCCAGAGACCTCAAGCACGAGATGGCCAACTGAGGAGACGGACCGGGGGTACCGGCGGATTGGCACGCGCCGGGACCTCGTCGCGGGTTCCCTTATGGCCGTCCCTCCACCTCCGACAGCAAGGTCAAGTAGCTTTCGTACCGGGCCGGGTGGATCGACCCCGCCTCGGCGGCGCGTCGCACCGCGCACCGGGGCTCGACGAGGTGGCGGCAGTCCTGAAACCGGCACGCCTCCCCGGCCGCGTGGATCTCCGGAAAAGCGCGCTCCAGTTCCCTCCAGCCCATTCCCGCCAGGCCGAACTCCCGGATTCCCGCGGTGTCCACCAGGAAGGTCCCGTCCGGCAGGCCGTGGGCATACGCGTTGGAGGTCGTGTGGCGGCCCTTTCCACGGGTGGGATCCACCTCCCCCACGGTGCGGTCGAGCCCGGGCGCCACGCGGTTCACGAGCGTCGTCTTCCCCACTCCCGAGTGACCGAGGAGAAGAGCCCAGCGCCCGCGGATCGCGGCGATGAACTCGTCCACCCCGTCCCCCCTCTTGGCGCACAGGAGAAAGATACGGAACCCGAGCTCCTCGTAGGGGCTCAGCGTCCTCTTGACCTCCCGGGGCGAAAGAAGATCCATCTTGTTCACGAGGATGGCCGCGGAAACCCCGATGCGGGAACATTCCACGAGGGTCCGGTCCAACAGGCCCGTGTTGAGGCCGGGATTCGGGGCAAGCATCACCGCCAGGACGTCCACGTTGGCGGCGATGACCTGTTCGGCGCCCGAGAAGGAGAGCCTCCTCGACACGGCGTTGGCCCTTTCCTCCACGGCCTCGATGAGGGCGGTGCCATCCTCTTGGGGCCTGAGCCGGACCCGGTCCCCGATGGCCACGAGGTTCTTGGCGCGGTTTCGCGAGAGGGCCAGCCGGCCCCCGGGGAAGGCCTGAACGGTCCTCTCCCCGTCCCAGACTCGGTGGAACTTGCCGTAGGTCTCCACCACCCTCCCGCTCTGTTGCACCCTCGCCTCCACGGCACTATAATGCCACACCCAAGTTCCCGTGGGGGTTTCACGACGACTTCCGCCGAACCGTCACTCTCGTAGCGAAGGGGCTGCCATGTATTTGATCACGAAGAAGAAGGTGCTCGCCACCGGGGTCGTGGAGATGGACATCCTCGCCCCCCGCATCGCCAAGGCCCACAAGCCGGGCCAGTTCCTCATGGTGATGAACGACGAGAATTCGGAGCGCATCCCCCTCACCATCGCCGATTCGAACCCAGAAACCGGCGAAGTGACCATCGTCTTCCTGGAGGTGGGCCGGTCCACCATCGACCTGGGCCAGAACTACAAGGAGGGCGACAGCCTCTTCGCCGTCCTCGGTCCCCTGGGCACTCCCACCCACATCGAAGCCTACGGCGACGTGGTGGTCGTCGGAGGGGGCCTCGGCGTGGCGCCCATCTACCCCATCTGCAAGGGCATGCGGGCGGCGGGGAACCGGGTCACGACGATCATCGGCTACCGGCGGAAGGACCTCATGTTCTGGAAGGATCGGCTCGCGAGCGCCTCGGACGAGCTCGTCGTCACGACGGACGACGGCTCCTTCGGGATGAAGGGCTTCGTGACCACCGCGCTCCAGAAGCTCCACGACGAGGGGAGGAAGATGGACCGCATCGTGGCCATCGGCCCGCCCATCATGATGCGGGTCGTGGCCGACCTGACGCGTGCCTGGGGCGTTCCCACGGTGGTCTCCCTCAACACGATCATGATCGACGGCACGGGGATGTGCGGCGGGTGCCGAATCTCCGTTGGGGACGAGACCAAGTTCGTCTGCGTGGACGGGCCTGACTTTGACGGCCACAAGGTGGATTGGGACCTCATGTTCAGCCGAATGAAGGTCTATGTGGACGAGGAGCACCGCGCCGTGGCCGCGAGCCCGTCCTGCAAACTGTACCTCGAAACTCTGAAGCGCTGAGGGGGAGCACATGGCCGAGACCGTGGACATCGCCGCCCTGGGCGGAGTCAAGGAAGGGGAGAAGAAGCGGCCCCGCTCCAAGGAACCCCGCCGCGAGATCGCCTGCCAGACCGTGGAGGCGAGGATTCGGAACTATGAGGAGGTAGCCCTCGGCTACTCCGAAGCCGACGCCGTTTACGAGGCCATGCGGTGCCTCGAATGCCCCAAGCCGCGGTGCGTCGTGGCGTGCCCCGTGCACATCGACATCCCCACCTTCATCGGCCTCATCAGCCGGGGGAAGTTCTCCGAGGCCGCGGAGGACATACGGAAGTACAACAACCTTCCCGCCGTGTGCGGTCGCGTCTGCCCCCAGGAGAACCTCTGCGAGGCCGCCTGCATCATCAACGACACCAACAAGGGCAACCCCATCGCCATCGGGCGGCTCGAGCGCTTCTCCGCCGACTGGCAGTTCGGCCACACGGAGCGCCGCGACGTGCGCAAACAGCCCGCCACGGGCTTCAAGGTGGCCGTCCTGGGAAGCGGCCCTGCGGGCCTTTCCTGTTCGGCGGACCTCGCCAAGATGGGCCACACCGTCCACCTCTTCGAGGCCCTCCACAAACCCGGCGGCGTCCTCATGTACGGCATCCCCGAGTTCCGCCTTCCGAAGGCCATCGTCCAGAAGGAAGTGGAGTACGTGGAGTCCCTGGGCGTGAAGATCGAGTGCAACGTGGTCGTGGGGCGGACCATGCCCGTCCAGGAAGTGCTGGACGAGTTCGACGCCGTATTCGTGGCCACGGGGGCGGGCTACCCCAACATGATGAACATCCCCGGGGAGAACTTGAACGGGGTCTACTCGGCCAACGAGTTCCTGACCCGCGTCAACCTGATGCGGGCCTGGAGCCACCCCGACGCCGGAACCCCCGTCAAGAAGCCGAAGCGCGCCGTGGTGGTGGGCGCCGGATTCACGGCCTTCGACGTGGTGCGGATCAGCCTCCGCCTGGGCGCGGAGGAGGCGCAGATCGTCTACCGGCGGACGCGGGAGGAGATGCCCGGCCGCGGCGAGGAGATCGAGCACGCCGAGGAGGAGGGCGCCGTCTTCACCCTGCTCTCCGCGCCCGTCCGCTACATCGGCGACGAGAAGGGCTTCGTCAAGGCGGTGGAGGTCCAGCGCATGCAGTTGGGAGAGCCCGACGCATCCGGCCGCCGGCGCCCCGTCCCCATCCCCGGCAGCAACTACATCATCGACTGCGACCTCGTGGTGGTGGCCATCGGCCAGACGCCCAACGTGCTCATCCCGTCGAGCCTCCAGGGACTCGCCACCAAGTGGGGCTCCGTCATCAAGGTGAACCGGGAGACCTACATGACCACGGTGCCCAAGGTCTTCGCGGGAGGCGACGCCATCACCGGCGCGGCCACGGTCATTCTCGCCACCCGCGCGGGCCGCGAGGCGGCGCGGTCCATCGACGCTTACGTGCGCGATCCGTTCCGCGCCTGGCACGCGCCCGCGTGATCCGGAGGAGGGGGATACCATGTCGATCCGAGACGTTTTCGTCGCGTACCTGAACAGCCCCTTCGCCGAAAGCCTCGCCAAGGATTTCGAGGGCGCCAAGGCCGCCCTCCCCCCGGGCGGGGCCGCCGCGGCCTCCCTCCAGGAGGTGCTCCTCGCCGTGGCGCCGGAGGGAGACCACCCCGCCTTCACCCGCAAGTGCGGGCTCTTCCTCTCCGCCGTCTTCCAGACCCTCGAGTCGGACCAAACCCTGGACCTCTCCCCCCTGGCCGGGGCCCGCCTCGTCGGTCTCGGCACCGGCTTGAGGCGCTTCGATCTTGCGGTCAAGGGCGACCTCGGGGACTACGCGGGCGCCTACATGGAATCCGGCACCCTCACCGTCGCGGGCGACGTGGCGGACTACGCGGGAATGGGGATGCGGGGCGGCGACCTCGTCATCAAGGGCCTGGCGGAGAACCACCTGGGCCATTCCATGACGGGGGGGAGGATCCTCGTGGAGCGCAACGCCCACGATTTCGCGGGCAACCGCATGGTGGGCGGCCAGATCATCATCCGGGGAAACGCCGGGTACTCCACGGGGTACCGCATGGGCGGGGGGACCCTGGAGGTCCGGGATCTCACGTGGGACCAAGCCGGCGAAGAGATGGTGGGAGGGCGCGTCCAAATCGGCGGGCACATCGGCCGCGAACTCGGCCTCGCCATGGCGGGGGGCGAAATCGCCCTCTCCGAATCCCACAAGGACACCCCGAGGACCAAGGCCCAGGGCGGGCGCCTGTCGGTCATCGCCAAGGGAAAGAAGGGATAGCCCCGCGCCGGAGGCACGGGAAGAAGGCTGCACGGCCTCCGCACGCCCTCGCCGCGGCGCATCCCCCTCCGGCTGGCACTTGCCTTGCTTGGCTGGTACTCTAGGCACGGTGAGTATGCCACAATGACACGAAGCACCATTCTGATCCTCGAAGACGAAGCGGAGAACCTCCGGAGCCTGACCCGCGCCCTGGAAAAGGTCGGATTTCGGGTGGCGGGGTACCAGGATCCCATTCAAGGTCTGCGCCATCTCCAGGAGCAGGGCGGAGTGGATCTCGTCCTCACGGACCTCCGCATGCCCGGCATGGACGGCATGGAGGTGCTCAAGCGGGTCAAGCAGGCGGAACCCACCCTGCCCGTCCTGCTCATCACGGCCTTCGGCTCCGTGGAGTCCGCCGTGGAGGCCATGAAAGTGGGCGCCGACGACTACCTGGCCAAGCCCGTGGACCTCTACGAGCTGCGCCGCCGGGTCCAGGCCCTGGTGGAACGGCGGCGCCTGAGCGTGGAGGTGGACGAGCTCAAGGCCCGGCTGGACGAGCGATTCGGGTTCGAGAACATCGTCGGGTCCTCTCCCCCCATGCGCGAGCTCTTCGACCAGATCCGCATGGTGGCCCCCACCCGCGCCACGGTCCTCATCCGGGGAGAATCGGGCACGGGGAAGGAGCTCATCGCAAACGCCATCCACCAGAACTCGGACCGCAAGCGGGGACGGTTCCTTCCCATCAACTGCGCGGCCATTCCCGCCACCCTCATGGAGAGCGAACTCTTCGGCCACGAGAAGGGCTCCTTCACCGGGGCCGACCGGGCACACCCCGGGAAGTTCGAACAGGCCCACGGCGGGACCCTGTTCCTCGACGAGATCGGAGAACTCAGCCTGGACCTCCAGGCCAAGCTCCTGCGCGTGCTCGAAGAGAAGACGGTGACCCGCGTCGGCGGAACCCAGGGCATCCCGGTGGACGCCCGCATCCTCACGGCCACGAACCGCGACCTCCACCGCTTGGCGGCGGAGGGGCGCTTCCGGGAGGACCTGCTCTACCGGTTGAAGGTGGTGGAACTGCGGATCCCCCCGCTGCGTGAGCGCGGCGAGGACATCCCCCGCCTGGCGCACACCTTCGTGGCCCAACTGGCCCGAGAATACGGCAAGCCCATCGCGGGGATCTCCCCGGAGGTCCTCCAGGCGCTGTCGGCCTTTCCCTGGCCCGGGAACGTACGGGAGCTGAAGAACGTTATAGAGCGCATGGTTATTTTTTGCAGCGACACGGAACTTCGGGAATCCCACCTGCCCTCCGAATTGCGTTTCCACGGGGGACCGCTCCTCCCCGCCCCTTCTGAGGCTCCGGTGCTCCCCACCGAGCATCGAGCCCCCCCGGCTCGCGACGTTCAGCCCCTGGACCTCCTCGAGAGGGACGCCATCCTCGATACCTTGAAGAAGACCGGAGGGAACAAGACCCAGACCGCCCGGCTCCTCGGAATCGGTCTGCGGACCCTCCATCGCAAGCTGAAAATCTACCGATACGACGACCCCGAGTCCGATCAGGAAAGGAGTTCCGTATGAAGACCGTCAAGACCCTCATGCTGGTGACGCTGGGGACCCTCCTGGTGCTGGTGGGTTTCGGCATCGCGCAGATGAGCGGCGTGAGCACGTCCACGGCCCGCGCCATCACGGCCTCGCCCGCCGCCTCCGCGTCGGCCCCCCAGGTTTCGCCCCCAATGGGCCTCCCCAGCTTTTCGGAGGTCGCGGAGCGGGTCAACCCCGCCGTCGTGGGGATCACCGCCTTGAGCGTTCAGGACGGCAAGGGGCCGTCCTCGTCCGGGGACCCGGACGATCCCCAGGACCCCTTCGGAAACCCCTTCGAATTCTTCTTCGGCCGCCCTCACCCTCCTATTCCACGGGGCACTCCGCCCGTGGAAGAAGCGGGGGGCAGCGGGTTCATCATCAGCCCGGACGGGTACATCCTGACGAACAACCACGTGATCGAAGGGGCCAGCAAGGTGAGGGTCACGCTGGATGAAACCATGAACTACGACGCCAAGGTCGTGGGCCAGGACAAGGAGACGGACGTCGCCCTTTTGAAGATCGAGGCCTCCGGCCTTCCGACTCTGCCCCTGGGGGACTCGAACGCGGTTCGGCCGGGGGACTGGGTCATGGCCGTGGGCAACCCGCTGATGTACAGCCACACCGTCACGGTGGGCGTGATCTCCGCCAAGGGCCGCCGGATTTCCTCGAGCTCGCTCGACGACTTCCTTCAGACCGACGCCGCCATCAACTTCGGCAACTCCGGCGGCCCCCTCGTGAACATCCGCGGGGAGGCCGTGGGGATCAACACCGCCATCACGAGGAGCGACTTCCGCGGCCGCACCGTGGAGGGGATCGGCTTCGCCATTCCCATCAACCTCGTCAAGGCCCAGCTCGACCAGCTCAAGACCAAGGGCAAGGTGGAGCGCGGCTACCTCGGGGTGCGCGTCGGCCCCGTGGACCAGGACGCGCGGGATTACTACCAGAAGACCTACAGGCAGGAACTGAAGGGCGGCGCCCTCGTCCAAAGCGTGGACGAAAACACGCCGGCGGCCAAGGGCGGCCTCAGGAAGGGCGACATCATCGTGGGCGTGGAGGGCTCGGACATCAAGGACAGCCGGCAGCTCCCCCACAAGATCGCCGCGTTCCCGCCGGGCCGGACCGTGAACCTGGAGGTGCTGCGCGAGGGCTCGCGCAAGACGCTCAAGGTCACCCTCGGCGACCGGGCGAAGGGTCTCGAGGGAGAAGAAGAATCCGCCTCCCCCGGCCAGGAGAAGGAAAGCCAGGATGCCCTGGGAATCACGGTCCAGAACCTCACGCCCCAAAACCGCTCCATGTACCGGCTCCCCCAGGACGCGGAGGGTGTCGTGATCACGGCCGTGGACCCGAAATCCAACGCGTACACCAAGGGGCTTCGCGAGGGCATGGTCGTCTCCGAGGTAAACGGACGGACCGTGTCCAGCGTCAAGGACTACCGGGCGGCCGCGGCGGAGGTGAGGCCCGGTGATCCGGTGAGTCTCTATGTCATCGACGGGCGAGGCGGTGGAATCTACTTCTACTTCCGGGCCGGCTGAGCCCTGTCCGAACCATGCCAAAGGGGCGCGCCAGTTTGGCGCGCCCCTTTTCCGTTCGGGGCGGCCATTTGCTTCCTCCGAGACACATCCCTTCGAGGATTGACCCAACGGAGCTTTCCCGCCTATAATCACGGCTTTCCGGAACGGGAGCCCCCTTGGAAGACGAACTCATCGCCCAGCGCCGCGCCAAGCTCGCCCAGTGGAGGGAGGCCTTCCCGCAGGCCCTCCCCTTCCGCTTCGATGCAACCCACGCCCTCGAGGAGATCCTCGCCCGCTTCGGGGACCACAGCGCCGAGGCCCTTTCCGAAAGCCCCCCTCATGTCCGGGTCGCGGGCCGCCTCGTCGCGCTCCGCAAGATGGGCAAGCTGGCCTTCGGCCACCTGCAAGAGGGCGCCACGCGGCTGCAGGTCCTCTTCGAGCGCCAGCGCCTCGAGGAGGTTTTCACCCACCTGTCCCTCCTGGACGTCGGTGACTGGCTGGGGGTGGAAGGGCCCCTCTTCCGGACCCGGACGGGCGAACTCACCGTCCTCGTGGAGCGGCTGGCGCCCCTGCAGAAATGCCTGCGGCCCCTGCCCGAAAAGTGGCACGGGCTCCAGGACGTGGAGCTCCGGTATCGCCAGCGCCACCTGGACCTCATGATGAACTCCGACAGCCTTCCCCGCTTCCTGGCCCGGGCCCGGATGATCCAGGCCCTCCGGACCTTCATGGCCGATCGCGGCTTCGAGGAGGTGGAGACGCCCATGCTTCATCCCATCGCGGGCGGCGCGGCCGCGCGCCCGTTCGTCACCCACCACAACGCCCTCGACGCCGACCTGTACCTGCGCATTGCCCCCGAGTTGTACCTGAAGCGTCTCGTGGTGGGCGGCATGCCCCGCGTCTTCGAGATCAACCGGAACTTCCGGAACGAGGGGATCGACACGACCCACAATCCCGAGTTCACCATGATGGAGTTCTACCAGGCGTACGCCTCCGCCGAGGACCTGATGGGCCTCACGGAGGCCCTGCTTCACGCCGTCGCCCTGACCGTGCGGGGGACCGAGACGGTCCAGTACCAGGGCCGGGAGATTTCCTTCCGTCCCCCCTTCGCACGCTTGGACCTCCGGGAGGCGGCTCGCGCCGCCCTCGCCGAGCGGGGAATGCCCGAGGACGCGCCGGCCTCGCCGGCTGCCCGCACCGATTGGATCCCCCGCCTCGGCATGAGCCCGGCCAAATCGGACACTCCAGAGAAGTTCCTCGTCGAGGCCTTCGAAACCCTCGTCCAGCCCACGCTCCTGAACCCCACCTTCGTCCACGGCCACCCCGTGGAGGTGTCGCCCCTCTCCCGGCGCCGCCCGGACCGGCCCGATACGGCCGACCGCTTCGAGCTCTTCGCGGCGGGGATGGAGATCGCCAACGGCTTCTCCGAGCTCAACGATCCCGACGATCAGCGCGGCCGGTTCAAGGAGCAGGTGGAGGCGAAAGCCCACGGGGACGAGGAGGCCATGCCCTACGACGAGGAGTACTGCCAGGCCCTGGAGTACGGACTTCCGCCCACGGCCGGAGAAGGCCTGGGCGTGGACCGCCTCGTCATGCTCCTGACCGATACGCCTTCGATCCGGGACGTGGTCCTCTTTCCGCTCCTCCGTCCCCAAGGCCCATGAGCCTCGCCACCTTCGTGGGCCGGCGCTACCTCTTTGCGAGGCGACGGCAGGCCTTCATCTCCCTGATCACGGTCATCTCGGTGGCGGGCGTGGCCGTCGGCGTCATGGCCCTCATCATCGCCCTGGCCATCTCCACGGGGTTCACCACGCGCATCCAGGAGAAGATCCAGCTCCTCAACGCCCACCTCAACATCCTCGGAGGGCCGGGCGAGATGTCCCCCGAGGAGGCGGAGACGGTCTCCAAGGCCCTCGCCGCGGATGCGCGCGTGAAGGCCTTCGCGCCCGTCGTCCTCGGGACGGGCCTCGCCAGTGGGCCCACCACCCGCGTGGGCGTCGTCGCCAAGGTCGTGGGCGTGGATGCTTCCACCCAGCAGGCGGTCGTGGACGTGGGGCCCTTCACGGAGGGCTCGGGGTTTCTCGGGCAGACGCCCGACGGGGCGCACGGAGCGGTCCTGGGCGCGGACCTCGCCCAAGAACTCGGCGTGGGGCTCGGGGATACGGTCCAACTCCTGGCTCCCCGCCTCACGCTCTCCCCCTTCGGTAGCATACCCAAACTCGTCTCCCTCAAGGTCACCGGCGTCCTGCGCACGGGGTACTACCTCTACGACACCGGATTCGTCTACGTGGACCTTGGGCTGGCCCGGACGCTCTTTGCCGGGCCCGGACGGGTGAGCGCCGTGCAGGTCCGCCTGGCGGATCCGGCGGCCATCGCGGAGGTCGCGGAGGACATCCAGCGAGCCCTCGGCCCCGAATACCGCGTGTTGGACCTCATCGCCACCAACGAGGAGTTCTTCAAGGCCCTCCGGATGGAGCGGATCCTCCTTTTCCTCGCCATCGGCCTCATCGTGATGGTGGCCGCTCTCAACATCATCTCGACGCTCATTCTCCTGGTGATGGAAAAGGTCCGGGACATCGGCATCCTGAGGAGCATGGGCGCGTCGGCGGCGGACATCCGCAGCGTCTTCCTCTTCCAGGGGATGGTCATCGGCGCGGTGGGCACGGTCCTGGGGGCCTGCGCCGGGGTCGCCTCCTGCCACCTCCTGGACCGGTTTCACGCCATCCCCCTGTCCCTGGACGTCTACCCCCTGCCCTACGTCCCCTTCATCACCTCCCCCGCACAGGTGGCCACGGTCAGCGCCTTCGCCCTCGCCGTCTCCTTTCTGGCCACCTTGTACCCCTCCGCGCGCGCCTCGCGCTTGGACCCCGTGGAAGCCCTGAGGTACGAATGATGGTCCAGGTGGAGGGTCTGACGAAGGGCTTCCTGTCCGGTACGCGCCGGATCATCGTGCTGAGGGAAGCCTCCCTCTCCGTAGCGCGGACCGAGATGGTGGCCCTCACCGGGCCGTCCGGGGTGGGAAAGAGCACCCTCCTGCACCTCCTGGCCGGCCTGGACCGGCCCGACGCGGGCTCCATCCGCATCGGCGGGCTGGAGGTAACGTCCATGCAGGGTGCCGAGGCGGACTCCTTCCGCCGCCGCGCGGTCGGCATCGTGTACCAGTTCCACTTTCTCCTTCCCGAATTCACGGCCCTGGAGAACGTCCTCATGGCCGCCGTGGTGGCCGGGGAGCGTCCGGCCGCCGCCGCCCCGCGGGCCCGGGACCTCCTGCGGGAGGTGGGCCTCGGCGATCGGGCGGACCACATCCCCGGCAGGCTCTCGGGGGGCGAACAGCAAAGGGTCGCCCTCGCCAGGGCCCTCATGAACGGGCCGGGCCTCCTCCTGGCGGACGAGCCCACGGGAAACCTGGACGAGGAGACCGCGACCCAGGTCTTCGACCTCCTCCTGGGCCTGCGGTCCCGGAGGGGGCTCACGGTCCTTCTGGCCACGCACAATCCGAAGCTGGCCGCCGCATGCGACCGGACCCTTCGGCTCCACGAGGGGCAGGTCGGTCCGTGAGACCCTGCCCTCTTCGGCCGCCGAGCGTGGCACACGCCTCCTCCCGATGGTATACTCCCCCGGAGCGGGGCGCATGATGTACGAACGGTTCACCGAGCAGGCCCGGAGAGTCCTCTATTTTGCGCGCCATCAGGCGCATCGGGCGGGCCTGCCCGTCACCGACACGGAGCACATCCTCCTGGGCATCCTGGAGTTGGACTCCCCCCTCCTAAGGGACTTCCTGGAACGGGCCCGCGTGAGCGCCGACGAGGTCCGGGAGGAGATGGAGGAGTCCCTGGCCGAGGAGGCCTCCGCACCCTCCGCGGCCCCACCTCCCTGGTCCCGCGACGCCCGGTTGCTCATCGAGAAGTTCGCCCCCGACGAGTGCGATCGGGCGGGCGGTCTGCGCGTGGGCGTGGAGCACCTCTTTCTGGGCCTGCTCCACCTGGAGGATTCCATCGCCGGGAGACTGCTTCGGCAGCACGGGCTCTCTCTGCCCTCCGCCCGGGAGCGCCTCCAGTCCGGACCCAAGCGTCCCCCCGTCGAAGGCCGCCGGGAAGAACGGCCGTCTCTTGAGGAATTCACGCAGGACCTCACCGCGCTGGCCGAGTCCGGCGAGTTGGACCCCCTGGTGGGCCGCGAGGAAGAGCTCGACCGCGTCATCCAGATCCTGGCCCGTCGCCACAAGAACAACCCGATCCTGCTCGGCGAGCCGGGCGTGGGAAAAACCGCCCTCATCGAAGGCTTGGCCCAGCGGGTGGCCCAGGGACGCGTTCCGGCCACCCTCCAGGGGAAGCGGATCCTGACCCTCGACCTCTCGCTCGTCCTGGCGGGCACCAAGTACCGCGGCCAGTTCGAAGAACGCCTCAAGGGGATCCTCAAGGAAGCCACCGCAGACCGCTCCGTTATCCTCTTCGTGGATGAGATCCACACGATGGTCGGGGCGGGCAGCGCCGAAGGCTCCCTCGACGCCGCCAGCATCCTGAAGCCGGCCCTGAGCCGGGGCCAGGTCCAGTGCATCGGGACCTCCACCTTCCGCGACTACAAGCGCTACATCGAGAAGGACCGGGCCCTCGTTCGGCGGTTCCAGCCGGTGAAGATCCTCCCTCCGTCCGAGGAGGCCACCCTGGAGATCCTCGAGGGCCTGCGGGAGAGATACGAGCGCTTCCACGGGGTGCGCTACCACCCGGAGGCTCTCCGGCAGGCGGTTCTGCTTTCCAACCGCTACATCTCCGACCGCTTCCAGCCGGACAAGGCCGTGGACGTCATCGACGAGGCGGGAGCCATGGCCAAGATCCTGGCCGGACCCAGGCCGAAGGCCTCCCCGGAAGTGGAGGTCGAGTGCTGCGACGTGGGACCCGACGGCGGCCGGCGGTTTCGCCTGTGGGACGAGGAACCCCAGGCCCCGGGAGCCCGGCGCCAGAAACGGTTCCTTCAGGCGCAGGACCCCGGACGCGAGGAGGCCATCCCCGTGGGCCGGGGTCAGGTGGAGCAGGTCGTCGCGCTCTGGACGGGGATCCCCGTAACCGCCTTGATGGAGGACGAGAAGGGCAAGCTCTTGAGGATCGAGGAGAGCCTGCACCGCCGGGTCATCGGCCAGGGACAGGCCATCTCGGCCCTAGCCCGCGCCATCCGCCGCTCCCGGGCGGGAATCAAGAACCCGAACCGGCCCATCGGGTCCTTCATCTTTCTCGGCCCCACGGGAGTGGGCAAGACCGAGTCGGCCAAGACGCTGACAGAGTTCCTCTTCGGGGACGAGCGCGCCATGGTTCGGCTCGACATGAGCGAGTACGCCGAGAAGCACTCCATCTCGAAAATGATCGGGAGCCCGCCCGGCTACGTGGGCTTCGAGGAAGGCGGACAGCTGGTGGAGCGCGTGAAACGGCGCCCCTACGCCGTCATCCTCCTGGACGAGATCGAGAAGGCCCATCCGGACGTGCTGAACATGCTCCTCCAGATCCTGGAGGACGGAATCCTGACGGACAGCTACGGCGAGACCGTGGACTTCCGCAACACCCTCCTCATCCTGACGAGCAACCTCGGCTCCCGGTTCGTGCTCGAGAAGGGCGTTCCCGGTTTTGGGGACGGGGAGGAGCGAGCCGTCTCGGTGAAGCGGGAGGAGGTCTTCCGCCTTCTGAGGCGCTCCCTGCTCCCCGAGTTCCTCAACCGCATCGACGAAGTGATCGTCTTCGATCCCCTGAGCCGCGAGGACCTGCTCGCCATCGCGGCCCGGATGATCGGCGACCTCAACGAAGCCCTGAGGGTCAAGGGGCTTCAAGTGACGCCCGCGCGCGGAGTGGCGGAGTTTTTGGTGGAGGCTTGCTGCAAGGACCCGGCCTTCGGGGCGCGACCCCTCCGGCGCGGCGTCCAGACGCTCATTGAGGACCCCCTGGCCGAATGGTTGCTCTCCCACGAGGTTCGGGAAGGGACCCGGATCCGCCTCGAGGTGGAGGGGGACAGGCTGGCCCTAAAGGGCATGGAGCCGGTGCCCATTCCCGGATAGGTGAGGCATGCGCCGAACGACGGTCTTCTTGATTCTGGCTCTCGCATCCATGGTCCTCCCCCTCCTCGCCCAGACGGCCGCTCCGGGTGAAACCCGGCCCGTCATCGAGAAGATCATTCTGGAGGGAAACGACCGGCTCACACAGGACGCCTTTCTCGCCATGACCACGCTCCGGGTGGGCCAGGTCTACGACGAAGCGCTCGTAAAGGCCCAGTTCCAGAAGATTTGGAGCTCGGGCCTCCTGGAGGACCTCTCCATCGAAGTCCAGCCGGGGGAGCAAGGAGGCAAGATCGTCCTCTTCCGCATCAAGGAGCGGCCCATCGTGTCCTCCGTGGAGTTCACCGGGAGCAAGTCCCTCACGGGATCCACGATCCTCGACAAACTCAAGGAGAACAACGCGGACCTGAAGACGGGGACCATCCTGGACTACCAAAAGGTCAAGAAGACCGAGGCCGCGCTCAAGTTCATGGCCGCGGAGAAGGGCTTCCCCGACGCGGAGGTCTCCTCCAAGGTGCAGTCCATGGGGCGCTCCCAGGTGGCCGTGACCTTCACGATCAACGAGGGGGCCAAGGCCCGGATCGAGAAGGTGCGCTTCTCGGGCGTGACCGCCTTCTCCCCGCGCCGTCTCAAGTGGACCCTCAAGAAGACCCGGCCCCACTGGTGGCTCTCCTGGGCCACGCGCCACGACGTCTATTCGGAGGGCCGCTATTACGAGGACGTGAAGCTGGTGCGGGAGCTGTACGAGACGGAAGGCTACCTGGACGTGGACGTGGGCGATCCCGTCGTGGAGAGCCGGTTCAATAAGAAACGCTCCCGGAAGTGGCTGACCCTCACCATCCCGATAGTCGAGGGGGCCGCCTTTAAGCTGGGCGAGGTGAAGTTCGAGGGCAACAAGGTCTTCACCGACCAGGAACTCCGGAAACTCGTCTTCCTCAAGCCCGGCAAGAAGCTCGACAAGGTCGGGCTGGGGCACATCCTGAAGGCCATCGAAGCCCGGTACGGGGAAAAGGGCTACATCTACGCCACGGCCACCCCCGTCTTCGACAAGCACGAGGCCCAGGGGATCGCGGACGTGACCCTCTCCATCACCGAGGACCAGATCTACTACCTCAATCGGATCGAGTTCGCGGGCAACATGGACACGAGGGACCACGTCCTGCGGCGCGAGATGCTGGTCTACGAGCAGGAGGTCTTCGACTACGTCCGCTACCAGCGCGGGCTCTTCCGCCTGAAGCAGACCGCCCTCTTCGAGATCAAGGAAGATCCGGTGGTCACAAAGGTGCCCAACACCAACACGGTGGACGTGAACGTGAAGGGCGAAGAGGCCAGCAAGAACGAACTGCTCTTCGGGGGCGGATACGGGGGCGTCAACGGCTTCTACATCTCCGGGGCGTTCCGCACGTACAACTTCCTGGGACTGGGGACCACCCTTTCCTTCAACGCCGACATCGGCAAGGTCCAGAAGCTTTACTCCATCAGCTACTCGGACCCCTGGCTCTTCGGAAAGCGGGTCGGGGGGGCCTTCCAGCTCTACAACTCCAAGCTGACGTACCTCCAATTCGACCAGGAGGCAACGGGCGGATCGGTGAGCGTCACGTTCCCCTTGGGGATTTTCGCGGGATGGTCCGTGGGGTACCGCAGGGAGCAGTCCAAGGTCACGAACCTGGACACGTCCGTCCTCGATCCGGACTACCTCGCCCTGTACAACGACTCCACGACTTCCGCTATCTTCACGAGCGTGTTCTTCAACACGGTGAACAATCCCTTCCGGCCCATGACCGGCATGTCCCTCAACCTGTCCACCGTCGTTGCGGGCAGCTTTCTCGGGGGGGACAACTACTTCGTCAAGCCCTCCTTCGAGGGCTCGCTCTTCGTTCCGACCTTCCGGAAGCAGAACCTCGCCTTCCGGCTGAGCGTGGGCTACGTGCGGGGCTACTCGGGCCGCGACATCCCGATCTGGGAGCGCTTCTTCCTCGGCGGCGAGGACACCCTCCGCGGCTTCGGGGTCCGCTCCGTCTACCCGCTCACGAAGGACAACCGCTACTTCGTGGACCCCGGCACCGGCACCATCCAAGGCGGCGACCGGGTGTTCCTGACCAACGGCGAGTACGTGTTCCACATCACCGAGCAGGTGGACATCGCCCTCTTCGCGGACGTGGGCAACACCTTCCACGAGCGCCAGAAGTGGGAGCTTTCGAACTACCGGGCTGACGCGGGCGTCGAATTCCGCTTCTTCCTGCCGACCTTCAACATCCCCCTGCGTCTGATTTACGCCACCAACCTCAAGTCCAAGCCCGGAGACGACTTCAGCAACTTCCAACTGTCGATAGGACTCACGTTCTAAACCCTCAGGAGGACCGGATGTTCAAGAAACTGTTCCCCGCCGCTCTCGTTGGCGCCCTCTCCCTGCTGACGGTCGGGCTCATGGCCCAGACCCGCATCGCCGTCGTGGACGCCATGAAGGTGGCCAACGAAAGCAAGGAGGGGAAGAAGATCCAGGGCGTCCTCAAGGGCGTCCATGATCAGAAGCAGAGCGAGATCAACTCCAAGGAAACCGACCTGAAGGCCCTGGAGGAGAAAGCCAAGGACCCGAAGATCAGCCAGGAGAAGCGCGACGAGATCCAGAGCCAGTTCACCCAGAAGATGTACGAGTACCAGGCCTTCGCCAAGGCCGCCACGGACGAGATGGAAAACCGGACCCAGCGCATGCAGGAGGAGTTCCAGGAGAAGCTCAACCGGGTCCTGACCCAGTACGCGCAGTCCAAGGGGATCTCCCTGGTGGTCGAGAAGGGCATCTGCCTCTACAACGCCGACGCGCTCGACATCACCTCCGAAGTCATCGCCGCCATGAACCAGGCCTATCCCGGCGCGTAGGACCATGAAGGCGTCGGCCCTCGCCGAGGCCCTCGGAGCCCGGCTCGACGGGAACCCCGACCTGGAAATCCGCGGGATCGCCCCCCTGGAGCGGGCCTGCGGGAGCGACGTTTCCTTCCTCGCGAACCCCAAGTACCGGGAGGCCGCGGGGGCCAGCGCCGCCGGGGCCGTCCTCGTGGGAGCCGGCGAGAGCCTTCCCGGCAAGACCCTCCTGGTCTGCGACGACCCGTACGTGGCCTTCGCTCGGGCTCTGGCCCTCTTTCATCCCCCGAGGGTCTTCGAACCGGGCGTTCACCCTTCGGCGGTGGTCGGCCCCTCATGCGAGATCTCCGTGGACGCCCACGTGGGTCCCCTCGCCGTCCTCGGCGAAGGCACGCGGGTGGGTCGTCGCTCGGTGGTGGAGGCGGGGTGCGTGGTGGGCAGGGGGTGCGTCTTGGGCGAGGACTGCCACCTCTATCCGAGGGTTGTTCTCTATGACGGCACGACCCTCGGGGACCGCGTCGTGCTCCACGCGGGCGTGGTCGTCGGCTCCGACGGCTTCGGGTACGCCCACGAGAAGGGGCGTCACCTCAAAGTGCCCCAGGTCGGTACCGCCGTGGTGGAGAGCGACGTGGAGATTGGAGCCAACGCGGCCATCGACCGGGGGACCCTGGCCGAGACCCGCATCGGAGAGGGAACGAAGATCGACAACTTGGTCCAGATCGGCCACAACGTCCACACCGGACCCGGGTGCATTCTCGTGGCGCAGGCCGGCATCAGCGGCAGCACGCGCCTGGGGCGGGGCGTCGTCTTCGCCGGGCAGTCGGGGGCCGTGGGTCACATCCGCATCGGGGACGGCGTCAAGGTGGGGGCCAAGTCGGCCGTCACGAAGGACCTTCCGGACGGGGCCTTCGTCACGGGTCATCCGGCGCAGGACCACAGGGCGTGGCTCAGGGAGCGGGCCCTCTGCGGGCGGCTCGACGAGATGGCCCGCCGGCTCAAGACCCTGGAGGAGGCCCTGGCCAGGCCGGACACGGAGGGCTGAGACATGATGGACGTGGTGGAGATTCAGAAGATCCTGCCCCACCGGTACCCTTTCCTTCTCGTAGACCGCATCCTGGAGATCGATCCGGGCAAGCGCATCGTGGGCGTCAAGAACGTGACGGTGAACGAGGAGTTCTTCCTCGGCCACTTTCCAGGAAAACCGGTCATGCCCGGCGTCCTCATCGTGGAGGCCATGGCCCAGGTGGGGGGCGTCCTCCTCCTCAAGGACATGCCGGAGCGGGAGCACAAGCTGGTCCTGTTCGCGGGGATCGACGAGGCCCGCTTCCGTCGTCCCGTCGTACCCGGCGACCAGATCCGGTTCGAGGTGGAGGTGCTCCGCCTGAAGTCCTCCACCTGCAAGCTTCAGGGCAGGGCGTACGTGGACGGAAACCTCGTGGCCGAGGCGGTGATCCTCTCCGCCATGGTGGACCGCTGAGGACGGCGGCCGCGTGTCCGCCCTGGGAGCGCGAGAGATGACGACGAGCATTCATCCGACGGCGGTTGTGGAGAAGGGGGCGAGGGTCTCCGATGGCTGCACCATCGGCCCCTTCTGTTACGTGGGGCCCGAGGTGAGCCTGGGGGAGCGTTGCTCCCTGGGCCCCCACTGCGTGCTCCACGGGAAGGTGACCCTGGGGTCGGGCAACACGTTGGTGTCCCACGCGGCCATCGGCGGCCCTCCCCAGGATATCGGCTACCGGGGCGAGCCCAGCGAGGTGGTCGTCGGCGACGACAACGTCTTCCGCGAGTTCGTCACCGTGAACCGGGCCACCACCAAGGAGCAGCGGATCACGCGGCTCGGAAGCAAAGGCCTCTACATGGCCTACTGCCATATCGCCCACGACTGCGTCGTTTCGGACAACGTGATCTTCGCCAACAACGCGACCTTGGCGGGCCACGTCCACGTGGGAAAGCACTCCACCGTGGGCGCCCTCTCCGCCATCCACCAGTTCTGCACGGTGGGCGACTACGCCTTCATCGGCGGAGGCTCCATCATCACCCGGGACGTCCTTCCCTTCATGAAGACGGTGGGCGCCCGCGGCGAGGGGAAGACCTACGGCGTAAACACCATCGGCCTCCAACGCAAGGGCTTCTCCGCGGAGTCCATCGAGGCCCTGAAGGGGGCCTACCGGACCCTCTTCCACTCCAAACTCCTCTTCACGGAGGCGCTGGGCGTTGCGGAGGGGAAGTACGGCGCCGTGCCCGAGGTGGCGTATCTCCTGCGGTTCATCCGGGAGTCCAAGCGGGGCATCCAGAGGTGAAGGCCGACTGCGGGAAGGGAGGCCGCCGATGGGCGATTTGAGGATCGCGGTGGTGGGCGTGGGGAGTCTCGGACAGCACCACGCGCGGATTCTGGCCGACCTCGAAGGCGTTCGCCTGGCGGCCGTCGTGGACGCCGACCGGGCCCGCGCGGCGGAGATCGCCGGAAGATACGGCATCCCGGCCCTTGCCCCCGAAGATCCCCTCCCACCGGTGGAGGGCGTCGTTGTGGCGGCTCCCACGCGACTCCACCGGGACCTGGCCGTGCGCTTCCTGGGTGCCGGAATCGGGGTCCTGTGCGAGAAGCCCATGGCCACCACGCTCGAGGAGTGCGACGCCATCCTGGCGGCCCAGTCCCGGTCCGGCGCGCCCCTCCTCGTGGGCCACATCGAGCACTTCAACCCGGGCGTGGAGGCGCTGTCGGCCCACGTCCTCTCCCCCGGATTCCTGGAGGTCCACCGGCTGGGGGTCTTCGTGCCGCGTTCCCTGGACGTGGACGTGGTGCTGGACCTCATGATTCACGACATCGAGATCGCCCAGAGCCTGGTCCGGCGTCCCGTCTCCAAGGTGGAGGCAGTGGGCGTCTCGGTTCTCACACCCTACGTGGACCTCGCCAACGCCCGCCTCACCTTCGAGGGGGGGTGCGTCGCCAACTTGACCGCCAGCCGGATTTCCCGGGACAAGGTCCGGAAGCTCCGCCTCTTCCAGAAGAACGCCTATTTGAGCGTGGATTACGCCGAGCAGGCCGTCGAATACTACCGAGTCGAAGACGGACCCGGCGGGCGAGCCATCCAGAAGGTGCCCGTGGCGGTGGAGAAGAAGGAGCCCCTGAGAAGGGAGCTCGAGCACTTCGCCGCGATCCTCGGGGGCCGTGAAGCGCCCCGAGTGGACGGACGGGCGGCGCGGGACGCCGTGGCCGTCGCCCAGGCCATCCTCACATGCATGGCCCAGCAGACCCCGCTGGAATAGACGCCCTCCTGGGCGGACTCTGCTCCCCCGCCGCCCACGGCTTCGCCTGGGCGGTGGCCCGGGGGGGCCGCAGGCTGGCTTCCGGATGGGGCGGCGACGCGGTCTCCCGGCCGGAGCGCCACCCCGTCGCCGAAGACACCCTCTGGGACCTGGCCTCCCTGACCAAGCCCCTCGCCACGGCGCTCCTCACCCTGCGGGCCTCCCAAGTCGGCCGGGTGGACCTCCTGGAGCCCCTCCCGGGGACGGATCCTCCCTGCACCCCCCTCGACCTCCTCCGCCACGAGGCGGGCTTCCCTCCCTGGCTTCCCCTGTACGCCTTCTCGGGGGATCGCGCCGAGGCCCGGACCTGGCTCGCTTCCCGGTGCCCCCGGCGGCTCCCCTCCGGAACGGCCGAGTACTCCTGCCTGGGCTACCTTCTTCTGGGCCTCCACCTGGAGGAGAGCCTGGGCGCATCCCTGGACCGGCTCTTTCGGGAGTTCGTCGCCGCCCCGCTGGGCCTGTCCGCGGAGGGCGCCCTGTTCCGTCCTCCCGGATCGCTCCGCTTGAGGACCGCCGCCACGGAGCTCGACGGGGCCCACGAAGCCGCCCTGGCCCGTCCCCACGGGGCTCACCCTCCTCCCTTCACTCGGGGCCTGGCCTGGGGGGAAGTCCACGACGGAAACGCCCGGTTTCTCGGAGGCGCCGCCGGAAACGCGGGCCTCTTTGCCTCCCTCGGGGCGGTGGAGCGCCTGTGCGAGGCCTTCCGGCCGGCGACGGGCTTCCTGGACGCCCGATCCCTCGACTTGGCCTGGACGAGCCCCCACGGGCGGGGCCAGCGCCGGACGGCCGGCTGGAAGGCTTCGGATTCCGAGGGATGGTCCGTGGCACCACTCTTGCGAGTAGGGTCGGTAGGCCATGAGGGCTTCACGGGCACCGCGGCCTATCTGGAACCGGGCGAGGGGAGGACCTTCATTTTGTTGACCAACCGGATCCATCCGGCCCATCCCGGAACGGACTTCGCGCCCGTCCGCGCCGCCTTCGTCCGGTCCGCCGGGGACTTGGCATGAGAGACCGCTGGACCCGAAGTGCGGCCTTCCTTCTTGCCCTGGGCTTGCACCTCCTCCTCCTGCTGGTGGGGGGCCGGCAGTACATGACGGCCACCTCCAACCCGGCGCGCATCAACCAGGCGGCGCGTCACCTTCCCCAGGAGGTGAACGGCCGGCCGGTGCGGTTCATTTACGTGAAGGACATGGAGCCCTCAAAGGAGCCGCCCCTCGACCCCTCCCGGCTCTCGGACCTGAATCGCAGGGGCGCGAGCCCCGACCCGCGCAAGGGCTCTTCCCCGGATCCCACGTCCCTCGGGCGGAGCCCCGTGCGCCAAGCCGGTGGGCCCGGAGACGCCCCTGTGACCCGACCCTCGGTCCAGCCTATCCCAGGCGGGCCGCCCTCCACCCGGCCCGAGCCTCCGGGCGCTTCGGCGCGCCCGGAACCGCCGCGGAGCCAGGCCGCCTCCCCTTCCCGCCCCCACCAGAATACGAAGGCCAAGGCCGATCGGGAAAGATCGGGCCGGGAGATCGCGCCCGGGAGCCCCTCGGAAGCGGAGAAGGGGCTGCCCGTGGGAGGCTCGGAGGAGGCCGCCGCGGCCCCGTCGAAGGGACCGGGCAGGACCGACCCGCGGCGCACCGACCCCACACGACCCGGCGCCGAACGGCCGGGGGCCCTCGCCGCTCAAATCCAGCAGATGATGATGGGAAGCCTCCAAGGCGGGTACGACAACCCCAACGCCAGCCGGCTGAACACGGGGGCCCTCTCCTTCGACACGGCGGCTTGGGACCTGGGGCCCTATGCTCGCAAGGTACAGGAGCGCGTGGAAAGCAACTGGCGCATTCCCCAGGCCCAGATGGTGCTGAGACAGAAGGGGTGGGTCGCGATCCGCTTTTCGATCCAGAAGGACGGCCGGATCACCGACATTTACCTGGACCGTCAATCGGGGATCCCCTCCTACGACCAGTCCGCCATGAACGCGCTGATCTCCTCCAACCCGCTCCCCCCCCTTCCCGAGCAGGTCACGACCCCCGAGCTGTCGGCGGTCTTTCGCTTCTTCTACAACATCCCCGAGGAGGAATGAGCGGGTGTGGCACGTCTCTTGCTGCATGGTAGTCATCCTCATACCCCCCTCCATTCCTCTTACGGCCCCGCAAGGGGCTCTTTTTTTGTCCACCGCCACCGCCTGCGTCCTTTATGACTCAATTCGGGTCCCCGGAGGCACGAAGGGGGCCCTTCCGCCCAGGGCATTCGGAGCCGTCCCGAACCCGGAAGGACTGGTTCCAAACCCGTTCAGGGGACGGAGACCCGGCCCAAGTGGCACACCGTGCCCTTGTGGCACACCTTTTCGTCCTTGAAACGGCCCGATTCGCCCCGTTTCGGTTGGCATACGCCTTGCTTTACTCAAGGCGTTGCCTAACCCCCTCCCTTCCCTCCCGCGGGAGCCCTTCGGGGCTCCCGCACCTCCTTTCCGGGCTCCGCGACTCGGCCGTTTGGCACATGCCCCGCCGTGTGGAATACTGTGCCCCCGCCGGCCGGGGGATATCCGGAGGCGGGGTTCGTTCACCCCGGAGGTCCCGGCGGACTGCCGGAGCGCCACTCGACGGGAGGATAGGTGAAAGCCCGATCCCCTCTGGCCCTGGTCTTCCTCATCGTTTTCATCGACCTCATGGGGTTCGGAATCGTCATCCCCTTGCTGCCCATGTACGGGGAGGCCTACCACCCCACGCCGATGGCATTCGGCTTCATGATGGCCTCCTACTCGCTGATGCAGTTTCTCTTTTCGCCGCTCATGGGACGCATCTCCGACCGCTTCGGGAGGCGCCCGGTGCTCCTCCTGTCGCTCGCGGGAACGGTGGCCGGGTACCTTCTCTTCGCCCTGCAGGGCTCCTTCCTCATGCTGGTCGTGGCCCGGGTCGTGGGAGGCGTCATGGGGGCCAACGTGGCCACGGCCCAGGCGGTCATCGCGGACATCACCGGGCCCGAAGACCGCGCGCGCGGGATGGGGCTCATCGGCGCCGCATTCGGCCTCGGGTTCATCCTGGGCCCGGCCCTCGGCGGCACGGCGCATCGCCTGGGCCACTCCTTCCCGGGGCTCCTGGCGGCGGCCCTCTCGGCCACGGCCCTGCTCCTGGCCTGGTTCACCCTCCCCGAGACCTGGCCCCCCGAGCGCCGCGCCCAGGCGCCGGTCTCAGGGAGGGGGTGGTTCGAACCGCGGCAGTTGGCGGTGGCCCTGCGCCATCCCAAGGTCGGCCTCCTCCTGGTCCTGTTCTTTCTCTCCACCTTCGCCTTCGCGAACTTCGAGTCCACCTTCGCCCTGCTCCTGCTCGAGCGATTCGGCCTCACCATGATCCAGGTCACCTATCTCTTCGTGTTCATCGGCGTACTGGCCGCCCTCGTGCAAGGGGGTTTGGTGGGGAGGCTTTCCCGGAGGTTCGGTGAGCGCAATCTGATCCTGACCGGCGCCGTCCTCCTGCTGCCCGCCTACCTCGCCATGGTGGGGGTGGCCTCCCTCCCCGCCCTCCTCGGAATCCTGCCGGTCCTCGCCCTGGGGGCCGGTTTGGTGGGACCGGCCCTCTCTTCCCTCGTCTCCCGCCTGTCGGCCGAGGACGAGCAGGGGGGAATCCTGGGCGTGTACCAGTCCATGGCCTCCCTCGCCCGCATCCTCGGCCCCTTCTGGGGCGTCTACGCCTTCTCCCGCTTCGGGAGCGCGACCCCCTACTGGACCGCCGCGGGGACGGCCGTTCTGGTCCTTCTCCTGGCCCTCGCGCTCTGGTCGAAGCCGGGCGATACGGCCTGAGGCCCCGACCCCTCGTCCCCTGAAACGCGAAGGCCCCCCCGAAGGAGGGCCCCGTTCGCGCGGACCGGAAGGGGCCTACTCCTCCAGATTGAACTCCTGGAACTCGAAGAAGTATCCCGTGCGCGTCAGGACGTCCGTTTCGGCCTGGACGATGGCCGTGTGGCCGTCTTCGATCTCCAGGAAGCGCTGGAACATGGCCTTGGCCCGGGGGTCCTCCAGGGAGGCCACGAGGCCCTTGTAGAACTGGCTCACCTCCTCCTCGAGCTTGAGGGCGGTGAAGAGCCTCCGGTAGTCGTCCTGGTAGTCGCGGGTCCCCTGGGAAGACGCCAGGACCTTGGCCCCGGCCTCCACGAAGTCCTTGGAGGGGAGGGTCGTTTCCAAGCGCTGGTCCGAGAGGACCCCGCTCTTCCGCCATTCTTCCAGGCGCGAGCTGAGGAAGTCCACGTGGCCCTGCTCCTCCCGGGCCAGAGTCTCGAAGAAGACCTTGCCCTTCGGGTCCTTGGACTCCCGCGCGGCCCAGAGGTAATGGTCGCGAACCTTCTGCTCGTATTCCAAGGCCGTGACGATGGACTCTTCAACGTTCATGGGTTCTCCCTCGGAGCGCCCGCAGGGCCCTCCTCACTCCCCCTGTGGGCCGAAGGGGCGCCCGGCGCGAGCGCTTACCTTAGCCCAGTATACGCTCCCCGGTCAACGGTCCTTCGGGCCCGCCCCAGCCCAGCGCGCTTGACAGAGCCTGCGGTTCCCTGTATCATTCCAGCCTTATGTAGTTGGAGGACTTTGTGGCGAATCATCTATCCGCGATCAAGAGAATGAGGCAGAACGAGAAGCGCCGGCTTCGGAACCGCGTGGCCATGAGCGAGATGCGCACGGCCATCAAGAAGTTCCGCAGCCTGGTGGCGGAAAAGCGCCGCGAGGATGCCCTGGGCTCCCTTCCCGGCGTGTACGCCCTGATCGACCGCACCCGGAAGAAGGGCGTCATCCACGCAAACACCGCCGCTCGCTACAAGTCCCGCCTCGCCCGCGTACTGAGCACGCTGGGCACGAACTAACCGAGCCCCCGAAACCCACGACGTCGGGGAGGGCCCTTTGGCCCTCCCCGATGCGTTGTATCCCCTCCTCTCGCCCAGGGAACTCGGCCGCACCCTTCTCGCGTTATATTGACCACGGAGGATTGGACGATGACCGTCGCCGTCGAAATCGCCCTTCAGGAGAGGATCCGCGATTGGGCCCGACGCCGCAAGGCCGTGATCCTGGCCCACAATTACCAGATCGGCCCCGTCCAGGACGTGGCCGATTTCGTGGGGGATTCCCTGGGGCTGTCCCGGCAGGCGGCCCAGACGGAGGCGGAGGTCATCGTCTTCTGCGGCGTTCACTTCATGGCCGAGACGGCGAGCATCCTGTGCCCGGACAAGACGGTCCTGATCCCCGACCTCGAAGCCGGGTGCTCCCTGTCGGACACCCTGACGGCTGCCCAGCTCGCCGCCTGGAAGCGGCGATATCCCGACGCGGTGGTCGTCACCTACGTCAACACTTCCGCGGCGGTCAAGGCGCTCAGCGACTACTGCTGCACCTCCTCCAACGCCGTGAAGGTGGTGCAGAGCATCCCCGCCGACCGGGAGATCCTCTTCGGGCCCGACATGTTCCTGGGGGCCTACGTTTCCCGCGTCACCGGCAGAAAGAACCTCCACCTCTGGGCCGGCGAGTGCCACGTTCATGCCGCGGTGCGGCCCGAGGACGTGGAGAGGGCCCGGAAGGCCCATCCCGACTCGGACTTCCTGATCCACCCGGAGTGCGGGTGCGTCACCTCCTGCATGGTCTACCTCAAGGACCGGGACGTGGCCGAGCAGGACGCCCACATCTTCTCCACCGAGGGAATGGTGGACCACGTAGTGCGGTCGCCCAAGCGGGAGTTCGTCGTGGCCACGGAGACGGGCATCCTCCACCGGATGCGGAAGGAGGCCCCCGGCAAGGCCTTCTATCCCGTGAGCGACGAGATGGAATGCAAGTACATGAAGCGGATCACCCTCCAGAACCTCCTGGCCTCCCTGGAGGACCTCGTCTTCGAAGTGAAAGTGCCCGAGGACGTTGCCTCCCGCGCCCGGCTCCCCATCGAGCGCATGGTGGCCATCGGCCGGCAGGACTGACCGTGGACCCCCGCCTCCCCGGCCTCCGGGTGCTACGCCCCTCCGCCCCGACCGCCTGCAATACGATCCGGGGCGGACTGACGGGCCGGGAGGTGGCCCTCCTAACGCGGATGCGGAGTCTGAAGGAGGCGCTCCGCGGGGCTCCGCCCGCGGAGCGGCCCGCCTTGATCCGCTCCTTGGAGGCTCTGAAGGCCCACCGCCAGGAAGCCCGGCGCGAGCGCATGGCCCTCCTGGGGCACCTTCCCGAGGAGCCCCAGGCAGCCGAGCCCACATCCCCCGCTCCGCCCGCCCCCGATCCTCTCGTCCCCTGATTTTTGACCCCGGGGTGCCCGGGATCGGACTCTCCCTCCCTTCGTCCCTGCCCTCCGGAAGCAGAGCCTTGCCTGGAGAGACTGCGCAAGCCTGCGAGCCGGATTGCCTTGCGCCTAAAGCCAAGCGCCGCAGGCGCTTGGGCGGCCTGCCCCGCCCTTCGAGACGCACACAATCGCAAGAGGAGCCAAAAAAAGTGCGGGCCGGCGGCCCGCGCAATCCAGGAATGGGGATGACACCTACCGATCCGATGGTTCGTCGCACCTTCGGACGGGGGCGGGCGGCTCTCTCCAGGACCGCCCCCGTCCGACGTGGAATCCTCTCCGTCCGGCGGGTCAGGGCCTCTCGAGGATGTAGGCGAAGCCCATTCCGCCGCCGATGCACATGGTGACCACGCCGCGCTTGGCGTTGCGCCGCTTCATCTCCCCGAGGATCTTGCAGGTGAGCACGGCGCCCGTTGCGCCGAGCGGGTGGCCCGTGGCGATGGCCCCGCCGTTCACGTTCACCTTGGCGGGATCCATGCCCAGGGCCCCCAGGGCCTTCATGCAATAAACCGACTGGCTGGCGAAGGCCTCGTTCAGCTCGAAGAGGTCGATGTCGTCGAAGGTGAGCTTGGCCTTCTTCAGGAGTTTGGGAACGGCCTTCGCGGGGCCGATGCCCATGATCTCGGGCGGCACACCCGCCACGACCCACTCGCGGATAAAGGCCAGGGGCTTGAGGCCGAGCTCGTCGGCCTTGTCCTCGCTCATGACGACCACCAGGGCGGCGCCGTCGTTGATCTGGGACGAGTTCCCGGCCGTCACGGTGCCGATGGGGTCGAAGGCGGGCTTCAGCTTGGCCAGGCCCTCGAGGGTCGTGTCGGCGCGCGGGCCCTCGTCCGTGTCCATCACGAATTCCTTCCACGCGCCGTCGTCCATGGTGCGGACCTTCAGGGGGACGATCTCCTCCTTGAACTTGCCCGCCGCGATGGCCGCCACCGCCTTCTTGTTGGACTCGAGGGCGAACTGGTCCTGCTCCTCCCTCGTGATCTCGAACTTGCGCGCCACGATCTCCGCCGTGGTGCCCATGCCCGCGTAGATGTCCGGGTTGAAGGCCAGTGCCGCGGGGTCCGCCGTGAGCTTGTTGCCGCCCATGGGCACCATGGACATGGACTCCACGCCGCCGGCGATGATGATCTCCGCGCTTCCGGCGCGGATCATGTCCGCCGCTATGGCGATGGACATGCTGCCCGAGGAGCAGAAGCGGTTGATGGTCATGGCGGGGACCGAGTCGGGCACGTCGGCCATGAGGGCCACCACGCGGGCGATGTTCATGCCCTGTTCGCCCTCGGGCATGGCGCAGCCCAGGATCACGTCGTCCACCATGTCGGCTTCGAGGCCCTTGGTCCGCTTCAGGAGCTCCTTGAGGACCGGTGCCGCGATTTCTTCGGGCCGCGTGTCCTTCAGGCTCCCCTTCTTCGCGCGACCGATGGGCGACCTTGCGAGGCTCACGATCACTGCGTTTCTCATCTCTGGCTCCTATGGTTCACCGGGTTTCCGGCTTCTTCCAAAGAGATCTCCCGATCTTCCGAACACCGCCCTCTAGTTGCGGAGGGGCTTGCCCCTCTCCAGCATGTGCTGGATCCGGGCCTGGCTCTTCTCCTCCCCGCACAGGGACACGAAGGCCTCCCGTTCGAGGTCGAGGATCTTCTGCTCGCTGACGGGGTTGTTGATGGTCGTGTCGCCCCCGCACAGAATGTTGGCGATGTGGCCGGCGATCTTGGTGTCGTGAGCCGTCACCCAGTGGGTGTGCTTCATGTTGTGGAGGATCATCTTGAAGGTGGCGATGCCGTCGCGCCCCGGCAGGTTGAAGGACATGGGCAGGGGAGGCGCGTAGCCCTCCTCGGCCATGCCGATGGCCATCCTCTTGGCCGTGTACAGTTGCTGTTCCCTCGACAGCTCCACCTTGTCGAAGGGCCGGAGGAACTTCAGGGACCGCGCCTCCTCGGCGGATGTGGAGACCTTCGCCATGGCGATGGTCTCGAAGGCCTTCTGGACGAAGGGGAGGTTGGAGAGGACGGGCGGATCCACGCCCGCCAGCACTCGCTCCAGCATGAAGAGGTGGCCGCCGCCTGCGGGTAGCAGGCCGACGCCGACCTCGATGAGGCCCATGTAGGTCTCGGCGTGGGCGCAGACCCGGTCGCAGCCCATGGTGATCTCGGCGCCACCGCCGAAGGTGAACCCGAAGGGGGCCGTAACCGTGGGCACCTTGCACCGGCGGAGCCCGAGGGTCATGGCCTGGAAGTCGCGGACCAGCTTCTCGATGGCGTCCCACTTCTTGGCCTTGGAGGCCTCCAAGAGCATGGCGATGTTGGCGCCGGCGCAGAACTGGGCCGCCTGGTGGTGCACCACGAGGCCGCGGAAGTCCCTCTCGGCGATCTCGATGCCCTTGAGCATGACCTCGATGATGGAGTCGTCGATGGGGTTCATGGCGGGCTGGGTGGCCGAGTGGAACTCTACGCAGGCGATGCCGTCCCCGAGGTCCACGAGGGAGGCGCCCATGCTCTCGTACACCGGGGCCTTCTGCCGCTTGATGTCGCTCAGGATGAGGAAGGAGTCGGGCTTGGGGATGGCGACGTAGGCCTTCTTCCTGAGGTCGTAGTACTCACGGCTGGCGGCGCCGTCGCGGTAGAAGGAGGGGCAGCCGGCCTTGAGCATCTCGTGGACCCAGGGGGCCACCTTGACGCCGTCGGCCTCCATCTTCTTGACCGTGTCCGCGACGCCGAGGGCGTCCCAGGTTTCGAAGGGACCGAGCTCCCAGTTGAAGCCCCACTTGATGGCCGTGTCGATGTCCACGATGGTGTCGGCGATCTCGCCCATGCGATTGGCCGAGTAGGCCAGGGTGTCCTTCACGATGCGCCAGGCGAAGGCGCCCGCGCGGTCGTCGGCGAAGACCACCGTCTTGATGCGCTGGCCGGGGTCGTGGACGCCCTTGACCTTCTTGAGGGACGGGATGTCCGGCTTTTCCTGCGGCACGTACTCCAGGGTCTTGGGATCGAGGACGAGGATCTCCTTCTTCCCCATGTCCTTCTTCTCGACCTTGAAGAATCCGGCCTTGGACTTGCGGCCCAGGATGCCCTTGGCCACCATGCCCGAAAGGAGCTCGGGGATCTCGAAGGCCCACTTGGCCTCGTCGTCGGGGCACCCCTCCTTGAGGGTGTTGACCACGTGGATGAAGGTGTCCAGCCCCACCAGGTCCGCCGTCCCGAAGGAGGCGCTCTTGGGCCGCCCCAGGGCCGATCCCGTGATGGCGTCCACCTCGTCGAAGCGGTAGCCCATGTCCAGCGTGGCGTGGAGGGTCGCCATCATGCCGAAGACGCCGATGCGGTTGCCCACGAAGTTCGGCGTGTCCTTCCCGTACACGATGCCCTTGCCCAGGCGGAAGGTGCCGAAGTCGGCGATGAGCTTCACGACCTCGGGGTCGGTCTCCTCTCCCGCCACGAGCTCCAGCAGGTGCATGTAGCGCACCGGGTTGAAGAAGTGGGTGACGAGGAAGTTCTTCCGGAAGTCCGCTCCCCGCCCCTCCACCATCTTCTTGATGGGGAGGCCCGAGGTGTTCGAGGAGACGATGGTCCCCGGGCGGATCGCCTTCTCCACCTTCTCGAAGAGCTTCTGCTTGATGTCGAGGCGCTCCACCACCACCTCGATGACCCAGTCGCACTCGCTCAGGCGCTGGAGGTCGTCCTCGAAATTGCCCACCTCGATGAGGCTCATGAACTTCTTGTGGTAAATGAGGGCCGGCTTGCTCTTCTGGATGGCTTCGAGGCCCTTGAGGCCGAACTTGTTGCGGAAGCGCTTGTCTTCCTTGGTCAGGCCGGCCTTCTGGTCGTCCGGGCCGAGGTCCGGCGGGACGATATCCAGCATGAGGGAGGGGATTCCGGCGTTCGCCAGGTGGGCGGCGATGCCGGAGCCCATGATCCCCGCTCCGAGGACCGCGACTTTTTCGATCCTTCTTCGCATCTTCAGACCTCCTTATTCAGACCGTACCTGGGGGGTCGCCCCGGGGGAGGGGGACCGGCACATCAAGGCTGGGGGTTCAGTAGGTGCCCATTCACAACCCAAGTCTTCCACGGCTTTTCTTAAAATGCAAGCCCCTTCTTTTGTTGAAGGTAGAGGCAAACCGCTCCGGGCGTTTTCATGTGATTAGTCACTTACTTAACGGGCCCGAGAAATGCTTTTTCGCTCCTTCGGCGCCACCCGGCTCCCCCGGGAGGGGACCCGAGGCCGAAAGGGGGGTCACCGGGGCCGGAAGACGAGGGAGGCGGAGTTGAGGCAGTAGCGCAGGCCCGTGGGGGGAGGGCCGTCGGGAAAGACGTGGCCCAGGTGGGCGTCGCACCGGGCGCACAGGATCTCGGTCCGCGCCATCCCGAAGGAGGCGTCGGGCTCCGTTACCACGTTGCCCTCGTGGACGGGCCGGAAGAAGCTCGGCCATCCCGTTCCCGAATCGAACTTGGCGTCCGAGGCGAAGAGGGGCAGGCCGCAGCAGACGCAGACGTAAAGGCCGGGCTCCTTCCTGGCGTTGTAGAGACCGCAGAAGGCCCTCTCGGTGCCCTTCCCCCGGGCGATGCGGAACTGCTCCTCCGTCAGGGCGGCCCGCCACTCGGCGTCGGACTTCACGACCCGCGGCGACTCCACGGGCCCGGAGAGGGCCCCCTTCTCGTCCAGGACCATCACCCGCACCGTGGCCGGCCGGGGGGGCCGGGACGTCTCGTTCCCTTCCGCCGCCGTCATGGCGCAACCTCCCATTACCAATGTCCAGATCGCGAGCCAACACGCGAAAGGCTTCATGGGGTCCGTCCGTTCAGGCTTCCTCAACGGCGCGGGCCGGCCGTCTCTTCCCGCGGATGGCGGCGAGGCTATAATGGGCCCCTTCCTGGAGGGGCCCATGGACCGGGTGGACGTGGTGGTGATCGGGGCGGGCGTTGTGGGCCTCTCGGTGGCCGCCAGCGCGGCCCGGGAGGACCGGAGCCTCCTGCTCCTGGAGCGCCGCGAGACCTTCGGCCGGGAGACCTCCAGCCGCTCCAGCGAGGTCATCCACGCGAGCGTCTACTACCCCCCCGACTCCCTCAAGGGGCGCCTGTGCCTCGAGGGCAACCGGAGGATGTACGGCCTGTGCCGGGCCCACGCCATCCCCCACTCCAACTGCGGCAAACTCATCGTGGCCTGGACCGCCGAGCAGGAGGCGGGGCTCCCTTCCCTCCTTCAGACGGCCCTGGGCAACGGGGCCGAGGGCGTCCGCATCGTGGACGGGCGGGAGATGAAGGCCCTGGAGCCGCGCGTGGACGGCCGCGCCGCCCTCTTCTGCCCCACCTCGGGCATCGTGGACTCCCACGCCCTCATGCGCCACTTCCTCGCCGTGGCCAAGGACCGGGGCGCCCTGCCCGTCTTCGGGACGGAGGTGATCGGCCTGGACCGGACCCCCGAGGGCTGGCGCGTCACCGTGCGGGAGCCGGACGGGGGCGAGTCCTCGGTCCTGGCCCGCGCCGTGGTGAACTGCGCCGGCCTGGAGTCGGGGCGGATCGCCGCCCTGGCGGGCATCGACGAGGACGCGGCGGCCTACCGCATCCACTACCGCAAGGGCATGTACGTCCGCGTCGCCCGAAACCTCCACCTCCTGCCCCGGAGGCTCGTCTACCCCTACCCGCCCGAGGACGCCACGGTGGGCATCCACACGGTGCCGGACCTCGCCGGCGGCATGCGCCTGGGCCCCATGGACGTCTGGACCGACCGCGTCGAGTACGACGTAGATGCGGGGCTCACCGGCCGCTTCTTCGAGGCCTGCGCGCCCTTCCTGCCGGGCCTGCGCCGCGAAGACCTGGCCCCCGAGGGGGCCGGCATCCAGGCCAAGCGGTACGGCCCCGGCGAGGCCAGCCTCGACTTCGTCATCCGCGAGGAGTCCGACCGCGGCCTCCCCGGCCTCCTCAACCTCGTCGGCATCGAATCCCCCGGCCTCACCTCCTCCCCCGCCATCGGCCCCCACGTCACCCAACTCCTCTCGGGGTCAGGTCTTTAGTGTTAGTGTCTCGGCCCTGCGACGAGACTCAAAGGGGATCCACTGGGGGCGCCGGCCGGCCCCTCTTCGTCCTGTCCCCTCGAAGACCTCCCCGCACGTATCGTCTTTGTTCTTGCAGGGGCCGGCTCCTCGGCCGATGGGAGCATCGCCCGCCACGAAGAAGAACCCGCGCCGCAAGGGCCGCCCTCCTCGGCAACTCCTTGCCGACCCGCTTGACCCAAAGGCCGCGAAAGGATAGAAGAAGAGCGATCTCGGGCATTCGCTCTGGGGCGGCGGAGGGGGAAGCATGGACCAGTCCGGCGGGGGCGGCGTCCGCGAGAAGGCGCGCGGGCGTGGGGGGGTGCTTTTTTCGTGGTGGGCGCGAAGGCCCTGGGGAAAGCGGACGCCCCACTTCCTGGACCTCTCCGCGGGGCAGGAGCCGGAGCCCGTGGAGAAGCCCGGGTGCCGGGAGCGGATAAAGGACGCCGCTCCGGGATGCCGGGGGTGCCTCGTCAAACTCCTCGTGGCTCTCGTCCTGCTCCAGGTCCTCTTCCAATGGCAGCGCCGGTGCCCGCCCGTCCGCGGCGAGGTGGTGGAGCACGGCACCGGCCGCCCCGTGGCGGGGGCCATCGTCCACCGCGAAATGATGGGCTACAGCCGAAACTTTCTGCAGTACATCGGAGGGGGTTCCACCTCCCCTCTCCTGCCGTGGAAGCCCCGGACCACCGATTCGGCCGGCGCCTTCCGCTTTCCCACCGCATGGACGGCTCTGGCCGCCGATCCCCTCATGCTCCTCTACGGCCCCCCGCTCCGCACGGGGATCTCCATCCTCGTCTACAGCCCGGACCACATCCCCGTCGTCTCGTACCTGGATGGCTTCGATCCGAGCGTGCACGAGGGTCGATCCCGGAGCGGCTTCGCGTTCCACCTGGAGCGAAAAGGCACCTTCTGGCTGGGCTACCGCTACCGCATCGAGATGGAGCGGGCCGAGACCCAGGAGCAGTGGGAGGCCAAGTGCGCCGCCACCCTCTCCTTGAGCGGCCGGTACGCTCCCCGCGAAATCGCCGATGAGTGGGTCTTCCAGGACCTCACCCGCTACCTCGAACGTTGGCCCCAGGGGGAAAAGGCGGGGGAGTATGGCCTTTTTTTGATCCGTATGGCTTTCGCTGAGATTGGAAGATTCGAAACGGCCCGGGAACCGATCTCAAGGGAGAATCTGGAAGCCGCGAAGGAAAGAGTGCGAACCATCCTGGCAATTGCCGAGACGATCTCCAGCGATCAACTTGCCTTCAATCCTGCAGCAAAAGAAAACTGGCCCTCAGACCTCCAGATAATCCGATCAAGCTTTAATGAAATGCAATCACGCATTTCTGAAAAGGGGGAGATCGAGCCGTGAATCGCTGCACTTTTTTGACCTGCGCCCTGCTCACCATTTCGTCCACATTGATGGCCTACGAAGACAAGAGCCATCAGGCGCTTACCGCACAGGCAATGGAGATTGCGAGAAGTCGTGGGGCTGGACCTGATCTCATCAAGCTTTCAGACCAGATCATCGCCGGGGCGGGACGGCACGACGGCTTGTGGTGGTGCGAGTGGCTGGGCGCCGACACCGGCGGAGAAGACTACACGAAGTACCGTATCGAGGGCGACTGCAAGGTGAGGGTTCGCCGAATGGGAGGTCGGAGGGGCGTCAAAGAGCCTTTCAGCCAGGTCGGGAGCGACAGGCTAACACTAAAGACCTGACCCCTTTTTCACTTTCTCCCCTGCCGGTGGCTTAGATTCTTCTCCGTTCGCATCGGCGTTTCAAGCCTCCTGCGAATCCTCCCCCGCGGGGATTGTCCTCGTAGTGGCCGATGCTCGCATCGGCCGAGAGGCCGGCTCTTGCAAGCAAGAGCCGCTACAGTGGAGACCTTCGAAAGGGAGGGCACGGAGGCCCTCCCCTACAAGGAAAGGAGACCTCTGGGGGGAGGAGATCGGCGTCTGGCGACGGCTCAAAGAAAGGCGAGACGAGAGACGTCAGACGTGAAACGAGGCAGCAAAACCCTTGGGGCGGAGTTGCGCTTTTGCCGACCGACCGGAGGGAGGGAGGCGCTACCTTCCCCAGTCGCGGGGGTAGCGGAAGTCGATGCCGATGGTGCGGTGGGAGAGCTTGCAGATGACGGGCAGGCGCCGCTTGAACTGGCTGGCCTCGATCATGCGGAGCACCTTGGCGACGCGGTCGAGGGGGACGCCCGCGGCGGAGGCCGTCTCCTCCATGGTGCAGCGCTCGTCCACGAGGAGGTAGAGGATGGCGTCGGCTTCGGCGTAGGTCAGGCCCATCTCGGCCTCGTCGGTCTGGCCCTTCCACAGGTCCGCCGAGGGCGCCTTGGTCACCACCGGGCCCGGCAGGCCGAGGTGGCGCGCCAACTGCCACACCTGGGTCTTGTACAGGTCCCCGATGGGGTTGAGGGAGGAGGCCATGTCCCCGTACCAGGTCCCGTAGCCCAGGAGGAGCTCGGTCTTGTTGGAGGTCCCCAGCACGAGGGCCCGCTCGCGGGCCGACAGGTCGAAGAGGACGGCCATGCGCGTCCGGGCCATGTGGTTTCCGCGCCGCAGGGGCGTGGCCTCGTCCCGGCCCTCGAAGTAGGCGTCCACCATGGGGGTGATGTCCACCCGCTCGGAGGGCACGCCGAGGAGCGAGAGGACCGAGTCGGCGTCCTGCTCGGAGCGGGGGTCGCTGGTCCGGTAGGGCATCTTGACGGCGAGGACGGCCTCGGGACCCAGGGCGCGCACCGCCAGGGCGCAGGAGAGGGCCGAATCCACCCCCCCCGACAGCCCCACGACGAAGCGCCGGAAGCCGCTCTTTCGAAGCTCCTCGCCGAGGAAGCGCTGGGTGATGGAGAGGGCGAGGTCCGCCTGGACGGGGGGGGGAAGGGTCCGGGTCATGGGCCGCTCCGCTTGGGGGCGCCGGTCCGGCTCGCCAGCCGTTCGAGGTGCCTCAGGACGAGGTCGGGCTTCTCGTCCCGCAAGAGGGGCGTCAGGGTGCGCGCCCGCCGCACCCGGCCCAGGTCCAGGTCGGCCCGGTAGACGGCCTCCCGGTTCTCGTCGCCGTCCAGGAGCAGTTCGCCGAAGGGATCCGAGACGTAGGAGCCCCCGGCGAAGGCCAGGCCGTCCTCGTATCCCACCCGGTTCACGTAGACCCAGTGCGTCGTGAGGAACTGGCTCAGGGTCTGGCCCACCCGCTCCCAGGTCCGCACCGAGGCGGCCTCGCTCCCGCCCACGGCCAGGCCCCGCCCGGGGCTTCCCGCCGTCACGAGCAGGGTGTGGGCCCCCTGGAGGGCCAGGAGGTAGGGCGCCGAGAGGTGCCAGGCGTCCTCGCAGACGAGCAGGCCCATGCGGCCGAAGCGGGTCTCGAAGGCCTCGAAGGCCGCCCCGGGGGCGAAATACCGGCCCTCGTCGAACATGCCGTAGGTCGGCAGGTAGACCTTGCGGTGGGCGTGGAGGATCCGGCCCCCCGAGAGGTAGAGGGCGGTGTTGTGGAAGAGGAACTGTGGGCTCTGCTCCACGAGGCCCACCACCACGTCCCGCTCCCGGCTCGCCTCCACCAGGGGCTTCAGGAATCCCCCTTCGGCCACGGGGAGGGCCACCTCGGCCACGAGGTCCTGGAGAAGGTACCCCGTGAGGGAGAGCTCGGGGAAGACGACGAGGTCGGCCTCGCGCGCCTCGGGGGTCTGGAGCCATTCCAGGTGGCGCTCCAGGTTGGACCGCAGGAGCCCGAGGGCGGGGGCCATCTGGACCAGGGCGCAACGGACCGAAGGTTCCACGGCTTCCTCCTCGCCGAGTATACGAAAGGGACGTCCCGAGGGCAACCGGAGGGAGCGCAACCCTCTCTCCAGCAAGAGGCTAAGGATACTTGACAAGGTCCTAGTCAGATTATATAATTAGCAATCTGAGGCGAATGTTGCTAAACCCACTCTGACGACTGAGGAGGCATTGCCATGAAGGTGAAACCGCTGCACGACCGGGTTCTGATCAGGCGCCTGGAAGCCAAGGAGATGGTCCGCGGGGGCATCATCATCCCCGACACGGCCAAAGAGAAGCCCATGGAAGGCGAGGTCATCTCCGCCGGCCCCGGCCGCCTGGACGACCAGGGCAAGCGCATGCCCATGTCCGTGAAGGCCGGCGACAAGGTCCTGGTGGGCAAGTACGCCGGAACCGAGATCAAGATCGACGACGTGGAACACGTGGTCGTCCGCGAGGACGAGGTCCTGGGCATCGTGGAATAAGAGTCGAGAGACGGAGGCAGTACCATGGCGAAAGAAATCATCTATTCGACCCAGTCCCGGACGGCCCTCATGGCCGGCGTCAACAAGCTGGCCAACGCCGTCAAGGCCACCCTCGGCCCCAAGGGCCGCAACGTGATCATCGAAAAGAAGTTCGGCGCTCCCCTCGTGACCAAGGACGGCGTCACGGTGGCCAAGGAGATCGAACTCAAGGACAAGCAGGAGAACATCGGCGCCCAGATGGTGAAGGAGGTGGCCTCCAAGACTTCCGACGTGGCCGGCGACGGCACCACCACCGCCACCGTGCTGGCCCAGGCCATGCTTCAGGAAGGCCTCAAGGCCGTGGGCACGGGCGTCAACGTGATGGAGCTCAAGCGCGGCATCGACAAGGCCGTGGACACGGTGGTCCAGGAGATCAAGTCCATGGCCAAGCCCGTCGAGGGCAAGGCCGTGGAGCAGGTGGGCACCGTCTCCGCCAACAACGACGAGACCATCGGTACCCTCATTGCCGAGGCCATGGAGAAGGTGGGCAAGGACGGGGTCATCACCGTCGAGGAAGCCAAGACCATGGAGACGACCCTCGAGATCGTCGAGGGCATGCAGTTCGACCGCGGCTACCTCTCCCCCTACTTCGTCACCGACGCCGAGCGCATGGAAGCCGTGCTCGAAGACTGCTTCATCCTGGCCCACGAGAAAAAGATCTCCTCCATGAAGGACCTCCTCCCCCTGCTCGAGCAGATCGCCAAGAGCAGTAAGCCCCTGCTCATCATCGCCGAGGACGTGGAGGGCGAAGCCCTGGCCACCCTCGTCGTGAACCGCCTGCGCGGCACCCTGCACGTGTGCGCCGTGAAGGCCCCCGGCTTCGGCGACCGCCGCAAGCGGATGCTCGAGGACATCGCCATCCTGACGGGCGGCAAGTGCTTCACCGAGGACCTGGGCATCAAGCTCGAGAACATCGCCCTGGCGGACCTCGGCCGGGCCAAGAAGATCGTGGTGGACAAGGACAATACGACGATCGTCGAGGGCGCCGGGAAGGCCGAGGACATCGAGGGGCGCGTCAAGCAGATCCGCCGCGAGATCGACGAGACCACCTCCGACTACGACCGAGAGAAGCTCCAGGAGCGCTTGGCCAAGATCGTGGGCGGTGTCGCCGTCATCAAGGTCGGCGCGGCCACCGAGTCGGAACTCAAGGAGAAGAAGGCCCGGGTCGAGGACGCCGTCCACGCCACCAAGGCGGCCGTGGAAGAGGGCGTCGTGGCGGGCGGCGGCGTGGCGTTCATCCGCGCCATCTCCGCCCTCGACGGCCTCAAGGGCTCCGACGACTTCCTCGCCGGCGTCAAGATCGTCAAGCGGTCCCTCGAGGAACCCGCCAAGCAGATCGCCAACAACTGCGGCGTCGAGGGCTCCGTGGTCGTGGAGCACATCAAGAAGCTCAAGGGCACCAACGGCTTCAACGCCAAGACCGAAAAGTTCGAGGACCTCGTGGCCGCCGGCATCCTCGACCCCGCCAAGGTCACCCGCACGGCTCTGCAGAACGCCGCTTCCGCGGCGGGGACCCTCCTCACCACCGAGGCCATGATCTTCGAACTGCCCGAGGAGAAGAAGGACATGCCCATGCCCGGCGGAATGGGCGGCGGCATGGACTATTAAGAGACCGATAGACGAGAGACGAGAGACGCGAGACGGGGGACGAGAGAAGCGAAACAGCGTCCCCTCTCGATGAATCCGGTTTCCAAATAGAAGGGGCGGGCTTCGGCCCGCCCCGATCTTGTTTCAGCAGCACCCGAGGGCGCCGGGGGTGGGCCACACGAGGAGGTGACCCTCGGGATCCCACAGTCGCACCCAACCCAGGGACACGGCCCTCTCCTCTCCGGCCAGGCACGACCGGGCCTCCACCCGTGCAAAACCGTTGCGGATCTGCCGAATACTCAGCGACCACGGCGCCTCACTGCCCGGGGGGGACCAGGACGGGTCGAGGAGGGTCCACGGAGACCGAGGACTCGGCCCCGCATAGGCCCGCAGGAAGGGTTCCCGGAGCAAGGTGAGAAGGTCCGCGGCCCCCTCCCAACGGGTCAGGTCGGACGGCGAGTCGAGGTCGTACCCCGTCAAATGAAGCTTCGAGTAGGCGGAAGGCTCGATCGCAAGCCATCCTTTCTCCCCCGTCTTCACGTTCAGAGCGACCTGAACCCAATCACCCTCTCGGCCGTACGCGGGAAAGGACAGCGTCACCTCTTGGAGATCCGTCGGCCGGAGAAAGACGTCCCGGTCGATCTCGACGTCGAGGGGAACGAAGCTCTCCACCCAACGGTCCTGAGGAACAAAACCCTCCCCTGTCTTCCCATGCGCAGGAATGCCGAAGTCCTCGACAGAACGAAGGATCTGCAGGGCTTCCCGTGCGGTGGAAGCGCGACGGCCCTGGGGGAGAGCCACGCGGACATTCAGCCGGCCAATGGCTTTCCTCCAGAGGTCTGGTGCCAAGTCCTCCAGCGCATGGTCGCCCAATCGCCGGGCTTCGGACTGAAAGAGAGACTTCCACTCCGACGGGTCCTCGCACGGGGGATCGGAGGTTCCTGCATCGAAGGGAGGCGGTGCCGGCCTTCGGATTCCGGGTTTCCGCTGCGGCACCGCCTCCTCCGAAACATCTATCCACGAGGCCGTGCCCACAACCGACCTTCGGAATTCCCGCAAACTGGCCGAGGGGCGGAAAAGGGAGGTACTTGAGTTGTTTGCTTCGGAGGATTCGATGACCATCCATGGCCAATCGGCAACGGCCGCGAGCCAGTACCAACCTGGTTCCAAGTCGCCGGGCAGCCGGACCTGCCCCCGGGAGACCCGACTCTCCTCCCCCGGCTGGAGCGGAGGCACGTTCCGAATTCCGACGAGCCTCCACGGCGCCTCGGGGGACCACGAGAAACGTCGAACCAAGCAAGCGGTCTGGGTGCCCGAAGCACGACGGCTCCCTTCGTTCCACGTGGTTTCCTGGATCTCCAGGACTTTGCCGGGGCCGAGAAGCGCCCGATCGGGAACCATGTCGCATCTCAAGTCCACCCCACCCCACCAGCGGAAACGGAGGGTCAACTCGTTCTGCCGAGGAAAGCAGGAACCGCCCCCCTCGGGAGGAAGGGCGCGCAAGATCGTCCGTGTTTCGCCTGGGCCGGGGGCTCCAAAGAGGACCGTCCAGAGGCCATCGCCACGGGAGGGAATGTTGTCCTTCCTCCCGGCAAGAGGGCCGGTCAGATACTCGATCTCGATCCCTCCACTGGGAAGAGGGGTATTCATCGCCACGTCTCGAAGCTGAACCGTCACGATGTGGCTGCGATCCACTGGCAAGATTTCCACGGACCCGGAGACAGAAAACACGGGTTCGCATGGCCCGGGGCGCTTGGGCGTTAGGTACGTCCCGTTGAGGTTCGCCCAATCGCAGAGCTCCCCTCGCGATCCGTTGATCCGGGATTCCTCGGCCTTTTCCACCCATTCGCGCCAGGACGCTTCCCAACCCGCCCAGTCCCCGCGGAGGCCGCACTCCAAGGCCTTCTCCACACAGGCCGCCCAGCGACGGGACGCCCCTTCGGTGATCCAGCCCACCGAAACAGCCGCCGACAATTCCTCGAGGAGCGCCCGCGCATGGCCGAAGGTCCCGAGCGATCCTGAACGGGGGATCAGGGCGAGGACGCCGCGGACGGCTGACCGCCGGATCTCTCGAAGATCGTTTCCGCAGACCGTTCCCCATTCCCTCCATTGCCTGAAGGCCTCCTCTTCCACCCGGTCTTCCGCCCAAAACTCCAAGAGCACGTCGCCGAGGGCGGGTGGCAGAGAGGAGCGACCGACGAACGAAAGCGAACCCGCTGCGGGGAAGGTCGCATCCCACAGCGGCCACCGGACGAAATCGCCGGGAACAGGGTCGGGCCACCCTTCCGGGAAGCAGGGATCTTCCAGAGGAGGTACGGCCTCAAGGTCCCCCTCCGCCGAAGGGACTCGCAGGCAGGAGAGGCGGCCCTCCACGGGCATCTGAAGGAAGAACGTGTACTCGTAACCGACATCCTTCTTCGCCACCCGAGCCGAAACCAGTTGTTGAGCCCCCATCGAGCGCTCGAAGCGCGGTGGATCCAGAGCGAACGCTCGTTCGGTCGGAAGCAGGAGGCAAAGCGCAAGAAACCAAACCCATACCTGCTGCACGAAGAGTGCCCTCCCTGAACCGAGGGGAATGTGCGTCCCTTGGCGGTCGACGCCGCAATCCCGGCGCCGGACACGGATCCGCCCCCTCGGTCCCGCGTTTGGTACCGGAAGGCCCCCAAGCCTTCCGGTCCTCAACACAAGAAGGGACAGTCCCAAACCGTCAGGCGGCCTTCGGCGTCGCGAAGCGGGATCCACCCTAAGGGAATGTAGTCGTCGTATTTCCCTAGGACCCCGATCAGAAGAAAGTCCCTTTCCCTTCCCAAAAGGTAGATCACCCTGTCTCCCCCCGTCGAGGTCCCACAGGGAAAAAGGACCATCCAGGGTGCCGAGAGGTCCGGCTGCGCATAGATCCGGCGCCACATTCGCCCCGTGAGGTAGAAAGGGTCGATGGGGTAGACCGAATCATCGTGCTGGGGTTCGTAGGAATGAATCAGATTGGGGTTGCTCTCCCACGACGGCGCTTCCGATACCTGGAGGGTGTGGACATCCTCGGGGGGTGCAAGGCTGAGCTGAATCCAGGCTGTGCGTCCCGATTCCGCATTCAGAAGGACCTCGACGCACCCCCCCTCCCTCCGGAGGATCGGGTAGTACTCCTCGACGGTCTCTTTCTCCGAAAACCGGAAGAAGGGTTTGGCCATCCCTTCCTTCAAGAAATACGTAGGCTCGTCGTTCTTTTCCACGCAAAGAGGCACGGGGGTGCAGAGGGCACCCTTCCCCCCCTTCCTGGCAAACTCTCTCTCGCAGACCAGAACGATCCTTCCCACCATTCGGCGGGCCTCCTCGAAGGTCTCCCCAACCGGCCAAAGGAATTCTCCGTCTCCAGCTGGTTTCAGCGGCACAAGATCCGCCTCGAGTAACGGGACCTTCCTGGATGCATGGGGGCCAGGGAGAACGGCGAGGCGGAGCTGGGCGGAGGCCCTCTCCGCGAACGAGGAGGGCCCCATTCCGGAGGGCGGACCAGACGGGAGGGTGGCTACCTGGACCTCGACCGAAGATGCCGGTCGGATCTGGAACTGCACCTTCGATCGTCCGTCGGGCCCCGTTCGGGTCTCCTTCCGATCCAGCACGAATCCATCGGAGGGGTCCCGAAGCTTCCAGAGGAGGCCGACGTCCTTACAGGCCTTCCCGTCCATCCAACGCTCGAGGCGGGCCTCGAACCCGGCGACTTCACCCTCTTGAAGCTCTGTCTTTTCGGCCGTGAGCCGCAAGTGCAGGGCCTCGGCCTTCGGGAGGGTAGTGCTCAGGGACGAGGCCATGACGGCGATGAAGCCGCGGGCCTCGGGAGAAACCTCGTCCTCGGGCGACGAGCCGGGGATTCGGCCCATGGCCCGAAGGTGTTCGATCATGAGGTCGGTGCGTCGCGTTTCCGCCGCCTTCCGGGCCCTTTTCAGAGCCACGAGCAGCCGCGTCAACAGATCGTCGTTGGGAATCCATCCGGCCGAACGCACCTTCCTCAGGTCCTTCTCGAACCGGTCCCACAGCGCCCACCCTTTCCCATCCGCAACCTGGGGCACCAGAGAGAGAACCCGAACCTCGCCCCGGCGCCGTAGGCTCAGAAACGACTCCTCCGTCGGAACCTTGCCTCGGTGAAGGGCCTTCTCGAGAAGCGCCTCCCTCTCCGCCTCCGCCGGACGGTGCAACACCACGTGGCCCACCGTAGGCAGGGCACCGGTCGCGTACGACAAACCGTCTATCTCGCCTCTCGAAGGAAGGGAGTGCCGACTTAACCCGAAGATCACAGCTCGACGGCCCGCCTCCGGATCAAGAAAGGCGCGGGGCAAGAGGTGGCAGGGGAGTCCGGGCGGCGCCGCCGGGTCGCCGGCGCGGCAGGGGAAGGCGGCCTCGTCGGTCACCAGAAGGAAGTCCTCGAAGTGAAGGGGGTCCTTTGTGGGGTTGATGAGGGTGTAGGTGTACACCACCCGCCGTCCTTCGAGCGCAAGACGGGCCCTTACGACCGGTGTGTCGGCGGCCCCCGCAGAGAGCGATCGGAGGAGGATGGTGATCGCAGCGGCGACCCCTCCGAGGGTCCTCCCGCGGATTTCAATCTGCCGGGAGAGCCCTACACGGCCAGGATTCGTTCTCATTCAAAGACCTTCTCGCCTGGGGCGTCGGCGTTTTCGGCGTCGGATTCGAGGTCCCTGGATTCGGGGGGCTTGCCGAGGAACTCCTTGTAGAACTCGTGCTGGATGACGAGGTCCATGATCTCGTTGGTCCCCGTCCAGATCATGATGAGGCGAATGTCCCTCAGCATCCGCTCCACGGGGTAGACGTTGGTGTAGCCGATGCCGCCCAGGACCTGCATGGCGTGGTTGACCACGTGCCAGGCCATGTCGGTGGAGAAGCGCTTGGATTCGGAGACCATGCGCCGCACGCGCCCCGGGTCCACGGCGCCCGAATCGATGGCCCGGCAGGTCTCCCGGCAGAGGCCGCGGGCGGCGTCGAGTTCCGTCAGGGCCTGGGCGATCTTGAAGGAGACCCCTTCGAAGCGGCGGATCTCCTGGCCGAAGGCCTTCCTCCGCGCGGCGTAGCGGGCGGCAATCTCGATGCAGACGCGGGCCATGCCCAGGGCGCCGCAGGCGCTCGTCATGCGCTCGGGGATCATCATCTGGTCGAAGATGCGGGCGCCCGCGCCGAGGAGCTCCCCCCCGCCGAGCACGTTGGAGGCGGGGACCCGGCAGTCCTTGAACCGGATCCGCCCCGTCCCCCCGCCGCGCGTGCCCATGAGTCCGTAGACGTGTTCCACCTGGACTCCCTCACCCCGATCCACGAGGAAGGCGCTGATGGACCGCTTGGGATCCTTCGGGTCCCCCGTCCGCGCGTAGACCAGGAAGAAGTCGGCCCCTTCGGAGCCCACGACGAAGCGCTTTTGGCCGTTGAGGACGTAGGCGTCGCCGTCGCGCACGGCGGTGGTGGTGGCGCCGAAGAAGTCGGAGCCGCCGCGCGGCTCCGTCAGGGCCTCGGCGGGCGCGAGCCGACCCGACAGCATGGGGGCGAGGTACCGCCGCTTCTGGTCCTCCGTTCCGAAATGGTGGAGGGCCTCTCCGACGATGGAGACGAGGGAGTAGAGGCAGGCGAGGGAGGTCCCCAGGATCCCCACCTCCTCGAGGGCCACCATCTCGGAGGTCCAGGGCAAGTCCCGCCCGCCGTAGGCCGAGGGGAAGCGGAGCCCCAGGATCCCCCGGCGCCCGGCCTCCTCCAGGTACTCCCGCGGGTACCGGACGCGCTCCGCGTCCATGTCGAGGATCAGCTTCCTGGGAACGGTGCGGACGAACTGCCGGATTTCCAGCCTCAGGGAGCGCTCCTGTTCGTTTAGTAGGGTTTCCGGAACGGCGGTCATGGTCCCCTCCCTCTCGTGTCCGGCGGGTACACCCGCGCGGTGGTCCTTTGAGCCAGTATAGCACCGGAAGGGGAGGCCCTCCCTTGCCGCCCCCGGGGCCGGGGGCTAGGTTTTCGCCACAGGGGCGCCGGTGCGGTGCCGCGACGGTGGGGGGTGTACCCCCCGTTTTTCGCGCGGACCCACCTTCGCTCCGGTTTTCCCGGTCCGCCGCCGGGTTCGCCTCGCCCGGGCCATCTGTCGCACCCTCCCCGGAACCGGGGGACTTCGGCTTTTCTTCGCCCCTCCCCAGGCGTAGACTGACTCCTTTCTCGCCGGGCCCTGCCCGGAGCGGAGGTCCCTCATGAAGACATTCGGCATCGCCACCCTGCTCGCCACATCCTTTCTGATCGGCTCCGCCCTGGCCCAGGGCTTTCAGAACCCCGGCCAAGGGGCCAAGCCCACCGAGACCGAGAAGGCGCAGCCTCCCGCCGCCAAGATCCAGTCCGAAACGGTGGCGATCCTCCAGACCTCGGCCGGGAGGATCGTCCTGAGGTTCTTTCCCGGAAAGGCGCCCCTCCACGTGAAGAATTTCGTCACCCTGTGCCGGTCCGGCTTCTACAACGGGACAAAGTTCCACAGGGTCCTCCCGGGATTCGTGATCCAGGGGGGAGATCCCAACACGAAGGGGGGCGATCCCTCCACGTGGGGCGCGGGAGGCAACGTGGGGGCCGACGGCAAGGAGATCACGGTCAAGGCCGAGTTCAACGACGTGCACCACGCCCGAGGGATCCTGTCCATGGCCCGCGCCTCCGATCCCGATTCGGCCTCCTCCCAGTTCTTCATCTGCGTGGGGGACGCTGGCCCCCTGGACCGGCAATACACGGCCTTCGGTGAAGTGATCGAGGGAATGGACGTGGTGGACAAGATCGTGTCGGCCCCGACGGTGGGAGGCCCCTCGGATCCCGAGGGTTCCAGGCCCAAGAACCCCGTTTCGATCACCAAGGCCTGGATCGAGAAACGATCGCTGGACGGAAAGGCGACACCAGTCAAGTGACGTGGCGCCCGGCGGAGAGAATTCCGCCGAAGGGGACGCTACGGGAGGCGGACATGGGAATCCAGTTTTGTAACGCGGCCAGGCGCGCCGGGCTCGTGGTCCTGGCGGCTCTTGGGATGGTCCTGCTGGCGTCCTGCTCGGAGCGGCAGATTACGCTGGGAGTGGCAGCACCCCTCACGGGCGAGCAGGCCCGGAGCGGGCGCGACGTGGTCAACGGCGTACGGCTCGCCGTGGACGAGTGGAACGCCAAGGGCGGCGTGAACGGCAAGAAGGTGGTCCTCCTGGAGGCCGACGACAAGGGCGACCCGGACCAGGCCCTCCTGGTGGCGCGCGACTTCGCGAAGAAAGCCCACGCCGTCGTCGGCCATTACAACTCGCCGTGCACGCTGGCGGCCATCGAGGTCTACAGCAAAGAGAAAATCCCCATGATCACCGCCTCGTCCACCAACCCCGACGTGACGGACAGGGGATACCTGACGATCTTCCGGGTCTGCGGCCGGGACGACCAGCAGGGGCACAGCGCCGCCAAGTTCGTGGCCGACCGCTTTCCGGGCGCGAAGGTCGCCGTGATCCACGACAAGTCCTCCTACGGCCAGGACCTGGCCAACGAGTTCCTCAAGAACTTCGAGTTCCTCACGAAGACCCAGTCGGCCTTCTACGGCTCCATCGACCGCACGTGCGTGGACATCCCCGCGGTGGTGGACAAGATCAAGGAGGCCCAGCCAACGGTGGTGTACTTCGGCGGCCTGTGGCCCCAGGGGTCGGAACTCGTCAAGGAGCTGAAGGCCAAGGGCTGCACGGCGGCCTTTGTGAGCGGGGACGGCTGCATCGATCCCCAGTTTCTGAAGTCGGCGGGCGCCGCGGGGGAGGGCACCCTGGTGACCTTCATCCCCGACCAGGAGAAGCTCCCCACGGCCCAGAGCGTCGTGGCCGCCTACAAGCAGAAGTACGGCGAGCTGGGACCCTACTCCCTCTACGCGTACACCGCCGCCACGGTGGCCCTCACCGGCATCTCCCAGGCGGGCACGACGGACGGCGTCGAAGTGGCGCGCACGCTCCACAAAATCGAGGTGGAGACGCCCTTCGGAAAAATGAAGTTCGACGAGAAGGGGGACCCCCAGCAGTCCCCGTACGTGATGTGGAAGGTGGAGGGCGGACGCTTCGTGGAGGTTCCCATGGGCGCCCCGCCCGCGCCGGCGCCGGCTCCCGCCGAAGCCGATTAGATCCGGGGAATCTCCCTATTCAATCCAAAGGCCGGGGCGAGCCCCGGCCTTTTCCCTTTTTCGGCGGCGGCGCCCGGGCGTTCCCGCGACGCGCCCCATCGTCCTATGAGGACGGACCGGCGCCCAGGAGAATCACGACGGCGGCGGCGGCCCTGCGTTCGTGGGTGAGGCTCACGACGGCCGAGTGTCCGCCTATGGCCTCCAGGCGCCGGCGGGCGGCGCCGTGGAAGGCCATCCCCGGAGGGCTTCCTGCCCCCCCCGTCACCTCCAGGTCCCTCCAGCCCACGCCGCCCCCCCAGCCCGTACCCAGGGCTTTCATGGCGGCTTCCTTGGCGGCGAACCGGGCCGCGTAGGAGGCCCAGGGAGAGGCCCTCCTCTCGCACGCGGTTCGCTCCGCCGGAGTGAACACGCGGTCCAGCAGCCGGGGGTGTTTGCGGATCGCGGCCTCCACGCGATCCACGTCGCAGAGGTCGAGCCCCACGGCAAGGATCATCGGCTCACCGCTTCCGGCCCGCAGGCGGCTCCTTTTCGAGCCATTTCCGGAGGGTGGCCACGGGCACTCCCAGGCGCTTGAGGTGGTTGATGGCGCCCCGGACCGAGGAGCCCATGTCCCGGCAGATGACGAGGCGCTGCTTCCAGGCCTCGACGGCGGCGCTCTTGTAGGAGGGGTCCACGCGCATGATCTTCTCGCAGAGGTACCCCAGGTTGTTGGCGGCCCAGCGGTGGAGGGGGTCCAGTTCGAGGGCGCGGCGGTAGGCCTTCTCCGCGTCGAAATAGCGGCGGTTCGTCTCCAGAGCGATGCCCAGGTAGTTGTGCACGTTCGGGTCGTCGGGCGCGATCCGGAGGGCCGCCCGCGCCTCCTCCAGCGCCCCCACGGGATTCTTGGTGCGGCGGTGGTACTCCGAAAGCCCCAGGTGGGCCCAGTAGTCCGAGGGGTCCAGCGCGAGGGCCCGTTCCAGCGGGTCCCGGGCCCGGTCCAGGATGCCCTGATCGAGCTGCGTGAGGCCGAGCTGGCACGCCGCGGCGCCCAGATGCGGATCGGCCTTCAGGGCCTCGCGGAAGCAGGCCTGGGCCTCGTCCATCTGCTTGAGGTGGAAGTGGAGGTTGCCCATGTTGAGCCAGGCCACCGCCAGGGAGGGATTGAGCTCCAGCGCCTTGCGGAAGGCGGGGAGGGCCTCGGCGTATTTGCCCTGGAGGTAGGAGAGGTACCCCAGGTAATTGAAGACCTCCGCGGAGATGACCTCCCTCGGGGAGAGGTCGAGCAGGTCCGTGAGGACGGCCCGGGCCATATCGTGGCGGCCCTCGGCGAGGTAGTGGTCGGCGAAGGTGAAGTAGATGCCCCAGTCGCGGGGGTTCACCGACAGCGACATACCGAAGGCCTGCCGGGCCAGGTGGCGGTCGCCGCGCTCAAGGTGGATCTTGGCCAGCGTGTCCCAGGCCTGGACGAAGTGCCTCTCGCGGCTCACGAGGCGGTAGAGCCAGGAGAGGGCCCGCGCGTGGTCGCCCATGGCGTGGTAGGCCTGGCCCACGTGATAGGTCAGGCGGAGGTCCTTCGGCGCCAGCCGCCGGGCCTGCTGGAAGGCCTTCAGGGCGTGGCGGTAGTCCTGACTGGCCATGGCGTAGTAGCCGCACACCTCATAGAAGAGGGCACCCCGCTGGTTCACCGGAACCCCCTCGAGACGCGCCACGCCCTCCCGGTCCTTCTCCAGGTAGTACTCCACCAGGGCGAGGAGGATGTCCCTCGAGGGGCCAGCCGGGGAACTCCCACCGCTCAGGCGCGTCCAGACCTTTTGGAGCAGGTCGGGGGAGAAAGCCACCGCCTGGATGTGCGTCCTCCAGAGGTCCGCGACTTTCGCGTGGCGCGCGAGGGCCTTCTCGGTGACGGAGGCGGCCAGGTGGGGCATGGACCGGACCCGCAAGGCTTCGCCCGCCCGCACCCACGCCTCCGCGGGAGCCCGCGGGGAGAGGGCGGCCATGGCCCGGTCGAGATCGCGGTCGAACAGGAGTTGTTTCTCGTGCTCTAGAGAGGACATGCGGCTCACCGTTCGTACCGGCCGGGTTTTCCGCCGGTCTTTTCCAGAAGGTCGATGGGACCCATCTCGACCCCCGTGACGTCGTCTTTCGTGGAGGCGTTCGCCTCCATCCGGATCCTGCGTGCCGAATCGTCCCGCCCGAAGTCTACCGCCACCTCGGCGGGCGCCACAACGTGGCAAAGGGGGAGGAGCCTCGGAAATACCTGGTTCGTCCGGACCGTGGGCCGCTTTCGGCCCACATCCACCATCCGAGTCCGGCCATGGCCGTCGAGGCGCGTCCATCCACCGTTCAACGGGTCCTCCCGATCACCGCCGCCATGCGGCCCGCCCGCTCTCCGTCCCTGCGATAGGAACAGCATAACAGGGCCTCGCAGGCCGTACAACGCGACTCCACGTGAACGTTCTCGGGACGCAGCCCGAGAGAGGCCAGCATCCGCGCGTTCAGGCCGGCCAAGTCCAGGGAGAGGGCGGCGCCCCCCTCATCCACCCAGCCGGGAAAGGCCTCGCGAAAAGCACGGTGGCGAGGCGCGTCCACGCCGTAACAGCAGGGCCCCACCGCGGGCCCCACGTAGGCCGTCAGGCAGGAGGGCTCCGGGGCAAGGGCCCGGGCCGCGCGTTCCACGATGCGCGCCAGGGTCCCCTTCCAGCCCGAGTGGACCGCCGCCACGCGGGACCCGTCGGAGGTGGACAGCAGGATGGGGACGCAGTCGGCGGTGACCACGCGCACGGCCTCCCCGGGACGGTCGCCCACCAGGGCGTCGGCGGCGCAGGGCGCCTCCTCGGCCCGGACCACGCGGTTCGAGTGGACCTGGTCTGCGCGATGGACGCGGACCCCGCGATGGCCGCACTCCTCGAGAAAGCGGGAGAGCCCTTCGGTGGAGACGTCGTGGTCCCCTCGCAGGGTCAAGAACGCGAAGACTCCGCGGGGGAAGTACGGTCCGAGGTCCAGGTAGGGCCCCGAAGCGCATCGGGCGACGGCCGTTCTCATGGGAGGGCCTCCAGGGCGAGTCCCCACCCCGCTCCCCCCGAGGAGACGGCCAGGAGAAGGCTCCGGCCCACCTCGTCCCGGGCCGCGCGCTCCGCCAGGATCGCCGCTGCGCCGGCCCAGGCCGCCCCGCCACATCCCAGCGGGTACTGGAAACGGAGCGATTCGGCGCCGGGCGCCCGGCGGCGCCTCCATTCCTCGGCCTCGCCCTCCCAGAACGGGGTATCGGCGGGAAGGGCCACAACGTCGGCGGAGGAAGGTCCCCATCCGGCAGAGCGGCCCACGGCGTCGGCCAGGTCGTCGAGGAGCGCGCCCGCATCCACGGGAAACACGTGAGGCTCGCACGGGCGCGCCGCCCCGGCCCATCCGGCGACGCGCGCCAGGGAGCGCCGGGGTCCCGGGTCCCGCTCCAGCAACAGGGCGTAGGCGCCCTCGCCCGGCGGCCGTGCGCCCCTCCCTCTCAGGGGCTTGAGAACCTGAAGGAGAAGGGGGTCCAACTCGTCCGTCCCGCCCGCCACCATCCTGACCGCCGCCCCACACGCCACCAAGCGCGAGGCGTCCACCAGGGCGGCCAGCCCCGAAGCCTCCTTCGCGAGGAGCGTCAGGGAGGGCCCCGTGAGTCCTAGGAGGAGGGCGGCCTGCCCCGCCGGCGCGTTCCCGGCCGTGAAGGGGAACAGGGCCGGGTTCATGGCCCCCGGCCCCTCGCTCCAGATCCCCCGTTCGAGGGCCACCACGGGCGCCGTCGGACCCCAGGACTGTCCCACCGCCTGGCCGGAGGCCGGGATCTCCTCCGGAGGCTGGTGCGCCAGCGCCTGCCGTGCGGCGTGGGCCCACCACAACGAAGCCCCGTCCAACCACCGCGTGGACTGCGGCGGAAACCCCTCCCGAAGGGGCAGGTCCGGGGGGACCCTCTGTACGTTTGAGATAGGACCGGGCGGCGGCCAGACGATGCCCGTCCCCAGGGGGCCCACGCCCCCCGTCCCCGTCACGAAGGGGCCCCTCACGGGACCCTCCGGAAGAAGAGGGCGGCATTGTGGCCGCCGAAGGCCAGGTTCAGAGTCAGTACGCTTCCGACGGGGCCCTCCACCGGCGCAGTCGGCAGAAAGAGGCCCTCGAATTCGGGATTTCTCAGCCCCGCCGTCGGGGGAACGGTCTGGCAGAGGAGGGTGAGAACGGAGGCAACGGCTTCGAGGGCTCCCGCCGCCCCCAGACAGTGACCCAGGGCCCCTTTGACGGAGGAGACGGGCACCTCCGGCGCGCGGCGGCCCAGCAGCCGGACCAGGGCCGCGGCCTCCGCGGAGTCGTTGGCCCGGGTGCCCGTGCCGTGCGCGTTTACGGCGTCCACATCCTCCGCCGTCGCCCCCGCCCCGGCCAGGGCCGCCCGCATGGCCTCCAGGGCGCCCCTCCCTTCGGGATGGGGGGCGGTGGCGTGGTGGGCATCCGCCGAGAGCCCCCATCCGGGGAGGGCGGCCAGGGGGCGCGTCCCGCGCGCCCGGACCCGCTCGGCCGATTCGAGGACGAGGAAGGCCGCCCCCTCCCCCACGGCCATTCCCGAACGGGTCCGGTCGAAGGGCCGGGGCGGCTCGGACGCGACGAGACGCAGGCTGTTGAAGCCTCCGACGGTCATGCGGGCGAGGGCGTCGGCGCCGCCGGCCAGAACGCAGTCCGTCTCCCCGAGGGAGATCCACGCCGCGCCCAGGGCGAGGGCGGCCGTGGAGGAGGCGCAGGCGTTGGCCACGGCGCAGCGGGGGCCGCAGGCGCCGAGGGCGAGGCACAGCAGGTCGGCCGTGGTGGCCGGGACGTGGCGGGTGAGCGTTCGCAGGGAGGGGGTCCGCGCCGCGCCTCCCACCCAGGCGCCGCAGGCCTCCTCCGATTCGGGCAGGCCGCCCACTCCGGCCCCCGTGGCCACCCCCGCGTGCGAAGGGAGGGTCTCCAGTCCCGCCGAGGACAGGGCTTCCCGGGCGGCGGCGAAGGCGAGGCGGTCGGTGCGGTTGGGAAAACCCCCTCCGGGGTCGGGGGCCTCGGCCACGAGGTCGCTCCGGAGGCCCCTTCCGTCGAACCTCCGTAGCGGGGCCACCGCCGTTCTCCCCGAAAGCAGGCCCTGCCAGAGGGCCTCCGCCCCGACGCCGAAGGCCGATACCGCGCCGATCCCCGTGACATAGCAAGGCGCCGTCAAGGGGGGACCTCCCGGAGGGTGAGCACGGCGCGGGCCGCGAGCTTCGCCCCGCGGCGGGCCAGGACCTTTACGCGAACCACGGGGCCCATGCGCTGGAGGACCTCCGCCGAAAGCGTCAGCCGCTGGCCCGGCTCCGGGGGGCGCGGACAACGGAAGCGCTGGACCTGGAGGACCATCCCTCCCGAGTCCTCGCGGGAGAAGGCGGCCAGTCCGGCGGCCTGGGCCATGGCTTCGAGGAGGATCCATGCGGGCGCCCGGCCGGACCTCTGGAACGCCGCGCCCGCGGTGAAGACCGCGTGGAGCGGCCTCGAGAGGTCTTCGTGGTCCAGGAACCGGAAGGGGTAGGCGTGGGGAAGACGGGCCATGTCGCTCACCGGGGTCCGCGGTCGGTCCGGACCGGTTCTCCACCCCTGCCCGGGCGGACGCGCGGAGCGAAGGGGATCAGGTGCCGCGCTCCAAGCGGAGGAGCTGCTTCTTGACGGCCAGGCCTCCGCCGAAGCCGCCTAGTCCCCCCTTGGCCACCGCGCGGTGACAGGGGATGAGGATCGGGATCCGGTTGGCGCCGCAGGCGGAACCCGCGGCCCGGGCGGCGCCCGGGCGCCCTGCCCACTTCGCGAGGTCCGAGTAGGAGAGGACCTGCCCGGCGGGCACCCGGAGGAGCGCCTCCCACACCTTGGCCTGGAATTCCGTGCCGGGGGGCTGGGGGTCCAGCGGGACGTCGAAGCCGCTCCCGGATCCCGCAAAGAACTCCCGCAACTGCTTCTTGAGCCGGTTCAGGAGGGGCGCCACGCTCCGGGGAACGGGCCCGTCCGGGGCCTTTCCGCCGAACGCAATGCCGTGGACCGCCTCGGCCGAGAGGGTTACGTCGAGTCGCCCCACCGGCGTCTCCAGTCCGAGGGTCACCGGGCCGGTCACGAGCCAAACCCCTTGTTTCGGGTGTAGGTGGCCACGACGGAGGCGCTCATTCCACCGCGGGAATTGAAGACGCCCGTGAGGGTGGCCCGCTCGGGCCCGCAGGCCTTCACCACGTCCCGTAGGATGCGGTTCACGGCGTTCTCGTAGAAGATGCCCACGCCCCGGTAGGCCAGGAGGTACTCCTTGTAGGACTTGAGCTCGAGGCAGGACTTGCGGGGCTCGTACCGCAGGACGAGAAGGCCGAAGTCGGGCAGGCCGGTCTTGGGGCACACCGAGGTGAACTCGGGCGCCTCGATGGTGATCTCATAGCCGGGGAACTGGTTCGGCCACGTCTCGATCGCCGGGAGGGGCGCGTCCAGCCCCTTTTTGGCGTGCTCCTTGGTATAGGCCGCCATGGCTCACCTCCGCCGTGGCCCGCTGGCGAAGCAGGGGCTCCACGGGTTCAGGTTACAGCGCGGCGATGAGCCTGTCGAGTTCGCCCGAGCGATCGAGGTCCATCAGGTCGTCGCATCCCCCGACGTGGCGGTCCCCAAAAAAGACCTGGGGAACGGTCTCCCGCCCCGAGCGGCGCTCGCATTCTTCCCAGCGCTCGGGGTGGCGGTCGAGGTTGACCTCCTCGAAGTCCACGCCCTTCTTCTTCAAGAGCCGCTTGGCGGCGACGCAGTAGGGGCAGAGGGTCATGGTGAACACGGTGACGGGCGTCTTCATGGGTCTCCCCGATTCCGGGCGGGCCGCGTTCCGGACCGCGCTTTCCATGCCCGACTCAACGTCCGAGGCGGTCCCCGTATTCTCCCACGCCCCGCTTACGGACGCGACACCTCGCGGATCACGTCGTAGTAGTCGTGGGGGCCCATTCCCGATGCCTCCGCGTTCTCCTTGACGGTGCGTCGGGAATCGGCGGAGAGCCCCCGGGCCTTGAGGCCGGAGGTGACCTTGCCCGCGTCGAACCCGTATTCCTCGCAGAGCGCTCCCAGGGTCATCCGTCCCAGGCCCGGGACGGCCTCCTCGGGAAGGCTCTCGGCGGGAGGCCGGGCCTCGGTTTGGGCGTCCTTGATGCGCCCGTTCCACTCCATCACCCAGGAGAAGGGCGGGAGATCCGCCGCCGCGCCCGCCGTGAACAGGCCCGTGACGAGCAAGGCGGCGGTGAAACTTGGCGTGAAGATCCGGACCTGCCTCGCCCGGTCCTTCATGTACGAGACCCTCAGCCGCCCCGGCCGTCGAGAACGAGGCCACTTCGGGCAGGCGCTCCAGAAGGGCGCGGACGGTCCGCCAAAGAGTTCCCGTCCCCTTCCCGTGGATGATCTGGACGTCTAGCAGGCTGCTGAGAAACCCCTTGTGGGTCGCGTTGCCAGCGCCACGGCCAC
>CAZPSH010000007.1:0-75706 GCA_964589625.1 uncultured Thermoanaerobaculia bacterium
GTCCCCCCTTCGGCACCATGAAGCATCCCCGGCGGGCGCCCCAAGGCGCCCGCTCGGGGCTCGAGCGGGGGCACTGTTGCCATCTCGCAACAATCTGCTAATCTGGCGGCAATCAAACCGGTCGAGGATGAATATTTCGCGGGGGCTTTCATGCAGAGACGGTTGGCTTGGTCCGCGGCGGTCATGGCGGCTGCGACCCTCTTTTCCGCTTGGGCCGCCGGCACCTTCAGCGGCGCGGGTGCGACCTTCCCTTACCCCCTCTACGCCCGCTGGTCCCACGCGTACCGCGCCCTCACCGGCTCGACTTTCAACTACCAGTCCATCGGTTCGGGCGGAGGCATCCTTCAGATTCAACGCGGCACCGTAGACTACGGCGCCTCCGAGTATCCACTCGCGCCCAGTGACCTTGACCGGCACGGTCTGGTCCAATTCCCCATGGTGGTGGGCGTAGTCGTTCCGGTGGTCCACCTTCCGGGAACCGACCCGAGACCCGTAAGGCTGACCCCCGAACTTCTTGCCGAGATCTTTCTAGGCCGTGTGGCGCGCTGGAACAACCCCCGAATCAAGGCGCTCAATCCGGGGATGGACCTCCCCGACCTGGCCGTGGGAATTGTGGCTCGTGCCGATGGATCCGGAACGACCTGGCTCTTCACGCGATACCTATCCAGGGTTCATCCAGGATTCGCATCCCACGTTGGGGTGGGACCCTCTGTCAAGTGGCCTTCCGGCATAGCGGCAAAGGGGAATGAGGGCGTTGCCTCCTACGTTCGGGAGGTTGCCGGTGCCGTTGGATACGTGGAATACGCGTACGCGTTGCAGAGCGGCCTGCGGGTCGTCGCACTTGAAACCCCTGGAGGCACCTTCGTCGAGCCGAATCGGGATTCGGTCCGCGCCGCCCTCGGGCGAGAGGACTGGGCTTCGGGTCCCGGCTTCGAGCTCGACCTCATGGACAACACGGGGCCCGGAGGGTGGCCCATCCTGGGAGCCTCCTACATCCTCCTGCCGCGGGAGCACAAGGATCCCTCCAAAGGCCGTGCGCTTCTGAGCTACTTCAGATGGTGCCTCCGCGAGGGGGCCAAGGCAGCCGAAGACCTCAACTACTTCCCCCTCCCCATGAAGGTAGTGGACCGGGTGGAAGACCATTGGAAGAAAAACGTCCGCTCCGGCGGCCGGGCGATCTGGCCCTAGACACCGTGGGGGGAGGGATCATGTCGACCGGTTCGAACCAAGCGGCTCCACCCTCGGCCAGAGGAAATCGGGCGGACGCGGGCACGAAGCACCGAAACGCCATGGATACCCTCTTTCGCGGGACGAGCATGGCCTTCGCCGTTCTCGTGCTGGTCATCCTGGGCGCCATCCTCCTCGTTCTCCTCTTCCAGTCCTCCGAGGCGTTCCTTCGATTCGGCCCCTCTTTCCTGTGGTCGAGCGACTGGGATCCGGTCCGCGACCTGTACGGAGCGCTGCCTTCGGCGTACGGGACCGTCGTCTCGTCACTCATCGCGATCCTCATCGCGGGACCGGTGGGCATCGGCGTGGCCGTGTTCCTCACGGAGATGGCCCCCCCGTGGCTGTCGAGGCCCGTGGGGCTCGGGATCGAACTTCTCGCCGCGATCCCCAGCATCATTTACGGGATGTGGGGCCTTTTCGTGCTCGCGCCCTGGCTGAACCGGGTTTTCTACGCACAGCTCCAGGAACACTTCGGCTTTCTGCCGCTCTTCAAGGGACCTTCGCTCGGCATCAGCATGCTCACCGGCGGTCTGATTCTCGCCGTGATGATCCTGCCCTTCATCGCGTCCGTCACGCGCGACGTGTTCCGCCTCATCCCTCCCATGCTCAAGGAGTCGGCCTACGGCCTGGGTTCGACGACGTGGGAGGTCATCCGAAACGTGGTGATCCCGTACGGGAGATCGGGGATCGTCGGAGCCATCTTCCTGGGTCTCGGGCGCGCCCTCGGTGAGACCATGGCCGTGACTTTCGTGATCGGCAACTCCCACGTCATCTCCGCGTCCCTTCTCAGCCCCTCCAACACCATTTCCTCGACGCTCGCGAACGAGTTTGCCGAGGCTACCACGCCCCTTCACGTGTCGAGCCTCGTGGCCCTTGGCCTCATTTTGTTCCTGATCACGACGCTCATTCTCTCCTTGGCCAAGTTCCTCCTGTGGAGGATGGAGAAGGCCCTGCCGGGAGGGTCCAAGCGATGATCCCGCGGGGGATGAAGTACGTCCGGCGCAAGGCGATGAACTGGGGGATGCTGGCCCTCTCCGGGACGTCGGCCGTCTTCGGTCTTTTTTTCCTCTTCTGGATTCTGGGGGTCGTCCTGGCAAAGGGAGGGAGCGCCCTGGACTTGGACTTCTTCTCGAAGCTCCCGACCCCGCCTGGCGTGGAGGGAGGCGGCATGGCCAACGGCATCGTGGGCACGCTCCTGCTCACCGTTCTGGCCACCGCCATCGGGGTGCCGTGCGGGCTCTTCGCGGGCACCTACCTCGCGGAATACGGACGGAACGGAGCCCTGGCCAACACCGTGAGGTTCATCAGCGACGTCCTCACGAGCGCTCCCTCCATCGTGATCGGCGTGTTCGTTTACGCCATCCTCGTCCGCCCGCTGAAGGGCTTCTCCGGACTCGCGGGCGGCGTGGCGCTGGCCTTCATCATGATCCCCGTCGTGACGAGAACCACGGAGGAGATGCTCCAGCTCGTGCCGAACGCCCTCCGGGAGGCCGCCCTCGCCCTGGGCGCCCCGTACTGGAAGGTCGTCGTGAACGTGTGCTACCGGAGGGTGCTCGGCGGCATGACCACCGGGATCCTTCTGGCCATTGCGAGGGTGAGCGGCGAAACCGCCCCTTTGCTATTTACGGCGCTCAACAACCCCTACTGGAACTTCAATCCCATGTACCCCACGGGCACGCTGAACGTGACTCTCTTCAACTACGCCATGTCGCCCTACAATGACTGGCGCGCCCAGGCCTGGGGGGCCGCCTTCCTGATCACCCTATTCGTCCTGGTGGTCACGATCTTCGCGCGAATCGTGGTTTCGCGAACCCAGGCCGGGAGGACCCTGTCATGAACGAGATCCTGGTTTCCCCAGGCCTCCAGACCGCCCCCGCGGCTCCCGGGGAGGCTGCGCCGCGATTGCGCGACGTCCGCATCGACGTAAGACGCCTGAATTTCTATTACGGGACCCAGCAGGCCCTGCGGAACATTGATCTCCCCATCCATTCCCAGGAGGTCACGGCCTTCATCGGCCCCTCGGGGTGCGGGAAATCCACGCTCATCCGGTGCTTCAACCGGATGTTCGACCTCTACCGGGGACAGCGCGCCGAGGGGGAAATCCTCCTGGACGGAAAGAACATCCTGGACCGGGACGTGGACGTAACCTCCCTGCGGGCCAGGGTGGGAATGGTCTTCCAGAAGCCCACGCCTTTTCCCATGTCCATCTTTGACAACGTGGCGTTCGGGATCCGGCTCTACGAGGACCTCCCCAAGTCGGAGCTGAGGGAGAGGGTGGAGGTTGCCCTCCGCCGGGCCGCCCTGTGGGAGGAAGTCAGGGACATCTTGGGCCACTCGGGGATGAGCCTCTCGGGGGGCCAGCAGCAGCGGTTGTGCATCGCCCGGGCCATCGCCGTGGAACCGGAAGTCCTGCTCATGGACGAGCCGGCCTCGGCGCTGGATCCAATCGCCACGGCCAAGATCGAGGAGCTCATCGACCAACTCAAGGGACGGTACACCATCGTCATCGTCACGCACAACATGCAGCAGGCCGCCCGGGTCTCGGCCTTCACCGCCTTCCTTTACCTCGGGGAACTCGTGGAATTTGGCGAGACCGAGAGGCTCTTCACGAATCCCGAACGGGGAAGGACCCGGGATTACCTTACGGGCCGCTTCGGCTGAGCCGGGGCGAGCCTTTTGTGACGCTGGCCGGCCTGGTCCGGCGGGAGATTTTTTATGGGTCGTGGAAGAGACGAGATTCAGCAACTCCTGGAGAGCATCGCGGCCATGGCCGATGACGCGGGCAATTTGCTCAGGACGGCCTCTGAGTCGTTTCTGCGCTGCGACATGGAGGCCCTTCCGAAGATCCGGTCCGCGGAGCGGGCCCTGAACCGTCAGGAAATCGCCAACGACGCGCGGTGCCTGCGGATCCTCGCGCTGTACCAGCCCGAAGCGGACGACCTGAGGGGCGTGCTCATGGCGCTCAAGATCAACAACGATCTCGAGCGCATCGGGGACCATGCCCTCAACGTGGCCGAGCGCGCCGAGCAGGTGGGCACATTCCCCTCCGCCTCCTCTATGGACATGTTCCGAAGGATGAGCGACGTCTGCCTGGCCATGCTGAGCGACGCCATCACGGCGTTCGTGGCCCGCGACACGGCGCTGGCCAAGAACGTCATCCGGCGGGACGACGAGGTGGACGAACTGCTTCAAAGGGCCATATCGGACGTCCTCTCCGAGAGGTGGTCCGAGCGGGCCCAGCGACAGACGGCCATCGCGCTGGTTTTCGCGGCCAAGGAGTTCGAGAGGATCGCCGACCTCTGCACCAACGTGGCCGAAGACGTGGTCTTTATGGCCGAGGGGACATCCCTCAAGCACCTCGGGAAGGTCTGACCCCGGGGGACTTCCCGGATCCCGCTTCCGGTCATATCCCCGAGAGGGCCTCCTCGAGGTCCCTCAGCAGGTCCTCCTTCGCCTCGCAGCCGACGGACAGGCGGACCAAGCCGTCCGTGATTCCCGCATCGAGCCGTTCCTGCTGCGACATGGCCGCGTGCGTCATGGAGGCCGGGTGCTGGATGAGGGTCTCCACGCCCCCGAGGGACACGGCCAGCGTGGCAAGGCGGACCCGCCCGAGGAGCCTCCGGCCGGCCTCCACCCCTCCGCGGAGCTCGAAGGAGATGAGGGAGCCGGGGCCCTCCGCCTGGCGCGCCATGATGTCCGCCCCGGCGAAACCGGGAAGGCCCGGATACCGCACCCAGGCGACGGCGGGATGCGCCTGGAGCATGGCCGCCACGGCCCGTGCGCTCTCCTGGGCGGCCCTCACCCGGAGGGCCAGGGTCTTGACCCCCCTCAACACCAGCCAGGCCTGGTGGGGATCCATGGTGCCTCCCAAATAGTGGAGGACGGATCGGACCCTCTTCCAAAGGATCTCGTCGCGGAAGACCAGGATGCCTCCAACGACGTCCGAATGCCCGTTCAGAAACTTCGTCACGGAGTGAAGAACCGCGTCCGCTCCATGGCGGAGGGGCTTCTGCAGCACCGGACTCATGAAGGTGTTGTCCACCACGAGGAGTGCCCCGGCGCCGTGTGCGATCTCGGCCGCCCGAGCGATGTCGGTGACGGCCAGGGTCGGGTTGGCTGGGGTTTCCAAGAAGACCACTCGCGTGGAGCCGGTCACCGCCCGCCGGAGGGCGTCGGCGTCGCTCGTGTCCACGAAGGTCGCGGCGACGCCGAAGCGGCTGAAGTCGCGGGCCAGTACGAGCCGGGAGGGTCCGTACACGGAATCGCCGCAAACCACGTGGTCTCCCGCCGAGAGCAGGGCGAAGAAGATCGTGGAGACGGCGGCCATGCCCGAGGAGGTGGCGAGGGAGAAACTCCCCTCCTCCAGGGCCGCCACGTTGTCCTCGAGCATCCGGACCGTCGGGTTCCCCATCCGCGTGTAGATATAGCCGGCATCCTTCCCCGCGAAACGCGACGCGCCCTGGTCGGCGCTTGCGAAGGCGAAGGTCGATGTTTGGAAGATGGGGGGCGCCACCGCGCCGTAGGTGGGGTCAGGATCCTGGCCTGCGTGGATGCAGAGCGTATCGGCGGCGAGGTCTTTCCTTCCGGACCGCGTCATGGGGTCTCCTTCGGTGCGGGGGCTGGATGCCTCCCGCGAAGGCGGAATTGTACAACGAATCGGACCGGTACCGGCTCCACTCTAAGCGGCATCAGGTGGGTTCCAACCCCTTGAGGCGCGAGACCGCCGTGCCCATGCACAAGACGACCAGGGCCAGGCTTACGGCGCCCACCTGCATGGCGGCCCCGGCGAAGTCCGCCTCAGGACCCCGCCCGACAAGGTGGGCGTAGTAGCGGTAGACGGGCCGCGCCGAAAGGACGAGGACGACGCCCACGTAGAGCAGGGAGAGGAACATGTAGGTGAGCCCCCAGGCGCTCATGACGGCCTTGGCCGGATTGCGCGCGTCGAAGACCGGCGCGACGCATCCCAGGCACAGAGCCAGGGCGGCCAGGGCCAGCGAGGAGGCCATGGCGAGGAACAGCGTGTAGTGCAGGGCCTCGCCCCGCACGCCCAGATACCGGTTCGACCCGTACAGGGCGCAGGACGCCAGCACGGAAAGGGGCACGGCGGTGAAGAGGTATTTGGCCCACAGGTAGGAGCCCACGCCCAGAGGGAGGGCTCGGGAGGCAAAATACGCCTTCCCCTCGGAGGAAACGGCCGTGAACGCGAACCGGCCCGCCACCGAGGCCACGATAAGCCCCAGGGTGGCCAGGTTCCAGTAGGAGACGGCCACCTTGAGGACCGCCACTTCCTGTGGAAGAAGGCGCACGTTGAACAGGTAGATGACCACCAGGGCCGCTAGGATGATGAGCTGTCCCCACTGGGTGGGATCGCGGAAAAAGAGGAGGAGGTCCCTGCGCAAGACCGCCCGGGAGACACGACCGGCCGGAGCCAACGATACGGCCGCCCCAACGAGGGCAAGGGCCACACGGGACGGAGCTGCTCCGGGGCGCAGCCCCCCCTGCTCCTGGGCCCTCCCGTACCCCCTCGCGTGGAGGAGGCGGAGAAGGACCCCGAGAAAGACCAAGCTGGCCGACGCGAGGCTCGCCAGCCGCACCAGGCTTGGCAGAGCCCTGCCCCACCGGCCATCGGCCCCGTAGACGATCAGCGAGGCCAGCCACGTGGAGGGAAGGAGGCGCTCGCTGGGCATGGCAATGGAGCCCAGAACGTCCGCGACTTGGAGGCTCGTGGCCGGATTCAGCAAGGCCTCGGGTCGTGCCAGGCGAAAGAGGACGACCAGGAGGCACAGCATGACCACGGTGAGCACGGTGAGCACCTGGTGGAGCCTCCGGGCGGGGAAAAACCGCGCCATGAGAACCGTGAAGGAAATCCCCCAGGCCAGGGGCGTCGCGAGGTACAGGAGGAGGCCGATCAGGTCCAGCGCCAGGACAGACGGATTTTGGCTCTGAAGGCTCCAGTAGGCCGCCGCGACGGGAATGAGGAGGAGGGCCACCATGTAGGAGGCGCTCGCCGCCGCCTCCAGGGAACGGTATGCCCGGATGCCTCCCCGCCCCACGGGAAGGGGAAGAAGGAGCGAAAGGTCCTCGTCCAGGTATAGAAAGGACAGGGCGCTCACGGAGGCCGAGAAGAGAAGGAGGGTGAACGTCGTCAGGAGAACCAGCCCCATGAGCTTGGCTGCCAGGGCGGCGAGCAGGGCGGCGGGAACCTCTTCCGTGGCCAAAAGGTTCTCGAAGATGCGCCGAAAGAAAAGGAAATCGGCCGCAAGGAAGCTCGCCCCCAGGACGACGAAGCCCACTCCGAAGACCCCAGCCGAAGGCCGGAGCGGCCAAAGCTGGTGAAGAGCCATGGCGATCCGGCATCGCAGGAGGAGCAGGGGTCCCCTCACCGCCCCTCCCCGAAGTCGCCCAGGAGCGGAACAAAGACGCACCGGTCTTTCCACTCGAAGTCGAAGGCGCCCGAGTGCCTCCGAGTGATCTTCAGGAGTGCCTGTCCCCCGCCCTCCCGGACGGGCGCCAGAACCATTCCCCCCGGCGCCACCTGCTCGAGGAGTGGCGGGGGGACGGCCGGACAGCAGGCCGACACGAGGATGCGGTTGAAGGGGGCCTCCTCCCGCCATCCGTACCCTCCGTCCCCGATGCGGAGCGGAATCCCTGGGAATCCGGCGGCTTGGCAGTTGTCCGCGAGGCGGCGGGCCAGACCGGGGTGCCACTCGATCCCGAAGGCGCGCGCGCCCATGGCCGTCAGGAGAGCCAGGACGTACCCCGATCCCGACCCTACTTCCAGCACCCTCATGCCCGGGCGGACCAGAAGGGCTTCCAGCATCAGGGCCACCATGAACGGCTGGCTCACGGTCTGGCCCAGGCCGATGGACACCGGGTGGTCTCCGTGAGCCCCTCCCTCGGCTCCCGGCGGTACGAAGTGGCGCCGGTCCACCCGGAGAAAGGCGCCCAACACTCGCCTGGATCGGATCCCCCTCCCCGCGAGTTGCCTCCTCACCATCTCCCGGTTCGATGGGGAGCATCTCACGGAACTGCCTCCGCGCCGCCTCGCCGCCGCGCCAGAAGCGCGAAGACGAAGCCCGCGGCCACGGCCAGGAAGGCGTCCGCACCCAGGGCCCAGCCCGGCCCAAAGGCGTCCCAGAGGAGACCCGTGACGAGGGAGGCGGGAAGGAGGGCGAGCCCCCGGACGGCGTGGTAGAGCCCCATTCCCGACCCCATGAGCGATCCCGGGATCAACCCCGACAGGTAGGCCTTTTTCACCCCCTCCTCCACGGCCTGGAAGGGTCCGTAGAGAACGAAGAGAAGAAGGACGGCCCAGGGAGATTCGGCCACCGCGAAGCCCGCATAGACGATCCCGTAGTAGAAGAACGAGAGGAGCACGACGCGCCCGCGCCCCCAGGCGTCGGACCACGCTCCCACGGGCCCCGAAATGGCGGCGTAGAACAGGTTGAAGAGGGTGTAGACTCCCGTGACGCCTGCCAAGGAAAAACCTACCTCGCGGGCCTTGAGGAGGAGAAACGTGTCGGACGAATTGGCCAAGGTGAAGAAGGCCGTCACGAGAAGGAAGTCCCGATACGCCCCCCCAAGGCGGATGGCCCGGCCCAAGGAGGGGCCGCGGCCCCGCATGGGCGAATCGGGCACCCGGTCCTTTAGGAGCGGGATGAGCACCAGGGCCAGGACCCCGGGCGCCAGGCTCAGCCAAAAGATCCCCCGGATTCCTATGGCCGTGGAGGACAGGATCAGCGCCGCCACGGCGGGGCCCACGGCCGCTCCGGCCGTATCCATGGCCCGATGGACCCCGAAGGCCCTCCCGCGCTGTTGAGGCGGCGTGCTATCCGCGATCACGGCATCCCGTGGGGCCGTGCGGATCCCCTTCCCGGTCCGATCCACCAGGCGCGCCCCGAAAACGGAGCCCCACCCGCCCGCCGAGGCCAGCAAGGGGCGCGAAACGAGAGAGAGTCCGTAGCCCAGGAGCATCGGGACTTTCCTGGTACGGAACCGGTCCGAGAGCACGCCCGAGAACACCTTCAGGAGGCTCGCGAGGGCTTCCGCCACCCCTTCCACGAGGCCCAGGGAGGTTCGCGAGGCCTTGAGGACCCCCGTCAGGAAGAGGGGCAGGAGGGGATAGATCATCTCCGAGGAGATGTCGTTGAACAGGCTGACAAAGCCCGCGATCCACACGTTCCGGGGGAGTCTCCTCGGCTCCATGGGGACTATTGTCGCTCCCCGGCCGGGAGGGATGCAAGACGAGCCGGACGGGGGAGAGGCCCGGAGAACCTCCGCGGTTTCGTGCTACGCTTTCCGGGGAGGTGGGGAATGGCTCTCCTGGACGACATCCGCGGGCGCGCGGCCGCCGATCTCAAGCGAATCGCCCTGCCCGAGACGGACGACCCCAGGACACTGGAAGCCGTCCGACTGATCCGCTCGGCCCGCACGGCGACGCCGGTCCTCGTGGGGGACCGGGGGCGCCTGTCCCAGCGGCTGATGGACCTGGGCTTGTCCGGCGCCGACGTGGAGGTCCTGGATCCTTCCGAGCCTCGATTCGAGCAGGAGGCGGCCAGGACCTACCTGGAACGCAATCGCAGTCGTGGAGCCACGGAGGACGAGGCGCGCGCCCTTGCCCGCCGCCCCTTGTACGCCGCGTGCCTCCTGGCGGCACAGGGAAGGGCCGACGGGGTGGTTTCGGGCGCCACCCACACGACCGCCGAATCGGTGCGGGCCTATCTCCGCTGCTTCGGCCCGGCGCAGGGCGTGCGGACCGTTTCCTCCTTCTTCCTGATGGTCACTCCCCGGCGCGAGTTCGGCGAGGACGGCGTTTTCGTCTACTCCGACGCGGGGCTGGTTCCCTATCCGAACTCGGACCAGCTTGCGGAAATCGCCCTGTGCGCCGCCGAGTCCTTCCGGCTTCTCGTGAACCGCGAGCCCAAAGTGGCCTTTCTTTCCTTCTCCACCAAAGGATCGGCCCGGCACGAGAGCGTGGACAAGGTGGTGCGGGCGTTGGAGACCTTCCGGGCCAGAGCCCCTCACGTGAAGGCCGACGGCGAACTCCAGGGTGACGCAGCCCTCGTTCCGAAGGTGGGGGCCTCCAAGTCCCCTGGGAGCCCGGTGGCGGGTCAGGCCAACGTCCTCATCTTCCCCAACCTTGACGCGGGCAACATCGCCTACAAGCTCACGGAGAGGCTAGCCGGGGCCACCGCGCTCGGCCCCATTCTCCAGGGTCTTTCGGCCGCGGCCAACGATCTCAGCCGAGGTTGCTCGGCCCAGGACATCGCGGACGTGGCCGCCGTCACCGCCGTGCAGGCTCAGGCCCTGCGCCCCCGGTGAGGGAACAGAGAATGGCGGAGCCGTCACCTGCATCGCCTTCCCGACTCGGGGTCGCTACCGCCGTCCTCATCCCGGCGCGGGACTGCGGGGACGCCGTCGGCGGGATCGTCCGGAGCCTCGTCCACCTCGGGCTTTCGGTGACCGTGGTGGACGACGGGTCCTCCGATGGAACGGGAAGGGAGGCCGCCGCGGCCGGGGCCCGGGTCCTTACGCGGCCCGCGCCCGCCGGAAAGGGGGCGGCCCTGCGCCTCGGGCTGGCGGATCTGTTGCGCGATCCGGCCCTGGATTGGATCCTGCTTATGGACGGGGACGGTCAGCACCTACCCGCAGAGGCCGAGCGCCTCCTCCGGGCCCGGGCTCCCGAGATCGATCTGATCCTCGGGAACCGGATGGGGCAATCCGAGCGCTTTCCCCCTCTGAGGCTGTGGGCGAACCGCCTCGGAACGAGGCTCGTGGCCTTGTTGACCAGGGAACCGATCCCCGACTCCCAGTGCGGGTTCCGGGTACTCCGAGCCAATCTGGCCCGCTCGATCCGGATCGAATCCGACGGCTTCGGCGTGGACGCCGAGATCCTCCTCAAGGCGCTCGGCGCGAAGGCGCGATGGACCCATGTGCCGGTGAGCGCGGTGTATCAGGGTGGAGGGAGCCACTTCCGGGCCGTGACCGACACCGTCAGGGTCCTGATGGCGATCCTGCGTCATGCCTGACCGTGCGCCTTCGGTCCCCTGGGGCAAGGGTCCCCTGAACCGGGGTTGGCTCCTCGGGCTGGGCGAGGCCGTGGCCCTCGCCCTCTCCCAACGGGTGTCCCGGGCGCTGGCCGAGTCCCTGGCGGAAGCCTACGCGGTGCACGTGCCGGAGGCCCGGCGGGCTCTCGCGTCCAACCTGCGGGGCGCCTTTCCCGACTTACCTCCAGGAGGCCCGGAGGAGCTCGCCGTCCGGACGATTCGCGCCTACGCCCGCGGCGTTTCGGATTACCTCCGGGCGTCGGCCGACCCGCCCCGCGTCTTTCCCCAGTCGCCGGAGGCCTCGAAACGAATCGCCTCGACCGGCGGCAAGGTCCTCGTCACGGCCCACCTGGGCAACTGGGAGATCGGCGGCGCCTTCCTTGCCGAATCCGTGGGACCGCACTGGATTCTGGGCTTTCCAGAGTCGGACCCGGGTCTTGAACGCTTTCGGAGCCGGAGACGGGATCGACAAGGTCACAGGTATCTCCCCGCGGACGCCGTTCTCAAGGCCCTGCCCGCGCTCCGGGCGTCCCTGGAGCGAGGAGAGAGCGCGGTGATCCTCGCCGACCGGGCCGTGGGGAGAGACTGCGCACCGGTGGTCTTTCGGGGCCGTCCCGCCCGCTTCCTCCGGAGCCCGGCCCTTCTGGCGGCCTTGGCCGACGTTCCCCTGGTGCCCACGGCGGTCATGGCGGAGGAAGATGGCACGTACACGGCTTGGGTCGGGTTACCTTCGCGGTGCGGGGGAGACGACGGATCGGTCCGCGCCGCCCTTCAGGGTGCGGCGGACTTCTTCGGGGCCGTATTGGAACGGTATCCGGACCAGTGGTACACTTTTTATCCGTATTGGCAGGAGGGTCCATGACGAACCTGGAGGTCACGTCGGAGACGCGGGACGGCGTCGTGATCGTCCGCCTCAAGGGCTTCCTGGATGCCCACAACCACGGGCTCTTCCGGGAGTGCGTGGCGGACCATGTGGCCCGCGGCGCCGACAGGCTGGTGGTGGATTTTTCTCAGCTCGTGTACATCGGCTCCTCCGGCATCGAAGTCGTCCTCTCCCACATCCAACCCCTCAGGGACCGGGGGGGCGACATGATCTTGTGCGGCATGTCGCCGAAGATCTTCAAGGTGTTCGACCTGCTCGGACTCCCCGCGCTGTTCGTGATCTGCAAGGACGCCGAAGAAGCCCTCCAAAAGGTCCATGGGTGATCCCTGGACCTACCTCCGCCCGCTGGAGCCCGCCTTCGCCGAGTGCAAGGAGAAGGGCTCCCGGTTCCTGGGTCATGCGGGGCCCATCGATTCCCCGGCGGGGGCCCTCGCCCTTCTGGAGGGGCTGAGGCGCCGCTACCACGACGCGACTCACCACTGTTGGGCGTACCGCTCCGGCTGGTCGAGCGCGATGGAGTCGCGCTTCTCGGACGACGGGGAGCCCTCCCGGACGGCCGGGCTTCCGATACTCCAGACGATGGAAGCCCGGGGTGTCTCGGACGCCTGCGTGGTTGTCGTGAGATACTTCGGCGGGATCAAGCTTGGGCCGGGGGGCCTGGCGCGGGCCTACAGGACGGCGGCCGCCGAGGCCCTTGATGCGGCCCGGCTCACGCCCCATGTTATACGCGTCGAGACGGAGGTCACGATCCCCTATGGGCTTCAGAGCCTCCTTCGGAGGGAGGCCGACCGGCTGGGTGCGGAACTGGAGGACGTCGGCTATGGAGAGCGTCTGATCGTCCGCGCGCGAGTCCCGAAGGGGCGGTGGACGGAGTTCGAGACGGCCCTTGGGGCCCTGTCCGAATCCTGCGGGGGAGGAATCACATGGAAATCGAAGTGAAGGTGGCCGTGGAATCCCTCCCGATGGTAGCCGAAAAGGCGAGACGGCTCGGATTCGAGGAGGTGGAGCCCAGGCACTTTGAGGCCAACACCCTCTACGACTTCCCTGGCCGCCCCCTCTCCGTGGCGGGGTGCCTGCTGAGGGTGAGGGAGTGCCGGGGAACGGCGCTCCTGACCTTCAAGGGCCGGCTTGTCCAGCACGAACGGTACAAGATCCGTCCCGAAAAGGAGACCGTCTGCGAGAGCGCCGAGTCCCTCCGAGGGATTCTGGAGGGGATCGGCCTCCGCCCCTTTTTCCGGTACGAGAAGTTCCGAACGGAGTTCCGCGCCCCTTCCAATACGCTTCTCTGCCTGGACGAGATGCCCTTCGGCCCCTACCTGGAGCTGGAGGGGGAGCCGGAGGGCATCGAGGCCGTCGCCTCGGCCCTCTCCATCGAACCGGAATCCTTCATCCGCAGGTCTTACGCCGACCTGTACGGGGAGCACTGCCGGAAGCTCGGAATGCCTTTCGGCGACATCCTCTTTCCTCCGGATCATGACCGCACTTAGGGCCGTCGTTCTTGCGGCGGGGTTGGGGACCCGGATGCGGCCCCTCTCCCTCCGGTGGCCGAAGCCCGCCCTCCCCCTTCTGAATCGGCCCTTGCTCCACTGGATCCTGGACGGACTTGAGGCAGCCGGAGTCCGGGAGGTTCTTGTCAACCTCCATCACCGAGCCACCATGCTGACCCGCGTGGGGGCGTTGCGGCCGGGTCCGTCATCCATTCGTTGGTTTTTCGAGCCCACGATCCTGGGTACGGCCGGGCCCCTCCCGGTCCTGGCGGCCGACCTGGGTCGGGATCCCTTCCTCGTTCTGAACGGGGACACCCTTTTCCTCCCTCCGATTGAGGCCCTGCGGTCCGAACTGCAGGCGCATCCGGAGGCCCTCTGCGCCATGGCCCTCCGGCCCCGCGAAGGGTTCTACACGGCCGTGGAAATGGACGAAACGGGACGGATCGTTGATTTCGGACGCGGCGACTATCACTTCTCCGGGGCTTACATGGCGCGGCCGGACCTGTTCGGCCGACTGGCCCCAGGGCGACCCGCCGAGCTCCTCGCCCACGTCCTGCGCCCGCTCCTGTCTTCGGGTCGAATCCGGGGAGTCTCCACCGCAGGCTCCTGGTTCGACCTGGGGAGCCCTCCGGGTTACCTGGAAGCGGCCATGCGACTGCTCGGCGCCATGTCCCGCGGGGAGATTCGGGTTCCCGATGGGTCGCGAATCGAGGTCCGGGACGGGTCCCCCCTCCTTCTCCATCCCACCGCCTGGGCCTCCCGGCGCTCGGAAGTTTCGGGACCTTTGGTGCTTGAAGAAGGGGCCCTCCTGGGCCCCCGGTGCCGAGCCGGTCGGGCGGTGCTTCTCCCCGGCGCCCGCCCGGCGCCGCGTCAGACCCTGGAAGGCGTCCTGGTGTGGCCGGGCGGGATGCTGAAGGGATCGTGAGGGAGAATCCGCTTGTGTTTTAATGATCCGCTGAGGGAGGGAACCTCAAGGTGATGGAGCGCGCGAAGGTGACCGCCCTGATCCCGGCGGGGAACGAGGCCCACCAGATCCGAGAGGCCATTCACAGCGTGGAATGGGCCGACGAGGTCTTCGTGGTGGCCGACGCGGCCGGCACCGACGGGACGGCCACCGCCGCCGGTTCCGTACCGGGGGTTCGCGTGGAGGTGCACGAGTACGGCTACTCGGCGGCCCAGAAGAACTGGGCGATCCCGCGGGCCTCCCATCCCTGGATCTTCCTCCTCGACGCCGACGAGCGATGCACGAGCGAGCTCAGGGAGGAGGTGCTGGCCCTTCTTGCCCGGGGACCCAAGGACGATGCCTATTGGATCCGGCGGCGCAACCTCTACTTCGGCCGCGTGATGCGCTTCGGGGGTTGGCAGACCGACTCGGTCATCCGACTCTTCCGTAGGGAGTGCCGCTACGCTGACCGGCGGGTTCACGCGGAGATCGGAGGCTTCCGGTCTGCCGGAAGGCTCGCGGGTTTTCTCCTCCACGACACGTTTCGCGACTGGGAGTTCTACCTTGCCAAGCTGGACCGTTACACCACTTGGGGGGCCGAGCAGGACCTGAAGGACGGCAAGCGGGCCGGATTCGTGAACGTGGCCCTCCGCCCGGCGTTCCGTTTCGTCAAACAGTACGTCCTCCGGCTGGGGTTCCTGGACGGAATCCCAGGGGTCATCGCCGTCTATCTCGCCGTGTACGGGGTCTTCCTCAAGTACGCCAAGATGTGGGACATGCAAAGAAGGAGCGGAGAGGGCGGGCGCCCCCCCTCCACCTGATCGCCCCTTGGCGGCACGACGGGACCAAATCGGACCGCATGAAACCCCCGTCCCACCTTGACAGGCCTGTCTGCGACAGCCGATAATCGGGCCCAGAAGAGGCCTGCCATGAGGAGATTTCTCCCCCTGTTGGTATCCGTCTCCACCCTGATCGCCCCCATCCTGACGGCCGCCGGCGGCGCAGTACGCATCCGGCTGGAGGGCGCCGTCCATAAGGTGACCGAGGAGTACGTGCTCCAGGCCCTTTCGGAGGCGGCACTCCAAAAGGCCGAGGTCGTTCTCCTCGTCATAGACACCCCGGGCGGCTTCGTGAGCTCCGTTGAGGAGATCCAGAGGGCCATCCTCCAATCCCCGATTCCGGTGGTGGCCTACGTGAGCCCCGTCAACGCGCGGGCCGCCTCCGGCGGGGCGCTCGTGGCCCTCTCCTGCGACCTCATCGCCATGGCACCGGGCACGACCATCGGCTCGGCGCACCCCGTGAGCGCCCTCCCCTTCACCCTCCCCACCGCACCCCCCAAGTCCCCTGGAGAGCGGGGAAGCAAGGAAGATGGCGAATCCCCCGCCCGCCCCTCGGGCGAGGAGATCATGCTGGAGAAGATCCTGAACGATCTGTCGGCCCATGCCCGGACCCTTGCCGAACACCGGGGGAGGAGCCCCGAGGCCTATGAGAAGATGCTGAGGGAGAGCGTCTCCTTCACAGAGAAGGAGGCCATGGCCCAAGGCGCCATCGAACTTGTGGCCAAGGGGGAGGAAGAGGTCTTTGCCTACCTGGAGGCGCACCCCATCCGCCGTTTCGACGGGACCGAGGTGAACCTGAATCTGGGGAAGACTCCCCAGGTGCGGGACTTGGTGCCGACGCTTCGCCAGAAGGTCTTCTCCGGACTGGCGAATCCCAACTTGACCCTGGTCCTGCTTCTCCTGGGAGTCATCGGGCTTTACGCGGAATTCAAAGCGCCCGGGCTGATCCTGCCCGGGGTGGTGGGCGGAATCTGCATCCTCCTCTTCGCCATGTCCACCCAGCTCCTCCCGATCAACGCCGTGGGCCTGCTCCTGATTCTCCTGGGCATCGCCTTCCTCCTCTTGGAGATCAAGGTCGCCTCGTATGGTATTCTGGGCACGGGAGGGGTTGTGTCTCTCCTCGTGGGAAGCCTTTTGCTCTACAGGAACAGCCCTATACCGGAGTTGAAAGTGTCGATGCTCTTCGTGCTCCCCATCGTTCTGGTCTTCGCGGCCATCCTGTTCTTCCTCGTGACCTTGGCGGTCCGGGCGTTCCGGAACCCCGTCGTCACGGGAGAAGAGGGAATGGTCGGCATGGAGGGCGAGGTTCGGGAGGGAATCCACCCTCCCTCGCCCGGAAAGGTCTTTCTGTTCGGCGAATACTGGAACGCCGTGTGCGATCGGCCCGTGGAGGCCGGCAGCAAGATCCGCGTCATCGGTCGCGAGGGGATGACCCTTCGGGTCGCCCCCCTCGAAAAGGGAGGGTAATCATGCCGCCGCTCAGTTTCCCCGTCGTCGCCGTCGTCGTCATCTTTCTGGGCTGGCTCTTCTCGTGCATAAACATTTTGAACGAGTACGAGAGGGGCGTCATCTTTCGCCTGGGCCGCGTCCTTCCCCAACCCAAGGGACCGGGGCTCATCTTCGTCTTCAAGCCCTTCGACCGGATCGTGCGCGTGGCCCTCCGGACCATCGTCCTCGACGTCCCCCCTCAGGACATCATCACCAAAGACAACGTCTCGGTGAAGGTCAACGCGGTTGTCTACTTTCGGGCCGTGGACCCTCTGAGGGCCATCCTCCAGGTGGAGAACTACATCTACGCGACCTCCCAACTCTCACAGACCACCCTCCGGTCCATCCTGGGGCAGGCCAGCCTGGACGAGCTCCTCTCCGAGCGGGAGAAGCTCAGCCAGGAGCTCCAAGAGGTCATTGATCAACATACCGACCCGTGGGGGGTCAAGGTGACCCAGGTGGCCATCAAGCAGGTGGACCTCCCACAGGACATGCAGCGCGCCATGGCCCTTCAAGCCCAGGCCGAGCGGGAAAAGCGTGCCAAGATCATCAACGCCGACGGCGAATTCCAGGCCTCCCAGACCCTAGCCAACGCGGCCGATATCATGGCCCAGAATCCCATCACGATGCAGCTGCGGTACCTGCAGACGCTTACCCAGATCAGCGCCGAAAACGCCTCCACGATCGTATTCCCGGTGCCCGTGGAGTTCCTGAGCGGCCTGTTGAAGGGACGAGACAAGGCGTAGCGGAGAAGCCCCATGTCTTTGCCGTCCCGCCTGTCCACGCGCGCGCTCCCGGATGGGGGCGACCTTCTCCGATCGGGGAGAGGTGACGGGTGAAGTCCGCGCGAAGGCTGCCACCGGGGCTCGAATTGGAGGTGTACAGGGACCTGGCCCGGACCTTCCGTTCCTTCGAGCTGAAGACCGTGGCCGAAGAGATCTTGAACTCCCTCCTCACCCACTTGTCGGCGGACTACGGTGTGCTCATGCTCCTCGGCGAGAAGGGCCACTACGTGGAGCGGATCTTCCGGGCCGGCTTTACCCCTGTCCGCCACACCGCGGACCGGTTTGGGCTTACGCGATCGGACGTGGAGGCCCTGGCCCGCGACATGATCCCCAAGTTCAAGACCTTCGGCCCAGGCGCCGGGGATCGCCCCCCTGCCATCGAGGAGGGCGCCCCCATCGGATGCCTGGCCCTCTTTCCGATCCAGCTTGTCTACGACTACGCGGGACTCATCCTGCTGGCTTCAAGGGAGGACCGTCACGACTCCACCCTGCTCAATCCGGAGGGCTTCCGCTTGCTGGAGCGGGCCCTGCCGGACCTTTCCTTCGCGCTCAAGAACGCCCTGACGGCCCGCCGAATGAACGAACTCATCACAAAGGACGACCTCACCCTTGCTTTTAATCGCCGCTTCTTTGAGGACTACCTGTCCGAGGAGATGGAGCGCGCCCGGCGGTACAACAACCCTCTCTCCCTCATCTTCCTCGACCTTGACGGCCTTCGGGAGGTCAACAACCGGTTCGGCCACGCCATGGGAAGCCGGACCCTCCAGGAGGCCGCGGCCCGCATCATGAACGCCGTCCGCTCCATCGACAAGGTCATCCGGTACGGCGGCGACGAGTTCTGCATCGTACTGCCGGAGACGCCCTGGGAGGGGGCCCTGGAGGTGGCGGAGCGCATCCGCCAGAGGCTCGCTTCGACCCCCTTCCTCCTGGAGGAGACCGGAGGGATCGAGATCACGGGATCCTTCGGACTTTCCTCCTATCCTGCCCACGCCCTGACCAAGGAGGATCTCATCAAGAGGGCCGACGAGGCCATGTACCGGATCAAGAGCCAGACCAAGAACGACATTCAGGTGGCCCGTCCCCTCAAGCGATTCCCGTGAGCCTCCCATGAGCGACAAAATCACCCTCGGCGGAAGCCTCTCCGACATCAGCCTCCCGATCCTCCTGATGTCCCTGTATCGGGAGCGGGAAACGGGGATCCTGACCCTCGGGGACGGAACCTGGGACAAGTCCCTTTACCTCAGCGAAGGGTCCGTTGTCTACGCCTCTTCCACGGATCCCGACGACGGACTTTTGGAGGCCCTTTTCCGGAGAGGCCTCCTCAGCCTGCCCCATTTTCTCAACGCGAGGGAGGCGGCGGGCGGCGGCAGGAGCGTCTACCGCGTGCTGGTGGATCTGGGGGCCCTCGGACCCGAGGAGGTGGTCGAAGGCGTGACTCAGAACCTCTACGACATCGCCTTCTCGCTCTTCGAGCTCCGGGCCGGAACGTACAGCTTGGGACTGGCGCCTTTCTCCACGCTGGAAATGGTCACCCTTTCCTTGGAAATCCCCCTCCTCGTCTACAAGGGCATGCAGAGGATCGGAGCGTGGAGCCAGATTTATCGCGCGGTGGGCGACCCGTCCACGAGGCTCTCCCGGGTCCGGGACCTCCCGTCCTTCGTTGCCGATTTGGACATGGCCTCCGAGGACGAGCATATTCTCGCCCTGACCAAGTCCGGTATGAGCGTTTCCTCCATCGTGGACGCCAGCTACCTCCCGGCCTTCCAGACCTACCGGCAACTGTGGATCTTTCTCACGCTGGGCCTATTGGAGCGGGTGCCTGCGAAGGGCTCCCGCGGGCCCATGGCGGAGGACCTCGAACCTCTCCTGGACCGGTACAACGACCTGTATTCCTACGTGTATTCTCAGATCGAACCCACCGAGCGGTCCGAGGATGCCCTCCAGGAGATCTTTCTCGGCCTCCTGTCCTCCCATCCCCGTCTGGCTGACGGGCAGACGGACCTGGTCCGGTTTGGAAAGCTCGACGTGGATCTGGTCCTCTGGAACCTTCGCGCCTTCCCGGAGGAGGAAAAGTACGGCCGTCTCCAGGCGTTTCTGGAGGAGGCCCTGTACGCCTTCGTTCTCGCGTCACAGCAGCGCCTCTCCCCCGACGGCCACCAGAGGGTCCTCGCTTATATACGGCGGAACGCGTGTTCCGCCTCCGGAGACGCCCCTTGAGTAGAGCCCGGTTTCGTGCGGTTCCCTGGAGGCAGGTTTTGTGGATCGGCGCCGGCTCGGTAGCTCTGGCCTTCCTCGTGGCGGCCGCGTCCTGGCTGTTTACGCCCCGCCCCTCCTCCGACCCGCCTGGGCCTTCCAAACCGGTCCCGGAGTCCATCGTGGAGAGGAAATCCTTCGTCCAGGAATCCGCCGGAGCGGATCTGGAGGATCGGGTCGTTCCCTCCGAAGGACCCTCCGATCCCGTGAAGCCCCTTCCCTTTAACCCCGAGCGCCGTCCGGCAGGCGCCGTATCGGCGCCTTCCCCTGTTCTCGGACCCCCTCCATCCAGTTCACCCCTGGAGGATCGCCGGGCCGAGAAGCCCGGGGAGGCGGTCGGCGTTGCGGTCCAGCTCGGGGCTTTCGGGACTCCGGCCAACGCACGGGAACTTGCCGGGCGCCTAAAGGCGATGGGTTACGGAGCCCGAGTGGTCTCCAAGGACGGGCGCCACAAGGTACTGATCCCCGGATTCCCTGACAGGGCCTCCGCCGAAAAGGCGCTCCAGGACCTGAAGCGGGCCGGGTTTTCGGGCGCGTTCGTCGTGTCCCCGGAGTGACCATGGCCAAGGCTCCCAAGCGCCTAGGTTTCGAAAACCGATTGAAGGAACTCGAGGACTTGGTGTCCCGCCTCGAAGACGGAAGTCTGCCCCTGGAGGAGAGCCTCGCCCTGTTCGAACGCGGGATCCGCCTCAGCCGGGAATTGGAGGCGGAGTTGCAATCCGCGAGCCTTCGCGTGACCCGCCTCCTCGAGGGGGATTTGCCGAAAGAGTCCCCCCTGGATGCGGATGCCGTTTGCGCGGAGACCCCCGCACGGAATGGCCGAGAGGAGCCATGAATCCAGGCACACTTTTCCGCTGGGTTCCCCTCGTGGACGAGGCGTTGGACCGGGTCCTCCCGCCCGCCGGAACGGAACCGCGGGAGCTCCACGAGGCCATGCGCTACAGCGTATTCGCCGGAGGCAAGCGCCTGCGTCCCATCCTCGCCCTTTGCGCGTACTCGGCAGCGGCGGGCGTCGAGCCGGAAGTCGTCCTGCCCGCCGCGGCGGGACTGGAATTGCTCCACACCTACAGTTTGATTCACGACGACCTCCCCTCCATGGACAACGACGATCTGCGCCGGGGAAAGCCCACTTGTCACAAGGCTTTCGGCGAGGCCACGGCCATTCTGGCCGGCGATGCGCTCCAGACGCTCGGGGCCTACCTCCTCTGCGCGGAGCCCAAGGGCGCCCGGTGGACAGCCAGGAGGAATCGGGTGAGCCGGACCGTCCTGGGGTCCCTCGGATCGCTGGGTATGGCTGGCGGACAGGTCCTTGACCTCCGCTTTACGGGCGCCGGTGCGGAGGCGGACGCCGAGACCCTGCAGACCATCCACAGGCTGAAGACGGGGGCCTTCCTGGAGGCCTGTCTCATGGCCGGGGCGTTGTGGGCGGGGGCCTCCGCCTTTGTGCGGCGGGCCCTTCTTCGGTACGGCCGGGCGGTCGGCCTGGCGTTCCAGATCGTGGACGACATCCTGGACGCAACGGAAAGCACCGAAAGCCTGGGCAAGACGGCCGGGAAGGACGCCGCCCAAGGGAAGGCCACGTTTCCGGCCCTCTGGGGACTGGAAGCGTCCCGGAGGGCCGCCCAGGACCTGCTTTCAGAGGCCCTGCGGTCGGTCGCGGACCTCGGCCCGGCGAGCCAAGACCTGCGGGAAATCGCTCATTTCGTAGTGAACCGGAGCCGATGACCGTCCGCGCCGACCTCCTCCTGGTCCGCCTGGGGCTGGCACCGACTCGCGAGAAGGCCCAGGCCATGCTCATGGCCGGCACCGTCTATCTTGGAGGCCGAAGGGTCGAGAAGCCGGGGCAGAAGCTGCCCGAGGATTCGAACCTGGAAATCCGCGGCAGGACCTGTCCCTACGTGAGCCGTGGCGGCCTGAAGATGGAGGGGGCCCTGGACGGCCTCGCCCTGGACGTTCAGGGTCTGGTGTGCGCCGATCTCGGAGCCTCCACAGGAGGTTTCACCGACTGCCTCCTGCAGAGGGGGGCCGTTCGGGTCTACGCGGTGGATGTGGGACGGGGGCAGCTGCACGAATCCCTGCGACGCGACCCGAGAGTCCGCACCTTCGAGGGGGTCAACGCCCGGAACCTCCCCCGGGACTTTTTCCCCGAAGCCGTGGACCTCGTGGTGGTGGATGCGTCTTTCATATCCCTCAAACTCCTGCTTCCCTCGATCCTCGCCAGCGCGCCCTCCGCTCGAATCCTGGCCCTCGTAAAGCCTCAGTTCGAGGCGGGTCGCCGCGAGGTGGGGAAGGGCGGCGTGGTCCGGGACCCCGCCATCCGGGCCCGCGCCGTCGCGGGCGTGGTGGAACATGCGGCCGGCCTGGGCTATACTCTGCTCGCCACCGTGGAGTCGACCGTGAAGGGCCCAAAAGGGAACGTCGAGACCTTTGTCCTGCTGCTCCCTCCAAGGGAGGAGCGGCCTTGACCAGGCGACGGATCCGCAAGGTCGCCGTGGCCGCCAAGCCCCAACCCGCGGGCCGCCTTCCCCTTCTTGACCGGCTCCTGGCTCACCTCGCTCGGCTTGGCGCCGAAGTGGTCCTCGACGAGGAGGCCTCCAAACTCGCACGAAATCCCCATCTCCGGGTCCTTTCCCGCGCCGAAATCCCGGGGGAGGCCGACCTGGTGGTTGTCCTGGGGGGAGACGGAACGCTCCTGTCGGTGGCCAGGCATTCCGGACGCCACGGCACCCCCATCCTCGGTGTAAACCTGGGCAATTTGGGATTCCTCACCGAGGTGAGCGCCTCCGACATGATTGCGGCCGTGGATTCCTGCTTTTCAGGCGAGGCGCGCGTGGAGCGCAGGATGATGCTCCGCGCCGACCTTCGGCGGGGAGGGAGGACCCGCGCCACCTTCTCTTGTCTGAACGACGTGGTCGTGGCCAAGACCGCGCTGGCCCGCATGATCGACATCCGAGTGGACGTGGGGGGAGGCCTGCTTACGACCATGCGCTGCGATGGTATCATCGTGGCCACGCCGACCGGTTCGACCGCCTACAACCTCTCCGCGGGGGGACCCATCGTCACCCCAGGGATGGATGGAATCCTCATCACGCCCCTTTGCCCTCATACTCTGACCATGCGCCCGCTCGTCGTGGGCGCCACATCGAGGGTTGACGTGGAACTGATCGGAGAGTCGGGCCCGGTTTTTCTCACGGCGGACGGCCAGGAGGGTCACCCGGTGGAGGGGGGCGACCGGATCGTCGTGCGCCGGGCTCCGCATTCGGTGCGCCTCGTTACAGACCGGGGGCGCTCCTACTTCTCCCTCCTGAGGGAAAAACTGGGCTGGGGAACACAGCCCACCGGTTCCGACCCGGATTCTCCAGGCGTTGCCCGAAACCGAACCCGGGGGTAAACTCGAATCGTCTGCTAGGAGGTTTCGCGATGAAAGGCTTCTGCACCGTTCTGTCCACCTTGGCCCTCGTCGTGGGAGTGATCGCCGGAACCGCCGCGATCGCCCAGGAAGCAACACCGACCAAGATTTCCGAGCCCCTGCCGCCCCAGAAAGAGAGCCCCGCTCCGGAGAAAACTCCTCCGGCCCCCCTTGCGGATCCCCCCGAGGCCGTGGTGACCGAAATGACCTTCGACGCCGGCACGGTGAGCCGGGGATCGGTCATCAAGCACGACTTCATCATCGAGAACCGTGGCCGCGGGCCTTTGGAGATTACCCGGGTCCACGCCGCGTGCGGATGCACCGTCACCGAATACGACCGGAAAATCGAGCCCGGGAAAACGGGCAAGATCACGGCCAGCGTCAGCACGGCCGCCTTCTCGGGACCCATCCACAAGACCATCAACGTCGTCACCTCGGACCCCAAGCTCTCGAACTTCCAGCTCGGAGTGAAGGCCGTAGTGAAATCCATCCTCCACGTCCAGCCGTCTGAAAACCAGCAGCTAGGCCTCGTGTACAAGGGGCAGTCCCAGGAACGAACCTTCACCATCTCCTCCGAGGATGGAACGCCCTTCGAGGTAACGTCCGTCCAGGCCGACGACGCCGCCCTCCAATGGGACATCAAAATGGCGGAGGACAAGAAGTCCGCGACCTTCAAGGTGGTTCTTCCCGCAGATCATGCCGTGGGACCCATCAACGGGCGCTTCGTCCTGGCCACCTCCCACCCAAAGGTAGACAAGCTGAACCTGAATCTCTTCGGCACGATCCGCGATCCCCTGACCGTGTATCCCCCCCAGGTGGTCTACTCGGGCCTGAACCGCAATTACGTGAACGAGCACCCGGAGGACATCAATCTGAACAAGACCGTCACGGTGGCCTTCGAGATGGGACCGGAGCTGCAGATCCACAACGTCACGTCGAGCCTGAAGAACCTGACGTCCGAGGTTCAGACCATCACGCCCAATCAGCGTTACAGTGTCAAGCTGAAGCTCGTTCCGCCCCTGGAAATCGGCAACATCGACGCCGCCCTCACGATCGAAACCAGTAAGGGGCCCATCACGGTCCCCGTTCGGGGCAAAATCTTCTAAGAGGCCATTCGACCCAACACCGAAGAGCCGGGGGCGCAAAGCCCCCGGCTCTTTTATATTGGCACGCCTCCGTGGGCTCAGCCCACCTTTTCTCGATAGCTGCCGTCCCGGGTATCGACCACGATGCGGTCCCCGGGATTGAGGTGGAAGGGCACGCTCACAACAGCCCCCGTGTTGCACCGGGCCGGCTTGCCCCCGGAAACCGTATCGCCCTTGAATCCGGGGTCCGTTTCCTCGATGGTGAGGGTCACGAAATTGGGAAGGTCCACGCCCAAGGGCTCGCCGTCGTGCAGGAGGACGCTGATCTCCAGGTTCTCGGTGAGGTACTTGACGGCATCCCCGAGAACGTCCTCCGGGATGACGATCTGCTCGAAGGTCGTCTGGTCCATGAAATGGTACTCGGTGCCCTCTTTGTACAGGAACTGCATTCGGCTTTCTTGCGTCTCGGCGGTTTCGACCTTGTCCCCGGCCTTGACGGTCTTTTCGAGGACCTGCCCGGTTCTTAGGTTTCGCACCTTGGCGCGCGTGAAGGCCGATCCTTTTCCCGGCTTCACGTGGTCCGCGTCCACTACCTCGTAAGCGTCGCCGTCGATGAGCAGCTTGACGCCCTTGCGAATCTGGTTGCTGGTGATCACACCCATGGGGCTCCCTCCGAACCCTTATTTTAGGACGTCTTGGAACTCGTGCGCAAGTCGCTGGACGGCGAACCGGGCCATGCCCGTGGCCGTGGCAGGATCGGTGACCACGAGGATGAAGAGGCCCTCTGCCAGGGAACACAGCAGGATATTTTCCGCATCGGTCCGAATTATGACCTCCCGGAGGGGACCCAGCGCGATTTCTCCGCGAAGACGCCTCAGGGTCTTCAAAACCCCGTTCATCTCCGCGCTCAGCACCTCGTGGGGCAGATCCTCGAGGACGAAGCGGTCTACCTCGATGCCGTCGTCTCCCACCACGGCCACCGCCCGAAAACCCGGGAGCCCGTCGCGTAGCTTCTTGAACAGGGGGCTAAACATGGGAGGCCTCCCTCACCCGGGTGAGCCAGTTCTGCAATGTGGCGATTCGCTTTTGTCGGACGGCCTTGCGCACGTCCTCCTCATGGACGACCGGGGCCTCGGGAGCCTCCCCCGCCATCCGCCGTTTGAGTCCCCGGATGCGCTCCCGGACCTCGGCGTTGTCGGGCTCCTTGAGCAGGACCCGTTGGTAGACCTCCACGGCCTTCTCCGGGTATCCCTGGCTCTCATACAATTGGGCAAGGGTGACGGTGTTGAAGGCCGGACCAGGGACGGCCGGGGCGGCTTCGGACGAAACACCGAGCCCATCCGGACTGTCCGGAAGCATGGGGGCCTCTTGGGTGTCGTCCCCATCCTGAAGGGTCTCCACGCGGTCCGTATCCTCGTCGGGCGGAACTTCAAGAACGGGCTCGTGCTCCCTCGACTCCTGCTCCGGAGTTACGTCGACCCAGGATTCCTCATCCTGAGGGGGCTGAGCCTCCTCCGCGGGAGGAGGGGCTTCGGCAGGAAGAACCTCAAGGAGGTCGCTGTCCTGCCCCCCTTCGGCCCCCCAATCCTCTGACCTCGATACGTCTCCGAAAACCTGGGCCCCATCCGCCGCCGGGGTAGGTGCTTCCTCCGTCTCAGGCCCCGTCTCGACTTTCGAATCCGGGGTGACGGAGGGAGGCAGCGCCAGGGAACCCTCCTCGGCTGGAGGGACCCATTCCACGGGCGGCTCCTCCGGGGCCGGCGCCTCCGCGGCCAGCTCCTGAATGCGCTCCGCCACGTTGGCTCTTCCGGGATCGAAGAGGTCCACGATCTGGTAGTGACGCAGAGCGCGGGCTTTGTCTCCCAGAGAGAAGTAAAGATCCGCCGCGAGGTGGTTGGCGGGAATGTTGTCGGGGAGGGCTAGAAGCACCCTCTCCACTTGAACCCTCGCCTCGTCGAAGCGGCCCTTTGCCAGGAAGATCTGGGCCAGCAGATTCCGGGCCTGCCACTGGTTCGGGTTTAACTGAAGGCCCTTCTCGCAAAGGGCCACGGCCTCTTCGATCCGGCCAAGCCGCTGGTACTCCCGCGCCAACTCGTAGAACCGGCGCATCTTTGGATCGCGCTGGACTTCGGATTCGAGTTCGGCGGGCCCGCTGGCCATCAGAAGTTCCCGATGGTTAGGATGTGGCCGGTTTGAAGCACCTTCTGCACGCCGTCCTTGTTCCGGCGGGTGTAAAACGTCACCCGGACCTTCACCCGGGCCGTGTCGGATGTGCCCACAAAGCCCTGCGCGTACTCCTGCAGAAAGGAGTCGGTGATCATCGTGACCGGGACCCGGTTGACCGTGTTGGGGCTGATGCGCGTCTTGGGCCGGCTGGTCTCGTCTTCGGGAAGCCTCTGCAAGTGGCCTCCCGGATCGCTCACGAGAACATAGTGCGTTTCCACCCGGTCCACGGTCCACGCGTCTGAGCCGACCAGTGAGAGATTTGGATCACTGATCCGGATCTGAAACAGGAAATAGGCCAGATGCGTAAGAGGCGGATTCACGCCAGCGCTCGTGCTGGGTGGATCCGCCCCTTTCAGCACCAGGTCCAATTCAGGTTCCAGGTTCTTGTCCGACCCGCACCCCATCAGGACTAGGGTGGCAAGGGTCAAGGATGCGAATGCGAGGAGAGGGAACCTTTTTTTTTTCATGCGCTCCTACCTGACGATCTTGGGCGTGAGGAAGATCAGAAGTTCGTCGTTCGTCCGCGTTTTCGTACGGTTCTTGAACAGCCAGCCCAGGACCGGAATCTTGGACAGGAAGGGGAGGCCATTCTGGGAGATGCCCTCGTTGGTCACGAACACGCCTCCGATGACCGCCGTCTGGCCGTCGCGCACCTTCAGGACGGTCTTGGCTTCCTTCTTGATGATCGGGGGTGGGTTTCCCGGCTCGGCGTTGGCGAAATCCACCGAATCATTGGTGATGTCCACGGTCATGTTCACGTTTCCGTCGGCGCTGATCTGCGGCGTCACGTCCAGCTTGAGGGTCGCGTTGACGAAAATGACCGAGATCTTGTCGGTAGTGGCCACGCGGATGGGGATCTGGCGGCCCGACTCGATGGTGGCCTTCTCGTTGTCCTGGGTAACCACCCGGGGGGCGGACAGCACGCGCGCGCGCCCCGTGTTTTCGAGGGCGGCGAGACGGACGTCGAGGAAGAAGGACCCGGTGATGTTCCCCAAAACGAGGTCGATGAACCCGTTGGACGCCGTAGGGGGAAGGCTCACGGCAAAGTCGCCCGTGCCGAAGTTGGGCCAGCCGGACTGATTGTTGAAGTTGTGCAGGGAGTAGATGTTGGACGAGGCGGAACCGGTGGTGCCGCCCCGCGTCGTGACCGTATTGCCCGAAGCGTCCATCCCCGAGTACCAGTTTCCGCTCCACGTGATCCCGAAGCTCTGGGTCCAGGTGACGTTCGACTCCACGATCCGGGCCTCGATGAGAACCTGGGGCGTGGCCGTATCCAGGGAGTCGATCAGTTTGACGAGGCCCGCCTTTTTAGAAGGCACTTCCTGGATGATCAGGGTGTTGGTCCGCTCGTCGATGATGATGGAGCCGCGCTCACTGAGAAAGCGCTGGGCGATTCCCTCCATGCGCTGAGCCTTGGCGTAGGACAGCCTCTTGGTGAAGGTGATGGGATCTTCCGCGAGCAGCTTTTCCTTCTGCATCCGCTGCTGCTCGGCGAACTTCCGGGCGATCTCGGAGGCTGGGGCCACCCAGATCACGTTGTTCTCGTACACGTAGTCCAGGCCGTTGTTCTTCAGCACGATATCCATGGCCTGATCCCAAGGAACGTTTTCCAGGTCCACCGTGACCTTCCCCTGCACCGTGGGGTGGACCACGAAGTTGAGTTTGGAGATGTCGTGGAAGACGCGCATCACGTCCTTCACGTCGGCGTCCTTGAGGCTCATGGAGATGGGTTCGCCGGAGTACTTCATGCCTCCGCCCGAGATGGTCTTTTCCTTAAACGAGAGGGGGACGCCTCCGGCAACGAGGGTCTTGCCCTCGGCGGGCGAGGTCGTGGCGTCCTCCGCCACGAACAGGTCCTCGTATCCCTTGAACTCGCGGCTGGCGCCGGGGCTGATGGGGGAGAGGTCCACCTTCACATCGTCGAGAGTTTCCGCGGCGGGCGGCGCGGATTGCGCCTGGGCCATTTCCGCGGCAGGCGGAACCGGCGCGGCGGCCGGCTCCGTCGGGGCCGTCGCGGCAGGAACCGACTCGGTGGCCGGTTCCGGCGAGGGTGAGGCGTCGGCCCTCGGCGGCGCGGGCGCGGTTTTAGGGGCGGCGTCAAGGGCCAATTCGTCCAGGACCACCCGCACCACCGGTCCTTCTGCGCTTACGGCCACGGGCTTGAGCGGCTTCTTCATATCGAGGACAACCCGCGTCACCAGCGGATTCGCCTGCAGCAGGGCCACCCTCACCTTCTCGATGTCCCCCGCTCCGGGAATCTGGCCTGGCACTTTGCCCCGCTGGATTCCGTACAGGTCGACCACGATCCGGTCCGGTCCGCCCATGGTGAAATACTTGAACTTGGCCGTTCCGTCCGACTCGATGCCCACCGATGAGCCGTCCTGAGCGATTCGTACGCCCATGAGGCGCGTGGCCTCCCGTACGGGTTCCGCAGGGGGCGCCGGAGGAGGAGCGGGGAGGGCGGAGGGCGGCTCCGGGGCGGCGGCAGACTCCGCTGGCGCGACCGGAGCGGCCGGAGGAGCCTGATCCGCGCCCACAACCTTTACCATCAGCTTGGTGCCCTCGGTGAAGACTAGGCACTTGGAGAGGTAGGCCTTGTGGATTTCCAGCTTGGCGAGGGCCCTGCCCTTGCCTTGGCTGATGGACTCCACCTTGACGAGGCCCACGCCCCCCGACTGCACGCTGAGCGTCCTTGGCAGCCGCGAAATGTCCACGTCCGCCATGTCCACCACGAAGGTTTCGGGATCGTAGTCGTAGTAGGTGTAGTCGATGATGGGGTAGGTTCCCACCACGCCCACCACGACCTGACCGTCCTGGGACTGGCTGAAGAGGTCGCTAAGGACATTCAGCTCGGTGGACGCCGTGTCCGCCGCCAGAACGGCCATCCCGGCAAGGAGGCCGAGAACCGCCGTCATAAGAGCCATGCGCTTGTTCATTGTCCCTCCCCTTCTTGGCTCCGGATCTTGAGAACCAGGTTGCGGAAAGGCTTGATGGCGGTGGGATCGTTCAGCTCCTGCTGAATCGTCACCTCTCCGTTCGTGAAGCTCACGTCGAGAACGATTCCGTCTGCGAATCGCTCACCCGCCACGGCCTTGTAGGGCTTGCCGTCTGGGCCCTGGAACCAGGCCACGACGGACCTGCTGCTGCCGATGATGGCCTCCAGGGCGCAGGATTCCACCGTGAAGCGGGCAAGCCCCGTGGACCCGAACTTCACCTTCACGTCGCCGGCCGCGCCCACCGCGCCCCGGACGAGGGGTGTGAACGGATCGCGCTCGGACCTGTGCTTGTAAAGGGTCTCGCCCTCCAGGAGCATGTTGTCCTCGGGAACGGCCACCGGCCCCCCCGGCGAGGCAACATCCTGAGCGGGTTGGGCGGGTCGGGCGGGCTCGGCCGGCGTGGGAGACGCGGTCGCCGGCGCGAGGGTCGAGTCCACCCTCTGAAGCGTCTTCACCGGATTCTGTGCGCGCGCGGAGGCCGAGGCCAGCAGCGCCAGGGCCGACACGCCGAGAAGGATCGTGCCTGGTCTCATGGCTTGTTCTCCAGCCCCTGGAAAGCCTCGGGGTTCTGCATGTAGACGACGGAGTTGAACTTGGCCGTTATGGTCGCACCCTTGCGCGTCGAAGAGGCCATGTCCAGGTTGGTGATGTTCACGATGCGGCGCATGTGAGCAACCTTGTCGAAGAAGAGGGCGAGGTCGTGGTAGCCGCCCCCCACCTCGATCCCGTAAGCCTGTTCCGAGTAAAGCTCCCTCTTCGCCACGGGCGTTGGATTGATGCGTAGGATGTTCAGGTTCTGATCCCGCGCATAGCTCTGAAAGACGCGCAGGAGCTTTCCGGTTTCGGGGTCCAACGGGATGATGGACTTGAGGACTTCCAGGTCGCGGCGGATGAGGTCGATTTGCCGGTTCAATTCGTCCACCCGGCGCATGGCCTCCTTACCCTGCTGGATCTGCCCTTCCAGTTCGTCCCGCTGCTGGCGTCGGCTCTGAAGGGTCGTCCTCTGGTCCGCAAGAAACACAAACCAGGTCGCTGTGAAGATGAGCCCGCAGAAGAGGAGGGTCACCACCAACTGGGCCCATTTGGGGAGCTTCGCGAAGCGGTCCATGGGCGCCTCCTCCTATTCCATCCCGCCGGAGTCGTCCGACGCGGGCTTGGACCGGGCCCTTGCGGAGGCCGGCCGAGGCTTAGCCTCCTCGACCTTCGGCTTGAAGCCGCCCGGCTGGTAATTCATGCTGAGTTTGTAACTGTAGGTCTCCTCGGCGCCCGACTGCTGCTGGACCTCTCCCAGCTGGACGTTGGCGAACTCCGAAATGGTCACCATGTTGTCGTAAAGCGTTGAGATTGTCTTGATGCTCTTGGCAGCGCCCGTCAGCTCGATGGTCTGGTTGTTCTGCTTGACAGCGTTGTACCAGGCCCCCTCTGGGAGGACCTCCACAAGACGGTTCATGAGCTTCACGGGGATGCTCTGCTGGTCCTTGAGCTCCTTGATCTGGTCCACCTTGGCGGCGTATTCGGTCTTCTTCTTCTCGAGTTCGGCGACCTTCTCCCGGGCGCCCTCGTACTTCTTCAGCTCCACCTTCTGCCTTTCGATCTCGACGGCCAGATTGTGGTTCTGCATGAGGAGCCATGCCCCGTACCCGCCGGTGGCCACCACCGTGGCCAAGAGCAGGGCCACGTAGATTCCCCAAGGCGGCGCCTCTTCCGTGGGGCCCTGCATGGCCATCATCGGCGGCCCGCCCGGCCCTCCCCGTTTCGCGCCCCGCCCTTCCCTGAGCAGATTGATTCGGATCATCTAATCCCCCATCTTGCGCAAGGCCAGCCCCACCGCCACGCCGAAGTGCGGGGCCAGGCGAGTCAGGGTGTCCATGGGGAACTCCCGCTCGTCGACCGTCACGTTCTGGAAGGGGTTCATGACCTCCACGGGCACACCGAAGAACTGACTCAGGTAGCGGTCCAGGTTCGTCACCTGGCTCCCGCCGCCCGCGAGTACGATCTTGTGAATGGTGCCCTCCCCCGTGGTCACCTTGAAGAAGTCGAGGGATTTCTTCAGGTCCGCTCCGAACTCCTCGGTCATGGCATTGAGGATGGGCGCCGCTTGCTCCGGGCGCACTCCCTGGACGGTTTCCCCCCTCTTGAGGGATTCGGCCTGGTCGAAGGTGAGGTTGAGCTCGCGCTGGAGGGTGTCGGTATAGTTGTTGCCCCCCGCCTGGATGTCTCTCCAAAACAGGGGGGTGTCGCCCTTGAGGACGCAGATGTTGGTCGTGCTGGCCCCGATGTTCACCAGGGCGGCGACCTCGCCTCCGTGGATCGGATAATTGATCTCGAAGGCGTTTTGAACGCTGAAGACGTCCAAATCGAGGACCGAGGCGTTCAGGCCCGCCTGCCCGAGGATGGATGTGTACTCGGCAATGAGGTCCCGCTTCACGGCCACCAGCAACACGCTGAGGTTGCCCGTGGCGGGATCCGTCTCGAGGACCTGGTGATCGATCTTCACCTCCTCGACGTCGAAGGGGATGTACTGTCCGGCCTCCCACTGGATCGCCTCGTTGAGCTCGGCCTCGCTCATCGCCATCATGGAAATGCGCTTGACGATTACCGAGTTCCCGTCCCCCGAGGTGGCCACGTTGTAGTTCTTCACCCCTCGGTCGCGCACCAGGCGGCTGATGGCATCGATCACGGCGCCGGAGTCCATGATCGTGCCGCCGACGATGGCTTCCGCGGGCAGTTGTTCGATGCCGAAGGCCTTCAGTTGGTAGCCTTTGCCCTTGCCCAGATCCTTGAGCTCCACCATCTTCACGGCGGAGGAGCCGATATCCAGGCCCAACAGGTTTTTGCTCTTTCCAAAGAACACCTTCGTTTCCCCTTTTGAAAGCGCCTAAAGACCCCCAAACTTAATGCTCTTGTTTAACATATCGAACGAAGAACCGAAAGTCAAGTAGAGAATGACCCTGCCCCTCCCTGATGGGCAAATTGTAGGTCTCTCCGCCCCTGGGGCGCAAGATGCGGGGAATCTAGACCCATTCTACGGTCCTTGAAGACCGGGAGAGCCCCCGCCCGCTTCGAAGAACCTAACCTGTTGATTATAACCCCTTGTCCACACCCGGAGGACCCCCCCGACAGGCCTTGTCAGCCCGACCCGCGGGTGATACCGTGGGCAGCGCCCCGGGGAGTGGACCCCCTGGAATCCAGAAAGGAGCCCCCCATGGCCGATCCCGCCGCCGGTAGGAGCGCGGGGGCCGTCCGCCGCGTCTCGGACCTTCTTAAGGACCAGGATCTCCCCCTCAACCTGGAAGCCGAACGGGCCCTTCTAGGGGCCGTACTCCTTACCGATCTGCTCTTCGACGAGGTTCACGAACAGGTGTCTGCGGATGATTTTGCTCTTCCTTCCCATCGTAGGATCTACACGACCTTTGAGCAGCTTCGGGAGGCGAACCGCCCCATCGACCTCGTCACCGTCACCGAATGGTTACACAACAAGGGTTGGCTTGAGGCCGTCGGCGGGGCAGAGTACGTGGCGGACCTGGTTTCGGGCATTCCCCGGCTGACCACGCTCTCCCACTACGCCGAGATCATCCGCGGCCGGTCCCTCCTCCGCCAGCTCATCGAGCGGGCCAGCGGGATCATCGCCGAGGCCTACTCATCCCCCCAGGAACCGCAAGAGGTGCTGGCCCAGGCGGAACAGCGCATCTTGGAGCTTGGCGACCGGACCATCCGGTCCACCCTCCTGCCCCTGCGGACCCTGGCGGGAGAGGCCGCCATCAAGCTCGACGCCCTCTCCAAACGGGGAGAGCACGTCACGGGCGTGGCCACCCATTTTCAGAAGCTCGACGAGCTAACGGCTGGATTCCAGCCATCGGATTTCATTATCCTTGCGGCCAGGCCCTCCGTCGGCAAGACCGCACTGGCCCTCTCCATCGCGTACAACGTGGCGAAAAGCGGCAAGTCGGTGGCCTTCTTCAGCCTCGAGATGAGCGCCGAGCAGATCTTCTTCCGGCTTCTTTCCATGGCCAGCGGCCTCGACTTCCAGATGATCCGGACGGGCAAGCTCAACAAGGCCCGGCTCGCCGAGGCGGGAATGAAGATGGAGGAGATCGCCGCCCTCCCCATCTACATAGACGACTCCTCCGCCCAGACCATCCTCGAAATGGGCGCCAAGCTCCGCCGATTGAAGACCGCCCAGGCCCTCGACCTGGTAATCGTGGACTACCTCCAACTGATCAAGGTCGTCGGCAAGATCGAAAACCGGAACCAGGAAGTGAGCTTGATCTCGCGATCGCTCAAGGCCCTGGCCAAGGACCTGAAGGTCCCCGTGGTCGCCCTCTCCCAGCTCTCGCGCGCCGTGGAGAAGCGCGGGGAAGGGCGGGAGCCCATCCTCTCCGACCTGAGGGATTCGGGCTCCCTGGAACAGGACGCCGACGTGGTTCTCTTCCTTCACCGGCAGGTCTTCGCGCGGGAGGAGGACCAGGACGCCCGGAACCGGGCCAGGCTCCTCATCGCCAAGCAGCGCAACGGCCCCACCGACGACATGGAACTCACCTTCCTCCCCTGGAGGGTCCAGTTCGCGGATTACCTCCCCGAGGCCCCGGAGGGCATGGGTGTCTGAAGCCGATTCCCTCGGACTGCGCCCCACGGTCCTCCGCGTGGACCTGGACGCGCTGTCTCTCAACGTTTCTACCCTGAGGACCGCCGGCGGGGACCGCCCCTTGCTGGCCGTCGTGAAGGCGAACGGGTACGGGTGCGGTGCGGGTCCCGTGGCCCGGGCGGCTCTGCGGGGGGGCGCTTCCTGGCTGGGCGTTGCCATGGCCGAGGAGGCCGTCCAGCTTCGCGATCGGGGGATTTCCGCCCCCATCCTCATGCTGGGTCCCGTTCCTCCCCGTCAGGCGAGTTTGCTTCTCGATTTTGACCTCACCCCCGCCGTCTACTCCACCTCGTTTCTCCGCGCGGTGGAAGAGGCCGCGGAGGCGGCCGGGCGCAGCGTTGAGGTCCACCTCAAGCTGGACTCGGGGATGGGCCGGGTGGGGTTCCGCCCCGAGGAGATCCCCCACCTGCTCGGAGCTCTGAGGGCGTCTCCCCACGTGTCGGTCACGGGCGTATTCTCCAACCTGGCCAGCGCCGACGACCTGGGTTCGGGTCAGACGGCAAGCCAAATTCGTATTTTCCAGGATATGGTCGAAACGCTACGGCGGGCCGGGATCGAGCCGGCCTGGATTCACCTGGCCAACTCCTCAGGCCTTCTCGCCCATCCCGAAACGCACTTGACCCTATGCCGACCGGGACTCACGCTCTTCGGCCTCCGGCCCTCCCACGACCTACCCGACCCGGGGTTGAGGCCCGTCCTCTCCTTTTCCACTCAGGTCGCCCAGATCAAGCAAGTGCCCCCGGGCACGCCCGTGGGATACGGCGCCACCTACGTCACCTCCGGGCCGAAGCGCCTGGGAATTCTGCCGGTGGGGTACGGGGACGGCCTTCCGAGGGCCCTGGGGAACGTGGGCCACGTGCTCGTCGAGGGCGCCGCGTGTCCCCTCGTGGGACGCGTATCCATGGACCTCGTGGCGGCGGACCTTGACCCGGCGCCGGGCACCGAAGAGGGTAGCCCGGTCTGCCTATGGGGTCGCGACGGGGCTCTGGAGGCGGGTCCATGGGATTGGGCCCGGTGGTCCGGGACCATCCCTTACGAGGTGATGACCGGGATTTCCTGCCGTGTGGCCCGGCGCTACGCGGAGCAGGGCCGCGAGTGGACCGAGCTCCTGCTGAACTCCGGGGGGATTTCAGCCCGGGGAACGTGAACCGGAGAGGCGGAGACCCGCCGCCAGAATGGCCGTGCCCACCAAGGCCGCCCCCACCCATAACCACCCAGCGTTCTCCATGACATGCCCGTTTTCTTGGCCGAAATGCAAGGCCGCCAGGACCACCCCGTTGTGGGCCGCATGGCCCAGAACCGCCAGGGCCAGATTGCCGGTTCGGAGGACCACCACCGCGAGGCTCGCCCCGAGGAGGGCCACGGGCAGGAACCGGTACAAAGAGCCGTGGAACAGGCCGAAGGCGGCCCCGGAGAGAAGACAGGCCGGAAGGGCAGGGAACTCCCTGAGGGTGGCCAGCAGCGCCCCTCGAAAGAGGGCCTCCTCACAGACCGCCGGAACCAGGGCGAAAGCGAAGCATTGGACTCCGATTGGGTAGGAGGAAAGAACTGCACGAAGTGCTTCGTCCTCCTGTCCGGCCCCGGGCAACCTCGAGAACCATGCGGCCACCGAAAGGGCCAGGAGAGATCCCCCGGAAACGAAGCAAAGGGCCGCAACCACCTGCGTCGGCCCTGGGCGGCGGAGGGGAAAGGCCAGGGAGGAGAATCCCCGAAGGCGAGCCCACAAGATCGAAGGGAGCAGGAACCCACCGATGGAGAGTCCCGCCGTGAGCGCCAGCGCGGCTCCGCCACGAACCTCCGCGGGGGAGACCAGCGCCGCGGCCAGAAAGAAGACACCGGGCAGAGCGAGGAGGAGGAGGCCCTCGGCCGGCCGGGGGCCCGGACGATCTGACCCGCGGCTATTCATCCGAAGGCGGTCCCGCCGGCTGGGCGATCCGCAGCCGGTCGAGGCATCCGCGTAGCGCTTCTTGAACCTCTTCGCCGGAGAAGTTCGACGTCGCCCCGAAATTCTCCAGCGCCTTGCGTGTAGCCTCCATGGATTCCAAGAACCGGCGGCAGGGCTCGCAGGATTCCATGTGGCGCGAGAGTTCGGCGCAGAGTCCCGGGGCCAGATCGCCCTCGACCTGGTCGCAGATGCGCTCGAAGAGTTCCCGACAATGGTCGTGTCGCTCTTCCGCCATGGGCCCTCCGAAACCACTCTACCAGCGGGGGGACGGGAGTCAAGATGAACGCCGCTTTTCCAGAACCCCCGCCCCTGGTACACTGCCCTTGGAAGGACCGCGAATCCGGACAGGAGGTTCCATGGCCGACCAGACGACGCTCGTGGCCGTCCTCATGGGGAGCGCATCGGATGCTCCCGCCCTCGAACCCTGCCTGCGAACCCTCAAGGGGTACGGAATTCCTTTCGCGGTGCGCGTTCTCTCGGCCCACCGTACTCCGGAGGAGACGGCCGAATTCGTCGCTCGGTCGGAGAAGGAGGGCGTCGAGGTCTTCATCGCGGCCGCGGGCATGGCCGCCCACCTGGCCGGGGCCGTGGCGGCCAGGACCGTTCGGCCCGTCATCGGACTCCCCGTGGCATCGGGCCCTCTCAACGGCCAGGACGCCCTCCTATCCACGGTCATGATGCCCCCGGGCATCCCCGTGGCCACGGTGGCCGTCAACGGGGCCGCCAACGCGGCCACCCTCGCGGTCCAGATCCTGGCGGTCTCGCGTCCGGATCTCTTCCAAAAGCTGAAGGTCGGCCGGGAGGCCATGCGCCAGGAGGCTTTGGAGAAGGACCGCGGGCTGCCCAGGGACTAGAGGACCCCCCCATGCGACGGATCTCCATCGGCGACCCGTTGTGGATGGAGGCGTCCATCCGTCACTTGCGTTCCGGTTTGGTCTTGGCCGTACCGACGGAGACCGTGTACGGGTTGGCGGGCGCCCTCCTTTCGCCGACCGCCGTGAACCGGATCATTGCCCTGAAGGGCCGTCCAGAGGACAAGGCCCTGCCCCTCCAGATGGCCTCCGCCGAGGCGGCCCTGGGCTTCGGCTTCGAGTTCTCTCCCATGGCGCGGCAGCTTGCGGCCCGCTTTTGGCCCGGCCCCCTGACGCTGGTCCTGCCTCGCCCGCCGGCCCTTCCGCATTGGTTCGCCCCCGGCGCCTCTACTGCTGCCCTGCGGGTGCCGAGCCACGGGGCGACGCGGACCCTCCTCGAACGTTGGGGCAATCCCCTGGCCGTCACCAGCGCGAATCGGAGCGGGTACCGGGAGGCCGTTTCCGCCCGAGAGGTGGAGGAGATCTTTGCCGGGGCGGCCGATTTGCTTGTCGTCGACGGGGGCTCCGCTCCGGGGGGAAGCGCTTCCACCATCGTGGATGCCACAGGCCCGGCGCCGGTAATCCTTCGGACCGGCCCCGTATCCAAAGCGAGCATCGAGGAGGTGTGGCATGGGAGGGAGTGAAGGGGGATCCCTGGCCGTATTGACGGGGGCCGGGATCTCCGCAGAAAGCGGAATCGCCACGTTTCGCGGCTCCGGGGGCTTGTGGAACGACGCGCCCATCGAGGAAGTCGCCACGCCCCAGGGTTTCGAGAGAGACCCCAGGCGCGTGTGGGAGTTCTACGAAGCGCGGCGCCGGCAGGCGGGCTCCTGCCGGCCCAACGCCGGGCACGTGGGCCTGGCCCGCCTGGAGGTGCTTCTTGGGCCGGAACGCTTCACGCTCATCACCCAGAACGTGGACGGCCTCCACTTGTCGGCGGGAAGCCAGAACGTGCTGGAGGTCCACGGAAGCCTCTGGAGGGTGCGATGCACGGGCTGCGGCGTGGAGCGGGAGAACCGCACGGTCCCCTTCGAGGCTCTCCCTCCCCGGTGCCTCTGCGGCTCCATGCTCCGGCCAGCGGTGGTTTGGTTTGGGGAATACTTGCCCGCGGGAGTCTTCGAAAGGGCCATCGCCGCCGTAGAATCGTCCGCCCTCTTTCTAGTCGTCGGCACCTCGGCCCAGGTGGAGCCGGCGGCCGGCCTCGGCCGCATCGCTTCTCGCGCGGGAGCCGCGGTGTGGGAGGTGAATCCCGAGGAGACCCCCCTCACGGCCCTCAGCGACCGCTCCTGGCGTTCAGGGGCCGGCGCCGTCATGGACGAGGTGGTGGAGGCCGCCTGGCACTTCCTCAACCCGTGAAACAACGAGGAGCCCCCAGGGGCAAAGGCCCCTTCTCGGCTCCACACCCTCTCGAAGGGTTTTGACACAAGCCCTTTCTCTTGCTAGACTTGGCCCTTAACGTTTCGGGCATCCCCCCGACGAGACCGGAGGAATCCATGGCCAAAAAGCCCCCCGTTTACAAGAACTACATTAACGGCGAGTGGGTAGCCAGCCGCACCGGCAAGACCTTCGCCAACGTGAATCCCGCGAACACCGACGACGTGATCGGCCTCTTCCAGGACAGCGACGAGCGCGACGTGAACGCCGCCGTGTCGGCGGCCAAGGCGGCCTTCCTGAAATGGCGCCTGGTCCCCGCCCCGAAGCGCGCCGAACTCGTCATGAAGCTGGGCCTCTGGCTCAAGGAGAACAAGGAGCGCCTGGCCCGCGACGCCACGCGCGAGATGGGCAAGATCCTGGCCGAGACGCGCGGCGACGTCCAGGAGGGCATCGACTGCTCGCTCTTCTGGTCCGGCGAGGGCCGCCGCATGTACGGCGAGACGACCCCCTCGGAACTGCCCAACAAGTTCGCCATGAGCGTCCGCCAGCCCATCGGGGTCTGCGCCCTCATCACGCCCTGGAACTTCCCCATGGCCATTCCTACCTGGAAGATGATGCCGGCCCTGGTGTGCGGAAACACGGTGGTCATCAAGCCGGCCACCCTCACGCCCCTCACCGTCTGGAACCTGGTGAAGGGCGCCGAGGCGGTGGGCTTCCCCAAGGGCGTCATCAACTACGTCACGGGCTCGGGCCGCAGGGTGGGAAACCCCCTCTGCGAACATCCCGACGTGTCTCTCGTTTCCTTCACGGGCTCCACCGAGGTGGGCCGCCAGATCAACCTGTCCTGCGCAAAGGACTTCAAGCGCGTGGGACTGGAGATGGGCGGCAAGAACGCCGTCATCGTCATGGACGACGCCAACCTGGAGCTGGCCGTTGACGGCGTGCTCTGGGGCGCCTTCGGCACGACCGGCCAGCGCTGCACGGCCACGAGCCGATGCCTGGTCCAGAGGGGCGTCTACAAGAAGTTCCTCGACGCCCTGGTGAAGCGCGCCAAGGCCCTGAAGGTGGGCGACGGCCTTGACGAGTCCACCCAGATGGGCCCCGCCGTGGACGAGGGCCAGCTCAAGACCGACCTCGAGTACGTGGCCATCGCCAAGAAGGAGGGCGCCAAGCTCCTCTGCGGAGGCAAGCGCCTCACGGGCAAGAAGTACGACAAGGGCTTCTTCGTGGAGCCCACCATCTTCGCCGACGTGAAGCCCTCCATGCGCCTCTTCAAGGAGGAGGTCTTCGGGCCCGTCCTGGCGGTGGTCCCCTTCAAGACCTTGGAGGAGGCCGTGGCGATCCAGAACGACTGCCTGTACGGCCTTTCGGGCTCCATCTACACCCAGGACGTGAATTGGGCCTTCGCCGCCATGCGGGACGTGCACACGGGTCTCTTCTATGTGAACGCACCCACGATCGGCGCCGAGATCCACCTGCCCTTCGGCGGCGTCAAGCAGACGGGCAACGGCCATCGCGAGGGGGGGAAGGAAGCCCTGGACCTCTTTTCCGAGTGGAAGGCCATTTACGTGGACTTCTCCGGCACGCTCCAGCGGGCTCAGATCGACACCGACGAGATCGTCAAGGTCCAGTAGGAGCGCCCCCCAGGGCGCGATCCACCCAGACCGAGGCCTTCCTTCCCCAGGGCGAGAGGAGGTCCGAAGTTCGCCGGGCCTCTTTTCGTCCTCGGCGGCACCGGCGCGGATTTTGGAGTACAATCGCTACAGGATTTGGAACGAACGGAGGTGGCCATGGCCGAGTCTCGTCCCATGACGGAGCGCGAGCGGAAGCTGTTCGCGATCCTCCGAACGGCGATGGAGAGGGAGCGGGAGGCCCAGGCGATGTACACCGAGGCCGCGCAACTTTGCGACGACCCGGTGATGAGGGCCGTCCTGGAAGGATTCCACGCGGATGAAAAGCGACACGAGCGCGAGGTGACGGCCCGCTACCACCAGTTCCGGAGCGCGTTTCCCTCGGAGGGCTGATTTCGGCCCTGTTCCCTCAGTCCCCCGTGCCCGGTTCGCAGGTGAGCCCGCCGGCCGTTCCCACGGGCCGTGGCTCGCTCTTCTTTCCCGAGGGGCTCCACAGACCGTCCTTCCACTGCTGGACCTTGACCCGTCCCTTCGCCGTCCAGGTGGCGTTGCTGTTGTAGTCCCAGCCTAAGGTCTCGCTGTCACCCGCCCCCAGCGTGGTGATGAGGAAACGGTTGTCCAGGCCGCCGAAATAGGCGGCGGACTCGGCCGGAACAGGGCTGTCTCCGCCCGAGGGATCCACGGGAAACCAGCCGTAGTTCGGCAGATAGACCTCGACCCAGCGATGAAAGACGTCGTCCCGGCTCGCGTCGTCCCCCCGGATCACGACGGACCCGGCATAGCGGGCGGGCAGACCCGCGGCGTGGCACATGGCCAGCATGACGAAGGTGTACTCCGAGCACGAGCCGGACCCGCGAGATAGGACCGTGGGCGCCACGTTCCAACCGCCCACGAGTTCGTAGCGCATTTTTTCCTGAATGTGCCGGTTGATCTTCCAGGCCATCCAATAGGGGTTCTTCTCCTCCTCAAGGGCTTCCCTCACGGCCCCTTGAATGACGGGATCGTCCAGGACGAGTTTGCTGTTGTTCTGGGTGTAGTTCCGACGGATTTCCTCGGGAATCTCGGTGAGGGAGCCCACCCGCTCCGGATCCACGAACCATCGGACCTGGTAAAGTTCGGCCAGGACTTCCATGGAGGCCCTCACCTCCTGACCCGGCCCCACGTCCCGAAAGCGCCAGTGGGCGCACCGCTGCCCCCACCGGTCCGTGACGTACCCGTCGGGCTCCGGAGTGAACCTGGGTGACGTGAGGAGCACTTGATTGGGGAGGTCCTGCGGCACGGCGATGTACACGTCGAGGGTCTTCACGGTGCCAGGGCCGAAATTGCGCCAAGCCTCCCGGTACACCACCGATTCCCTCTTGGGCGAGCGCCGCACGTAGGGGGCCCGCCGGTCCGCCGAGAGGCGGTATAGTTTTCGCGTTTCAAAATCGGCGCTCCACAGGTGGGTGCCGTCCCACGCCAGCCCCGTGGGATAGGGGCCGGGCGACGGAAACTGGTCCAGGACGGCCCCCGTCCCCGGATGAACCCGGTAGATCGTGTCGGTGGTCCGGTCGCTCACGAAAAGAAACTGGCCGTCGTATGTCAGGCCGATCTCCTGGCCACGGCGCCCGGGGCCACAGGCCGGGCAGGGAAAGGAGCGGAACGTGGTACCGTCGATCCGGTCGATGCGGACGAGCCCTCCGCCCCGGGCGTCCAGGGTCCACAGGGCGGCCCCGTCCCAGCCGATCCCCTCGGGGGCCTCCGTGTCCAGAGGAAGGGAGCGGACCGTCAGGCCCGAGGCCGGGTCGAGGGCGTAGGCGGTCTTCTCCGCGCCGTCCACGACCCAGAGCGCCTTCCCGTCCCATGCAAGACCCATCGGTTGGTATCCGGGGGCTTCGAGGGTCCGTTCGATGCGGCCCGTCGCGGGATCCACGGCGTTCAGGGTGGCCGATTCCAGGTCCGCCAGCCAGAGCCGGCTTCCGTCCCAGGCCAGACCCGTGGGGGTCTTGAGTTCCGTCGAGAACTCCGCGACCACCGTCCCCGGAACTCCGCCCGCCGCCGCGGCCGCCAGGGTTGTGCAAACCAAGACCGTGATCCACGCCACTCTCGCCGCCCCGATTCCGTCCATGGCTCCCTCCCGGCGTTCCCGATTCCGCCTGGGCTTATTGTATCCGATATGGTTGGCTCCCGCCCCCTTCCCGAATCGCAGGCTGCACGGCTTGGCCGCAACGGTCGAGTGGACCCAGGAAAGGTTCGTCACCACGGAAAACCTCCGATCCGTGGCCCGTACGGAGGACGTGAACCGGGGATGGGCGTGGAAGGGCGCCGCGGGGATCGATGCCGGCGGCCTGGGGCCAGACGAACCCGGCCCCTTCTTCCGGCCCTCCGCGAACAAAGACTGGAACCTATTTGAGGAGGGGGTCTGCCTGGCGGAGGCGAGGGTCCAGGGAAGACGAGCCGGGCGACTCTGGAGGGAGGGCCTGCTGTCGGCCTGGGTTACGGCCTACCTCCCGGGACCGGGCCGCCAGACCTACGCGGGCCGTTTCGGCGCGGATCTCGCCCTGCGGCTTCCGCCCGAAGGTTGGATGTATCCTGGGGGCGAGGACGGTCTCAGGGGCTGTCCGAACCACTTCCGGGCCGGGGACCGGCGCTGGGGCCTCTCCCTGGAGGACCGCGTGGTCACGGACCGTCGCCTTTCCCTTGGTGGACGGGCCCGGAGTGGGCGACTACCAAGTCGTCGTCGGTAACGACGTGAGATTCTGAGGGCCGGAGACAGCCGGCGCTCGGGAGGTTTGCGCCCCTTTCTCAGGGGCGTCGTGCTCGATTCGCTCCCCCCCGGATCAGCCCCCCGAGAGCCCCTTCAAGAAGGCCTCGTTGGACTCGAATTCCCCGAGCTTCCCGATGAGCAGTTCCATAGCCTCTACCGTGGAGAGCGGGTTGAGGATCTTCCGTAGGATCCACATCCGGTTGAGCTCGAACTCCTTGGTGAGCAGTTCCTCCTTCCGGGTCCCCGACTTGTTGATGTCGATGGCCGGGAAGACGCGCTTGTCCACGAGCTTCCGGTCGAGGTGGATCTCCATGTTGCCGGTGCCCTTGAACTCCTCGAAGATCACGTCATCCATCCGGGACCCCGTGTCCACCAGGGCCGTGGCGATGATCGTGAGGGAGCCGCCCTCTTCGATGTTCCTGGCGGCCCCGAAGAATCGCTTGGGTTTTTGAAGGGCGTTGGCGTCGAGGCCGCCCGAAAGCACCCGGCCCGAGGGGGGCGTGACGGTGTTGTAGGCACGGGCCATGCGAGTGATGGAATCGAGGAGGATCACCACGTCGCGCCCGAGTTCCACGAGGCGCTTGGCCTTTTCCATGACCATTTCGGCCACCTGGACGTGGCGGGTGGGGGGCTCGTCGAAGGTGGAAGCCTGCACTTCGCCCTTCACCGAGCGCTGCATATCCGTCACCTCTTCGGGCCGCTCGTCGATGAGGAGAACCAGCAGATACGCGTCCGGGTGGTTCGCCGTGATGGCGTGGGCGATGGCCTGCAGGAGCATGGTCTTTCCGGTCCGCGGCGGGGCCACGATGAGACCGCGCTGGCCGAACCCGATGGGCGTCACGAGGTCGAGAACCCGCCCCGACAGGGCCTGTCGGGAGGTCTCCAGCCGGATCCTCCGGTTGGGGTAGATGGGGGTGAGGGCGTCGAACCACATGCGGTCCCGGGTCTTCACCGGGGATTCGAAGTTGATGGCGTCCACCTTGATGAGGGCGAAGTACTTCTCGCCCTCCTTGGGAGGACGCACCTGGCCCGAGATCGTATCCCCCGTCCTCAGCCCGAACTTCTTGATCTGTGAAGGGCTCACGTAGATGTCGTCGGGGCCGGGCAGGTAGTTGTATTCGGGGGCCCGCAGGAAGCCGAATCCGTCCTGGAGGATCTCCAGCACGCCCTCGGCGAAGATGAAGCCGTTGGCCTCGGCCTGGGACTTGAGGACCTGGAAGATGAGTTCCTGCCTCTTGAGGGAGGAGAGGTTCTCGATTTCGTAGTCCTTGCCGAGCTTCAGCAGCTCCTGGGGGTTCATGTCGTGCAGTTTCGCTAGGTCCAGGTTCTCCGTTCGTCCCTTGTTCATTTCGCCAACTCCATGCTCCTTTCCACCAACTTCCTCAGCGCCGGGAGCCCCTCGCCCGTCAGCGACGAGAAGAGGAGCGGAGGAGTTTCGGAGCTCAGTCCCAGCGCCTTGGACGCCGCCGACACGGCCGCCGCCCGCCGGCCCCTGGGCAGCTTGTCCGCCTTCGTAAGGACCACCCGAACCTCCCATCCGAATCTCCGGAACCACTCCATCAACTGGTGCTCACCCTCCCCCGGTTCCCTCCTGACGTCCAAGAGCAGGAGCGCGGCCGATCCGCCTCTCGACTCCATGTACCCGTTCACGAGGGCCGCCCACGACCGCCGGACGCCCGCCGGTGCTCTGGCGTAGCCGTACCCCGGGAGGTCCACCACGTACCCGAGCTCTCCCACCCTCACGAACAGGATCGCCTGGGTACGGCCGGGCGTCCGGCTCACGCGCATGAACCCGGAGCGTCCGAGAAGGGCGTTGATCAGGGAGGACTTCCCCACGTTGGAGCGTCCGATGACCGCCAGCTCAGGCAGAGAGCGGGGCGGCAGTTGCTTCGGCGCCGTGCAGACTCGATCCAGCTCCACCCTGTCCAGCTTCAAGAATCCCCCTCGGATGTCCATCCCCCTCGGCGTCCGAGCCGGTCCGGCTCGGACAGGCTTTAGGGCGCCTTTTCCGGACGCGGCCCGTCGCTTGCCTCCAGGACCATGGACCGCCGACGGCGGAAGGGATCTTCCGCGAGGGCCAAGTGAAAGACCTCCTCCAACGTCTCGACGAAGTGAAAGCGCATCCCTTGCCGGAGGCTCTCGGGGACCTCCGTCAGGTCCTTCTCGTTGTCTCGCGGCAGGATAACCTCGAAGATGTCATGCTGTTTGGCCGCGAGGATTTTCTCCTTGAGCCCCCCGATGGGAAGGACCTTTCCCCGGAGGGTCACCTCTCCCGTGAGGGCCACGTCGTGGCGCACGGGGATCCCCACGAAGGAGGAAAGCATGGCCGCCGCCAGGGCCACGCCCGCGCTGGGGCCGTCCTTGGGGATGGCTCCCTCCGGGACGTGCACGTGGACGTCGCTCTCGGAGAAGTGGTTGGCCGGCAGTTCCAGGCGGGAGGATTGGCCCCGGATGTACGAGAAGGCCGCCCGCGCCGACTCCTGCATGACATCGCCGAGCTGCCCCGTGAGCGTCAGCCCCCCCTTACCCGGCATGAGGCTCGCCTCCAGGAGGAGAATATCCCCGCCCGCCTGGGTCCAGGCCAGGCCCACGGCGATTCCCACCTCGTCGCTCTGCAGGACCCTCCGCTCCTTGTAGCGCGGCACCCCCAGGAGCGCCTCCACCCGATCGGGCGTGAGGACCTCGGGGTTCCTGCGGCGGTCGCGGACCACCCGGTGGGCGATCTTTCGGCAGAGGGCGGCAACCTCGCGCTCCAGGTTCCTCACGCCCGCCTCCCGCGTGTAGCCGTCTACCACGAAGGAGAGGCCCTCCCGCGTGAAGTTCGCGTCCCTTCGCCTCAGCCCGTGCGCCTTGAGCTGTTTGGGAACCAGGTAGCCCTCGGCGATGGCGAGCTTCTCGGGGAGGGTGTACCCCGAAAAGGGAATGACCTCCAGCCGGTCCAAGAGAGCCGGCGGGATGGTGTGGGTCACGTTGGCCGTCGTCACGAAGAAGACGCGGCTGAGGTCGAAGGGAACGTCGATGTAGTGGTCGAGGAAGGCGCCATTCTGTTCTGGATCGAGCACCTCAAGCAGGGCCGAGGCCGGATCCCCCCGATAGTCCGACCCGAGCTTGTCGATCTCGTCCAGAAGGAAGAGGGGGTTCTTCGTGCCGGCCCGCTTCACGAGCTGGATGATCTGGCCGGGGAAGGCGCCGATGTACGTTCTTCGGTGGCCCTTCACCTCCGCCTCGTCGTGGACGCCGCCCAGGGAGAGCCGGACGAACTCACGCCCCATGCTGCGGGCGATGGATTTCGCTACGGAAGTCTTACCGACTCCCGGAGGCCCCGTAAAGCAGAGGATGTTGCCCCGGGGGTTCTTGGTCAGCGTGCGCACCGAAAGGTACTCGAGGATGCGCTCCTTCACCTTCTCCAGCCCGTAATGGTCCTGTTCCAGGATCCGCTCGGCCCGCTTGATGTCGTGGCGGTCCTTGGACTCCTTGGACCAGGGCAGCGCAAGAAGCCAGTCGATGTAGGAGCGGGACACGGTGGCCTCGGCGGAAACCGGCGGCATGACCTCGAGCCGCTTCAGCTCCGAAAGGGCCCTCTCCAGGGCCGCCTCCGGCATCCCCGCCCGCTGGATGCGGTCCTTCAGCTCCTCCAGCTCCGTAGAGGAGTCCTCCCTCCCGAGCTCCTTCTTGATGAGCTTCATCTTCTCGTTGAGGAAGTACTCCTTCTGGGTCTTTTCGATTTGCTTCTCGACCTCCCGATTCAAGCGCTGGTCCAAGCTGGCCTGCTCCACCTCGGAGGCCAGGAGGCGGCGCACGAGGCGGACCCGTTCGGCCGGTTCCAGGACCTCCAGGATCCGCTGCTTCATGTCGGTCTGGATCCCCAGGTAGGCCGCCACCTGATCGGCGAATCGGCCCGGCTCGTCGGGATTGAGGGCGGAGGTGGTGACCCCTCCGTAGAGGGCCTGGTTCTTTCGCAGGTGCTCATCGAATTTGCGGGCCAGGTCCGAGGCCAATCCCTCGCACTCCGAATCCACCGCCTGAGCGTCGGGGGAGGGCATCACCGAGGCGTGGTTCACGGGTCCGTCGAGCAGAAGGTCCTGCACCACTCCCCGGTAAAGGCCCTCCACGAGGATCTTCATGTGTCCGTTGGGGAGCGGGAGGGACTGGATGATGCGGGCAACGACCCCCACTCGAAACAGACCGGAGGGAGAGGGCTCCTCCGCCTGGGGGTCCTTCTGGAGGAGGAGGAAGACGTGGCCGTCTCCGGCCAGGGCCGACTCCACGGCGGAAATGGAGGCCCGCCGCCCGACCACGAAGGGCCGGATGGCGTGGGGGAAAACGATCATGTCCCTCAAGGTGATCAACGGGTGGACCGTCGGGAGGTCTCCCGCCCTCGAGGGGCTCTGCGGTAGGGTCATGGGGTTCCTTCTAAACGGGGCGGACCGTCAGCCCGCGTTTTCCATGAGCATGATGGGCTTGGCGCTGGAGAGGACCACGTCCTTGGTGATGACGACTTCCTTGACGTTGCTCTGGGAGGGGATGTCGTACATGAGATCGAGCATCAGGTCTTCCATGATGATTCGAAGCCCCCTGGCCCCAACACCCCGCGAGATGGATTGGCGGGCGATCTCCTCGATGGCCTCCTGGGTGAAGGTAAGCTTCACCCCCTCCATCTCGAAGACCTTCTCATACTGCTTGACCAGGGCGTTCTTCGGCTCGGTGAGGATCGTCGTGAGGGCCGCAAGATCTAGGTCGCCCAGGCTCGCCACAACGGGAACCCGTCCAACGAATTCGGGAATCATGCCGTACTTGATCAGGTCCTGCGGCTGGGCCTGGGCAAGCAACGCGTCCACACCCTGCTGTTCCCTGGACTGGGGAACCCCTCCGTAGCCGATGCTGGAGCGGTGCATGCGGCGCTCGACGATTTTGTCGAGACCCACGAAGGCTCCGCCGCAAATGAAGAGGACGTTCGTGGTGTCGATCTGGATGAACTCCTGGTGAGGGTGCTTTCGCCCCCCCTGGGGGGGGACGTTGGCCACCGTGCCCTCCAGGATCTTGAGGAGGGCCTGCTGGACGCCCTCTCCGGAGACGTCCCTCGTGATGGAGGGGTTTTCCCCCTTGCGGGCGATCTTGTCGATCTCGTCGATGTAGACGATGCCCTTCTCGGCCCTCGCCCGGTCTCCATCCGCGTTCTGGAGCAGCTTGAGGAGGATGTTCTCCACGTCCTCACCCACGTAGCCGGCCTCCGTAAGGGTGGTCGCGTCTGCGATGGCGAAGGGCACCTTGAGGAGTCGGGCCAGGGTCTGCGCGAGGAGGGTCTTGCCCGTGCCCGTGGGGCCCATAAGCAGGATGTTCGACTTCTGGATCTCCACCTCGCCCCGGCGCACCGAGGGCTGGGTCCGCCTGTAATGGTTGTAGACGGCCACCGAGATTCGCTTCTTGGCGGATTCCTGCCCGATCACGTATTCGTCGAGGAAGGACTTGATTTCCCGAGGCTTGGGAAGGGGGCTCTTGCCGCGCTCCTCCTTCTCCACGTCTTCCGCCAGGATCTCGTTGCAGGTGTCCACGCACTCGTTGCAGATGTAGACGTTGGGCCCCGCAATGAGCTTCTTTACATCGCGCTGGGGCTTGTTGCAGAAACTGCACCGGAGTTCGTTGTCGCCGTATGCTCGGCTCATCTCATGGCCTCCGGGGTCCGACCCCTTCCCCGGCAGGAATGCAACAACCGCGCCATTTATTTCTCGGACCCGTGCTGAACGAGGATCTTGTCCACGAGGCCGTACTCTACCGCCTGCTCCGCCGCCATGAAGTTGTCGCGCTCGCAGTCCCTGCGGACGTCCTCGAGGCCCCGTCCCGTGTGGCGGACAAGGATGTCGTAAAGGCGCTCCCGGGTCCTAACGAGTTCACGTGCGTGGATTTCGATATCCGTTACCTGTCCCTTCATCCCCCCCCAAGGCTGGTGAATCATCAGCGTCGAGTTGGGCAGGACGAAGCGCTTCCCTTTCGCACCCGAGGCCACCAGAAGGGCGGCCATTGACGCGGCCTGGCCGATGCAGACGGTGTTGATGTCCGGCTTCACGAACTGCATCGTGTCGTAAATCGCCAAGCCTGCCGTGACGTGGCCTCCCGGGCTGTTGATGTACAGCCAGATGTCGCGCGAGGGGTCCTCCGCCTCCAGGAACAGGAGTTGGGCGATCACCAAGTTGGCGAGGTGGTCGTCGATTTCCTCGCCGATGAAAATGATGTTGTCCTTGAGCAGCCGGGAGTAGATGTCGTAGGACCGCTCCCCCCGGTTCGTCTGCTCCACCACGAAGGGAATGAGGGGCATCAGCCTTCCTCCGCCGGGACGGGCTCGGCTTCGATCAATGTAACGGAAGCCTGGGAAAGAAGCAAGCCCAGCACCTTTTTGCGGGCGATAAGGTCTCGCACATCGTCGAGGCGCCCTTCCTTTTCGTACCGGGCCCGAAGCCTATCCGCGACCATCCGCGATCCCTCGGCCATGCTTTGGAAATACGCCGTCAAATCCTCCTCGGCGGCCGTCAGGCCGTTGCGCTCTGCCGCCGACTTGAGGAGGTAGTACGCAGAGACCTTCCTCTCGGATATGGCCCTGCGGGAGCGGGCGATCTCCTCCCAGTTCACGCTAGACTTGGCCGGATCCAGCCCCTGCCGGGCCCACTCCTCCGCCATGGTTTGTAGGTCCTCCCGCAATTGCCGGTCGGCCAGCGTCGGGGGCGCCGGGACGGGATACTTCTCCAGGAGGGCCTCGATGAGCCGATCCTCCTGAAGGGAGCGCATTTCCTCTTGCAGGCGGGCCTCCACGTCCTTTCTCACGCGGTCCCGAAGGGCCTCCAGGCTCTCCGCCCCCAGATCCTTTGCCAGGTCATCGCCCAGTGGCGGGACCTCGCGCCGGACGATCTTGTTCACGGTAAATTCGTACTCCCCGGGGGCAAGGTGGGCGTGGGGATTCTCGTGACCGTCGTCGTGACCCTCGGTCTTCTGATCCACCTTGAGGGAGAAGACCTCGGCGGTCCTTCTTCCGGAAAGCGCCCGCTCGGCCGGATGGTGGCTGTCAGCGAACGCGCGGAGGAAGAGATCCTGGCCCTTCGCCTGGCCCTTCCGCCTCATGGTCACGGACAGATAGTCCCCTTCGGATGCTTCCTCCTGGGGCCTCATCACCGCGGCGCGTTCCCGAAGCCCCTCGATGACCTGGTCCACCTGGGCCTCCTTCACTTCAGCCCGGGGGCACTCCACGACGATCCCCTGGGCGCTCACATCGGGCACCTCCGGGGCGACCTCCACGTGCAGGTCACAGACGAAGGGGTGGCCCTCCTCCAACTGGACCGCCTCCACATACGGCTCCACGACGGGGTCGAGGGAGAACTTTCCCAGTGTCTCCCGGGCCGCATCCGGAAGGATCCGCTCCAACACTTCCTCGCGGATCTCCTTCTGAAAGCGTCCCTTGACGAGGCTTTCCGGGGCCTTCCCGGGACGGAATCCATGCAGTTGGGCCTGCCCCTTCACCGCCCGGACGACTTCGCGGAATTTCGGCTCCACCTCGTCCCACGGGGCGTGGATCGAGTAGGTTTTTCGGCAACCTTCCTGATTCTTGAACGTGATGTCCATATGGGCTCCAGATTGATGTTCTTCGGGATGCCGGGGGAGAAAGAGCCGCTCCGGATGTCCGTGAACGGGGGGGGACTCGAGCCAGGGGGCCCCGGGACCTGCGCGGCCAGCGGCCGATGCGTCTCAAGTCCTCCTGAAGTTCCCGGGGCGGGCTTCTCCCTTTGCTTCCTGACTTCCACCGCTCCCGCGTTTGGTGCGAAAGGGGGGACTCGAACCCCCACGGGTTTCCCCACAGGATCCTAAGTCCTGCGCGTCTGCCAATTCCGCCACTTTCGCCCGGATTCTCTCCTGAACGGCCGGTCGCCCTTTTGTGGCCGGAATTCCCTGTCCGCAAGGGGCCGGCCCTACGAAAGACCCATCGAAAGGATCGGAGTGGCGCGCCCGCCCCGACTCGAACGGGGGACCTGCGGCTTCGAAGGCCGACGCTCTATCCGGCTGAGCTACGGGCGCACGTCGGCGGGCTCCCCCGGACGGTTCCTTTTATCACATCTTGAGTGTACCGCGCAACGGCAGGGTCGATACTCCCGTTCATGCCGAGACGGGAAAGAGCGGGATCTCCCGGCTCTGTCCCCCGCACTGCAGAAAGAGTCTAGGGAGCGCCTGCATGGCCTCGGTGGCGCTGGGCGTTCGGTGAAGGACGGTCGCGTACGGCGCCTGAAAGGACCGGATCCGGCCCAGGACCTTCTCCTTCTGGGCCTGCGAACCGTCGGTGACCGCCGTGAACAGGGCCAAGGGAAGAAGCATGGACAGGAGAGCATGGCCGGCGAGGGCCCATTCCTCCTCCGAATCCGGGCGTCGCTCCAGAAGCGGACCTACGAGGTCCCGCGCCCCTCGACCGAGGGTGTCGTCCTGCATCTGGGCCGAGGCGAGCAAGAGGAACGACGCACCCCGCGAAAGGGCATCCGGCGGCAGATCCGTCCCCCGGTCCCGCATCAGCTCTCCGGCCAGGCTTCGAGCCCTTTCCAAGAAGGTCGGATCGAGCGTGGTGTTGTAAAGGGACAGGCAGGCCAGCCCCAGTTCGCAGGCAAGGATCGGCGAGGTACCCTCCCGGCCGGCGGTACCGGGAGCAGGTTCGACGGATGCCCGAAGGGCGCGCAGCGCAATCCCGCGGTAGGAGGGCTCCCCGAAGGACTGGTAGGCCTTGGAAAAGGCCTGCGCGGCAACGGCGCACGCCAGGGGAGGGGCGGGATGGAGAGAGGGGGGAGGTGAAAGCAACCTCCTCTGGTGGATATCGAGAGCGTAGTAGGCCTCATCCGCCTGTTGTTCCGCTGCAAGAGTGCCGTCGGGAAGAAGGAGGCGGGTTTGCAGGTAGCGTAGGAGACTCCGTGCCAGGGCTCCTGCAATCTCGCCCTGACCGGGCCGTCTCAGGCGGAGGGCCACCATCAGCCAGCCCGAATTGGTCGTGAGCGTCTTACGCGAACCGGGGCCGGATTCGAAGAAGCCCCCCTCCACCGAGTCGTACCGGGGCGATTCGGCGAGGATTCGCAAGGTCGCCCCCAGCTTCAGCTGCAATTCCGGATGCGACAGGCCGATGGCGTACTTGGAAAGGAACCGGAAGGTGGCTGTGCAGGGTCCGGGAACCCTTTCGCCGGTTCCGGAGAGAAACCCATCCAGCACGGTCTCCAGCCTTTGGCGGATTTCCTCCACCCTCTCCAGTCCATGTTCAAGGTCCAAAGGCCCCTCCTTCGAAAGATCGCGAGTGGGGCGGAAGCCCTACATGGCCCGTAACAGCAAGGCCAATGCCACCAGGCGGACCGCCCAGGCCCCTTTTTGTCACAATTGAGAAACAAGAATGAAACGCTCTGCTTCGGCGTTGCATTTTTTGGTTCCTCGTTCGGTGGTGCCGGCGCAGGGCGCTCCGATCGCCGGGACGATCCGCTCCGGGCGCGTCCGGCAAGACGGTGATCCAGCCGCACCCCGCCCGCGAGACGCCAGTCGGCTTGCCTTGAGTCGGGTCCGAGGGTATGCTGTTTTCTTTGAAGGTGAGGTTTCACATGCGCCGCGGAATCTCTCAGACAATCGGGCTGGTGACTGCCGGTACCCTTGCGGGACTCCTCTTTAACGCCCTCTCCCCCATGGGGCTTCCCTTGCGGGGCGGGAAGGAGGTCCGCCTGGAGCAAAAAGGGCTGAGGATGGTGAGCCTGGAGGAGGTGCGGTTCTACCTCGATCAGGGGGACACCGTCCTGCTCGATGCGCGCTCTCCCGAGGAGTACGAGCTCGGCCACATCCCTGGCGCCCTCAACCTCCCGGCCGACAGCTTTGAACCCGTTTACCCCAAGGTGGCCCCGAAGTTGAAAGGCGCCGCCCTGATCATCGTCTACTGCAGCGGCGGCTCCTGCGGCACGTCCGAAGAGGTCGCCGAGAAGCTCATCGAGCGAGGCTACAAGGACGCCTCCCTGGCCGTCTTCGCGGACGGCCTCCCCGGCTGGATGCGCGCCAAGCTCCCGTTGCGCAACGGCTCCCAGGAGTGACATGAAGGGAAGAACGGCGGCGTGGCTCGACCGGGTGGGCCGCTGGGCCCTTTCAGGGATCTTTCTGTACGCGGCCATTCCGAAGATCCTGGACCCCTTGGGATTCGCCGAGGACATCGGCCACTACGCCCTTGTGCCCGATGCCGCCGTGAACACTCTGGCCGTTGTGCTTCCGTGGATCGAGGCCGTGGCCGCCCTCGCGCTCCTCACGGGGTTCGCGGCAGAGGGCGCCCTCCTCACGGTGAACGGCCTCCTGCTCGTGTTTCTCGTGGCCCTTGGCCAGGCGTGGATTCGGGGTCTCGACATCGATTGCGGGTGCTTCGGCCACGCCCGGGATGGTGCCTCGGTGCTCCTGGCGCTGCTGAGGGATATCGGCTTTCTCGCGCTGGGTCTCGCCGCGATGGCTGTCCGGATGCACCGTATAAGGCTCCAGTCCGCCCGCTGACCGCGCCCCCCGTCCCTCCCCTGCTCGGCGAAAACAATCCCTTCTCCTCCTGCGTATTTCGGGTTGGAGTCTTCGCCCGGAGGCTCGCTCAGGAGGAGGTCAGGCCCATGGGCAAGCTGGTCAAATTCCTCGTCGTTCTGGTCGCGATAGGCATTGTAGGGGCCGCCTTGTATGGCTGGGTCCGTTCCCGCAACGGGAAGGGCGCAGACATCACCCTGGTGGACGTGGAGTCGGGCTCCATCACGGAAAAGGCCCTGGCCGTGGGCCAGATCGAGCCCCGCCTGAAGTTCCAGGTGAAGTCAAAAGTCTCCGGCATCGTGCGCACCTGCTACGTGGAGGTAGGAGACACGGTGAAACGGGGGGATCCCCTTTTCGAGATCGCCCCCGATCCCACGCCTCAAGAGCTCATCGACGTGGGCCGCGACGCCGAATCCGCCGCGGCATCGTACGAACGAGCCAAGGCGGACCTGGCCCGCTATCAGCGGCTCTTCGACCAGGGAGTCATCTCCCGGGGAGACCTGGACGCCCAGAGAGAGAGATACGAGCTCGCCACGGTCGCTCTCACCAGGGCCCGAGAAAACAGGGAGCTCACGACGCGCGGCCGGGTCTCCGGCGGCGGCGCCGCCATGGAGACCATCATTCGAGCCCCCGCCGAGGGGACGCTCCTCTCCCGCGCCGTGAATCCGGGGGATCCAGTTGTCCCCCTGACCTCCTACCAGGCGGGGACGGAACTGGCGGCCATCGCCGAGATGTCGGACCTCATCTTCAAGGGCACCGTGGACGAAATTGACGTGGGGAAGATGAAGGTTGGACTTCCCGCGCGCATCAAGGTGGGCGCGCTGCCCACGGACATGGTGACGGGCCGGGTCTCCCGCATCGCTCCCCAAGCCCAGAAGAAGGAGGGGGCCACTCTCTTCGACGTGGAAATCGAACTGGATCCCGGTACGGACGTGGTTCTCCGCGCGGGATATTCGGCCAACGCCGACGTGATCATCCGGGAGAAGAAGGACGTTCTCGTCATCCCCGAACGGCTCGTCGCCTTCGAGGAAGGGGGAAAGAAGACCACCGTCGAAGTTCCCGCCGACAAGAGCGGCGAGGAGCCCCGCAAGGTGGTGGTCGTCCTTGGCCTCTCGGACGGCCTGAACGTGGAGGTCGTTTCCGGCCTGAAGAAGGGCGACAAGGTCGTCCAGCGTCCGCCCAAGGAAATCCAATAGCCCGCCCCGGGAGGGCACATGCTCCTCATCAGAAATGCCCTGAGCCAGCTTTGGAGGGACCTGAGGACGCAGAAGCTCCGTACGACCCTGACCACCTTCGGCATCGTGTGGGGGACCGTGGCCGTGAGCCTCCTCCTCGCCTTCGGGCAGGGCCTCCACAAACAGCTCATCAAGAGCGCGGCGGGTCTGGGGGACCGGATCGTCATCGCCTGGCCCTCGAGGACGTCCATTCCCTTCGAGGGGCTGGGAAAGGGCCGGCGGATCAACGTGAACGATGAAGACCTGGAGGCCGTCCGAAGGGACTCCACGCGCATGGAAGCCCTCTCGGCGGAATACAGCGACGCCTTCAAAGTCCACCAGGGGGACAAGACCATGATGGTGGACGTCTCGGGCGTCTACCCCGAGTTCGGGACTATGCGGAACCTCATCCCCCGCCCGGGGGGGCGGTTTCTGAACCCACGGGACATGGAGGAGCGCCGGCGGGTGGCCTTTGTGGGAGACGAGTTCGCCAAGGACTTCTTCGGCGATCCCGATCCTGTGGGAAAGGTCTTCATGGTCGGGGACTCCCCCTTCACGGTCGTGGGGGTTCTGCAGGCCAAGGAGCAGGACTCCTCCTACAGCGGCCGAGACAAGGACAAGATGTTCATCCCCTCCACGACTTTTCGGGCCGTGACGGGCGCGAAGTACGTGGACAACATCATCTTCAAGGCCTACGCGCCCTCCCAGAACGAGGCCCTCTCCGAGGAGGTGCGGACCCTGCTGGCCAAGCGCCTGCGCTTCGCTCCGGAGGACAAGGAGGCCCTCGCCATCTGGGACACCACGGAGATGTTCGAGTTCATGGACGCCTTCATGCTGGGCTTCCAGCTGTTCTTGGGCATCGTCGGGTCCCTGACCCTCGTCGTCGGCGGTATCGGTGTGTCCAACATCATGAACGTCGTCGTGGAGGAGCGGACGCGCGAGATCGGCATAAAAATGGCCCTCGGAGCCCGGAGCGGCTTCATCCTGCGCCAGTTTCTCCTGGAAACGCTTGTCATCACGGGCCTCGGTGGAGCGCTGGGCCTCCTGCTCTCGGCGGGGATCTGCTCGCTGTTCCCTAAGTTCGGTCTTGCGGAGTATGTGGGCGTCCCCGAGATCTCCCCCATGGTGGCGACCCTGACGGCTCTCGCCTTGGGAGCCGTGGGAGTGCTCGCCGGTTACTTTCCCGCCCGGGACGCCGCTCGCCTCGATCCGGTGATCGCCATGAAGCTCTAGGGAGAGGTCCCCCCATGCAGATGAAGCTCATCTTCCATCTCTTCCTTCGGGCCTCCCAACTGGAGAAGAAGCGCGCCGCTCTGACCGTGGCCGCCATCGCCTGGGGCACGGTCGCCATCCTTCTCCTGCTCGCCTTCGGCCAGGGGCTCAAGGAGCAGATGATGCGGGGCCGAAGGGGCATGGGCGAGAACCTGGCCGTCATCTGGCCCGGCGAAACGTCCCAGCCCTGGAAGGGCCTGCCGGCCGGCCGGCCCATTCGCCCCCTCGCGGACGACGTCGCCTATCTGAGAAGCCGCCTGCCGGATGCTCAGGCCGTCATCGGAGAGATCCACAATTGGGGCACCACCCTCACCTACGGCAAGAAGACCGTGACCGGACACGTTATCGGAACCAACTGGGAGTACGGAGAGATCCGAAACCACGTCCCCCAGCCCGGGGGGAGGTTTTTCAACCCGAACGACGAGAGAGAGAAACGGCGGGTCATTTTTCTCGGCAACCAGATGGCCGAGGACATCTTCGGCAAGGAGGACCCCGTCGGGAAGACACTGCTCGTCAACGACGCATCCTACCTCGTGATCGGCGTGATGAAGCCCAAATTGCAGATGGGAAACTACGCCGGCCCCGAGGACGCCCACGCCGTGATCCCGATTACGACCTTCGTGGGCCAATACAGCCGGCAAAGGCTCAACAACCTCGTCATCAAGGTGCGCCGGCCCGAGCAGATGGCCGGCATGCTCGAGAGGTTCAAGGAAGCCCTCGCCGCCCGCTACCGCTTCGACGCGGCAGACGCCAAGGTCTTCGGCATCTGGGACACGGTTCGAAGCTCGAAGATCATGGCCAACGTCACGGTGGGCATCCAGATCTTCTTGGGGATTATCGGAGGGTTGACGCTGCTTATCGGAGGCATCGGCGTGGCCAACATCATGTACGCCGTGGTCAAGGAGAAGACGCGGGAAATCGGCATCCAGATGGCCCTGGGGGCCAAGTCCTCCTGGATCACGGGGCCCTTCCTGCTTCAGGGCCTCCTTTACACGTTTCTCGGCGGGGCTTTCGGACTCCTCGCGGCCCTCTTGCTGGTCATTCTCCTGAGCCTTGCGCCGACGGAGGGGAACCGCGCGCTGGAATTCTTGGGAAAGCCAACACTTTCCCTGCCCATCGGAATCGCCACCGCGACGATCCTTGGGGTCATCGGGCTCCTGGCAGGGTATTTTCCCGCCCGGCGCGCGGCCGCCGTCGATCCGGCCCAAACACTTCGGTATGAATAGCCACCCGGGCGGGCCCCGGGGAGAATCCCGAGGCGCTTGGGCTTGCAGTGACCGTTGGAGATGAGAATGAACTGGCCTCTCAAGAAGAACGGAAAGAACGGGAACGGCTACGGGGATTCCCACGACGCCATCATTGAAATGAAGGCCATCCGCAAGGTCTACGATACGGGCAAGGTTCAGGTGGAGGCCCTGAAGGGCATCGATTTGAGGGTGGCCAAGGGCGAGTTCGTCGCGGTCGTGGGGCCTTCGGGATCGGGTAAGTCCACCCTGATGAACCTGGTGGGATGCCTCGACACTCCTTCGGACGGTGAGTACTACCTGGCCGGAGAACCCGTTGCCGGACTGGATCGGGACCGCCTCGCGGACGTCCGGAACCGCCGGGTGGGCTTCATCTTCCAGAATTTCAACCTCCTGCCCCAGATCTCGGCGCTCGAGAACGTGGAGATGCCCATGCTTTTCGGCGGCGTCCCAAAGTCGGAACGGAGGTCCAAGGCAGAATCCCTCCTCGAGCGAGTGGGGCTGAAGGACCGCCAGGACCACAAGCCCACCGAGCTCTCGGGAGGGCAGATGCAAAGGGTGGCCATCGCCCGCGCCCTTGCCATGGGACCGGATATCCTCCTTGCCGACGAGCCCACGGGCAACCTCGACACCTCATCGGGGGGTGACATCATGGCTCTGTTCAGCGAACTCTGGAACCAGGGATGCACCCTGATCGTGGTAACCCACGACCCCGCTCTGGCGCACCGTGCCGCCCGAATCGTGGAGATCCGCGACGGCCTCGTCACGCGAGACACCGCCACCCCCGCCCGACCTTCCCCACCGGTCTGACCCGGTCCATCGCCAAGGGCACTTCGCCTCGGAACTACATCGGCGAACACATCGGACTTGCCCCGCCTTGACCCTGCGTCAAATGACCCAATGCCTTCAAGTCCCCCTTTTCCTCCAACGGGACCTTTCAGTAGACTCCGGATCAAAGACCGCCTCGGGGAAACGGAAGTGGAGGGAAGGCGGACGGGGTTGCCCGGACGAGGGTCCCATGGAGCGAGGGGGTGGCCGTGGAAGAGCTTGCCGCCTGGAAGTCCCAGGAAGACGAGTTGCTGGCCCTGGCGATGGAGTCGGCGCCGGACCCGGGAGTCGTGAATGCCCGGCTTCGGGAGCTGGCGGCCCGTTTCGGACCGGATGTGTACGCCCGTTTCCTCCACCTCATTTGCCACGTGGACGTCTCCCCCGAGGAGGCTCGGAGTCACTGGGAAGCCATCCTTTGCCACACCCGGGCCATGGTTGAGGGTCTCAAGCGTCCCGTCGACTACCGGGTGGGGGCGGCCGACTATTTCATCCGAGAGACCCCCTGCATCCCCTACCCCGCCGTCATCGACATTCGCATCTACCAGCAGACGGAACAGGGCGTTCTCAAAGACCCCCTCACCTCGCTCTACAATCTGCGGTATCTCGAAGAAGTCATGCCACGAGAGATAGGCATCTCCCGCCGGAGCGGCACCCCCCTCACGCTGATTTTCTTGGACGTGGATCACTTCAAGTCCTACAACGACCGCCTCGGCCACGAGGCGGGGAACGTGGCCCTCCAGGCCGTCGCGGGCGTAATCCGCGACTCGGTCCGAGACATGGACCTTCCCTGCCGCTTCGGCGGGGAGGAGTTCACCGTTCTCCTCCCGGCCACGGACAAGCTGGGGGGGCTCGCGGTCGCCTCCCGCATCGTCCAGTCCGTGGAGCGCCTCCGCCTGGCCGCGCCGTCACCCTTCGGCGTCCTGACCATCAGCGGAGGAGTCGCCTCCTTCCCGAGCGATGCCGCCGACGGCGAGGAGCTGGTGCGCCACGCCGACGCCGCCATGTACCAGGCCAAGGCCCTTGGAAAGAACCGCGCCCTCCCCTACTCCTACGAGCGGAGGGGCTACCTACGGATCCCGAGGGACTTCACCGGGACCGCGGCGGGAAACGGCCGCGCGGTCCTCCCCCTCTCGGGGAAGAACCTCAGCTGTTCGGGCCTCTATTTTCAGCTTCCCACAGACGTGCCCCTGGGACAGGTCCTCGATCTGGATCTGGACATCGGCCAAGGCCCGGGGGCTTCAGGGATCTCCTGCCGGGTTCGGGTGGTGCGTTGCGAACCGGAAGGGGACGGGGTGTTCGGAATCGGGGCCCAAATCGTCCACATTCCTACAGGGGACCGGTTGAGGTACTTCGACGCCGCCTCCGCGTCCCACCCGGAGGACGGCTGACCTTCGAGAGATCCGGCCACCCGGCCGGACGGATCCTCATTCCTTCCGCTTCAGAAGGACGTAGAGGCGGCCGGGCTCCTTCATGCGCCCCGCCACGGCTTCCGCCGGCGCACCCTCTCCGCAAAAAAGGTCCACCCTACCGGGCCCCTGGATGGCACCCCCGGCGTCCTGGCACAGGACGATTCGGGACAAGGGGCTCCATCCGCGCAGCGCCCCCTCCCTCGACACGTCGGGCTTGCGAGAAAGGAGCAGGGCTGGGGCGCCCTTGGGAAAGACCTTCGGGTCCAGGGCGATGGACCGCGCCGGGGTGAGGGGGACGTTCAGGCTTCCGTAAGGTCCACCCGTCTCGAAACGGAAGAAGGTGTAGCTCGGGTTGACGTTCAGGCGTTTCTGCCTCTCCACTTCACCCATCGAGGCGAGGAGGAATCGGATCTCCTGCATGGAGGCCTGGTCCTCCGCCAGAAGGCCCTCCTCGATAAGATGACGGCCCAGGCTGACATACGGGTGGCCGTTCTTCCCGTCGTACTGCACCCGAACCGTTCTGCCGTCCTCCAGTTGAAGGCGGCCCGATCCCTGAACTTGAAGAAAGAACACCTCCACGGGATCGGCCAGGTAGGCGATTTCCAGGCCCCTTCCCCTCAGGGCGCCGCCGCCGTCGATGTCCCCCCGGGAGTAGTACGGCACCAGCCGGTCCCCGGCCAGACGCCCCACGATCTTCGCGGGACTGCCGGCCAGGTGGAAAAGGGCCAGGTCAACGGTCACGAGGTCGGCGGGTCTGGAGTAAATGGGGTGGCGGAAGCGAGCGTCCGGCCTCAGCCGGCCCTGCAGGATCGGCTCGTAATACCCCGTAACGAGAAGCCCCCCCTCCTCCCCTTCGGGAGCGGGGACCCGGTAAGGAAGGAAGCGCTCCTTGACCCGAACCGCTTTCCCGGACCGGCCCAACCCTTCGTCCTCGGCGATGCGCAGGAGTTCCTTCACCGAATCCGACGCATCCGAAGCGGGGATTTCCCAGGGACCGAGCCTCAGGGTCGTGGAGGGCGGCACCCGGCCGAAGTAGACCAGACTCTGCCGGCACGCCTCGGCGACCCCCGCCCAGTCGAGGTCGTCCGAGGCCTCCCCCACCTCGGACCACGCGCAGGGAACGGGGATCCGTTCGGGGGCGGGCTGCAGGACGGTCTCCCCCGCCGAGCGCTCCGGGCGTTCGGCGGGAGCCTGAACGGGCAGGGTGGGAACGCAAGGATGCCGTGCGCAGGCCAAGGCGAGTAGGACATACCCCCCGAGCCCCGCAATGGACTTCGGTCTCCGTATCCTCATCAAGTCGAGTGTACCGGGCCGGGGGCCTTCCGGACAAGATCGGACGGAAGAATCCCGGCTCGGGAATTCGGGCGGCCGGCCATCGGTTGTCCTCTTCGGAAGCGAGCTCGGAATGATTCCGAAAAAGAGGCGGCACAGCCGGCAGAGGGACCAACTCCTGGAAGTTCTGTTGAATGCGGACGACCATCCGACGGCAGACACCCTCGCCCGCCGGCTCGAAGATTTACACGGAAGGACCACTCTCTCCACGCTGTACCGCAACCTGGAGATCATGGTCTCCAGCGGAATCATCCGACGGATCCGGTTGGACGTCGGACCCGACCGCTTTGACGCCAACCTTAGGCCGCACTACCATGTTGTGTGTAACCGTTGCGGCCGTCTGAGGGACGCCCCCGTCCGGAGGGAGGATCGTTGCAGGCTCTCCCTGCCGCGGGGCTTTCGCCCGGAAACATGGGAAGTCACCGTTCGGGGCACCTGCGCCGGCTGCGCGGGGGAGGCCCATCCCTTTTCTGATCAGGAGGTGTGAGATGCCGAGTTTGAAAGGAACCAAGACCTTCGAGAACCTCAAAGCGGCCTTCGCAGGAGAATCAGAGGCCAACCGCCGTTATCTCTACTTCGCGCGCGAGGCGGACGTTGAGGGCTACCCCGACGTCGCCGCCGTATTCCGCTCGACCGGAGAAGGCGAGACGGGGCACGCTTTCGGACACCTCGACTACCTCAAAGAGGTAGGCGATCCGGCCACGGGAAAACCCATCGGAGACACCAAGCTCAACCTCGCCGCGGCCGTGGCGGGCGAGACCTACGAATACACGGAAATGTACCCCGGCTTCGCTCGCACCGCACGCGAGGAGGGCTTCGACGAGGCCGCCGACTGGTTCGAGACCCTGGCGAAGGCCGAGCGGGCCCACGCGGGCCGATTCCAGAAGGCCTTGGACGAAATCAAGTAGCTTTCAGCAGGCGCATCGCCTCCGCGGAGGCGCGGGGAAGGCCCCTTTCTGTAAGGAAGGGCAGCCCCGCTCCGCGCCTCCGCGGGCTGGCGGATGGAAGGGGGAGCGGAATGAGCGAGAAGGGACTCGGGGGCATCAAGGAATTCGTTTTCGATCCGTTTCATCCGAAGTTCTACGACGGGCAGGACCTCCACGCGGAGGAGAGGCGCATTTTCGAAATTTGCCATGGGTGCAGGCTTTGCGCCTCGATCTGCCCCTCCTTCGATATCCTGTTCGACCTCATCGACTCCAGGGACATCCAGGCAGAGGCCCTGGAGGACAAGGATCTGGACGCGGTCATGGAGCCCTGCTTCTACTGTAAACTCTGCTACACGAAATGCCCCTATACCCCGCCGCACGAGTTCCGCCTTGACTTCCCGCACCTTGCCCTGCGGCATAAAGCCCAGAAGTTCAAGGAGAAAGGGGCGACGTTCGCGGGCAGGATGCTCGCGGACCCCGCCGGGATGGCGCGAAAGGCCCGCCCCGTAGCCGCCCTGGCGAACGCCGCGAACCGGAATCGGCTCGCGCGCAAGGCCATGGCCCCGGTCCTCAAGATCCATCCAGACGCACCACTTCCGCCCGTGGCCGCAAAGACCTTCACATCGCGATTCGGGTCTCTTCCGAAGCCCGCCCAGACCCGTGAGAAGGCCGTCCTCTTCACGACGTGCCTGGTGGACGCCAACTACCCGGAGCTGGGTGAAACCCTGGTCAAGTTCCTCGCCTCCTGCGGCGTGGAGGTGATCCTGCCGGACGGGATCGACTGCTGCGGAATCCCCGCCTTCGACCTCGGGGACATCGAAACCACCGCCGCCAAGGCCAGGAAAAACGTGGCCGCCCTCCTGCCCTACGCCCGGGCTGGGATGCCGATCCTTACCCCGGTTTCCTCCTGCGCCATGGCCCTCGCCATGGAATACCCCCTCCTCGTCCCCGGAGAGGAGGCCACATGCGTAGCGGGTGCCTCGCGGGACCTCTTCGACTACCTTGCCGACTTGAAGAAGCGGGGCCTCTGGCCCTCCACCGAGCCCCGTCCCTTGGGTGAAGTGGCCTACCACCTCCCCTGCCATCTGAAGCAGATGGGAGTGGGCTTCAAGGGACGCGACCTCCTGCGTGATCTGCCGGGGACCACCGTCAAGGTCATGGATGCCTGCTCGGGCCACGACGGCACCTACGGAATCCGGTTGGAGACCTTCGAGGCCTCCTTGAAGGTGGGCCGAAAGCTGTTCCAGAAGGTCCGGGACGCCTCCGGCCCCGTCACAACCGAATGCCCCCTTTCGGGCCTCCAGATCTCCCACGCCACCGGAAGGGAGGCCCTCCATCCCATCGTCCTGCTGGCCAGGGCTTACGGAATCGGGTGAGGGAGCGCCTCGCGGCGCCCCGACATCCCCTAAACGGGAAGGTCCCATGAAACCCCTTCAAAGAGGCGAAATCCTCGACCTCGTACAGTACGAAAAGCGGAGAAAAGACATCCGTGCCGAACTCATGGCCCTCAAGGACCGGCGCCGCCTGCACCTGAACCCTTTTCTGACGCTGCTTTTCGAGAACCGTCGGACCATCTGGTATCAGATTCAAGAGATGATGCGAGCCGAACGCATGGTGGAGGAGGAGGCCATCCTCGGAGAGATGGAGACGTACGGCCCGCTCGTTCCCGGCCGTGAGGAGTGGAAAGCCACCCTCTACATCGAAATCCCCGACCTCGACCGCCTGAAGGAAACCCTTCCCAAGCTCGTGGGCGTGGAGAACACCGTATACGCCCGCATCGGGCAGGAGCGTGTCCGGGCCGTGGGCGAGGAGGGAAGGAGCCGCGAGGATTACACGAGCACCGTCCACTACCTCACCTGGTCCCTCCCCGCCGGGGCAAGGGAGAGCCTCCGCAAGGGCGCCCCGCTGTTCTTCGGTGTGGACCATGCAGGAGCCAGCGCCGAGGTGCCGGCAGGAGACTCCCTCCGGACGGAACTGCTCTCCGACCTCGACGCGGAGAAGGCGAACGGGCCGCCCTTCGAACCGGCCGCCGGGGGAAACCTGGGCGGCCCATTCCGGCCCCCTCCGGAGGGAACTTGAAAGGGACATCCCAAAGGAGGTCTTGGAGGGCCTCCACCGGCTCTCCCCGATCCGTCACTTCGCCGCCGCCGGGTCCTTGACGGCGGCTGCGGCCTCCCTGGCCTTCGGCCTCATCCTTCCGATCCCCCTGGAGGCCTGGATGCCTCTCTCCCTGCTCTTGGGGCTCTGCGCCTTCGATTACACGCTGCTCCTGCACGAGGCGCTTCACCGGCTGGTCTTTCCCGGCCGGCGGGTCGGCGCCACGCGGCTCCTTTCGCTCCTCTACGCCCTGCCGAGCGGGATCTCTCCTTCCCAATTCGCAAGATGGCACCTGGACCACCACGCGGGCCGGGGCTCCGCCGAAGAGGACCCGAAGAGGGCCCGCCTCTCTCCCAGACGGAATGAAAGGTGGCTGAAGGCCCTCTACTTCACGCCTGCCCTGTTTTGGATCTATTTCCGCGCCGCGGCCGAGGAGACGGCTACCTACGTGCCTGCGCTCCGCCGGCGCATTCTGGCGGAAAGGGTCCTCGCCCTCGCGTTCCACTCGGCGGTGGCGGCGGCACTCCTTGGGGTTGTCGGCTTCGCGGGACTGATGAAGGTCTACCTCGTCCCCGTTCTCTTCGGATTCCCCCTGGCCTTTGGCCTGAACCGCCTCGGCCCGCACGACGACATGGATCCGGGCGATCCGGCCCGATGGGGGACCCGCATGCACCGTTCCCGGATCTGGGACCTTCTGTTTCTCGGATCCTCCTACCACCTGGAGCATCACTATTTTCCCGGGGTGCCCTTCTATCGCCTCGGGACTCTCAACCGCGCTTTGTCGCCTTTCTTCGAGTCCAAGGGCATTCCCGAGCCCTCCTATGGGTGGCTTTTGTGGAAGTACTTGGCGGAGAATCGTGCCCCGCACACGCCGTGGACCTGAGCCGAGCCTTCAGCCCCGCCTCAGGATGAGGTACCCGGCCAGCCCCGAAAGGACCGACGCACCGAGGATCCCGACCTTGGCATGTGGGAGGAGTTCGCCCCCCCCGAAGGCCAGCCCGGCGATGAACAATGCCATCGTGAAGCCGATACCGGCCAGACAGCCCACGCCCGCGAGCGTGCGCCATCCGGCGCCATCGGGCATCGGACAGAGGCCGGTCCGCACGACGAGGTACGCGCCGGCAAGAATCCCCAGAGGTTTTCCGAGCAGGAGGCCGGCGGCCGTCCCGGCGGTCACCGGCCCCCACAGTCCCCCAGTCCCGCCGACGTCGAGGGCAACCCCCGCGTTCGCCAGCGCGAAGAGGGGCATGATCCCGAAGGTGACCCAGGGGTGCAGGGCGTGCTCGAGCCGCTGGAGGGGAGCCGAGGCTCCCTGGGCGGCCCCGGTAAGCCCGAGAAGGGCCTCGTGCTGGGAGGGCGTGAGGATGCGCCCCCTCGAGGTTTCGGAGGCGAACTCGCCGAGGTGCTTCCGCGCCTTTTCGAGGAAGCGGGGACCCTCCACGGCCACTCGAGCCGGGATCGTCATGGCGAGCAGAACCCCCGCCACCGTCGGGTGGACGCCCGACTTGAGAAAGAAAACCCATACGGCCGCACCCGCCAGGGCGTACAAGCCAAGGCTTCGCATGCCGAGGCGGGCCAGAAGAACGAGCCCTAGGAGCACGCCCAGTCCGGCTCCAAGGTAGGCCATGCGGATCCCATCGCTATAAAAGATGGCGATGACGAGAACCGCGCCCAAATCGTCCACGATGGCCAGCGCCGCCAGGAACACCCTCAGCGCGGGAGGGACCCGATCTCCCAGCAGGGCCAGGACGCCCAGGGCGAAGGCGATGTCCGTCGCCATGGGAATCCCCCACCCCCCGGCGCCGGCGCCCCCCGCGTTGATCGTCATGTACAGGGCCGCGGGAACGGCCATCCCCCCCAGGGCCCCGGCGATGGGGAGAAGGGCCTGCCGCGGCGTGGACAGCTCCCCCACCAGGATCTCGCGCTTGATCTCCAGACCCACGACGAAAAAGAAGAGGGCCATGAGTCCGTCGTTGATCCAGAGAAGGAAGGGTTTGGACAGGAGGAAGGGTCCGGCCCCCACAGATATCCTCCAGGAAAAAGCCCCGGTGTAGGATTCGGCCCAGGGGGAGTTGGCCCAGGCCAGGGCCGCGAGGGCGGCACCCAGCAGGATCACCCCTCCGCCGGCTTCCGTCTTAAAGAACTCTTGGAAGGGCAGGGGTATCGCGACCCGGCCCCGCCCCGACTTGCCCCGAGCCGACTTGGCGCCCATTCGTCCTCCCGTATCCGCGTAGACGATCCCACACCGAACGTAATGGAATCTGGCACAGTCTACAGCAAACGGCGCCGCACCTTCTCGGGGAAGGTGATCGAATGTTCAAGGAATTCAGAGAATTCGCGATGCGGGGCCACGTTCTGGACATGGCGGTGGGCATCCTCATTGGAGGCGCCTTCGGGAAAATCATCAGGTCCTTCGTGGGCGACGTGCTCAGGCCGCCCATTGGCCTCCTCCTCGGGAAAGTGGACTTCTCGAACCTGTTCATCGAAGCGGAAGGGATTCCCCTTCTTCGCGATGGAGGAGACCGACGGGGGGGCACCGCTACGGCCCCGACCACGAGGGTCCCGGTCTGGGTGCACACGTCGTTGCCGTTGCCCTCGCGGACCGTAAGCGTCCACGTGAAGGTGCCCTCGCTGGCGTAGGAGTGGAAAACGCCCAGGGCCGTCCCGTGGGCCGATCCGTCCCCGAAGTCCCAGTCGTAGGAGGGAGAGTCCGAACAGCCCGTTGCCGTCGCCGATCCCGAGAACGCGACGAGCTGTCCTGTTTCGGTCGTCGCCGGGACCACCGCAGAGCAGGCGAGGGAACAGCCCTGGGCGTTCACCTGGATCGTGAGGTGGGAGTCGGTGGCCATGTCGGAGGCGCCGTCGGTGACCGTGAGGGACACCGGATAGGATCCGGCGGCGGCGTACGTGTGAGAGGGGGCCTGTTGGATCGAGGTCCCGCCGTCTCCGAAGGTCCACGCGTACGAGTAGGGTGGAGCCCCCCCCCGACGCAGAGGCCGCGAAGGCCACCTCCAGGGGCGCCGTCCCGCTCTCCGGAGCCGCGGAGGCCGAGGCCGTCAACGTGGAGGAATAGGCACAGAGTCCGGCGGAGGCGGGCGTTGGGCTGGCCACCGACAGGTTCATGGTCCCTGCGGAAAGGGCCAGTGTCCCGAGGGCCAGACCCGGGCTGCCGACTACGGCCGCGGTGGGGTCTTTTCGCCGGTCCGGTCGTCCTGATGATCCACTCGGGAAGCCGGGGCCTGGGCCACCAGGTGGGCGAGGAGTACATGGCCCTCGCGCGCTCCCGCCGCTATTTTGAAGCTCACCCTACCCGGGAGCTCTGCTTCATGCCCGTGGACTCGGCGGAGGGCCGGCGATACTTGGGCGCCATGAACGCAGGAGCCAACCTCGCCTTCGCCAATCGGCACCTCATCGCCGCCCTCGTGAGGAAGAACCTCTCTGACCACCACCCTAACGCCAGAGTCTCCCTCCTTTACGACGTCCCCCACAACATCGCCAAGAGGGAGATCCACGGCGGGCGGGAGCTCTGGGTTCACCGCAAGGGCGCCACGCGAGCCTTCCCAGGGCCACGGATGCCAGGTACCCCCTTTGCCGAAACGGGCCAGCCCGTTCTCATCCCCGGTTCCATGGGAACCCGCTCCTACCTTCTTAGGGGGATCCCGGAGAATGAGGCCGCCCTGTGCTCGGCCAACCACGGCGCCGGCCGACGCCTGAGCCGGACGGCCGCGGCGGGGGTGCTCCGCCGGAGGGACGGAAAGGTACTGAGGCCCGGCGCCATCACGGACGAAGAATTCCGTCATGCCATGGAGGGCGTGGACCTGGTCTGTGAAGACAGGGACTCCATCAAGGAGGAAGCGCCCCAAGCCTACAAGGACATCGGAGCCGTCATTGAGGCGGTCTGCGGGGCGGGGCTCGCGGAGGTGGTTGCCGTTCTGCGCCCTCTGGCGGTGCTGAAGGGCTAAGGGAGGCAACTACCGGGAGAGGTGCGGCGGCGCCTCCCCCGGATCTCCACCCGCAACCCGCGCGCCGGACTTCCGTCGCGCTGTATGGCCCTTCGGCTTCCAGAGGATGCCGAAGGAGAGGACTTGCACGCCACCCCGGCCGACGGGGAGGAGGGTCACCGTCTCCAAGTCCCCTCCGAGGAAGCGCCGAAGGTGGTCCTCCCGGGCCACGGCCAGGGCGGACGAGGCGGAGGCACGCTCGGCCCGGGCGTCGGCCAGGTCCGATTCGAGGGCCTCCAAGCGGTCCTCCGCCCGGTCGGCCATCCTTTTCTTGGAGGCCGTCCTGCTGATGGCCCCCCCGATGCTCCGCTTCGAGCCGAGTAGGCCGCCCAGCACCCCGATACCCACGGAGATGGCCGTGTCCGCGCTTCGGGCCTTCGACTCGGAGCGCTGGCTTTCCACCTTGATTTCCAGTTGACGTACGCGATCCTCCGCGCGCTCCAAGCGCCGGCGCAGCGGATCCAGCGCCTTGGCCTCCGCGGCCGCCCGGCGGGCCTCCCTCCTGGCGGTGACGCGGCTGCGGAAGGAGTCCTCGGGCTCCCCCGGCGCCTGCACTTCCCCCGTGACGGGATCCCTGAGGAGCTTCAGGACTCGGCGGGCGGAGAGGGCGGAGGCGGCGGCCTTTGCGGCGCGCTCCGGCTTCCAGGAGGAGAAGTACGCCGGCAAGGGGCGTGCCGATGCTCCCGCTCCGGGCCAGTCTCCCGAACCCATGCTTTCGGCGTCCAACGGGTCGGCCGCGAGGTCCGCCTCGAGCGTTGCGCCACCCAAGGGCCAAAGCACTTTTTGCACGAGGGCGACGGGGGGGGCCTTCGGAGCCGTTCGGTACGAAACCTGGACCTCCGCGGCCAGGTGGGGAAAAAGAACACCGGATCCCGAAAAGAAGGATGGCCAGCCGGCGGGAACGGTGGGAGGGTCTTCGCCTCCCGTCCGCTCCTCCGTAACGGGCACGGCCGCGGGCGGCGCGGCGCCCAGGAGCCGCTCCAGCTGCGGCGGGGCGAGCGGTCCGGCCAGGAATGACACGCAGTGGCGGGTCTCCATGAGCAGGGGGGCGTTCCGCTTCACGTCATGGACCAGAAACGTCCGCGGGGCGATCTCTCCGAGCCTTTCGGCGGCGTCCGCTCCTCCGGGGAGGGAGCCCAGGGCGTCCGCGACCCGCCTCCGGTCGGGTTCGGTCTGCAGGCGGCCGAGGAACCAGAGACCGGCGTTGGTGAGCCCCTTGTAATCGAGGTCTACGGGGTTTTGCGTTGCGAGGACAACTCCCACGCCGAAGGCCCGCGCCTGTTTAAGGAGGGCGAGAAGCGGGGCCTTGGTGGGCGGGTTGGCCGGGTGAGGCGGGAAGTACCCGAAGACCTCGTCGAAGACGACCAGGGCGCGGAGTGTGTCACTCCCAGACTGGGAGCGCGTCCACGAGGCGAGTTCCCCCAGCAAGAGACCCAGGAAGAAGAGCCGCTGGGACTCGGGAAGGTGGCTGAGGGTCAGGACCGTCTGCGTTCCCGTCGACGCGGGGCCCAGCCAGGCGTCCAGATCCAGGGCCGCCCCTGATCTCCAGGCCTTGAGCGCCGGGGAGGCGAGGAGGGCGTTGAGCCGGAGGGCGAGGGCCGTCCGGTCTTTCGGGGGGATGACCGTGTCCAGATCGAGGACGCCGATCCGATCCAATCCGGGCGACAGCACCTGCCGGACGAGGTCCTCGAGGGAGGGCGCCGCCCCACGGCCCCACAACTCCAGAAGGAGATGGGACAGGAGCAGCCCCTCGGGGCTCGTGGCCGGGTCGTCCGACAGGTCCGCCAGGGCCATCAGGGAAGCCGCCGCCGACAGGGCGCCCTCCTCCCTTTCCTCCTCGGGAGGTGAAGCGAAGCGCTCCAGGACGTTGACGGGCCGGAGTTCCGCCCCGGGCGTCAGTACGCGGACCGGCACCCGGGCCAGAGAGCGCACCGCGTCGGGACCGGGACCGAAGGCCTCCACACCCGCCCGCCAGCGTGAGGCCGTTTCTGGAGCCCGGCCCGCCTGGACGAAGGGAGCGAAGTCCTCGGGCCGAAAGTCGGGGAAAACCAGCAACCGGTTCGTCAGGTCCCCCTTGGGATCGAGAATCAGGGAGGGGACGCCCGCCAATGCGGCCTCTTCCAGGAGATTGACGAGGAGTCCTGTTTTGCCGGACCCGGTCATACCGATTGCGGCGGCGTGGGTCGTGAGGCGATCGGCGTCCAGTTCATATCGCTGGGGTTCCGCCGAGGCCTCTCCGGCGGCCTTCGTGCGTCCCAAAAACAGGCGTGCGCCCATGGTTTCCTCCCGATCCCCTCATGATACGCTGCGGGTCTCCCGCACGGTATCGAGCGAGTGTTCCCCGAAGCGCTTCGTTGCCGTATCCTGGACGGGCGGCGTCTCAGCGTCTCGAAAGGAGCTCATGGCCTGGGATCCGGACCTCTATCACCGATTCCGCGCGGAGCGCGCGGCCCCCTTTGAGGACCTATTGGGGCTCGTGCGTCAGGCGCCCGGACTTTCGGTTCTGGACCTCGGATGCGGGACGGGCGAACTCACGGCCCGGTTGAAGGAGGCCCTTCCCGGTTCGGACGTGTTGGGGTTGGACAGTTCCCCGGCGATGCTGGAGAGGGCCCGCGACCTCGCTCGGCCAGGCCTCCGCTTCGAACTCGGCTCGGTGGAGGCGGCGGAGGGAGAGTTCGACCTCGTCTTTTCCAACGCCGCCCTCCACTGGGTCGCGGGCCACAGGCACCTCGTCCCCCGGCTCATTGGAATGGTCCGGCCGGGCGGCCAGCTCGCCGTCCAGATCCCTTCCAATCACGACCATCCCGCCAACCGGACGGGCGACGAGGTGGCCTTGCGGCCCCCCTTCCGAGAAGCCCTCGGGGCCTGGACGAGGACCGTGCACGTCCTGCCGCTTCCGGAGTACGCCGAGACTCTTCATTCCGCGGGAGCCGAGGGTCTGACGGCCCTGGAGAAGGTCTATCCCCACATCCTCGCGGACGCAGGGGCCCTCCGCGACTGGCTGGAGGGAACGACGCTCCGCCCCTACCTCTCCCGCCTCCCCGAGCCGCTTCGCGGGCCCTTTCTGGAGGCCGTGGGAGAGGAGTTGGCGAGCCGGTTCCCCGGCACGCCCGTGTTCTTCGGGTTCCGAAGGATCCTCCTCCACGCCCACCGCCGAAAGGGCGACCGGTGAGCCGGATCCCGCGGATCCTCTTTCTCGCGTTGACCGCCCTTCTCCTGGACGGATGCCGGCCGAAGGTGACTCGGTTTACCTTCGAACCCCTGGACGTCGGCTCCGACCCCGTACAGACCGCCTGCGAGGATATGCCCGCCTGGACCCTTCGCGCGGGCGGATTCACCGTGACGGTGACGCCCAAGGCCGACTATACGGTGCGGGGAATCGTCCTTTCCACGAGGCGGTACCGCCACGACCGAAACGCCATCCTGTCCCCCTGCGACATCGCCCTCGCCTGGGGCAAGATGGCGGACGGGGACGTCCTCGACGAGGTTTCCTGGAACCAGAGCGGGCGGTGGTACTGGTGGTCCTACGACTCGGACTTCCCGTTCGACAACGCGGCCATTGCCCGGTATTCCGCCAACACGCACGTCATTCCCTCCACCCCGAACGTTCGGCGGGCCGTCCTTGCCCTGGACGCAGGTGACCGGGTGTCGCTCTCGGGACAACTCGTGTTCGTGGACGCCACCGACGGATCCTCCACCTGGTGGTGGCACAGCAGCCTCTCCCGGGAAGACACGGGCGAGGGCTCCTGCGAAGTACTCTTCTTGAGGAGCGTCGAGGTGGACGGAAGGGTGTACGAATGATTCGCGCGGTCCTGGCCCTCGTCCTGATGAAGGCTCTCCGAGAGATGCTGGACGAGGCGGGGCTTCAAGTGGAGTGGGACCGCTTCATTTAGGACCTTGGTGGGCTGCAAAGCTTCGTTGTCGAGCAGGCGGGCAAGCGCTTTGCCTTCCGCTCAGACGCTCGGGGCGAGGTGGCCAGGGGTTTTCAGGCCGCCGCCATTGCCATGCCCCAGCGCATCCGCCAGCTTCCAGCCGCCACCGGGCCTCCGCCAAAAGCCGCAGGAGGGCACGTGCAGTGACACGCCAACATCGCCCCTCGTACTGTCCTCATTTTACATGGGTTACGACAAGGCACTGTCGAAGATGTGTTGGATGCGCGGCGCGGACGTAGACCAGGGCGAGCCGTTCAGCTACATCTCCCTCGATTCGAGGATTCCGATGGACCATCCGCTGCGGCCGATCCGGAAGATGGTCGATGCGGCGCTCTGCTACATGGAGCACGTGCTGATGGAGAACCGGAACGGGCTCGCCGTCGACGGCCGGGTGACCCTGGCCGAAGGGACGGCCGAGCGGGAGGAGATCCGCCATCGACGGCCGCACGATGCGACATGCGGGCTTCTCGATGAGCCAGGTCATACGGAAGCGTATCGAGGAAATCTTCGGGTGGGCCAAGACGGTGGGTAACCTGAGAAAGACCAGGTTCCGTGGGCGTGCGCGCCTCGGGTGGAGCTTCATGCTGACCCTCGCGGCTACAACCTGGTCCGCATGAAAAACCTGCAAGACCCATCCCTCGGGGCAACCGGCAATCCTGAGCGCCATAACCCCGAAAGGCACCTCAGACCAAGACAAACAGGGCGCTTTTCAGCAGCCTGTCAGCCCCCAGACCCCTAAGTCCGAAGACGGAGCACGGGAGACGAAATACGGGAGGGGCAGGGGGCAGTCTGAAGATGGGAGAGAGGTTGGAAGGGCGGAGGATGGGGAACCGGCTTCGAAAATGGGGCAGCCGTGGTCTATACTTGCGATTCTGAACTGGGGGAAAGCGCCATGGCGGAGAAGGTCGTCATCATCGGTTCGGGGCCCGCGGGACACACGGCGGCCATCTATGCCGCGCGGGCGGGGCTCCGCCCGCTCCTCTTCGAGGGCTTCATCGCCGGCGGCGTGGCCGGCGGACAGCTCATGACCACCACGGAGGTGGAGAACTTCCCGGGCTTCCCCGAGGGGGTGACCGGACCCGAGCTCATGGATCGCATGCGCGCGCAGAGCGAGCGCTTCGGCACCCGAATCCTCACGGAAGACGTGGAGTCCGTGGACCTTTCCAAGCGCCCCTTTGCCGTGCGCTCGGGCGAGACGACCGCCGAGGCCGAAGCCCTCATCCTCGCCACGGGGGCCACGGCCAAGCGCCTCCACCTGCCTTCGGAACCGCGGCTGTGGCAAAGGGGGATCTCGGCGTGCGCCGTCTGCGACGGGGCTCTGCCGCCTTTCCGCAACAAGGTCCTGGCGGTGGTGGGGGGGGGCGACACGGCCATGGAGGAAGCCACCTACCTCACCCACTTTGCCTCCAAGGTCCTTCTCGTCCACCGCCGCCGCGAGTTCCGGGCCTCCCAGGCCATGCAGAAGCGGGTCCTCGAAAACCCGAAAATCGAGGTGGTCTGGGACTCGGTCGTCGAGGACGCCCTCGGGGAGGGCTTCGTCGCCGGCGTCCGCTTGAAGGACGTGAGGACCGGAGAGACGTCTGAAAGGGAGGCGGGCGGCCTTTTCTACGCCATCGGCCACACGCCCAACACCTCCCTTTTCCGGGGCCAGCTCGACCTGGACGAGACCGGATACATTCTCACCCGGCCCGGGTCCTCCCTCACCTCGGTGGAGGGCGTCTTCGCCGCGGGTGACGTGCAGGACAGCCGGTACCGCCAGGCCGTTACGGCGGCGGGCTCGGGCTGCATGGCGGCCCTCGATTGCGAACGCTGGCTCGGGGAACGCGCGTGAGGAAGTCACCCCGCCTCTCTTCGGCGGCCGAACCCCCTTCGCCCCGCCGGATCACCGAGGGGGGGACGGCGACGCGCGCCTGAGGGTCCGCCCGCAGCGGGGAGGATCTCCTCATGCGCGTTCACAACGCCCTCGAGGACCACTTGGGCGGGGCCCCGCCCGGAGACGACCTCACCCTCTTCTGCGCCCGCTGCGCCCGCGCCTGAGCCTCCCGCTCTGGACATTCGCGCCTTGACGCCTTCGCCGCCCCTCCGCTAAGGTTTCCGTAAGCGGGGGAGGAGGACCCATGGCGCGCATCGAGTTCACCGACAACTACCAGGACCTTTCCACCGAGAGCGGATACCAGTTCAAGTTCTTCTGCGAAGGTTGCGGCAACGGTTACATGTCCAGCTGGAAGGCCAACAAGCTGGGCGTGGCGGGCCACCTGCTCCGCGGCGCGGGCAGCGTCCTCGGGGGCGTCTTCGGCCGCGCCGCCCACGGCGCTTACGAGGTCCAGGAGGCCATCGGGGGCCCCGCCCACGATTCCGCCCTCAAGGAGGCCGTGGAGGAGATCCGCCCCCAGTTCGTCCAGTGCAAGCGGTGCGGCCAGTGGGTCTGCCGGGAGATCTGCTGGAACGCCGAGCGAAGCCTTTGCAAGAATTGCGCGCCCATCCTCCAGCGGGAACTCGCTTCCAAGCAGGCCGAGATCGCCGTCCAGCAGGCCGAGGAGAAGCTTCGCGAGATGGACCTCACCGAGGGCGTGAACCTCAAGGCCACGGCGGCGGTGCTCTGCCCCCAGTGCGGGGCCGAGGCCCAGGGAGGGAAGTTCTGCCCCGACTGCGGCGCCTCCCTCGTGCCCAAGTCCGAGTGCCCCAAGTGCGGCACCCACGTGAAGGCCGGCGCCAAGTTCTGCCTCGAGTGCGGCCAGAAGCTCTGATGCAGGGGCCCTGCCTCATCGAGGTCATCCCGCCTATCGGCACCCAGCAGTCCAAGGGCCTGCCGGGGACGTGGTCCCTCGAGAAGAACATCCTCCACTTGGCCACGGGGTCCTTCGGGACCCTCGCCCTGCCCATCAGCGAGATCTCGGGCTTCTCCCTGGACGGCCCCGTCCTGACCCTTTTCCTCAAGCAGAGGAAGGTGCTCCTGGCCCGCATGGGCGGGGGCGCCGAGACCCTACTGGACCTTCTGGAGCGCCGCTGGCCCATCCTCCGCGCGGAGGCCCTGCGCCTCACGGGCCGCGGGGAACCGCGTTCCTACGCCTGCGTCTTCGGAGATCTGGATTCCATCGCCCAGCCGGGGCGGGCGGTGGTCTTCGACGACTTGCTTCTGGTCTTTCAGACGGGCCAGGACCTGAGCCCCATCTTCCTGCCGCTCGTGGAGAACGTCTTCCTCGACGAGGAGGCCTACGCGCTGGCCCTCAAGGGGTGGGACGGATGGACCTTCACCTTTTCGCGCCTGGGGCCGAGGCTGCAGGAGTTCGCCGAGCGAGTGACGAGGGGCCGGGCGGCACTGACCGCCGAGGCCTCCACGCTCCTGGGGGCGTGCCTTCCCTCCCTGGACGCCTTCGCCCTGATGGCCGTCTCCTCGGCGTGGCTTCCGGGGCGCCTGATTTGCCTGGAGGAACTCTCGACCCTCTCGTCGGACCTCCCAGGAGCCCTCAGGGCTCTCGTAGCGGGGCTGCCCCGGAGGCGGGAAGCGGAAGCCCTCCAGCACGGCCTTTCCCATCGGGACGTCTATTTCGCCCTCGCCGCGCCCTCGACCGGGGCTTCCGAGCCGGAGGAGGCGGCCCCCGGGCCCGACGGCGATGCCGCCGAGCCTGCCGCCACGAAGGCGGGATCTCCTCCTCCCGCCCTCCTCTGGATGGCCGTCCGTCGCGGCGGCCACTGGATTCTCGAGGCCCTGAGCGAGGGCGACCGCGCCACGTACGCCTTCGAGGCCGGCGACGAGGGTCCCAAGCTCCTGTCCATGATCCTCTGCGCCCCCCAGTTCTCCCGCGAGGCCCTCTACCTGCCCATGGAGCGCCTCACCGGCGAGCGCGCGCCCCTCGCCGCCGCCGCCCGCGAACTGCCCTTCCTGAGGGACCTGCGCGCCCACCTGAAGGCCCGTGCCCTCCACACCTCCTACGAGGCGTGGAAGAAATCCCTGGCCATCTAAGCGAGACGTCAGACGTTAGACGGGAGACGGTAGCCGTTAGACGTTAGACGGGAGACGGTAGCCGTTAGACGTTAGACGGGAGACGGTAG
>CAZPSH010000007.1:75806-129008 GCA_964589625.1 uncultured Thermoanaerobaculia bacterium
CGTTAGACGTTAGACGGGAGACGGTAGCCGTTAGACGTTAGACGGGAGACGGTAGCCGTTAGACGTTAGACGGGAGACGGTAGACGTTAGATGATAAACGTTAGACGCGAGACGATAGACGTAAGATGGGAGATGCGAGGCGCGAAGAAGGCGTCCCGAAGGGGGCCTGAGCCCTACAGGTCGGGCTCCTTCACCCACAGGACCTTCTTGGAAAAGGATAGATTCAGGAAATCGCCCTCCTCGATGCCGCCGGGAGGGGCCTTTCGGCCGGGGCAGGGGCTCTTGGCGAGGGGCTTCCAGTCCAGGGAGCGGGCGTCGAGGAGGACGAGGGCGGCCTTTTCGGGCTCGTCGTCGCGGAAGAGGAGGGTCACTCGGTCCCCGGCGATGTCGAGGACGTCCCAGAGGCCGTCTCGCCCCTTGGGGGGCTCGAGGAGGGCCATCTCCCAGGCGTCCCCCTTCTCAGGGGTCCGAAGAAGCCAGGCCCGAGCCTCCTCTTCGCACTCGGCGTTGAAGGCCGCCCACACGGTTCCGGCCTCGGCCAGGGCGCTGAAGCCGTCCTCGCCGTCGTAGAGCCAAGCGGGATGCCAAGGGGTGCGGTCCCTCAGGACGCCGCCCTGCAGGAAGAGGCCATTGCCGAAGAAGACGCCGTCCCGCAGGGGCAGGAAGGCCTTGCAGAAGCCCGCCACGTCGAGGAGGGCGTCACAATCCTCCAGGGGAAGATCGGAGGGGAAGACGGCGGCGCCGGCGGCGTCGAAGCCCGATTTCCAGTCCGAGTCGGCCAGCCGTTCGTTTGGAACAAAGAGAGCCCACCGGCCCGTGTCTGGGTTGAGCAATGCGGGGCCTTTGGAGGTCCAGAAGAAGAGGCGGGCGCCGGCGGATTGTGGGCGAAGGTAGGGCTGTGGGCCCGCTCCGGCCCTGGACGCTCCGCCGAAATGCCAGCGGAAGGCGCCCAAGACGGGGTCGTGTTCGAGGAGCCCGGAGCCGAGGGCCGAGAGGAAGAGTCGTTGGCCGTGGCGGAGGAGGCCGGCCCAAGGGACCTGAATCGAGCCAGGATCGGGCGCCGCGTAGGTCCGCCCGGTAGAGTAGGGGTCGTTGTCGAAGGCCTGGCGGTGGTATGCCAGGCGGGCGGCGGCGGGTATCTCCACCGGGCTCCCTTTCCCCGTGGACCGCTCGTAGCGCCAATATCCCGATGCCGGGCCTGCCCCTCCCGAGACGACGTAAAGGAAAGGTCCCATTAGGATCGCCCCCGCCGGATCCCGCTGGGGAGGGTCGAGGGGGAGGAGACGGGCGGTCCCGGAGACGGGATCGTAGAGGTACAGCCCCTTTTCGCACAGGAAAAGGGTCCCCTCCGGCGACCGGAAAAGGGGCCCGGAACTGACCGGGGCGTCCGCGAGCGGCACAACGGCTCTCGGGGCCTTGGGCGGGGAATCCGGAGCCGCGGCGGCCGGGGCCGATCCCAGGATTGCGAGGGCCAAAAGGGCGCAGGTCGCTCTCATCCTACCTCCGCCAAAAGGCTAGCACACTCCCGCCCTGCCGGGCCCCGGGAAACATGCGTACCTTGGGAAGCGTTGGGTGGGACACCGGTTCCACCGGGAGGGGGCCGGGGTTAGGATGGGGCGAAACGGAGGAGGCGGGATGAAAAGGCTCCTTGGACAGGCCGAGCGCGTCTTTGACTCCCTTCAGAGGCGGTGGTCCAGCCACGGATCCTCCCGGATGGCGGGCACCCTTTTGGCCGGGGTCTTCCTGGTGGCCCTGGCGGTCATCGAGGCCAACCGGGAGGGGTGGCTCCCCGACCTCCTGGCCGGGTGGTTGCCCACGAACCACTTCTACGCGGTGGACCTCGCCTTCACGCTCCTTCTCTTCTTCGAGGTCATCGCCCTGGTCTTCACGCTGGCGCAGTCCGTCTCTTCCTCCGTGGGGAAGCAGTTCGAGATCCTGTCGCTCATCTTGATCCGGCAGACCTTCAAGGAGTTCACGGCCTTTCCCGAGCCGGTGACGTGGGAACACGTCCGGCCGGCGATCCTCAACATGGGGGCGGTCTCCCTGGGGGCCCTGCTGATCTTCGTGGTGCTGGGGGCTTACTACAGGAGCCAGCGGCACATTCCGCTCTCGGCGGACCCCGACGACCGGTGGTCCTTCGCGGCCACGAAAAAGCTGGTGGCCCTGGCCCTCTTCGCCCTCTTTGCCCTCATGGGCCTCGTGGACCTCACCCGGGGGCTTCGCGGCGACCCGGTCTACCCCTTCTTCGAGACCTTCTACACGGTGCTGATCTTCAGCGACGTGCTGATCGTCCTCGTCTCGCTGACGTACAGCTCCACCTACGCCATCGTCTTCCGGAATTCGGGCTTCGCCGTCTCCACAGTGTTCCTGCGCCTAGCCCTCACCTCGCCGCATCACATCAAGGCCCTCATCGGCCTCTCGGCGGCCATCTTCGCCCTCGGATTGACCGTCGCGTACAACCACTTTGCGCTTGCCCTGGACGAGGGCGGCCCCGCCGCTCCTCCTCCCGCCGGCCCCTCCGCCGCCTCTTGAGGGACTGGGGAACGAGGGGACGAGGGAACTGGGAGAAATCGAAGACAGGCGGGCGAGGGGGCCCGCCCTACGGGTTCCGGGTTCGCGTTTTTCGTCTCCCGTTTTTCGTCTCCCGTCTCCTCAAATCCCAAATCCGCAATTCCAAATGCCCCTCCGCCTTCCGCCTTCCATCTCCCGTCTCTCTGTCTCTTCGCTCCCTCCACCTGTGACGCGGCGCACGATTCGGTTTGGGAGGGAAATACGGGACCTGGTTCCGTCCTTCTTCGGTTTGAATCGCCCCGCTACGGAGGTGCTTCATGAAGAAGGCCCGTTTTCTGGTCACCTATTTCGGAATCGTGGCGGCGTTTGCGCTGACACTCCTTGCCGCCTTCCCAGCCCGCTCCCGGCCCCCAGTAGGAAACGAATCGTCCCGCGTCCGGGAGGCCGACCTCACCCGGGGCCTGCTGATGCCGGCCCGGCACAACGCGACACAGGGAAAGCACCTTTACGCGTGCGACGCCTGCGACCGGACCCGCGATTCCAAGGGAACCTGTCCGAACTGCGGCCAGACCTTCGAGCGCGTCCTGCGCGCACAGGTTTCTTACGCGTGCGAACCCTGTTCGGTGAAGAGCCGGGAGCCGGGAACCTGCGGCTCCTGCGGCCGGGACCTCGCCATGGTCCTGACCCGGCCCGAACGGGATTCCTGACCCCGCCCCCTCCCTCCCTTTCCCCTGTTGCACGGAAGGCCGGCCCCGCCCGGGGCCGGCCTTCCCCGCTGTGCGGTCCGGCGGGGGCCTCAGCGTTTCCGGAGCCTCTCCCACAGGGCGCCCACTCTCTCCCGAACGGGCCCGTCCATAACGATCGCGTCGGGCCAATCCCGGTCGAAGCCTTCGCCCTTCCACTTGGCGGTGGCGTCGATGCCCACCTTGCCGCCGTAGGCGAAATACTGGGAGGCGTGCTCGAGGGCGTCCATGGGGCCCTTGGAGAGTTCCAGGTCGCGGGCGGGATCGATGTTGGCCAGGACCCGCCAGGCCACCTCCGAGAGGTCGTGGACGTTCACGTTCGCGTCCACCACGACGATGACCTTCGTGAACATGGCCTGGCCCAGGCCCCAGATGGCATGCATGAGCTTCCGGGCGTGGCCTGGGTACTGCTTGTCGAGGGCGAGGATCATGAGGTTGTGGAAGGCACCCTCGGGGGGCATGTGCATGTCCACCACCTCGGGCATCTGCTTCTTCAAAAGGGGCAGGGTGATGCGCTCGATGGCGAAGCCCATGAAGGCGTCCTCCATGGGCGGACGCCCTACGATGGTGTGGACGTAGAGGGGGCTCTTTCTGCGCGTCATGCATTCCACGTGGAAGACCGGATAGTCGTCGGCCAGGGAGTAGTAGCCCGTGTGGTCGCCGAAGGGGCCTTCTCGACGAAGCTCCGCGGGATCCACCCACCCCTCGAGGACGATCTCCGAGTGGGCGGGAACCTCGAGGTCCACCGTCTCGCAGGGGACCATCTCCACGGCCTCCTTCCGAAGAAAGCCGGCCAGGAGCATCTCGTCCACTTCGTCGGGGAGGGGGAGAGCGGCGGAGAAGTAGGTGGCCGGGTCCGCGCCGAGGGCGACGGCCACGGGGATCTTCTCGCCCCGCGCCAGGGCCCTTCGGGCGTGGCGGGCGCCCTGTTTGTGGACTTGCCAGTGCATCCCCGTGGAGGCCTCGTCGTAGACCTGCATCCGGTACATGCCGCAGTTTCGCTTGCCCGAGGCAGGATCCTTGGTGAAGACCATGGGGAGGGTGATGAAGGGCCCGCCGTCCTGGGGCCAGCAGGTGCAGACGGGCAGGTCCAGGAGGGAGAACTGGCCCTTCTTGAGGGGGACCTCCTTGCAGGGGCCGGACTTCACCGTCCGGGGCATGAAGGAGGCCAGTTCGGCGAGCTGGGGAAGCATGCGGATCTTGTCCAATAGGCCCTGGGGCTGCTTTAGATCGAAAAAGGCTGAGATGCGGCGATCGATCTCGTCGTAGGACTCCAGGCCGAGGGCCATGAGCATCCGACGGTGGGTCCCCAGCGCGTTGCCCAGGAGGGGAACGGCGCTCCCCTTCACCTTTTCGAAGAGGAGGGCGGGACCCCCCTCCTTCACGGCCCGGTCCAGCAGCTCGGTGATCTCCAGCCGGGGGTCCACTTCTTCCTCTACGCGGAGCAGTTCCCCCGCCTTGTCCAGGGCCGAAACGAATTCGCGAAGGTCTTTGAAGGCCATGGGCGTCACCCCCTCCTCAGGCGCGGAACTTGACGGCGTTCAATCCGCACCGGCGGAGCATGCGGTAGATTTCCACCCTCTGCTTGCCAGACTCCTGGGCCATCCGGTTGATGTTGCCCCGGTGCTTTCTCAGCAGCCGGGTGAGGTATTCCCTCTCGAATTGGAGCCGGGCGTGGGCGTAGCTTCCCACTCCGCGTCCCGAGTACCCCTGCAATTCGAAGGGCAGGTCTTCCCGCTTGAGACGGCCTCCCTTCAGGTAGAGGGCGCAGAAGCGCATCCGCGTTTGGAGCTCCCGGACGTTCCCGGGCCAGGGGTACCACAGGAGGCAGTCCATGGCCTCCTCGGCGATCCCGTCGAAGGGCTTCCCGAGTTCCCGGCAGTAACTCTGAAGGAAGGTGCCCGCCAAGGGCGGAATGTCCTCCGAGCGCTCCCGGAGAGGGGGCACCCGGAGGGGGAAGGTCTGGATCCGGTAGAAGAGGTCCTCTCGGAACCGCTGGCCGGAAACCTCCGCCGCGAGGTCCCGCGAGGAGGCGAAGATGAATCGCACGTTGGCGGCCCTGGCTTCGGTTCCGCCCTGGGGCAGGTATTCGCGGTCCTTCAGGATCTTGATGAGGCGCGCCTGGAAGACCAGCGGAAGGTCGCCCACCTCGTCGAAGAAGAGGGTGCCCCCACCGGCGTCCGCGATCTGTCCACGGATTCCGTCCTCCCTGGCCTCGCCGAAGAACTCCCTCTCCAGGAGGTCCTCCGGAACGCCCTGGCAGTTGACGACGACGAAGGGCCCCTTGTTGCGCGGGCTCTGAAAATGGATCTGGCGGGCGATCACGCCGCGTCCGGTGCCCGATTCGCCGAGAATCAGCACGGGGATTTCCGTGGGGGAGACGATGGCCATCTGCTCCCGCACCCCGATCATGGCCGGAGACTGGCCCATGAGGATGGCCTCCTCCGACTTGGCCAGGGGCTGGGAGGGCCGCCGCGGAGAGCGCGCCAGGGCCCCCTCGATGCGTACGCGGACCTCCGGGGGGCAGAGGGGCGTGAGCAGGACTTCAGAGGCGCCGCGGGCCAGGAGCGCCCCCGCCTCCTGCCTCCGGTCCTCCTGGAGGACGATCAAGATGGGCGTCCACGGGGCGAGGGTGCGAAGCTGGGAGAGGAGGTTCTCCCCCCGCACTCCGGGCTGGTCCAGGTCGGCGAAAATGACCTCCACGCCGCCGAGGGCCAGCCGAGCGAGGGCGTCCTCTCCGCTCTCGGCCCGCTCTTCCACCCAGTGCAGAGGGAGGCAGGATGCCAGCGCATCGGCCGTTTCCACCTCCCGAATCAGGAGCAGCGCCTTCGTCAACACGTCTCCACCCCCAGCACGTTCAGCCTCCTGAACCTCAGCGCGGGCATGCGCTCCGACACCGCCACGCTCTGGCCCGCCTTGAGACTGACTCCAAGCGTCTTCTCGGTCTCATCGCCCGCCGCTTCGAGGCCCGACAGCCATTCCAGAGGAGTCCCCCGAAGGACGGCCCCCCGGACGGGCTCCGCCGCCCTCCCGTTTCGCACCAGGAACCCTTCGGTGACGGGGAAGGCGACTCCGGTGCCCCCGCGTGCCGCTCGTCCCCCGCCGACCCGCGTCACCCAGAGACCAAAATCCAGACCTTCTTCAAGGGCACGCGACGGATCGGCCGAACGGAGGGCGAGCCGGCGCATCCGTGGCAGGCAGGGGTGGCGGTAGGATTCCCGGCGGGCGTGGCCCGATGGCGGAAGGCCCAGTCTCGCCGCCGTGGCGCCGTCGGTCAGGAAGCCCCGCAGGAGGCCACCTTCAATGAGAGGCCACTCGCGAACCACTTGCCCTTCGTCGTCCAACCCACCCAGACCGTCGGCCTCCTCGGGACCCTCCTCCACGAGGTGCAGCCAGTCCGGTCCCACGGATTCCCCGATCCGTCCGGCGAAGGGGCTCGATCCATCCGCCGCCCGGTCTCCCTCGAGCAAGTGCCCCACGACTCCGTGAAGGACCACCCCGGCAGCCCACGGCCCCAGCACGACCGGAAGGTCTCCCTGTGGGGCCGACCCTCCCTCTCCCTGGAGGTGGGCCGACTCGGCGGCCTGGTCCGCCGCGGCTTCCAGCCGGGCCAAACAGGAGCCGGGCGTTCCTCCCGCGGCCACCACCCGTGAGGCCTGGCTTACCCGGCCGCCCCGCCTCGCCACCACGCGGAGGTAGGCCACGCCGCGGAACCTCTCCTCGGACACGAGGGGCTCCCCGGTTCGGGCCGACCAGATCCTCTCACGGGTCCGGTGGACCACCGCCGAAAACTCGGCCCCCGGGGGCCCGTTACGGAGGGAGACGGATTCAGCGGCGGCGAGAAGTTCCGACCATTCCGAAGGGGACTCCAAAGGCTCTAGGGCTTCCAGGGCTTCCGTGGAGGAGGAGGCGCGGGGGAGTGCCGTGGCGCCGGCGGTGGGCGTTTCCGCGGGCCGCCGCAGGAGGCGCGCGAGGCGGGATGGGCTCAGGCCGTCGCACCAGGCGTACCGGTCCGTATCCCCGGACCGATAGCGGAGGCCCACGCCCTCATCGATGCCGGCGGAGGCCTCCGAAGGACCTCCCTTCTCCCAGGCTACCCGGAGGGTCCTTCGGACCTGGGCGTAGAAGTCCGCCCCGCGGCTTGAGCCGGAGGCCCAGCTCAGGAGGTCTGCGACTTCGGACTCATCCACGCGCACGGATCCGCTCCATCAGTTTTCCCCACACGCTTTCCACCTGGCGGCGCGTTCTCTCCGGATCGCCTCCGTTGTCCACCACGAAATCGGCAAGGGGCCGCTTCCGCTCATCACCCCACTGGGCCGCGGCCCGCCTTTCCATCTCCTCCTCCGGCCAACCGGCGGCGCGCAGGCGGGCCCGCCTCACGTCCTGGGGCGCCGTGACGAGGACCGTGGCGTCGAACTCCCCCGCCGTCCCCGCCTCGTAGATGAGAGCCGCCTCGGACACTACGATGGCGTTCTCCCCCCTCTCCTCGCGGATCGCTCGAAGCTTCTTCCGCCGCTCCTCCACGACGAGGGGGTGGAGGATGGACTCCAGACGCTTCCTCGACTCGGGGTCCGCGAAGGCTCGGTCGGCGAGCGCCTTCCGGTCAATACCCCCGGCGGGGCTTTGCACCCCTTCAAAAGCCTGCGCCACGGCGGCCACCGCCCGGCCGCCGGGGGCAAGCATCTCTCGCACAAGAGCGTCCGCATCCAGCGTGACCGCTCCCAGCTTCTCGAAGAGCCGCGCGACGGTGGATTTTCCGGACCCGATCCCTCCGGTCAGACCTACGTGGAACAAGGACGCACCTCCCCCCTTCCCGCTCTCTCGGCGCTCCGCTCCATCAGGCGCCCAACCGGATGCGGGCGGACTTCAGGGTGTTGGAAAGGAGCATGGCGATGGTCAACGGTCCCACTCCTCCGGGCACGGGCGTGTAAAGAGAGGCTTTCTCCCACATGGCCGTGGGCAAGACGTCGCCCACGAGGGTTCCGCCTTTTTCGCGGACGATCCGGACGCGGTTCTCGTCGCCCCCGAAGAGGCGGCGGGCCTCCTCGGGGTCCGTCACGCGGTTCATCCCCACGTCCACGACGACGGCTCCCGGCCGTATGTGGTCGTGGGTCAGGAGGGCGGTCTTGCCGATGGCGGCCACGACAATGTCCGCCTCCCGGCAGACGGCGGCCAGGTCCTGCGTCCGGGAGTGGCAGATGGTCACGGTGGCGTGGGCCCTCAGAAGCATGAGGGCCATCGGCTTTCCCACGATGCGGGAGCGACCCACCACCACGGCCCGGCGCCCCTTTACCGGAACGTCGTACCGCCGGAGAAGCTCCATCACGCCCGCCGGGGTGCAGGGCTCGAAACCGGGCTTGTCGAGGGTCATCAACCCGAAATTCAGAGGGTGAAAGCCGTCCACGTCCTTGGAGGGGTCCACGGCCCGAAGGACGGCTTCCTCGTCGATCTGGGGGGGGAGCGGCAACTGGATCAGGATACCGTCCACGTCCTCCCGTCCGTCGAGGGCGCCCACGGCAGCAAGCAGTTCCTCCGTCGTCGTGGAGACAGGAAGCTCGATCTTCTCGGAGAAAACGCCCGCCTCGGCGCACGCCCTGACCTTCGATCCCACGTAGACTCGACTCGCGGGGTCGTCCCCCACCAACACGGCGGCCAGGCCGGGCGGCCTGAATCCCCGTTCCCGGAGGGCACGGACGCCCGCGGCGACCTCGGCGCGAATCTCCTCCCCGATCTTCTTTCCGTCCAGGATGCCCGCCGTCATCGCCTCTTCTCCTTCTTGAAGGTGGCCCGGAAGGGGAGCTCTAGGTCCATGGCCTCGCGCCCGAGCAGGATCCCTCCGAAGATGAGGGGGATCTTCCGCACGGGGTAGGGGTCGTCGTACTGGTAGACCAGGAGCCTCTCGATGTGGGTCCCGGGGGGCAGGACCAGGGTCTTGACGAAGAGGCCACGCCCCGCGGCGGCCAGCTTCTCCTGCCCCGCCTTGTCCCGGTAGAAGGTCTGATAGAGGCGGACCTCGTCGAGGGCGGAGGCATTTCCGAACATCGTGTTCACCGGAGAGAAGGAGAGGTGCTCTTCCTTGTGGCGGTTCTCGAAGCGAACCTGGAAAAAGACGTAGTTTTCCTCGGGCAGGACGTCCCGAAAAGGATCCGGCAGACCCAAGCCGGCAAAGAAGTCGCGCCGGCCGGCCGCGTCCAGAGCCGCTACCCGAACGCTCATTCTTGGATCGTCCACCACGAAGGCGGCTCCCTCCAGGCGGACCCCCGCGGGGAGTCTGGCCTTGCCGTCGGGCACGAGCCCCACGAGCACCTGAATCGTCTGGGAGGCGACCGCCACCACCGCCCAGGCCGCCACTGCCAACCCCGCCCATCCTGACTTTCGAACCATCCTTCCCTCCACGGTGCAACAAAAGGATACACTTTCGGCGTGCCCGTGCCAATAGGCCCCTTTTGCACTTGGCAGGTTTGCACCGCGAGCGCCCCTGCGACGGCTTGAAAACTCTGGGGCACCCTTAGCCGTATACCTCCCTGTATGGCCGCGGGAGGTGGTGAAGATGAAACGTTTTGCCTGGCTGTGGGTGCTCGCTGGCGCCGTCGTGATCGGAGCGTTGGGATATTGGTACAGCCAGCGGGAGACCGGGTCCTACCGCGGCCTCGCCGACCGCTTCCCCGCGGGCACCGAGGTCTTCGTGGAAATCCGTGAACTCGGCCAGTGGCTCACGATTGACCGCGAACAAGCGGAAGCGGCCAAGGCCGTCCGCGGCCAGGACCCCATGCTCCAGGTTCTTGGCCAGATATGGGCCTCCCAGCCCGTCCGGCCCACCGACCTCCCCACGGTTTTAGCGGGCCAGCCCTTCGCCGTCGGCCTCTGGAAGGCCGGCTCCGAGTTTCAGGCGGCCGGTCTGATTGAGCTCGCCCCCGGGCAGGCGGCCCAGCTCGAGGCGTTCCTTAGGGATCACGTGAAGGACGCCACGCCAGCGGGCGAGGCCGGCGGGGTGCGCCTCTTCAAGGTGACGGAAATCGCCGGAAACAAGCACGCGGATTTCGACGAGTTCTTCTACGGCGTCAGCGAGAACTGGGGTGTCTTCGCCACCGGTCTCGAGCCCGCCCGGGCCGTCCTCGTCCCCGAGGGAGGCCGCCTCTCCGCCGACGCCAATTTCCGGCGCACCATCGCCCGCCTGCACCCGGACAAGGGGGCAATCCTGTACGCGGCCAGGGGCTTCTTCGGCGGGACCCTCAAAGACCTGGCCTCCGCCAAAGCCGGGAAGGCCCATTCCGGGTCCGACGGGGCGGTGCCCCCATCACCCGAGGCCGATGCGGAGCCCCAGGTGGAGGGCCCTCCGGACGCTCCCGCCGAGCCGTCTTTCGGCAGGGGCAAGATGGGCGGCGAGGTTTTGAAGGAACTGGCCTCTCCTGCCCAGAAGCTGCTCGCTCTGGAGAGCGTGGGCCCCCTGGGCGTGTGGACCGGCCCACCCCTCCAAGGCGAGGCCGACGGCTGGCGGACCCGCATGTGGCTGGGATTCGGGGATCCTCCCAAGGGCCTCTGGCGGATCCTCGCCGAAGGCGGCGCGCGTACGCCCGATTCCATCGGGCGGCTCCCCCGGGACGGTGAAATCTACCTCTGGGGCGGCGGAAAAGACCCGGCCGGGCTGTACAAGACCGCCATGGACGAACTCCAGAACGCCCTCCCCTCGGATCAGATGGGCTGGATCCGGGCGGGGATCGGCGCCGCCGAGGGCAAGGTGGGCCTGTCCTTCTCCAACGACGTGCTCCCCACGATCGGCGACGAATGGTCTTTCGTCCTCGGCTCCGCCGGCCCGAATTCCGAGAAGAAGCACGCTGCCTTCCTGGTTTCGCTTCGCGACGCGCGGCGCCTGGAGGACATTCTGACCACGAAGATCGCCTCCCAATTCCCGATCCGGCGCGAGGCCTACAAGGGCGCGGGCCTGTGGAAGTGGAAGCCGGAGAGTGACACCGGGGGCGGCGCTCCGGTCCTCCTCGTGGCCGGCGGCTACGCCGTCGTGACGAACGATCCGGAGTGGGCCCTGGGCACCAGCCAACCGGCGGGAAAGGCCTACCAAGAATTCGTCTCGCTCAAGGGACAGGCCACCGGAAGGGTGGTCGTCGACCCCGTCCTGTGGAACCAGAAGGCCTCCTCGCTCACGGTGGTGACGTGGAGGACCCGCGGCGACGGACTGGAGGCGGAAGCCCGCTTTCCCGGAGAGCCCCTCCACCTGAAAGCGAACCCCGACGGGCCCCACCCGGCCGTCACCGAGGAGGTCCCCGGGCCCGCCGTTTGATTGCCCTCCCCCCAAGCCCCTCCAGGGGCGTTTGGGCCACCCGCACCGCGGGTGGCCCTTTTCGCGGGGATATCGGTCGGGATGCGCGAAGAGAGTTGCAACGGCCCAGCGGGCGGCAGAGGAGGGCGCCTGCCCTCGGAGCCATTATCCGTTCTTGGGACGGAGGATTCCTTTTTCCAGGAGTTTCCGGAAGGCCTTGAGCGCCTCGGGCTGGGTGAGGGGGGAGACCTTGAGGATGGAGGCCACGTCCCAGGTGCCGTTGACGCGGGAGGCCAGAAACCCCTCCTGGGGAGACAGGTCTTCGGCGGAGAGGCGGTCCAGGGGAATGGCCAGGACGAGGACCGTGGAGAGTGGAACCACGTCTCGGAAGTAGACCTGGCACGCGCCCCCTTCGGCCATGGAAAGGCCTCGGTGGACCTCCTCGTCGTCGGGCATGGTCCGCAGGAGGTAGCGGTAGAGGTGAACCGCCTCCTCGAACCGCCGTTCCTCCAAAGCCAGGGCCGCTTCCTCGAGGAGACGCCTCTGGATGGAGGTGTAGGTGATCTCATCCGGCGATTCCCGCGAGCCGGCTGTCTCGAGAAGGCCTTTGGCGTGGAGCCGGAAGGCCGCCTCCGAGACCTGGAACTCCGTGGCGTGCAGGTCGAGGGCCACGTCGGCGATGCACTTCTGGCCGTCGAAGCCGCTCCAGACACGCTGGAGAAACGACCCCGAGGGCGCGGTGCCCGCGTCGGGTGGCGCGCCGCTCCGGCGAAGGACCGTCCGGTTCGTGGGAAAGACGGAGCGGATCCGGCCCCACTCGTCTTTCCGCCTTATGCCCTCCATGATCAGGGACGTGACGTCCAGGGAGATGTGGAACATGTCCTCCTCGGCGGCCTTCGCCTCTTCGAAGACGAACTGTCCGTCCTCCCACAGAAAAAGGCCGTAGAGGGTCTCCTCGGCCTTCAGCGTCAGCATGGCCGCCAGCTCCGCTTCCTCCAGGATGCCCACCATGACGAGGATCTTGCCGAGCTTGATCCCCGTCTGGAGCTGGGTCTCCATCGCCTTGTTGAGCTGATCCTCGGACAGGTAGCCCCGGCTGATGAGGAAGTGACCCAGGTACTCTCGGGGATCCGACGAGGCCGTGGAGATGATCGCGCCGTCCTTGAAATAGATCTTCTTGAGGACACCCTGGACGTTGCGAACGTGCAGGATCCCCGACTTTCGGCTCGAGGAGAGGAGCTGGAGCACGTCCGAGAGCACGATGGTCCTGAGATTGCCTTCAAGGCCCATGCGCCCTCCCGACGGTCCATAGTAAACGCCGCGAAGCGCCCGCGCAATCCGAACGCCGAACCGACGCCGATGACCTTTTTATTTCCCGCAACCTGCGGTATTCTTAGGGCTTTAAAGGAGCCGAGGCATGCTGGAAGAAACGCCGTCCCTCGCCCTGACCTTTGACGACGTCACCCTGGTCCCCTCGCATTCCACCGTGCATCCGCAGCAGGTGGACACGGGCACCTTCCTGACACGAAAGATCCGTCTCAACATCCCCCTCGTCTCCGCGGCCATGGACACGGTCACGGAGGCGAGCCTGGCCGTGGCCATCGCCCGCCAGGGCGGGATTGGCATCATCCACAAGAACATGAGCCTCGAGAGGCAGGTGGAGGACGTGGACCGCGTCAAGCGCTCCGAGGCGGGGATGATCACCAACCCCATCACCATCGGCCCGGAGCGGAAGGTCAGCGAGGCCCTGGACCTCATGAGGAAGTTCCGCATATCGGGCGTGCCCGTGACGGCCCCCGACGGACGGCTCCTGGGCATCCTCACCAACCGGGACCTCCGGTTCGAGGACCGGACGGACCTTCCCGTGAGCGACCTCATGACGAAGGAGAACCTCAAGACCGTCTCCGTGGGCACGACCCTCGAGGAGGCCCGGAGGCTGCTCCAGAGGTACAAGATCGAGAAGCTCCTCGTGGTGGACAACCAGTACCACCTGAAAGGGCTCATCACGGTCAAGGACATCCAAAAGAAGATCAAGTTCCCCAACGCCTGCAAGGACGAGATGGGCCGCCTCAGGGTAGGAGCGGCCCTCGGGGTGGGGCCCGATATCGTGGAGAGAGCCCAGGCCCTCCTTGGCGTGCACGTGGACGTCCTCGTACTCGATTCTTCGCACGGCCATTCCCAGGCGGTCCTCGATGCGACCGCCCTCCTCAAGGAGGCCCTCCCCGAGGCCCAGCTCATCGTGGGCAACGTAGCCACCCCCGAGGGAACGCGCGCACTCATCGACCGGGGCGCGGACGCCGTCAAGGTGGGGATCGGCCCAGGCTCCATCTGCACGACCCGCATCGTCACGGGCGCCGGCGTGCCGCAGATCACCGCCATCAGCCAGTGCGCCCGGGAGGCGACCAAGCGCGACATCCCGATTATCGCCGACGGCGGCGTGCGGTTCTCGGGCGAGGTGGTCAAAGCCCTCGCGGCGGGTGCGCACTCGGTCATGATCGGCAGCCTTTTCGCGGGAACCGAGGAGGCGCCGGGGGAGACCATCCTCTACCAGGGGCGCACCTTCAAGGCCTACCGGGGCATGGGCTCCCTCTCGGCCATGAAGGCGGGCTCCGCGGACCGGTACTTCCAGGAGGGGGAGGCGCCGCTTTCCAAGCTGGTGCCCGAGGGCATCGAAGGGATGGTCCCCTTCAAGGGCACCCTCGAATTCGTCGTGACCCAGCTCATGGGCGGCCTCCGATCGGGTATGGGTCTGACGGGCAGTTCCACCGTGGAAGACCTCCGCCGGAAGTCCCGCTTCATGCGGGTCACGACGGCGGGGCTGAGGGAGAGCCACGCCCACGACGTGGTGATCACCAAGGAAGCGCCCAACTACATGAAGGACGAATACTAGGATTCCGTCGGTGCCGGGCAAGAGGTCCAGCGCCCCAGAGGTGGACGATGATTCTGGAAGAGCACAAGCAGGAGTACCGGACCCTCCGGGAGAAGTCCATCGACCTTCGGGGCTGTCTTTGACGAAGCCGCCACCCGTTCCCGCCTCGACTCGATCCACGCCCTGACCGCCGCCCCCGACTTCTGGAACGATCCCCAGAGGGCCGCCGTCCTCCTCAAGGAGCAGCGGGCCCTCGAGGGCCGGGTGAGCGACCTGGCGCGGCTGGAGCGCCTCCTGGGCGACCTCGACACCCTCCTGGAGTTCGAGGCCGCGGGCGAGGACGCGGGCGCCGAATTCGGGTCCACCCTCGAGGACCTTCGCCCCTTCGTGGAGGAGCTCGAGGTGAAGGCCCTCCTCTCCGGCGAACTCGACATCAACAGCGCCATCGTCACGATCCACCCCGGGGCCGGCGGGACCGAGAGCCAGGACTGGGCGCTCATGCTTTACCGCATGTACGTCCGCTGGGCCGAGCGCAGGGGGTACGGAGTGGACCTCTGGGACTACCAGGACGGAGACACGGCGGGGATCAAGTCCGTCACGTTTCTCGTCAAGGGCGACTACGCCTACGGGTACTTGAAGGTGGAGAGCGGTGTCCACCGCCTCGTGCGCATCTCGCCCTTCGACGCCGCCGCGCGCCGCCACACCTCCTTCACGTCGGTCTACGTCTCGCCCGAGGTGAACGAGGAGATCGAGATCGACGTGGCCGACAAGGATGTGCGCGTGGACATCTATCGGGCGGGGGGCCACGGAGGCCAGAACGTCAACAAGGTCTCGACGGCCGTGCGCATCACCCACCTTCCGACGGGCATCGTGGTCACCTGCCAGAACGAGCGCAGCCAGCTCCAAAACCGCGAGACCGCCTGGAAGATCCTGAAGTCGAGGCTCTACCAACTCGAAATCGAAAAACGGAACAAGGAGCGCCAGGCCTTGGAGGATACCAAGAAGGACATCGCGTGGGGCAGCCAGATCCGGTCCTACGTCCTCCAGCCCTACCGTCTCGTCAAGGACCACCGGACGGACACCGAGGTGGGCAACGCCGACGCCGTGCTGGACGGGGCCATCGACCCTTTCATCCTGGCGGCGCTCAAGGCGAAGCTGGCCTGAAACCGGAAATTCCCAGGGAGGCCCCATGAACTCCTCGGACGCCCTCGCACCCGTGGACCCAACGCCCCGGTCGAGGGCCCTTGGTGCTTACTTCCAATTCAAGGGCCTGGAGTGGTGCACGGGGGGGGGCCTCCTGCTCCTGGCGGCGCTCCGCACGGGCCACTTCGGCACCTCAGGCCCCCTCCGGCTCGTCGCCTACTTCCTCCTGCTCTTCGCCGTTCCGTCCGTTTTGCTCTTCACGCTGGGAATCGTCGTCCGCATGAGGCACCCCGCGGGCTGGTGGTGCGGGGTCACATACGCCGCCGCCGTGGTCGTTTCGAAGAGCGCCGTGGGGATCTCCCAGGTCCCCTTCCGGGTGTGGTACTCCTTTTCCGACCAGCTTCCTCCCACCACCCTCCTGGGCCTCAAGGTCTTCAACGTGATCACCGCCGTGGTGCTTGCCCTGGACGTGGCCGCGCTCCTGGCCCTTCTCTCCACCAAAGGCCGCGACTGCTTCCGCATCGGGTGGAGGAAGGGCCGTCCTCCTCAGGACCGACCGGTGGATCTGGAGGAAGGCGAACGGTGAAAGGAATCGCAGGGACCCGGACGAATCGCGTGGGGCTCGCGCATCGCGCCGGGGGATCCGGGGGCCCTCACTCCTTGTCCCAGGCCAGGACCACCCGTCCCCGGCCCTTCTGCTTGGCACGGTAGAGGGCGGCGTCGGCCGAACGGATCAAGTCGTCCAGGGTCAGGCATTCGGGCGTTAGGGCGGAGAGCCCGCCGCTGATGCGGACCACCCGCCCGCCCGTATCCTCCGGGGACAGGGAGGCCACGGCCTCCTCCAGCCGGCGGGTTACCGCCAAGGCCTTCTGGGGAGCCGTCTGGGGAAACAGGACGGTGAACTCGTCCCCTCCGTACCGGGCGAAGACGTCGTACTTGCGAAGGTGGACTTGCGCCGCCTGGCATACGGAAATCAGGATCCGGTCTCCGAGTTCGTGGCCGCCCGTGTCGTTGATCTCTTTGAAGTGGTCCACGTCGAAGATGAAAAGGGACAGCTGGAGATCCAGGCGGCGGCTGCGCTCCATTTCGGCCTGTGCGAGCTCAAGGAAGTGACGCCGGTTGTAAATCTTGGTCAGGCCGTCCGTGGTGGAGAGCTCCAGCAGAAGGGCGTTCTTCTGCCTCAATTCGTCTTCGAGGATTTTTCTTCTCAGGTGTGCGGCGGCCCGGGCCACGAGTTCGCCGGGGTGGAAGGGCTTCACGATGTAGTCCTGGGCTCCCGCCGAAAGGAGCTTCACCTTCTGGTCCACCTCGCCCACCGCCGTGAGGATGAGGACGGGGACCTTCTCCAATTCCGGGCGCGAGGCCCGCATCTGCAGGAACTTGAACCCGTCCATGGCGGGCATCACGAGGTCGCACAGCACGAGGTCCACGGGGTTGTCCAGGAGAGTGCGGAACCCCTCGATGCCGTCGCCCGCCTCCAGGAAGACGGTCTCGGGGTCCTCCGCCTTCAGGATCTCCCGGATCTCCGCGCGGAGGCCCTGGGAATCGTCCACGATGAGGATGCAGGGAGGTCGCCTTCCGGTCATGGCTTCCGCCTTTTCGAAACCTCGGCCAACCTGGACGAGGCCTCCGCAAAGGCCCGACTTCTGCTCGCGGAAGCCAGCGCCTGGAGAACCTCCTCCTGAGGATACACCACGATGGCCGCATCCGCTCCCGCGCCCAGGCCAGTCTCCAAACGCTGGGACAAGGGGCCCTCCCCATCCAGGGCGCCCATGGCCAGGTCGTCGGTAAGGAGGATTCCGTTCACACCCATGGCGCGCAATTCCGCGTAAACCTCCCGGTTCAGGGAGGTGGGAGAAGGGTCGGCGTAGCATGGCGCCCTGGCGTGGGCCACCATCACGGAGGGGGCCTCCGCCGCCAGACGCCGGTAGGGCTCGAGGTGGTCCCGGCGGGCATCGGCTCCCCCTTCCAGGAGGGGAAGTTCCACGTGGCTGTCCACGCATGACCCGCCCAGCCCCGGATAGTGCTTGAGACAGCCCCGCACTCCGGCCCGCTCCAGGCCCTTGAGAAAGGCCCGACAACAGGCCGTAACCACCCCGGGGTCCTCCCCGTAGACCCTCCCCTCCAGGCCCGTGCCGGGGAGGGCGGGGGCCAGGTCGGCCACGGGGGCAAAGTCGTCCGTGAAGCCGAGGTCCCTCAGGTGCTCGCCCATCTCGTAGGCGAGGGCCTCCACGCGCCGCGCGTCGCCGGCCATGTCGGAGGCGCCAGGGTAGCGCGCGCCGAGGGCGGAGAGGCGGCTCACCCTCCCGCCCTCCTGGTCCAGGGCGAGCCGGGGCGGCGTCCCGGGAAGCGCTTCCCGCACGCAGGCGCACAACTCGCGCACTTGGGACGCGCTCTTGAGGTGGCGGGCGAACAGGAGGACTCCGTAAGGGCGGACCTCCCGGAGGAAGCCTTCCAGCCCCCCCCCGGGGGCCCAGCCGTCCGGCGTGACGAAGAGGGGAGCGAGGTTCACTTCGAAGCCCCTTGCGGCGGCGCGGGAGGCAAGTCTACGGCATAGAGAGTGGGCGTGCGGGAAGCCCCCCACGTCAAGACCCAGACCCGGGAGCCGTCCAGGACCGGTTCGACGAGGAGGCTCCCTTCGGGGCACCGCCACGTCCAGAGGGCCTTTCCGTCCGCCGGGGAGAGCAAAACAAGGCGGTCACCGGCAGCCTCGGCCAGGAGGAGGCCCTGGGGAATCTTGCAGGGGCCAAAGGCGGGACGCCCTTCGGTCCGGTAGTGCCAGACGACCTGCCCAGAGGGTCGCATGGCCCTCAGGAAGTGGTTGGAGGTCGCGAAGAAGACGAGTCCGTCCGAGGCCGCGGGTGGTCCTGTGAGGCCGCCGCCCGCACGGTACTTCAGGATGAGCCGGCCGTCCCGGTCCCTCAGAGCCACGAGCGTGCCGGAGGAGGTCCCCGTGTAGATCCGATCCCCCGCGAGCACCGCGCTTTCGGGGGATTCCTTCCTGGGCGTCCACGTCCAGCGCAAATCTCCCTCGGGCCCGAAACGCGCCGCCTCCCCCGCCCCCCTCACCCACCAGCCTCCGTCGCCGAGAGCCTGGGCGGAGACGGGCGAAAAGGGCAAAAGCCGGACGTCCCCCGAGGGCAGAACCAGTCGGTCCCTGCATAGCACGGCGGGACGCGGTCGGCCCGGGAGAAGGGCGATCGCGCCCTCGAAGCCATCCGCCTCGATCTTGGGGAGGCCCGCCTCGATCCGCCAGAGGAGACCCTTTCCGTCCAGGACCCAAACGGCCCCCGCGCAGGACAGGGGAGCCACTGCCGGATCCAGATGGGCCGTGGAGCACTGGGGCGCCGCCTCTCCTGGGGGGAGGATCTGCATCCTCCCCTCCTCCCCGAACAGATAAAGGGTGCCGTCGAGAACCACCGGAGACCAGCGAACTTCCACGTCCAGACCCAGCCCGGCCGCCGAGGCCGCCGAGGCGAGGAGGAGGCAGGCCATCCCGAACAGAAGCCTCCGCAGACGCAGGGGAGGTCTCATGGTCCGCACCGGATCAGGAGCGGTCGGCCGGATCGAGCTTCTGGATGAGGGACGTGTTGAACTCGATGGCCTTTTCCGCCTCCAGCTCCTTCCTGCGGGCCTCCAGGTAATCGTCCAGAAATTGGGTGGCGGCCTCCCGGCGCTGGGTCCGGTCGAAATCGAGCCGCTGTTTCTCGAAGGCGGCCATGTCTGCCGCCTGCCTCTCGGTCACCACGCCCACCACGTAGGCGAACTTGGTCTTCACCGGCCCGACGACGTCGCCCACGTTGGCCTTCAGGAGGGCCCCATTCAGTTGCGCATCGAAGCCCACCCCGGGGAGGCTGCCCTTGGCATTGATGAGCCCCGAGGCCTGGGCCGACAGTCCGGCGGCCTTGGCCTCGGATTCGAGGGCCGAAGCGCTTGAGGCTCCGGCGCGCAACTGGTAGGCCTTCGTCTTGGCGTGCTCGAAGGCCCTCTCATCCTTCCACTGGCGCTCCAGGTCCTGGCGCACCTCCTCGAAGGCGGCGGGGTGGGGCGGCTCCACCTTGAGGACCTTGAAGCGGACGAAGGTGTCCCGGACCTTGACCTCCTCCGACCACTTGCCCGCCTCGGCCTTGAAGACCGCTTCCGACAGCTTGGGGTCGCGACCCAGGGCGCCCATCGTGTCCTTCTTGGCGAAGGGCTTCTCGATCTTGATGACCTCCAGGGAGAACTTGGCGGCGGCCGCCTTCACACCGGCTTCGTCCGCCGCCTCCGAGAGGGCCTTCCGGGCCTCCTCCAGGAGGGTTTTGGTCTGCTTCTGGTAAGCGGGGTCGCCGAGGATCATGGCCTGACGGACCTGCTCCTTCACCTCGTCGAAGGGCTTGGCGCCGCCGCCGATCCCCGTGAGCCGGATCACGTGGTAGCCGAAGGCCGTTTCCACCGGGCCCAGCACCTCGCCCACGGTCTTGGCTTGGTCGAAGACCGCCGCAGAGAAGGCGGGCACCATCCTCTCCCGGGGGAACCACCCGAGATCTCCGCCCTGGCCCGCGTTGGAGGTGTCTTCCGAGAACTGCCGGGCCAGGACCGCAAACTCTTCGCCGGCCCTGACCTTGGAAAGGACTTCCTCGGCCTGCTTCCGGGCCTCCGCGCGCTTGGAGGGCGGGTCGCCCTCGGAGGAGCGGATGAGGATGTGGCTCGCGCGCCTCTGGTTCGCGGGCGTGGAGAATTGGGCGAGGTGCCCCTGGTAGTATTCCTTCAGGCGGGCGTCGTCGATGCGGATGGCCCGCCGGATCGAAGCCTCGGAGACCTGGACGAACTCCATGGACCGCTTCTCGGGCGCCTCAAGGTCCTTTTTACGCGTCTCGAAATACGCCTTGAGTTCGGCTTCTGACGGGATGGGAACCAGTTGCAGGAACTTGGCCGAGGGGACGAGGGCGAGCATGGCGTTGACCTTCTCGTTTTCCTCGACGAAGCGGCGTTTCAACTCCTCGGGGGACACGTACGAGGCGTCCGTCAGGAAGTTCCGGAGCTTCTCCACCACGAGTTCGTTCCGCATCACCGCCTCGAACTCCGAGGCGGAAATCCCCATCCTGGCGAGGGCTTCCGGATACTCGGTGGCGGGATCCTGAAACCGGTACATGCGCTGGATGGCCTCAGCCACCTCCCTGTCGCCCACGTGCAGACCGTACTTCCTCGCGAGCTGGGCGAGGATGATCTGGTCCGCCATCCCGTCGGCCACGCGCTGGGGCGCGCCCTTCAGGAAATTGTCGTTGAAGTTGTCCCCGAGCATGCGTTTCATCTGCTCGGTGTAGAAGCGGTACTGCAACTGGAAGACGCCGGGCGGCAGGCTGTCCTCGCCGACTTTCACGGCGAACTCCGGCCCGAACATGGAGGCTCCCCTCTCGGCCTCCAGACCGCCCCCCCACATGGTGAACATGGCGGCGATGAAGGCGAAAACGAGAACCCAGAGGAGGATCTTGAGCGATCCCATGGTGCGCATGGTCTTGAGCACGTTCATCGAGGCGGTCCTCCAAAGTGCAAGAACTTCATTCTACTCGCCATTCCGGCCACGCGCAAGGCTGGTGAGCGGTTGCGATGCCCCTCTCCGGTCACGTCGCCAGCACCGCGGCCCCGGGCTCGAGGCCCGCCGCGAACTCTCGGCTCGCTCTTCTCTGGACCCGAGACTTCGTTTGTGAGCGCACCTCGGCGTGCTTGCGGCGAGCCGTCGTCGCGCCCCCGGCTTTTGAAGGCGCCTGGCACCTACCCGACCGCACCGTTTCGTTGATTCGCCGCATCCTTCCTCCTACACTGGCTTCGGAGGCCCGATGGGGAACGCGCGGAACATGATGGTAGTGGCCGGAGAGCACTCGGGCGACCGGCACGCGGCGGCCCTGGTCCGGGCCTTCGGGCAGACGGACGCCACGGCGTCCTGGTTCGGCGCCGGGGGACCCTCTCTGGCGGGCGCGGGTGCCGAGATCCTCGTTCCCATGGAGCGCCTTGCGGTAGTCGGGATCGGAGAGGTTTTGTCCCGCCTCCCTTCCCTTTGGCGGGACCTGGGCCTCCTCAAGGAGGCGCTGAAGGCGCGGAGGCCGGACGCGGTCGTTCTGGTGGACTTTCCCGACTTCAATTTCAGGCTGGCCCGCAGAGCGCGGGCCCTCGGGATCCCGGTCGTGTACTACATCACGCCCCAGGTCTGGGCCTGGCGGAAGGGCCGGACGCGGTTCCTGAGGGACACGGTGGACCTCTGCCTCGTAATCTTCCCCTTCGAAGAAACCTTCCTGCGGGATCGCGGCGTCCGGGCCCGTTTCGTCGGCCATCCCCTCGCGGAGCTGGCCGGGCCGCCCTCCGCCCGGGAGGCGTTTCTCGCCCGCCACGGACTTCCCGCGGACAGACCCGCCGTGGCACTTCTGCCGGGAAGCCGCGCATCGGAGGTCCGGCGCAACCTACCGATCCTGGCTGAGGCGGGAGCCCTGCTCGCGGGCCGCCGGCCCGGGATCTCCTTGCTGATCCCCTGGGCCGAGGGCCTCCCCGAGTCCCTTTGGGAGCCCTTCGCCGGCGGTCCGCTCCGACGAGTGGTCGGCGAATACCTGGACGTGCTGGGCCACGCGGACGCTGCCGCCGTGGCCTCGGGCACCGCCACCCTCGAAGCCGCCCTCTTGGGCGTTCCGCAGGTCATCGTCTATCGGGTGAAGGGGATCACCTACGAAGTGGGTCGCCGCCTCGTGAAGATCCCGAGGGTGGGGCTGCCGAACGTCGTGCTGGGGCGGAACGCCGTCCCGGAACTGATCCAGGACGCGTTTACGGGCCCGAAGGTTTGCGAGGAGATGGAGCGGATTCTGGGGGGCGGGGCGGAGGAAAGGGACCGAGCCGCAGCCATCGCCGCCGAGGTCCGAAAAAAATTGGGCGAAGGCCAAGCCTCCGCCCGTGCGGCACGCGCGTTGGTCGAATTCGTGGAGGGGATCAGACGGCCTTCTGGACCTTGCCGGCCTTGATGCACTTGGTGCAGACGCGAAGGGTCTTTGTAGTCCCATTGACGTCGGCCTTCACGTTCTGGAGGTTGGGCAGCCAGCGCCGCTTGGTGAGGTTGTGGGCGTGGCTGACGTTGTTGCCCACGGAGGGCTTCTTTCCGCAGATATCGCACACCTTCGCCATGGTGAAACTCCTTCGCGAAAGCGCATTTATACCAGAAGGCGCGGCGAAGTGCAAGAGGACGTAGGGGTTGTGACTCGGCGAGAGGGCCGGTCCGCGAAGGCCCTTAGGGGGATCGGGCCATGAACGACGAAAGCGCCTTCGAACGTGGGATGCGCCGGCTGAGGGAAGTGGATGGCGCGGTAGGCGTGCGCGCCGTGGAGCGCCTGAGCGCCATCTCGCCCGACCTCGCCCGGTACATCGTGGAGTTCGCCTTCGGGGAAATCTACTCCCGCCCCGGCCTCGATCCGAAGTACAGGGAGGCGGCGGCCCTCGGCGCCCTCACCGCCCTGGGCCACACGCGGCCCCAGCTCAAGACCCACGTCCACGCCGCACTGAACGCGGGACTTACGCGGGAGGAGATCAAGGAGATCCTCCTCCTCATGGCCCCCTACGTCGGCTTTCCCTCGGCCCTCAACGCCATGTTCGCCGCCCAGGAGGTCTTCGACCGAGCGGGGGGAGACGGCGAGGCCTCGCCGTGAGGGCGGACATCGACGGCGGTCCCGGGGCTCCCTGCGGACCGACACCTTTCGGGGGCTTGACGGGGCGCGAGGAGGTCTGCTAGAGTTTTGGTCGAAGCGCCGATTTGAGATCCAGCTTGCGGGCGCTCTAGAAATGCGGCTAAAGCGGAGGGGGAGAGGTCCCGCCGGGCTTGATGCCGCGGCGGGTTTTTTTTCGTTCGGGGAAGGAGACCTCGGGGTTGGACATCACAAACAGGCCGGCGCCGATTTGAGCCGCAGCTTGCGGGCGCCGGGACCGGCCCGGAGGGGCCGGCTCGCGACACTTCGGCTAAAGCGAGGGAGGGACCGCGTCCCCCAATGCCGAATCCCCGCGAAGCCCCGGGGGGCGCCCCATGTTATAAGGGCGTTGGATTCCGGACGGAGCGCCCCGTGAACGATCGCACCCTGGCCCTTCTCGAACTGCTCTCCGAGCGGATCGCCGTCCTGGACGGCGCCATGGGGACGCAGATCCAGGCAAGGCGCCTCTCCGCCCGGGACTTCGGTGGGGAGGAATTCGAAGGTTGCAACGAGGCCCTTGTATTGAGCCGCCCCGACGTGGTGCGCTCGGTCCACGACGCCTACCTGGCCGCCGGCGCCGACATCGTGGAGACCGACACCTTCGGCGGCACGCCCCTCGTCCTGGGCGAATACGGCCTCGCCGAGCGTGCCTTCGAGATCAACCGCCGGGCGGCACAGATCGCCCGTCAGGCCTGCGCCGAGGCCTCCACTCTAGATCGGCCGCGCTTTGCCGCCGGCTCCATGGGGCCCACCACGCGCTCCATCAGTCTCACGGGGGGCGCCACATTCGCCCAGATGGCCGACCACTACAGGGTCCAGGCCCTCGGACTCCTGGAGGGAGGGGCCGATCTTCTGTTCCTGGAAACCGTCCAGGACGCCCTCAACGCCAAGGCGGGCCTGGCGGGGATCCGGAATGCCGTCCAAGAAACGGGGCGCGAGGTTCCCCTCGTCGTGTCGGCCACGGTGGAACCCTCGGGCACGTTGCTGGCGGGGCAGACCATCGAGGCCTTCTATGCCTCCGTGATGCACGCTCCCCTGCTCGCCGTGGGCCTAAACTGCGCCACGGGCCCGGACCTCATGGCGAGTCACCTCCGGAGTTTATCGGAGATGGCCCGCGCACGCACGATCTGCTTTCCCAACGCCGGTATGCCCGACGAGGGCGGGCGATACGGGCTTTCGCCCGAGTCCCTGGCGCAGGCCCTGCGCCGCTTCGCGGAGAACGGATGGCTCAACGTGGCCGGGGGGTGCTGCGGTACGGGCCCCGCCCATGTGCGCGCCCTGGCCCAGGCCTTGGAGGGCCTGGCGCCCCGCAGGATCGTGGACCACCACCGCGTCTTCCTATCGGGAGTCGACTTTCTCGAACTGGAGGAGGACAACCGGCCCGTGCTCGCCGGTGAGCGAGCCAACGTGCTCGGCAGCCGCGCCTTCAAGCGGCGCATTGCCGAGGGCCGCTTCGAAGAAGCCGTGGAAATCGCCAGGGACCAGGTCCGCGCCGGCGCCCAGGTGGTGGACGTCTGCCTCCAGGACCCCGAGCGCGACGAGGCCTCCGACCTCGCCCAATTTCTGGAACGCGCCGGCAGGGTCGTCCGGGCCCCCCTCATGATCGACACCACGGACCCCTCCGCCGCGGAGGCCGCCCTTCCCCTCTGTCCCGGCCGATGCATCCTCAACTCGGCCAACCTCGAGGACGGAGAGGAGCGATTGGCCCGCATGGCGGACCTGGCCCGGACCCACGGCGCCGCCCTCGTGGTCCAAACCATCGACGAGGACCCGGACGAGGGGATGGCCCGCACCGCCGCCCGGAAGATCGAGGTGGCCCGGCGGGCCTTCGCCCTGCTGACCGAAAGTCACGGCCTTCGGCCCGAGGACATCTTCTTCGATCCCCTGGTCTTCCCCTGCGGCACGGGCAGCCCCCGTTACCGGGGCGCCGCCCGGGAGACCCTGGCGGCCCTTCGCGCCATCAAGGTGGAGTTCCCCGACTCCCGGACCCTTCTGGGCATCTCGAACGTCAGCTTCGGACTGCCCGCGGCGGCGCGGGAGGCGGTGAACGCCGTGTTCCTCTATCACGCCACCCGGGCCGGCCTCGACGTGGCCATCGTTAACACCGAGAAGATCCTGCGCTTCCCGTCCATCCCCGAAGAAGAGCGGGGCCTCTGCGAGGACCTGCTCTTCGACCGCGGCCCGGACCCCTTGGGGGCCCTCCTGACCCATTTCAAGTGCCGGGCGGCGGCGTCGGACAGGGCCCCAGAGCCTTCTCCCCGCGCCGAGGACACCCTCGTTCGCTGCATCTCCGAGGGGAGCCGGCGAGGGCTCGCGGAGGCCCTGGACTCCCTCCTCGCCGCGGGCGCCTCTCCCCTGGATATCATCAACGGGGTCCTCCTTCGAGGCATGGACGAAGTGGGGCGGCGCTTCGCCCGCAACGAGCTCATCGTCGCCGAGGTCCTTCGGTCCGCCGAAGTCATGAAGGCCGCCGTCTCCCACCTGGAGCGCCACATGGACGGCGCGGCTCCCTCCCGCGGAACCGTCGTCCTGGCCACGGTGCGCGGGGACGTCCACGACATCGGCAAGAACCTGGTGGACATGATTCTCTCCAACAACGGGTACCGCGTCGTCAACCTGGGCACGAAGGTTCCGCCGGAGAGGATCGTCGAGGCGTGCAAGCAACATAGGCCCCACGCCCTGGGCCTTTCGGGCCTCCTCGTCCGAAGCGCCCACGAGATGGCCGCCACGGCGAGAGAGGTGACCGAGGCGGGACTAAACCCGATCCTGCTCGTGGGCGGCGCGGCCCTGTCGGAGCGATTCACGGACCGGTCCATCGCCGACGCTTACGGCGGTCTCACGGCGTACGCAAGAACGGCCATGGAGGGCCTCGGACTCCTGAACCGGCTCCTTTCTCCCGAGGAGGGTCCCGCCGCGCGGGAGGAGATCCGAAGGCGCCGCGCCGCCCGGCTCGCCCAGTCTGCGGAGCCTCCGAAGGACGAGGGCGCCTCGGCTCCTGGGGGGGCCGTCTCCCCCGCCGAGGCCCTTCCGCCCCCTGACCGCGGCATGCACCTCCTCGAATCCCTGGAACCCTCCGCCCTCTGGCCCTATGTGAACCTCCAGATGCTCTACGGCAGGCACCTCGGCCTTCGAGGTCCAGCGGCGCGTCTCCTGGAAGCGGGTGACCGGCGCGCGTTGGAGCTTCGCGAGATCGTGGAGGAGATCCTCGCCTCCGGCTGGCTTCACCCCAAGGGCATCTACCGGTTTTTTGGGGCCGAGTCGCGCGGCGATTCTCTGCTTCTTGATGCGGGGGACGGGACCAAGATCGAGTTCGCCTTTCCCCGCCAGCGCTCGGGCCAGCGCCTTTGCATCGCGGATTTCGTCCGCCCGTCTTCCCTGGGAGGCGGGGATTCGGTGGCCCTCCTCGCCGCCACGGCGGGGGAGAGCGTGAGGGAGCTCGCCACCGCACTGAGGGCCCAGGGCCGTCTGCTGGTCTCCCACACCCTCCAGGCCGTGGCCCTGGAAGTGGCCGAGGCCGCCGCCGAGTGGATCCACCGGCGCATCCGCGCCGAATGGGGCCTGTCCGATCCGGAGGGTCTCTCCATGGCGGACCTCCTGCGCGGGCGGTACCGCGGAAAGCGCTTCAGCTTCGGCTACCCGGCCTGCCCTGACCTGGACGGCCAGGATCTCCTTTTCCGTCTCCTGAGGCCCGAGCACATCGGCGTGCGCCTCACGGCGGGCCGGATGATGGATCCGGAGGCCTCCGTATCCGCCTTGGTCGTCCACCACCCAGAGGCACGTTATTTCACGGTTTGAAGCGATCCGGAGGAGGCGCGAGAGCCATGACGAACCGCCGCGAGGCATGGAAGGACTGGATGGCCGAATCGGTGATCGTGGCCGACGGGGCCATGGGCACCCTTCTCCGTGCCCGGGGCCTGCCCGCCACCGCCTGCGTGGAGGAGGCCACCCTCAGCCGCGGGGACCTGGTCCACGACGCCCACAGGGATTACCTGCACGCCGGCGCCCAGATCCTCACCACCAACACCTTCCGCGCCAACCGCCTCCACTTGGCGGCCCAGGGTCATGCGGACAAACTGCGCGACATCAACGCCCGCGGCGTAGAGATCGCCCGGCGCGCGGCCCACGGCGCCCCCGTCTGGGTGGGCGCCTCGGTGGGCCCCCTCAAGGTCATGCTCAAGCCCTACGGCGACGTCTCCGAGGACGAGGCGCGCGAGGTCTGCCGGGAGCAGATCGCGGCCCTGGCCGACGCCGGTCCGGACCTCTTCATCCTCGAGACCCAGCAGTCGGTGGTGGAGGCGCTCTTCTTCCTCGAGGCCTGCCGGGCCCTGGCTCCCGACGTGCCCGTCCTCGCCTCCCTCACGGTCAGCCGCGACGGTAGGACCTTCTTCGGAGACCGTCCCGTGGAGGGGTGCCGCCGCCTTGCCGCGGCAGGAGCCGACGTGGTGGGCATCAACTGTTCGGTGGGTCCCGCCGATACCCTGCCCTTCGTGGAGGAGGTGGCGAGGGGCGTGGACCATCCCCTCGCCGTCATGCCCAACGGCGGCTACCCCGCCGAAATTGACGGCCGCATCGTCTACCTCTCGAGCCCCGAGTACGTGGCGGAGTACGTCCGCCGGTACGTGGACCTGGGCGTGAACGTGGTGGGAGGATGCTGTGGAACCACCCCCGAGACCATCCGCGCCGTCTCGCGCCTCCTCAAGGGCCGCCGGCCGACGGGTCGCCAGGCCTCGGAGCGGGGGACCCTCGTGGTGGAGGCCCCCGCCGCCACGCCTCCCCCCTCGCACGCGGAGGCGCCGGGGGGCTTTTTTAGAAAGCTCGGTGCCTCCTTCGCGATCACGTGCGAGATCGATCCTCCCAAGGGACCCGACGCCGGCCCCGCCGTGGAGGCCGCCCGGCTCCTGAAGAGGGCCGGGGCCGACGCCGTGAACATCGCGGAGAACCCCATGGCCCGTGTGCGGGTCGCGCCCATGGCCCTGGCCCACTTCATCGAACAGGAGACGGGGCTCTCCACCATCCTCCACATGACCTGCCGGGACCGGAACCTCCTCGGCCTCCAGTCCGAGCTGTTAGGCGCGGCGCTCCTCGGAGTAGACGGCATCCTCGCCCTGTCGGGCGATCCCGCCTCCCTCGGCGATTTTCCAGCCGCCACGTCGGTGAACGACGTGAACGTCGTGGGCCTGGTCAAGATCGTGGCCTCCCTCAACCGGGGTCTCGACTTCTCCGACAACGCCACGGGCGCCTCCACGCACTTCGGCATCGGCGTGGGAGCCAGTCTCACCCCGCGCGACCCCGGAGCCGAGCTGCTCAAGCTGCGAGAACGCGCCGAGGCCGGAGCCACCTTCGCCCTTACACAGCCCGTCTTCGACCTCGACGACGCCGAGCGCTTCCTGGACCGGGTCCGGAACGTGCCGCTGGCCGTCCTCCCCGGCCTCCTGCCCCTGACCGGCCTCAAGCAGGCCCTCTATCTCCACAACGAGGTGCCCGGCATGCGCGTGCCCGAATCCATTCTGCGTCGCCTCGAATCCCTCCCGGCCCGGGAGGATCAGATGGCCTTCGGCGTGGACCTTGCCCGGAGACTTCTGGAGGGCATCCGCCGCTTCGCCCCCGGCGCCTACCTCACCGCCGGCGGCCACCGGGCGGCCGTCCTCGCCGACGTCCTGTCCGGGTGAAGGCGGAATCGGGCCCCCACCTTCTGGGATCTTCCGCCCCCTTGCTCCGGTCCCTATCCTTCCGGGGGACTTGCCCATAGGGCCGGCAACGACTGACGCCCGGCCCAAGCCATCGAGAACACCCCCTTCGAAGCGAGGCAGGACGGAGGCCAAATAGGGTCCGGAGCCGGCGCCGGCTTCGGGGTCGATGGAGAACGGTGACCGACGAGTGGAAGAACCACCCGACCACGGGCCGGGTGCCTTTCCCCAGTCCCTCCGTCACCACACGAAAGTGCCCTCCACCCAGCTTCCGTCGGAGTTGACGACTTTGACTCCCACGGCCACGTCCCTGGGGAAGAGTGTCTTGAGCGCCCCGCCGCCCTTGACCACCCATTTCGAGTCGCTCTTGAACTTGACGTTGGCCCACGGCTGGGCGGACCCGCCGATGAAGACCTGAGTCCAAGCGTCTTTCGAACGATACTTTCCACGAGCATGAGCGGCCCTCCACTTATGAAGCCTTCGCAAGCCCTATAAGTAGCTGGTTCTGCTCATGCTCTTCAACTCTATCTACTCCGTTTCATGCACAGATTCTCGAGAGGAGCCCGAAAAAAGAAGGGGCCCCGATGGGGCCCCGTGTCAATGAGGGGGAGGGGGGATTTCTGGCGATGCTAGCGTTTGAAACTGCCCGAGACGGACCCACCGTCAGGATTGACGACCCGCACCGTCACGCGGACGTCCTTGGGGAACTTGTACTTCAGCCCGGCGCCGGACAGCAGGATCACACTCGAACTCTGGACACTCGTTCCGGGCCACGGGCTGGCGTCGGCGCCGATGAAGACCTGGGCCCCGCCCTGGAATCGTCCGCCCTCGATGCGCAGGCGGAAGGGGTGGTCGAGCTTCTTGATCTCAGAGATGTACGGCGGCTGGACCTGGGAGGCATTCACCACGATGGTGCCGGACTTCGTGCAGCCCTGGCCGTCGGCGGTGACCGTCAGCGACCACGCGTAGGTGCCGGCCGAGGCGTAGGTGTGGCTCGGGTTCTGGGCCGAACTGGAGCCCCCGTCGCCGAATGCCCATTGGAAGGAGGGCTGGCCCGCGCAGCCCGAGGCCGTGGCGGAACCCGAGAAGGAAACGGCCTGCCCCGCCACGCCTGCTCCGGGTACCGAGACGCCGCACGTGAGCGCGCAGCCCATGACGGAGACGGTGACGGTGGCCAGGTTCGAATCGGTGGAGCCGTCCCAGGCGGCGAAGGTGAAGATGTCGGTGCCCGAGAATCCCTCGTAGGGGAAATAGGTGGCGGTGGTGCCCGAGAGGCCAGCCGTGCCGTTCTTTGGCTGGTTCACCACGCGGAGCGTCAGCGGGTTTCCGTCGGCGTCCGATGCCGAAAGGCCGATGTTCACGGGGTCGCCGGCCTGGGTCGTGGCGGCGGCGTTCTGGACCACCGGTGCGCGATTGGGGTTGCGGCTCTCGCTGCGGGGCCCATTGTGGCACGTGTAGCAGCCGATCTGGAAGCCGCGCCAGAAGTTCTTGGTACCGAAGTCGGTATTGAGCGTGCGGTTGGCGAAGGAGCGCGAGAGCACCGTTCCCCGGTAGTCCGAACCGTGGCATGCCTGGCACTGGGCCGGATTGTGGTCTCCCGGATCCTTGTGGCCCTCGATCCACGACTGACCGACGGGGTGCATGCCGTGGGGGCCGCCCGAAACGGTCTGTGGCATGGAGGCGTGGCAGGCGGTGCATTCGGCCAGCGTTCCCACGTGCCCCTGCAGCTGAAGGCTCTGGATGTTGTCGTTGTCGTGGGAGGCGGGGAACTCGGCGTGGGTGGAGCCGTGGCAGGCCTCGCATTTCACGCCGCCGTGGCCCTGGGAAAAGCGATAGAGCGAAAGGCCCGGACCGGGGGTGTTTGAGTTCGTGGCGAAGGTCTGGTTCACGGCCACGCGGGGCACGCCCGGGGCCTCGAAGACCGAGGTATACCGGATGAGGCCGTTGTTCTGGACGGCGTTGCCCGTGTGGCACTGCTGGCAGGAGGGCTCGTCGAGCCAGCCCGTCCTGGCGAAGGAGCCCACGGCGCTCATGGGCCCGTGGCAGTTCTGGCACTGGATGGACATGGTGCCGTCGGCCGCCACGGCGTTCCCCATGACGCCGCGCAGACAGCGCGTGGCCGAGCCGGGATGGCAGCGGTAGCAGGCCGTGCGGTTGTCACTGGCATCGAGGATCATGCCGTTGGTCGGATCCTGCACGGAGGCGTGGAGCCCGTGGACGGCCTGGGTCAGTGCGGGCACGCCCGGATAGCCAGTGCCCGGCAGGGCCTCCGAGGCGTGGCAGGCGGCGCACAGGATGGCCTTGCCGTCCTGGACCACGGTGGGATAGAGCCCAGAGGCCGAGTAGCCCCTGGCGGCCAGTGCCGCGGCGTAGGTTGGATTGGAGGCGTTTCGGTTGTCATGGAGCAGGAGCACGTTGAGGCGGTAGTCCTTCTCTGGGTCGGGATTGTTGACCCAGTCGGGCGACGGCCTGGCGTCGGGCGAGGAACCCGAGGCGTGGCACGCATTGCAGTTCATCTCATCGGAGACGGGGAGGACCACGTCCGTGGTGGCGAGGACCTGTCCCGCAGCGTTCTTCGCCGTCAGACGCATGAGCGGGTAGTAGTTCTTCTCGCCCGCGTCGTCGTAGGGCGTGATGGGGATGCCCGCGGCCTCGAACCACTGGAGGGAAGAATCGTAGGTCATGGGCTGGGGCGCGTTACCGGGGCCGGGCATGTTCTTACCCGCCAGGCCTGCGTCCACGGGCAGGGCCACGCCGAAGAGGGCGGCCACGTGCTGCCAGAAGTCGGTCTTGCCCTGGGAGGTGGTGTTCACCGAGCCCCTGGGATCGGCCACCGCCTGGTAGGTCACCGAGACGCCGGCGGCGGCGGGATTCGTCACCAGGTTGCCCGAGGGGTCGATGACCTGGGCATCCACCACGTTGTAGGGAGGAAGGATGGAGAAGACGCTGAATTCGGCGTCCATGCAGTGCATGCCTAGGTTGTTCCAGCCGACGATGGTCCAGCCGCTGGCGCTGCGGTCCACGATCGGGGCCGAAGCCAGCGCCACCACCATGAGAACCGCCGCCGAGGCCAGAAGGACCGGCCTGTTCCTGTGAAGGACCTCATTCCACCACTGTTTCATCTTCGTATCCCTCCTTGGGAGCGAAGGGGGCTCTGAACACTATCTCTTTTATATTCAAAAGGGTTGACCGACGGGGCTTCCTGCGCCGGCCTCCCTAGTACGTTGCATTTTTTAACACCTCCATCGCCGGATTGCCATGATTCCCGTCACAGAAGGGACAACGAGGACGCCCTTGACATCATGGTCACAGGTGACTATATTCACGATGCGTGGATGGTCATCCTCCCGCTGGGGCGGAGGGTGGAGGTGGGCACCGAAGCGTGGCTGAGGGATGCGTCCCCCGCGGACGGGAGGTGACGGATATGGACTACGCCAAGCGCATCGAGACCATTCGCAAATCGCAGGGGCTCAGCCAGGCCGAAGTCGCCCGGCGCCTGGGCTGGAGTCCCCCCAACTACGCCCGCATCGAGAAGGGCCGCACCACCCCTTCCCTCCGGTCGCTGGAGGCCATCGCCGCGGCTCTCGATTCTCCCCTGGCGGCGCTCACGGGCGCCGATCCGCTCCCCCCGGAGGTTCCCGTGGTCGCCTTCGCCTCCGCCGGTCCCGGCGTGGAATTCACGGACCAGGGATATCCCGCCGGCGGCGGCATGTACTTCCTGCCCCGGCCCCCGGAGTTCACGGACCCCAACGGCTTCGGCGTGGAGGTGGCGGGAGACTCCATGGTGCCCAAGTACGAGGACGGCCAGGTGGTCATGGTGGACACGCGCAAGCGTCCCGTCAGCGGGGACTACGCCGTCATCGGGCTCATGAGCGGGGACAAGTACGTGAAGCGCTACCGGGAAGCCGGCGGCCGCGTCCTCCTCGAATCCGTCAACCCCCTCTACCCTCCCGTGGTCGTGGAACCCCACGAGGTCCGCTTCGCGTACAAGATCGTGTGGGCGAGGGAGAGGTGACGAGCAGGAGTTGCCGCGATGCGCCCTGACGAACTCGCACCCTCGACAATCCGAACGGGCCCCGCCGGGTGGAGCTACCCGGACTGGAAGGGGGTGGTGTACCCGGCGAAGGCGGGGCGGTATTTCGACCATCTGGCCTACATGGCGGGGCTCTTCGACGTGCTGGAGGTGGACAGCACCTTCTATCGGATCCCCGAACCCCTGAGGACGGGCGAGTGGGTGCGGAGGGTGGCGGACCGGCCTCGGTTCCGCTTCACGGTGAAGCTCTTCCAGGGCTTCACCCACACCCGCAAAGCCTCGCTGGTGGACGAGCGGGCCTTCCACCGGGCCGTGGAGCCCTTGGCCCGGTTCGGCCGGCTCTCGGCGGTCCTGGTCCAGTGGCCCTGGTCCTTCCGGAACACGCCGGAGAACCGGCAGGTCCTTTTGGACCTTTGCACGCGATTCTCGGCCTATCCCCTGGCCGTGGAGGTGCGCCACGCCTCCTGGGGCCACAAGGACGTGCTGAAGCTTCTGAGGGAGCGGGACCTAGCCTTTTGCAACGTGGACCAACCCGCCCTCACCCAATGCCTGGGCCCCACGGGGGCCGTCACCTCCCGGCTCGCCTATTTTCGATTTCACGGGCGCAACGCGGCGTCCTGGTTCACCGAGGGCGCGGGGCGCGACGAGCGCTACAACTACCTTTACTCTCCGGGAGAGCTGGCGCCCTGGGCGGACGCCGTGCGCGGAGCCGCCTCGGTGGCCGAGGAGGTCGTGGTGATTTTCAACAACCACTTCCGGGGGAAGGCGACGGCCAACGCCTTCGAATTTCAGCACGCCCTCACGGGGAAGCTCCAGCCCGTCCCCGAGCCCCTCCTTCGAACCTATCCGCGCCTCGAACCCGTCTGCGGGACCGTCTTCCAGCGCTCGCTGTTTGCCGCCGAGGCGGGTCTCGCCTGGACCGGGTAACCGCCCCTCCAACCAAACCGCTATGCAACCAAACTCTCACACACAAGTCACGCTTTGGTGCCAACCCATTGGGCGCCCCCCTCGATCCCGCCCTCCTATCTCCATGAAAAATCAGCCTCTCCCGCCAGGACGGTTCTGGCAATTTCTTTGCATCCAAAGAAACGGAAAGGCCACGGCCGCGGGCGCACCTGCGGGCGTTTGGGAAGAACCAGAGGACGGATCGCTTCTTTCCGGCCGGGCATCCAGGGAAGAGGAGTCGGTCCCACGGAACGTGCGATTGCCCTAACCCCTCTACAGGCGGGAGAGCCCTCTCCCGCCTCTTTTTTTGGGGGGGGGGAACTTCCCGGGAATCGCGAGGGGCGGGACAACACCATTTCCCTTCCTTCCGGAGGAGGCGCGGAGGGGGGCGTTCAGTCAAAGCGCCCGAATCCCACCCCACGAAAGCCGAGCAGAGACCGGCGGAACGGACCTGGAGGCGATCGTCGCCACGGATTCCAAGGGGAAGGGCCGTCAGACCCGAGCGCGGATGAACCCTCGCCGGTAGGCTCCTTCGGCCACCTCGGGGAACTTGGCGAGAATCGCGTTGAGGAGCCGTTCCTTGTGCTTGAGGTACGCGCGGTCCTCGGAGTCGCGGCAGTGGCGAACTTCCAGCCGCAATTCCTCGACCCGGTTGCGGATCACTTGGAGCAGGAGCGAAGCCTCTTCGGTTTCGAGACGGAGTTCCATGGCCGCCTCCTCGTCCCTTCGGGACTCTGAGGAAAATATAGTTCGTCCGAAGAATCTGTGCAGGCCTCCGAGGCAGAGCGCCCTCCGCCGCCGACATACTCTAATGTGACCTCGTTGTCACAGTTGAAACATGGTCATTTGTGACCATATTCTATGTGGGGCAGGCGCCTGTCCCTGCCGGAGGGGATTCATGGACTTTGCACCGCTGGTGAACCGCTCGGCCTTCACCTTCTACTCGGGGACCCTCACACCCGAGGGGTGGGCCGAGGCGTGCGCCCGGAAGGGGTACGCGGCGGCGGGACTGTGCGACCGGGACGGCCTCTACGGAGCGGTGCGCTTCTACAAGGCGGCGAAAGCGGCGGGCCTTCGTCCCGTCCTCGGCGCGGAGATTACGGAGGGGACATTTCGGATTTCGGATTTGGGATTTGGGGAGCGCAAAAACCATGTAGCCTCTTCCGGGGCCGTCTCTTCCAATCCGAAATCCCAAATCCCCAATCACAAATCTTCCCTTTTCGTCTTCGCGCGGGATCTCGAAGGGTACGCCCGCCTCTGCGGCCTCGTGACGCGCCGGAACATCGAATCCGACCGCTTCGACCGGGCGGCCGAGTGCGCGGCGGCCACCGCGGGCGGCCACGTGGCGCTCCTGGCGTCGGAGCCGGCCCTCCTCTTCGCCCTGAAGAAGGCCGGGGCGGAACCCGGGAGCCTCTTCGCCCGCCTGTCAGGCGACCCGGGCGCCGACGCCGGCGCCCGCGCCGCGGCCCAGTGGCTGGGGCTCCCCCTCCTCGCCGCGCCCCAAGCCTTTTTTTCCGATCCCTCGGGCTACGCCGTCCACCGCCTCCTTCGGGCGGCCAAGCACCGGCCCCCGGAGGCGGCGCGGGGAGAGCACCTCCTTGCCCCCGCGGCGGCGCAGGAGCGATTCGGACGGGACCGGGCGGCCCTCGACGCCGCGGGCGAACTGGCGGCCTCCTGCGGCGTGGCCCTTCCCCTCGGCGAGTGGCTCCTCCCCCACCCGCCCCTTCCCTCCGGGGAGACCGAGGTGGGGCGGCTCAGGGCCCTCTCCTACGCGGGCCTCGCCCGCCGGGTGCGGAACGTCTCGCTGCCTTACCTTGAGCGCCTCGAGCGCGAACTGGACGTGATCGTCCGCATGGGCTTCGCGGGATATTTCCTCGTGGTGGAGGACATCGTCCGCTTCGCGCGCTCCCAGTGCATCCCCAACGTAGGCCGGGGCTCGGGGGCGGGGAGCCTGGTCTCCTACGCCCTCGCCATGACCCACGTGGACCCCGTGGCCGAGGGGCTCTACTTCGAGCGCTTCTTGAATCCCGAGCGGCGGAACCCTCCCGACATTGATTTGGACTTCTCCTGGCGCGAGCGGGACCACGTCATCCGCCACGTGTACGACACTTACGGCGACGGCAACGTCTGCATGATCGCCACCCACAACACCTTCTCGGCGCGCTCGGGCTTCCGCGAGATGGCCAAGGCCCTGGGCGTACCCGAGGAGGAGGTCTCGGTCCTCGCCCGCGCCATCCCCCACACCTCCTTCGACCGCTTCGAGGAGGCCCTCCGCGCCCGCCCCGAGGCCCGGGGGGCGCCCTTGCGCGAGAACCCCTGGCGGGAGGTGATCGAGGCCGCCCGGCGGGTGGACGGCCTGCCCCGCCACCTCTCGGTCCACTGCGGCGGCGTGGTGGTCTCCCCCGTGCCCCTCACCCGCCGCCTTTCCCTGGAGCGCGCCGCCAAGGGCGTGGCCATCACCCAGTGCGACATGTTCGACGTGGAGGCCCTCGGGCTCATCAAGATCGACCTGCTGGGCAACCGCTCCCTGGGCGTCCTCACCGATGCCGTGGCCTCGGTGCGCGACCACACGGGCCGGGAGCCGCCCGTCTTCCCGCCCGAACGCACCTACGGGGACCTCAAGACCAACCACGTCATCTCCGAGGGCAGGACCATGGGCTGTTTCTACGTGGAGAGCCCGGGCATGCGCCAGCTCCTGAGGCGCCTGAAGACGCGCACCTTCCCCGACCTCACGGCGGTCTCCTCCATCATCCGGCCCGGGGTGGCCGAGTCGGGCATGATGGAGGCTTACGTGCGCCGGCGCCTGGGCGAGGAGCCACCGGCCTACGCCGCCCCCGGCTTGGAGCCGATCCTGCGGGAGACCTTCGGCGTCATGGTCTACCAGGAGGACGTGATCCGCGTGGCCCACGAATTCGTCGGCCTCACCCTCGGCGAGGCGGACCTCCTGCGCCGGGCCATGAGCGGCAAATACCGGGGCCGGCGCGAGATGGAGGCCCTCACGGGGGCCTTCTTCGAGAAAGGGCGGGAGAGGGGCCTTGCGGAGGAGACGCTCGAGGAGCTGTGGGGACAGATCCGGTCCTTCGCGGGGTACGCCTTCTGCAAGGCGCATTCGGCCTCCTTCGCCCAGCTCTCCTACCAGGTGGCCTATCTCAAGGCCCACCACCCCGCCGAGTTCTTCGCCGCCCTGATCAACAACCAGGGGGGCTTCTACGGGACCGCGGCCTACGTGGAGGAGGCGCGGCGCTGGGGCCTATCCATCCTCCCCCCCGACGTGAACGCTTCGGAGATGGACTTCGCCGGGAAGGACAATCTTCTCCGCTGCGGCTTCTTCACCCTCCGGGGCCTTCGGCCCTCGGCCCTGGACGCCCTCTTTGAGGAGCGCGGCGAGGGGCCCTACCGCTCTTTCGAAGACCTGCGCGCGCGCCTGCGCCGCCGCCTGAGCCCCGCGGAGATGGAAGGGCTCGTGCGGTCGGGGGCGTGCGACGGCTTCGGGCACAGTCGTGGCGCCTTGTTGGCGAACCTTCGCTCCGCCGCCCCGCCCCCCGGTACCCTCCGCCTCCCCGCCTCCGCTTTCGCCTATCCCAAATCCCAAATCCCAAATCCAAAATCCCCAACCTCCCCCCGCCTCTCCCTCGCCGAGACGCTCTCCGGCGAAGTCCACGCGTTGGGGTACGCCGTCACTGCCCACCCCCTGACGCCCATGATGGGCTGGGCTGCCGCACACGCCTACGTGAACGCGAGGGACGTCGGGGACCGCGCGGAGAAGCGCATCTGCGTCTGGGGCCAGGCCATCGTCTACAAGCGCATCCCCACGCGGAAAACCGGCGAAGCCATGGCCTTCGTGACCCTGGAGGACCCGACGGGCCTCGCGGAGGTCTCCTTCTTCCCCAAGGCCTACCGGCGCTTCGGCGACCTCATCACCTCGGGGCGGCCCCTCGTGGTCGAGGGCGTGGTGGACGCGGGACGCGGGAGCCCCACCCTCACGGTGGAGAAGGCCTGGGCCGTGCGGGGCGTGGCCGTGCGCCGGGCCGTCGCCGAGCCAGCCGAGGCCGAGGGAGCGGCGTAGAGCAAGGAAACAGGGGAACAGAGAAACCGGGGGGCGGAAACAGGGCGCGGAGCCCGGGGGGGCGTTTTCGCTACGGCGCAGAAACCCGGGGCGCGCCCTTTCCGTACAGTTTCGCGAGGGGGGACGCCCCCCCCCGACGACAGGGGGATCCCCGCATGACGACGCGCCGACACCAGCGACTCTGCTCCGCCACCCTTCTCGCCGCCGCCCTCGCCCATGGGCTCCACGCCAGGACGTCCCCCGACGCTCCGTCCGAATCCCCCATTTTGCAGGTCCGAAGGACGGAGGGGGCCATTCGCGTGGACGGGGACCTCTCGGATCCTGGGTGGACGGACGCGGCGCAGATCACGGAGTTCTTCGAGACCAACCCCGGGGACAACGTTCCCCCCAAGGTGGGCACCACCGCGTGGATCACCTACGACGAAAAGAACTTCTACGTGGCGATCCGTTGCGACGATCCCGACCCCTCCTCCATCCGGGCCCCCTACGTAGACCGCGACAACGTGCACTCCGACCAGGACTTCGCCGGGATCATGCTGGACACTCGGGGGGACGGGCGTTCGGCGCTCGAACTCTTCGTGAACGCGCGAGGGATCCACGACGACGGCGTGATCAACGACGCCAACGGCAACGAGGACTTATCGCCCGATTACTTCTGGGATTCCGCGGGGCGCATCACCGAGTCCGGCTGGCAGGTGGAAATGGCCTTGCCCTTCGCGAGTCTGCGGTACACCGGCTCTTCCCCCACGTGGCGCCTTCTCGTCTACCGGAACCGCCCACGGGAGTTCCGCTACCAGATGTTCAGCCGCCCCCTCCCGAGGGACAGCAATTCCCTCCTGGCGCAGGCGGCTAGGGTCGAGGGCCTCCAGGGCCTGCCCACGGGGGCCCACTGGGTGGCCGCCCCCTACGTCTCGGGGCAAGGCGACTGGATGCCCGAAGGCGGACCGGGCGGACCGCTCTCCCGCCGCGAGACGGATTGGGACGCGGGACTCGACTTAAAATGGATGCCCAACGCCGATCACGCCATGGACCTTACGGTGAACCCGGACTTTTCCCAGGTCGAATCGGACGCGGCGCAGATTTCGGTGAACCAGCGCTTCGCTCTCTTTTATCCGGAAAAGCGACCCTTCTTCATGGAGGGCGTGGACCTCCTCGACACGCCCATCGACGCCGTGTACACGCGCACCGTAACGGACCCGAAGTGGGGCGTGCGTTCCACGGGGAAGATCGACGGGACGGAATACACGCTCCTCGTGGCCGAGGACCAGGGCGGAGGCAGTGTGATTCTCCCCGGGCCCCAGTACTCGACCCTCGCTCCGCAGGACTTCTCCTCCACGGCGGCCGTGGCCCGGGTCCGGAGGAGTCTCGGGAAATCCTTCGCCGGACTCCTCTTCGCGGGCCGGGAGAACGAGGACGGCAGCTACAACCGCCTTTTCGGCCCCGACCTTCAGTGGAGGCCCACGGACCGGGACACGCTGGCCCTCCAGGTCCTCTACTCCCGGACCCGCACACCCGACCGCCCGGACCTGGACGCCCTCTGGGACGGGCGGGACATGTCGGGTGCGGCGGGCCACTTCAAGTGGGCCCGCGAGGCCCGCAGTTACTACGGGGTGTTTCGCTACGAGGACGTGGGCAGTGGATTCCGCGCGGACAACGGCTTCGTCCCGCGGGTCGGGTACCGGAGCGCGAGAATCGACGCGGGGCCGATCTTCTACCCCAAGGAAGGGTTTTTCAACCAGATCGTCCCCGATTTCGTGGCGAGCGCTTACTGGGACCGCAAGGGAGACCTCTTGGAGCGCCACATTTGGCCCGGCCTGTTCGTCCAGGGCAAGCGGAGCCTCTACGGGTCCGTCTACCTCAACCGGGACGCCGTGCGCGTCGGCGACGTCCTCCTGCGCCGCTCCCTGGTGTACTTCGAGGGGAGCCTCTCCCCTTCCGCCTTCCTCGCCCGCCTCTCCTGCCACGGGACCGTGGGCGGCCAGTACGACTACGCCAACGTCCGCTCGGGAAGCGGGGCCGACCTCCACCTCTCCGCCACGATCCGCCCGAACGACCATCTCACCCTGCAATTCGACGGGGCCAGGCAGTGGGTGGACAGCGAGCGGGACGGCGTGAAGGGCCGGCTCTTCACGGCCCAGACGGTCCGCCTCAAGGGTGTGTTCATCCTGTCGTCCAAGGCGTTCCTGCGAGCCATCGTCCAATACGAGGACGTGCGGCAGGACCCCCGCCTCCACCCCTATCCCGTTGCGCGAAGGAACGGGGCCCTCTCCTCCTCGATCTTGTACGCCTATCGCGTCAACTGGCAGACGGTTCTCTACCTCGGCGCCGGGGATGACCAGGTGCTCGACCCCGCGGGCGCGCGCCTCAAGGCCGGACGGCAGGTATTCTTCAAAATCAGCTACGCCTTTCAGCGCTAGTGGAGCGAACGCCGGTAACCCGGCGCGGAGCCGGGTGCGGGGATGCCGAAGGAGAAACACCTCCGGGCATGCAGGCTTCAATCCCCTCCAGCGTTCCGGATGGGCCGCAATTGTGCTAGAATCAAGTATCTCGACGCCGCCGGTGCGGCGCCCGGGGGGAGTCTCGGAGGTTCGATGGTCCTGGCCTTTCTCCCATCCTGGCTGCTCGGCCCCTTGGTCTTCCTCCTCTTCGTGGGCAACACGGTCCTCTGGAGCCTTCCGCTCTATTTCCTGGCCGTGTGCAAAGTCCTCCTGCCCTTCCGCGGCTGGAGGAGGACCTGGACAAGGGCCATCACGGCCATCGCCGAGACCTGGACGACCTTCAACAACTGGGGCCTCTCGCTGACCCAGAGGATCCACTGGGACGTCCGCGGAGTGGAGGGGCTCACCCGGAAGGGCTGGTACCTCGTCTCCTGCAACCACCGCTCCTGGGTGGACATCGTGGTCCTGCAGAGGATCTTCAACCGGCGCATTCCCTTCCCGAAGTTTTTCCTCAAGCGCAGCCTGGCCTGGGTCCCCCTCCTCGGCGGCGCTTGGTGGGCCCTGGATTATCCCTTCATGCGGCGGTATTCCAGATCCTATCTCGAGAGGTACCCGGAGAAGCGCGGAAAAGACCTGGAAACCACCCGCAAGGCCTGCGAGCGGTTCGCTGGGGTGCCCGTGACCATCTTGAATTTCCTCGAAGGGACGCGTTTCACCAAGGCCAAACACGCCCTCCAGGAATCGCCCTACCGGAACCTGCTCCGGCCGAAGGCCGGAGGGCTCGCCTTCGTCCTGGCCGCCATGGGGGACCGGATGCGCCACCTTCTGGACGTGACCATCGTCTACCCCAAGGAGAGCCCCACGCTCTGGGACCTGCTCTCGGGAAAACTCCGTAAGATCGTCGTCCACGTGGAGCGCCTGGAGATCCCCGAGGAGTTCAGCCGCGGAGACTACATGGAGGACCCCGTCCTGAGGGAGCGCTTCCAGGTGTGGGTTCGCGAACTCTGGTCCCGCAAGGACGCCCTCATCGAGCGCCTGCGACAGGAGGCGGGGCTCCTTTCGGCGCCCCCTCAGCCGGCCTGACCGGGTCCCCGAGACCCTCCCCCGCCTCTCGGAGCCAGCTCAAGACCCAGCGGGTGAATTCGGGACCGAGGAGTTTGCCCTTCTTGAGCGCGCCGGCGAATTTGAGCAGGTCGGGCGCGGTGGAGTAGCCTCCGCCCGCGGAACTCCCTCGGGCGGGCCGCGAGTAGACGTTGGACCTGGGGGGCTCTCCGGCGTGTTCGGATCCCCCCCATTCGCGGGTGTAGCCCTCCGCCAAGTTGGAGACGGGGACGTCGGCTTCGTAGGAGTCCGTATCGGTCATTCCGGCCGGCCCGAAGACGTTCTCTCGAACGTAGTCGTAGTAGCTCCTGCCCGAGACCCTTTCGACGATGAGGCCCAGAACCACCTTCCAGTCAGAGGGATGCGGCGCAGGACGAAACCGTCGCGCGTCCGCGGCGCCCGATCAACGCTCCAGGACGTCCACGAGGACCACGTCGGCGAAGAGCCACTCCCCTTCCGCCCTCCTCAGGACGCACCGGATCTCGTGGACCTCCGCCAGGGAGTCTCCGCCCTCCGAGGTGCCCTCCAGGCGGACGGTCGCCTCCGCCACCGCCTCGCCCTCCGGCCCGAAGGCGACCCGGACGTCGTAAAAGCGGAGAGAGGAGGAGAGGGCCCGCTCCCTGGCCGCGAACGCGTACCGCATCACGTCGTCCCGGGAGACCGTGCCCGACAACCGGTAGGCCTCGGCTTCCAATCGGCATTCCTGCGCGAAGAACCGGGAGATCTTCCGGGCGGCGGCGGCGGTGACGACGGCGCCCTCGGGGCCGTCCTTCTCCGCGGCTCGCGACAGGGCCTTGAAGGCGCGTTTGACCTGCCTCGTGCGGGTGGGAAAGGCGTACCAGAGACCCCACGCCACCGCGAGGACCGCGCACGCCGCGGCCAGCCTCCGCGCCGTCACCACAGCGGCCTCCCGACCACGCGATGCACGGAGACCTGGCCGAAATCGTGCTGTTCCAGTGGCATGCTCCGGTTGTCGCCCACCACGTACACCTTGCCCGCCTCCACGCGCCGGGGCGGCAGTTCCCAGTCGCACGGTCCCTTCACGTAGGGCTCCTCCTGGGCGATGCCGTCTACGATGAGCGTTCCGCCGCGAAAGGACACCTCCTGCCCTCCCAGGGCCACGACGCGCTTGAGAAGAAGCACCCGCTCCCCCGCGAGCCGGACGGCGACCACGTCGCCGCGCTCCGGCTCGGAGAAGAGGTAGCTGGACTTCACGAGGAAATGGAAGGTGCCGTCCCGGTAGGACGGATCCATGCTCTCCCCGCGGACGACGAAGGGACGCAGGACGAACCCGAAGAAAAGAGCCGAGAAGAAGGCCACCGCCGCGGCGCGGATGAGGAAGGCCGCGTTTATCGGGGGAAACAGGAAGGCGCGGAGACGCGGGTGCCCCTCGAGGATCCTCATGGCGCGAGGATAGCCCAAGTGGGTGCCGGGAAGAAGGAGGGGGGCGGCGGCGGCGTGACGAGGTTCGGGGGGTAAGGAAGACGGGAGGCCCTCGCCGAAAAGGCCGGGGGCCGAACCCGATGCGATTTTCTGGAGGGGACCTGTAAGCCGGATCCTGTCCCCCCGGTTTCCCGGAGGGGGCAGCCATTCCTCTGGGACCGCCGTCGCCGACGGCCTCTAGCGGCCTACCCGGAGGCCTCGGCCGGGCCAGCCTCGGACGCCTCCCTATTTGGCCTTGCTCCGCGAGGGGTTTACCGTGCCGTCCCTGTTACCAGGTCCGCGGTGGGCTCTTACCCCGCCGTTTCACCCTTACCCGCACCGCCCGTGGGCGGCCGCTGGCGGTTTATTTTCTGTGGCACTTTCCGTCGGGTCACCCCGCCCTGCCGTTAGCAGGCTCGCTGCCCTGTGGAGTCCGGACTTTCCTCCGCACCCGCGGCGGCTGCCCGGTCCCCTCCAAGCCCAAAGGTATGCCATGCAAGCCCCGGCGTCAACAGGGGTTGCCGGCCTTGACAGGGGGAAAAGCATGATGGTAAGTTCGCTCATGTGGCAGGGGGCCTCAGGGGGGATCCTTTCTCTCCAGGCAGGTGGAATGAAGCGGAAGAGAAGGCGTTACCATGTCGTCGTGCTCCGTGAGGACGGGAAGCCCGTCCATAACCGCGTCCTGGAGTGGATCCAGGTAAAACGGCACCTCACGGTGTTGGGCGGCATCGTAGGCACCCTTCTCCTAGGGACCCTGGCCTTCCTGATTCTGGCGGCCTGGCAGGGAAGCCTCGTCAAAAAGAACCTGGACCTCTCCTCCAGGGAACACCAGATGCGGACGGCTTTTTCGAACTTGAGCCGGGTCCTCGACGAAACGCGGGACCGGCTTAACCGCAGCGAGCACCAGCTCTCCCTGATGGAGGAACTGGCCCGGCAGCAAAACCTTCGGCTTCCCGCCGAATCCGGCGTAGGGGGGCCTTCGCCCTCCGCCCAGTCCACCCCAAAGTCCACCGACGTGGGCGAACTCGCCGAGCAGATCCACGCCCTGAAGGGCGATGTGGACGAGATGTGCGAGGAGACCCAGCGGCTCTCGGCGGCGCTGGAGCCCCATCTTCAGACCCTTGCGCGCACCCCATCGGTTTGGCCCACCAAGGGCTTCATCATCTCCTCCTTCGGAGCGCGGCAGGACCCCTTTGACGGGATGCCCGAATACCACGAAGGCATCGACATCGCGGCGCCCTACGGCAGCGCCGTTTCTGCGACGGCCGAGGGGGTGGTGGTCTTCGCGGGCTACAAACGCGGCTACGGGAATACCGTAGAGATCAGCCACGGAAACGGAATGCTCACCCGGTACGCCCATCTCTCCAAGATTCTGGTAAAACCGGGCCAGACCTTGAGGCGCTGGCAACGAATCGGCCACGTGGGCTCCACCGGACGCAGCACCGGCCCCCATCTCCACTACGAAGTCCGTAAGAACGACCGTGCCCTCAATCCCAAGCGGTATCTCTTGTTCTGATTCGAACACCGCCGGCCCCATTCCGGCCGACGCCCCCCCTCGCCCCGCTCCTCTGACCGGGAGACCTTCCCATGTTTCTGGATTCGGCGCTCGCCAAAATTTTCGGGACCAAGCACGAACGTGACATCAAGGCCATACAGCCCGCCGTCTTTGCCGTAAACGAGTGGGAGCCGCGCCTTGTGCGGCTCAGCGACGAAGCCCTCCGGGGAAAGACCGCCGAGTTTAAGGGGCGCATCCAGGAGCTTCTGGCCGAAGGACTCTCCCAGCAAGAGGCCCTGGACCAAATCCTTCCGGAGGCCTTCGCCGTCGCGCGCGAGGGCGCCAAGCGGGCCTTGGGGATGCGTCCCTTCGACGTCCAGGTCATCGGAGGCGTGGTCCTCCACCAGGGCAAGATCTCCGAGATGAAGACCGGCGAGGGAAAGACCCTCGTGGCCGTTCTTCCCGTTTACCTCAACGCCCTCACGGGACGCGGGGTCCACGTGGTCACCGTAAACGACTACCTGGCCCGGCGCGACGCGGACTGGATGGGACAAGTCTACCGTTTTCTGGGCCTCACGGTGGGATGCATCCAGCAGGAAATGGGGAACGCGGAACGCCAGGTGGCCTACGGGTGCGACATCACCTACGGCCAGAACAACGAATTCGGCTTCGACTACCTCCGCGACAACATGAAGTACCGCATCGAGGACATGGTCCAGCGAGGTCACCACTTCGCCCTGGTGGACGAGGTGGATTCCATCCTCGTGGACGAGGCCCGGACGCCGCTCATCATCTCGGGTCCCTCGGACGAACGGACCGACAAGTACTACGCGGCGAACAGCGTCATTCCCCTCCTTCAGAAGGAGCGGGACTACACGGTGGACGAGAAGCAGCGCACCGCCGTCTTCACCGAGGAGGGCGTGGCGCGCTGCGAGAAGACCCTGAACCTCCAGAACCTCTACGACCCCTCCAACATGGAGATTCTCCACTGCCTCAACCAGGCCCTTGTGGCCCACAAGCTCTACCACCGGGACGTGGAGTACATGGTCAAGGACGGAGAGGTCCTGATCGTGGACGAATTCACGGGCCGCGTCATGCCGGGCCGGAGGTGGAGCGACGGCCTCCACCAGGCCATCGAGTCCAAGGAGGGGGTGAAGATCCAGCAGGAGAACCAAACGCTGGCCACCATCACCTTCCAAAATTACTTCCGGCTCTACGAGAAGCTGGCCGGCATGACCGGTACGGCGGACACGGAGGCCGCGGAGTTCGACAAGATCTACAAGCTCGACGTCGTGGTCGTCCCGCCCAACAAGCCCATGGTCCGCCAGGACCACGCCGACCTCGTGTACCGGACCGAGCCGGAGAAGTGGGAGGCGGCCGCCGACGAGATCCAGGAACTGCACGAAAAGGGCCAGCCGGTGCTCGTGGGCACCATCTCCATCGAGAAGAGCGAGAGGATGAGCGCCCTGCTCAAAAGGCGCGGCATTCCCCACGTGGTGCTCAACGCCAAGTACCACGAGAAGGAGGCCGAGATCGTGGCCCAGGCGGGCCGGAAGGGATCCGTCACCATCGCCACCAACATGGCCGGACGGGGCACGGACATTCTCCTGGGCGGCAACCCCGAGGGGCTGGCCCGGACGAAGGCCGACCCTGAACTCCATCCGGAAGAGTTCACGCGCCAGGTGGCCCAGTTCCGGGACATCTGCGCCCGGGAGCACGAGGAGGTCGTGTCCCTCGGGGGCCTCCACATCCTGGGCACGGAGCGCCACGAGTCCCGGCGCATCGACAACCAGTTGAGGGGCCGCTCGGGCCGGCAGGGCGATCCGGGGTCCTCACGCTTCTACCTCTCCCTCGAGGACGACCTCATGCGCCTCTTCGGTGGCGACCGGCTCAAGGGCATGATGGGCCGACTCGGCATGGAGGAGGGCGTGCCCATCGAGCACCCGTGGGTCACGAAGTCCATCGAGCGCGCGCAGACGTCCGTGGAGGCGCGGAACTTCGACATCCGCAAGCACCTCCTCGAGTACGACGACGTCATGAACAAGCAGCGCACTTCGGTCTACGGCCTTCGGAAGAGGGTTCTCGCCAAGGAGGGCCTTCGGGACTACCTCTTCGAGACAGCGGGCATGCTCCTCGACTGGATCCTCGACCAGTACGTCTCCGAGGAGAGCGGCGGCGCTGACTGGGACGTGGAGGGCCTGAAGACCCAGGTCAGGCACTATTTCGGCCTCGACCTCACCGCCGCGGGGATCGACCCGAACGAGGTCCCCCGGGCCGAATTGCGCGAGAGGATCGAGCGGGCCTACTCCGCGAAGTACGAGGAGAAGGAGCGGAGGCTACCCCCAGAGATGATGCGAGAGTACGAGCGCCTCGTGATGCTCCAGGTCATCGACAACCAGTGGAAGGACCACCTCCTCTCCATGGACCACCTCAAGGAGGGCATCGGCCTCCGCGCATACGGACAGCGCGATCCCCTCGTCGAATACAAGCGAGAGGGCTTTGAGCTGTTCTCCGCGATGATGGACCGCGCGGAGGAGGAGATCGTCCGGTACCTCTTCCTCCTGGAACCCGTCCTCCACCAGGAGGAAAAAAAGGTCGCCCGCCGGGAGCAGGCCTACTCCTACTCGGCACCGGAGAAGGAAGCGAAGCCCGCCGCGAAGCCCGCCGTTCGCAAGAGCGAGAAGGTGGGGCGCAACGACCCCTGCCCTTGCGGATCGGGGAAGAAGTACAAGAAATGCTGCGGGGCGGGCACTTGACGCCTCCCTTCTCCGCTGGTAGGCTCACCCTGCCCTGACTGCGGAGAAGCGCCCATGACGCGAAAGGCCGTTGGCACGCCGCCCTACGTTCCCCGAAAAGGCCTCCGGGCCATCCTGGACCACGCCCAGGTTCACGCGGCCGGGGACGTGCTCTCCAAGGACGAACTCCACAAGCGCGGTCTCTCCTCCCACTGGACCTACCCCGCCCTCGCGGCCCTTCGGTTCCTGGGGATTCTCGACGACGAGGACCGGCTCACCGGAAAGCACGCCGCGTTCAACCGCGAGAAGCCCGACCGGGAGGCGCAGCAGAACATCCTGAAGAAGGCGTACGAGGACTTCTTCTCGGCCGTCGGACTCCCCTTGCGCACCCAGGACGAACTGCGCCTCCGCTTCCAGGAGGTGTACGATCTTAGCGACCGCGTGACGAGCTCGGCCTTCCCGGTCTTTCAGACCCTCCTCGAAGAGTCCGGCCTCACTCTCGTGGCGCCGCGGGAGAAGGCCGCGGAAGCCACGGCGGGCGATCCGACCGGAGGGGAGGCGGCGGAGGGCGACGAGGAAGCCGGCGCGGTCCTCGCAAGGCGTTCTTTTCCCGGCGAGGAGGAGCTGAGGATCCGCCACGCTGGCTATCAGATCGTCCTCAACCTTCAGGTGACCAAGTACACCACCGAGAAGGACATCATGCGGATGATCCGGACGGCGAACCGGGCCGTCCATCTCATGAAGAAGTCCGGCGACAAGCACTGAGGGTTCTCCCGCGGAACCCCGCGGGGGGAGAGGAGGGTATCCCATGCTGCGGAGCGAGAAGAACTTCCTCGAGCGGATCGCGGATATCATCCCGGGGCTGGCCGGGTACCGGGTCCGGGAGGACCGGCGCACCACGGACAAGCGCCTGAGGGAGTACCTGGCCGCGAGGCTGGACCGCGTGCGGGATCAGGTGGAGTCGGCCAAGCTCCAGGCGACAAACGCCGGCCAGCTCGCGGTGCTCAACGACTTGGGGCTGCTCCACCGGAAGCTCCAAGGCGCCGCCGATTCGCTGCGCTTCGCCTCCTACGGGTACACGGGCCTGTTCGACCAGGTCAAGATCGGGGAAGAGGAACTGGACGCTCTCTACGCCCACGACTTGAAGATCCTCGAAGCCGTGGAGTCCTTGGAGGCCGCCGCCGCCGACCCACTCGCGCTCCCCCGCTCGGGCATGAACGCGGCGGTCGCCCTGGAAGGGCTCCTGGCCGAGCGCAGGAACATCTGGGAAAAGGAATAGGCCCGGCCGCACCGGCGCGCGGGAAGCGGCCGGGGGGCCCTCGGATCGGAGCATCCACCATTCAGGCCCGGGGAATCGGATCGGGTATGTGGGAGTGACCCATGGCGACGAAATACCTGGAAGTGATCGAGTGGCTCGACGACACTGGCAAGGAGATGGTGCACCGCCACGAGATGGGCGGCGAACTGAAGCTGGGGGCCCAGCTGGTGGTTCAGGAGAGCCAGTGGGCGGTGTTCTTCCGTGATGGCCGCGCCCTGGACGTCTTCGGTCCGGGACGCCACACCCTCACGACCCTCAACCTACCCCTTCTGAACAAGCTCGTGAACATGCCCTTCGGAGGCACGTCCCCCTTCCGGGCCGACGTGTACTACGTCAACCGCAAGGTCTTCACGGACATGAAGTGGGGCACGAAGGAGCCCGTGCTCTTCCGCGACTCGGAATTCCAGATGATCCGCCTCCGCGCCTTCGGGAAGTTCGCCACGAAGGTGCGGGACGCGCAGCTCTTCATCAACACCTTCGTGGGAAGCCAGGGCGTGCAAACCTCCGAGGGCGTAGAGAATTACGCCAAGGATATGATCGTCGCGAGGCTCAACGACGTCCTGGGCGAGAACCTCAAGACCATCCTCGATCTCGCGCGCCTCTACGACGAATTTTCCGAAGCCCTCAAGTCCCGCGTCAGGGACGACTTCGCCAAGTACGGCCTGGAACTCGTGGACTTCTTCATCGGCGCCATCACCCCGCCCGAGGAGGTCCAGAAAGTCGTGGACGAGCGGAGCGGCATGGCGGCCGTGGGCAACATGGGTGCGTACATGCAGTTCAAGGCCGCCAAATCCATGGAGGAGGCGGCAAAAAACACCTCGGCGAACGGGGGGGCGGCGGCCGGTATGGGCCTCGGGGTGGGCGCCGGCATGGGCATGATGATCCCGGGGATGCTCGCCCAGTCCATGCAACAGGCCGGCGCGGCGGCCGGCGTGGCGGCCGGCGCCTCGGGCGGAGCCAGCACGGCGGTGATGTGCAAGGGGTGCGGCCAGCCCAACCCGCCCGGCGCCAAGTTCTGCAACTCCTGCGGACAGGCCATGGCCCTTCCGGGTGTCGCTTGTCCCGCCTGCAAGGCCATCAATGCCGAGGGGGCCCGCTTCTGCAACGCCTGCGGCGCCTCCCTGGTTCCCGCCGAGACTCCCTGCCCCTCCTGCAAGGCGAAGAATCCCGCCGGAGCGAAGTTCTGCGGCGCCTGCGGAAAGCCGCTCGCGTAGGTCCCAGGCGGGGAGGGCTGCGGCGGGTCCGCGCGACGACGGCGAGGTCTGACCGGAAAAGAAGAGGGGCTCCCTTCGGGGAGCCCCTTGGCTTCTTCAACCGGGAGGACGGCTTACTTGGCTTTGTGGTCGTGGGACTTGGCCTGCATGGCGTCGTTCCAGTTGGTCTTATGGCACTTCTCCGTGCAGAAGGCCTTCTCGGGCTTGGCGATGAGCCCGGCGGCCTTGGAGGCGGCGGGGTCCTTCATAATGGCGGGTTTCCAGTAGTCGGCGCCGGGGCCGTGGCACGTCTCGCAATCCACCTTGGGGGTCTGGGAGGCGTGCTTGGTCTTCAGCCAGCTTTCGTACTGGACCTTATGACACATCTTGCACTTCTCCGCGCCCACCGCCGCGTGATCGCCCGCGAAGGCGAACGAAGCGAACAGGACGGCGACCGCGGCGAGGACCACCAGGACCAGAGCTTTCTTCATCGCATTCCTCCTTTGAACAACCGATCACACCCGGCCCGCATCCTGGGCCGCGGACGACAACGTACCTCTGGACCGGTCCTTGTGCAATCTTCTTCAGGCCTCCAGCATCCCCACAGGGGCCTTGCCCCCCTTTTAGGGGGAATTGCCTCACCACAGATTATACCTCACTTTGAGAGGCCTGTCCACTGCGAATCCTCCTCCGGCGGCGTTTCTGAACAACGACCTGAGATGGGCTCGGCGGAAGGGGCCGCCGGTGCGCGGGGGGCCGGGGGAGCCTGCTTGCTGAGCCCCAGATTCCCCGCGGCGCCGCACGCTTACAGCATTCGTTGAATGAAAAAAGCGCGCCTTCGACCCCACCTTGTGCGATCCGTGGAGCGGCGTCCTGGCTCAACGGGGAGGGCCATGCATTTCTTCGTCCATCGAGGGATTGGGGCGCGTCGCGCCCCTTGACAGTACGTGCTTCCATCGCCTATAGTAAGCAGCTTGACGCGGGGTGGAGCAGTCCGGTAGCTCGCTGGGCTCATAACCCAGAGGTCGAAGGTTCAAATCCTTCCCCCGCCACCAACTTGACCCGGCCTCGGCCGGGTCTTGTCGTTTGGGAGGTCGAACCGGGTGAGGCCGAACGTCGCACGCATCTGGCTCGCGACGGCCCTTCTGGTAGCGGGGCTGACCCACGTCGCTCAGGAGGCGGAGCCGAGCGCCCCACCGGGTGCTCCCCCCTCCCCCGACCTGGTCACCCCCCTCGACGTGACGGGCGCCTTCGACCAGCCGCCCCTCCGTTACACCGGCGGCGTGCTGATCGAACCCCTCGAGGACGGACCCGTCCCGCCCGACGGCATATTGCGGACGCGCGACCGCATCCCCTGCGGGCGCGACCGGGTTGCCGTGGACATCTTCCAGCCCTCCGCTCCGGGGCGTTACCCCGCCGTCGTCTTGCTTCACGGAACCCACGGCCCGGGCCGGGCGGAGAGGTACTACCTTCAAAACGCCGAGGCGTTGGCGCGAAGCGGGTTCGTGGCCCTGTTCCTGCGCTACTACGACCGGGGCAGGAAAGGGCGGGGCAACCGCCGTCAGTGGACCCAGACCATCGAGGCGGCCCTGACGTACGCCGCCACCCTCCCCAACGTGGACGGTGACCGGATGGCCCTCCTCGGGTTCTCCCAGGGGGCTTTTCTGGCCCTCAACGACGCCCCGTCCGACCCGCGCATCCGGGCCGTGGTCGCCTACTACGGGGGCCTCTCTCCCGGCTTCGTCACACAGGCCAAGGAGGCCATGCCCCCGACCCTCCTCTTCCACGGGACCTCGGACCGGATCGTACCGGTCAGGCGATCGCTCCAGACCCTCCAATGGCTGAGGGAAGAGGGGCGTCCGGCGGACCTCGTCGTCTACACGGGAGCCGGGCACGGCTTCTGCCTCAACAGCCGTCAGGGGGCGGACCGCGTAGCCTCCGACGACTCCTGGCGCCGCACCGTCGACTTCCTGAACTTCCACCTCCGGTACCCGGGGTGGGCGCCCGCCGTCGAGCCCTGGAGGATGGCCCGGGCGGAACCGGCGGCCGGGGAGGGAACCACGGGGGACGCGATCCAGGACGCCTTCACCCAACCCCCGCTGGCCACGCTCCCCTACCTGAACCTTTCTGAGGACCTCCTCTCGGGAAAGGTGTCCTTGATCATCAACCCGGGGCCGAAGGAGATCGAGGAACTGGTCAAGAAGTACCCGCCGAGGAAGCGGCCGGCGGCGAAGAGGGGCTCGATGCCGGCGACGGCCAAACCGAAACCCAACGTCAAGTGACACGATCTTTTACGATTTTAAGTGACCGTGAGCCCGAAAAAGAAAGAAGCCCCCGCTTTGCGCGGAGGCTTCTTCTCGTTAACTTCCCGGCGGCGACCTACTCTCCCACGCAGTTGCCCACGCAGTACCATCGGCGCTGAGGAGCTTAACTTCCGTGTTCGGAATGGGAACGGGTGTGACCTCCTCGCTAGGGCCACCGGGAAAATCCGGTAGTTCTATCAATCAGTGATCGGGCAACGCACTCCAAAGCCGAAAGTAAGTGTTATGGTCAAGCCTCACGGGCTATTAGTACGGGTCGACTGAACGCGTTACCGCGCTTACATCTCCCGCCTATCAACCTGGTCGTCTTCCAGGGCCCTTCAGCCATTGCTGGAGGGAGGCCTCATCTTTGGGAGGGCTTCGCGCTTAGATGCTTTCAGCGCTTATCCCACCGGAGGTGACTACCCAGCGCTGCCCCTGGCGGAACAGCTGGTACATCAGAGCTCCGTCTATCTCGGTCCTCTCGTACTAGAGATGGAACCCATCAAGCCTCCTTCGCCCGCGACAGATAGGGACCGAACTGTCTCGCGACGTTCTGAACCCAGCTCACGTACCGCTTTAATCGGCGAACAGCCGAACCCTTGGGACCGGCTTCAGCCCCAGGATGCGATGAGCCGACATCGAGGTGCCAAACCCTGCCGTCGATGTGGACTCTTGGGCAGGATCAGCCTGTTATCCCCGGAGTACCTTTTATCCTTTGAGCGACGGCCCTTCCATTCGGAACCGCCGGATCACTAAGCCCCACTTTCGTGCCTGTTCGACTTGTAGGTCTCGCAGTCAAGCTCCCTTATGCCTTTACGCTCTGCGGCTGATTTCCAAACAGCCTGAGGGAACCTTTGGGAGCCTCCGTTACGCTTTGGGAGGCGACCGCCCCAGTCAAACTACCCGCCTAGCACTGTCCCCAGCCCGGATAACGGGCCTAGGTTAGAACCTCAACACCACGAGGGTGGTATCTCAACGTTGGCTCCACCGCAGCTGACGCCACGGCTTCACAGCCTCCCACCTATCCTGCACACGTGGAGTCGAAATTCAATGCTAGGGTGCAGTGAAGGTTCACAGGGTCTTTCCGTCTAGTCGCGGGTAACCGGCGTCTTCACCGGTGCCACAAATTCGCTGAGCCCCTCGGGGAGACAGCGCCCAAATCGTTACGCCTTTCGTGCAGGTCGGAACTTACCCGACAAGGAATTTCGCTACCTTAGGACCGTTA
>CAZPSH010000007.1:129018-129259 GCA_964589625.1 uncultured Thermoanaerobaculia bacterium
CTGTGTTTTTAGTAAACAGTCGCTACCCCCTGGTCTGTGCCCCCGGTCTCTGCTTGCGCAAAGGCCGGGCCCTCTTCTCCCGAAGTTACGAGGGTAATTTGCCTAGTTCCTTCAACAAAGTTCTCTCAAGCGCCTTAGCATACTCTGCCAGTCCACCTGTGTCGGTTTCGGGTACGGTCTGAACGTGGGAGCTATTTCCTGGGACCCCTTCGCCACCCACAAACCAAACACACCCAACACA
>CAZPSH010000008.1:0-129002 GCA_964589625.1 uncultured Thermoanaerobaculia bacterium
GGTCCTCATCGAAGGCATCCCGCAAAGGACGTGGTTGGAGGGGGATTCGAAGGGCCGCCCTTTTAACCGATTTGAATCGCGGGGGGGTCCCCGAAGAGGCGCTTAAGACACGGGGAGGCCCCTCCGAAGAGGGGCCTCCAGGGTGGTCCCGCCTTGGTGGGGATGCGGTCCTATTCGTCGGGTTTCCAGACCTTCCACACGTTGCCGGCGAGGTCGGGGCTCACCTTGAGGGTGGGCTTCCCGGGCTCCCATCCGGCGGGGCACACCTCCGCCCCCTTGGTCTGGCGCACGTGCTGGAAGGCCTGGAGCTGGCGGATGGACTCAGTGACCTTTCGCCCCACGGGTGGGGTGAGGATCTCGATGGCCTGGACGACCCCGTCGGGATCGATGATGAAGCGACCGCGGACATCCACGCCACCGGCCTCGTCGTAAATCCCGTACACCGATCCGATCTTCCCGCCCGCATCTGACAGCATGGGGAAGGGGAATCCTCCTTTGACCATCTTGGAGAGTTCCTGCTCCTGCCAAATCTTGTGGACGAACCGGCTGTCCGTGCTGCAGGACAGGACCTGGACTCCCAGCTTCCTGAATTCCCCGGCCTTGTCGGCGACCGCCGACAATTCGGTGGGTCAGACGAAGGTGAAATCGCCCGGGTAGAAGCAGAGAAGGACCCACTTCCCCCGGAAGTCCGACAGCTTGATGTTCTTGAAGCCCCCCTTGTGGAAGGCCGACGCCTCGAAGTCCGGGGCCTCTTTCCCAACCATCACCGCCATTCTGCCCTCCTTTCCCGCGGGGCCCGGTGGCCCCACCGCTCCCGCTTCCGGCTTCGGGACCAGAGGCCCCGCAGCCACGGACACGCACCCCTTCAACTTTTCCGTCATGGCACCTCCTATGAGCGTTGAACCTCAACCGTCGAGATCTCCCAGCCCAAGCCTCGTGGCTCCCTGCTTTGGTCTTTCCCCTTCCAACGCACGAATGCCCTCGGAGCCGACCCTCCCTAGAGGCAGCGCATGAAGGCTACGAGGTCCTTCTTCTCCTGGGGTGTAAGGTGCAGCTGTTGGACGATGTTGAAGTACTCGACGGTGTCCTCCAGGGTGAAGCAGCGCCCGTCGTGCAGGTAGGGCGGCGAGTCCTTGATTCCTCGGAGAGGGAAGGTCTTGATGGGACCGTCGTGGGCCATCATCATGCCGTTCACCATCTCTTGTCTGTAGAAGCGCTCCGCCATCAGGTTGTGCATCGAGTTGTCGGTATAGTAAGGAGCGGGATGGCAGCGGGCGCACTGCGCCTTGCCGCTGAAGAGCCTCTCGCCCCTCAGCTCGGAAGGCGTGGCCTTGGCCGGGTCCAGTTCGCCGTAAATGTTGAGCTTGGGTGCCGGGGGGAAGTCGAGGATCTCCAGAAACTCGGCCATGAAGTGCACCTGGCTGCCTCGCTCCAAAATGTTGACTCCTTTCTTCGTGGCCATGCAGATGTCGCCGTCGAAGTAAGCGGCACGCTGTTCAAACTCGGTGAAGTCCTCCACCGTCTTGAGTGCGCGCTGGGACCCGAATAGGGCCTGGATGTTGACTCCCCGAAGGGTCGGCGTCTCGATGCGGTGGCGGTACTCCTGAGGCCGGATGTCGCCCACCAGATGCGTGGCGCCGTTCGTGTGGCCGTTGGCGTGGCAGTCGAAGCACGTGACCCCCAGCATCCCGTCCGCGCGGTCCGTTCGCCGGTCCTCCGTCGCGTTGAACTGCTGTTGCGGGAACTGGGTGACCAGCAGGCGAAGTCCTTCAAGCTGTTTTGGGTTCAAGATGCCGTTGAAGATTTCGTAATAGTTGTTGATGGTGATGAGCCGCCCCTTGGCCACGTCGCCCAAGTCCGGCCTCGTCGTGAGGTAGATTGCCGGCACTGGATCGGGCAAGACCGCTTCGGGCAGGTCGAAATCCACGTCGAAGCGAGTAAGCCGGGGAAGCAGCTTGAGCATCATGTCGGGGAAGAGCATCCCCCCTTCGGCGTGGTCCGGGAAGGGAAGCGGCTTGTAGGGAAACAGCCCCTTCTGCCGGATCTGCTCCGGCGTCATCTGGTCGAGCTGGTCCCAGGTCGTTCCGCGGAGGTTCGCGGTGGGCCCGACGGGCACCGGCTTCCCGCCGGACATCTTCAGGTTCGGGTCGACCTTGACATCGAGGATGTACCTCGAGGCGAGCAAATCGGCGTGTTCCTTTGCGCGCTCGGGCTTGACCGCCAGGCGGGAGGCCTTGATTTGCTCGAAGGTCGTAATCTGGTCGGTCGGTCCGTAACTCGATACGACTGGCCCCGTTTGGGCGAACAGCCCGACGACTCCCACGGCCAGGGCCGCGAGGCCGAGCCACGCGGCCTTTGCAAAGATCTTCAACGACATTGGCTTATCCTCCTATTGCAAGTGCGGCACTCCAAGCTCCCCTGCGTCAGAAAAACGGCTACCTCATGGCTCTGCCTCCTTCTTGACAAGCGGCATCTGACCTTCCAAGCCGCGACCTTAGCCACACAGACGGGACACCCGCCACGGCTCAGTCCCTGCCGCCGAGGGGCTCCCGCAATCTCCGGCCCTGTCTCGACGCGGGAGTCTCGGGGACGCCGGGCGCCGCCGCCGAGCCAGTACTGGTAGTAGGCCAGCCACTCGCTCGCAAAGGCCCGGTTGAGCAGGTGGAGCAGCTTCTCCACGTCCATGCCGATGATCTCGCGTCCTCGTGTTCCCATCGCAACCCTCCTCTCGACGATACCGAGGCGTTCCCGGGCCGGCCTCGCCGGACCGCCCGCTCCGCGCCCAGATTCTGTCCTCCGTCAGGTCCTGGCAAGATCGAACCGGTCCAGGTTCATCACCTTGTTCCAGGCTGAGACGAAATCGCGGACGAACTTCTCGCCCCCGTCCTGACTCGCGAAGACTTCCGCGAGGGCCCTCAGCCGTGAGTCGGACCCGAACACCAGATCGACGCGGGTGGCGGTCCACTTCCGCTCGCCCGTCTTTCGGTCGCGCCCCTCGAACAAGTCACCTGCCTCCGAGAGGACCTTCCACTCGGTGCCCATGTCCAGCAGGGTTACGAAGAAGTCGTTGGTGAGCGTCTGGGGCCTTTTCGTGAAAACGCCGTGCGGGGAGTTCCCGAAGTTGGCTCCGAGGACGCGCAGGCCGCCCACGAGCACCGTCATCTCGGGCGCCGTCAGCGTCAGGAGCTGGGCTTTGTCTACGAGCCAGTGCTCGGCCGTGGCGCCGTACGGACCCCTGAGGTAGTTGCGGAAGCCGTCCGCCGCCGGCTCGAGCACGGCGAAAGAGGCCGCGTCGGTCTGCTCTTGTGTCGCGTCCGTGCGCCCCGGTGTGAAGGGGACCGCCACGTCGAAGCCTGCTTCCTTCGCCGCCTTCTCGACGGCGGCGCAACCTCCCAGCACGATCAGGTCAGCGAGGGAGACCTTCTTCCTGCCGGACTGCGAGCCGTTGAACTCGCTTCGAATGCCCTCGAGGGCTTTCAAGACCTTCGCCAGCCGCCCGGGCTGGTTGACCTCCCAGTCCTTTTGCGGGGCGAGGCGGATGCGGGCGCCGTTGGCGCCGCCGCGCTTGTCGGAGCCGCGGAAGGTGGACGCCGACGCCCAGGCAGTCGAGACCAACTCCGAAATGGAGAGGCCCGAGGCCAGAACCTTGCCCTTGAGCACCGCGACGTCCTGGTCGTCGATCAGTGGGTGAGCGACGGCGGGAACGGGGTCCTGCCAGATCAGCTCTTCCTGCGGCACCTCCGGCCCCAGGTACCGGGAGCGAGGCCCCATGTCGCGGTGGGTCAGCTTGAACCACGCCCGCGCGAAGGCCTCCGCGAATTCGTTCGGGTTCTCCAGGTAGCGGCGCGCGATCTTCTCGTAGGCCGGGTCGAAGCGGAGGGAAAGATCCGCCGTGGTCATGATGGGCCGGTGATTCTTCGAGGGGTCGTGGGCATCGGCCACCATGTCCTCTTCGGCCACGTCCTTGGCCTGCCATTGGTGCGCGCCGGCCGGGCTCTTGACCAGCTCCCACTCGTACTGGAAGAGCACCTTCAAGTACCCCATGTCCCAGCGCGTCGGGTTGGGCTTCCAGGCGCCCTCGATGCCGCTGCTGATCGTGTCGCCGCCCTTGCCGCGGCCGAAGCCGCTCTTCCAGCCGAGGCCCTGCTGCTCCAGGGGGGCCGCTTCCGGCTCGGGCCCCACGTGGGACGCCGGGGCGGCGCCGTGGCACTTGCCGAAGGTGTGGCCGCCCGCGACGAGGGCGACGGTCTCTTCGTCGTTCATGGCCATGCGCGCGAAGGTCTCCCGCACGTCGCGGCCGGAGGCCACCGGATCCGGATTCCCGTTGGGGCCTTCGGGGTTGACGTAAATCAGGCCCATCTGCACGGCGGCGAGCGGATTCTCGAGGTCCCGTTCGCCGGAGTAGCGCTTATCACCCAGCCAGGTTGTCTCGGGGCCCCAGTAGACGTCCTGATCCGGCTCCCAGACATCCTCCCTGCCGCCGCCGAATCCGAAGGTCTTGAAGCCCATGGACTCCAGCGCCACGTTGCCCGCCAGGATCATCAGGTCGGCCCAGGAGATCTTCCGCCCGTATTTCTGCTTGACGGGCCAGAGCAGCCTCCGTGCCTTGTCGAGGTTCACGTTGTCGGGCCAGCTGTTGAGGGGGGCGAAGCGCTGTTGGCCCCGCCCTGCCCCTCCGCGGCCGTCGCCCACGCGGTAGGTGCCGGCACTGTGCCACGCCATGCGGATGAAAAGCCCGCCGTAGTGGCCCCAGTCCGCGGGCCACCAGTCCTGCGAATCGGTCATCAGCGCCGTAAGGTCCTTCTTGACGGCCGCCAGGTCGAGGCTCCTGAACTCCTTGGCGTAGTCGAATTCTTCGCCCATCGGGTCGGACTTGGAGGAGTGCTGGTGCAGAAGGTCGAGCCGGACCTGGTTCGGCCACCAGTCCCGGTTCGATGGTCCTCCGCCGGCTCCCAGAAAGGGTCTCTCGCCCGTCACCGGGCACTTGCTCGCGTTGCTCATGGCTTTCGCTCCTTTCGACTGTTTGGGATCGGGGACTCTCGCCTCCGGCCGGTGCCCTTCGGCGGACGGCTCCCCGCGGGAGGATGTGCGCCGGCCTCTCCGAGGCATTCCCGGCATCGGCCGTAGAACTCCACCGTGTGTCGGTTCACCTCGTGCCCCGTGACCCGCCGGACCGCTTGTTCGAGTCGGGGATCGTGGGGGAGGGGAAGGTCGTAAATCCGGTGGCAGGCGTCGCAGATGAAATGGTAGTGCCTCTCCTCCCGGACGAGCCCGAACCTCGCTTCGCTGGATCCGAAAGGGAGTTCGCAGAGAAGGCCCTCGGCCACGAGGATGCGGAGGGTCCGGTACACGGTGGCCAGGCTGACCCGGGGGTGCTCCTTGCGCAGGCGCGTGTACACCCAGTCCACCGTGGGGTGGACGGGGTTCTCCTTCAGGAGGGACAGGACCGCCTCCCTGTACTGGAAGGGACGGGGCATGGGCCATCTCCTACCAAAACACGATAACAACAATTATTATCGTATTATTGCCAATCTAGCGATCCACCCGGAGAAAAGCAAGTCTTTCGGCTCGGACCGGATCCGTGGTCCTTCTAGGAGTTCCCGTGCCGCAGGTTGGCCTGCATGATTTCCAGGATCTGCGCGTCCATGGCGCCCATTCCGGGGCCGGCGATGCGGCCCAGGTGCGCGAGGGATTGGGCCCCGTCCTCGCCGACGATGCCGTCGGTGGCGGGGATGCCGATCCCGCTCATGGCCAGAGACGCCGCACGGTAGGCCGCGTCCACGGATGTCATGGTCTTGAGGGCGCACCGCTCCCGCCCGCAGGGACTCCCGATCGGAGGACTCGATGGTGCGGGCCATCCGGAGGAGTTCCTCGAAGGGCAGGCGCGCCCATTCCTGCCGCAGGGAGGGCTCCGAAACCGCCTCCCGAGGGGGCGGGGCGGCGGGCCTCCCGTTCCTCTCGAGTTGGGTCAGGCTCCGGGCACTTCCTCGAAGATCTCGTCCCGGTCCAGCTCCTCCCAATGGAGGATGGACAGGCGACGGATTTCGCGGAAGTACGCGGGGGTCAGGTTGCCGAATCGCTCGACGGCCACGCGAATGTCAGATTCGATGCGGAGGCGCACCGCCTCCTTCAACCGAAGCCGGAGACGGTCGCCACCCCGGACGAACTCCGCCTCAGGCAAAGTTCCGCCCTCCCGGTTCACCCGGATCGTGCCACGGCCCACGGTGGCCCCCGTGGAGACCTGGAGGCCGTCGTTCATGCAGCTCAAAGGGGGTGAGTCGCCCGCGAAACTCAGGACCTCCACCTCGTCGAGGGCGGCTCCAAGGCGCTCCCGGGCGTAAATCCCCATCTTCACCCCCACGAGGGAGTACGTGCCGAGGTGGCCGTGGAGTTCGTTCGTCAAGACCGCCGCCCTCCACTCCTCGCCCCCATGGCGGGCGAGGATCCGGGAGACCGACCCCTGAAGGTCGGGACGAAACTGGTCCGGCGAGGTTGGAAAGGCCGACAGGCCGACGGGGGCCGTTTCGGGCAGTCCTTTCCGTCCGTCCCCTTCGACCACGCGGAGCCAGAGAGATCTACCGGCGGCGTGGTCCCACCGGTCGAGGGTCCGTACCGTACTCCCTTGAGGCGGATCGAAGGCGGCCAAGTCGGGAGAGGCCGCGCAGAGGGCCACCGCCTCGTCCCAGGAGCGAAAGTGGCCCTCTCGGATCTTCTCCCGGACGCCGGGGGCCCCGAAAAGGGTCGCCAGGAGCCGGGCCGCAGGCGTAGGAGCGCGCTCCAGGCGCAGGAGAATCCCTTCATCGAAGAGAAAGGTCTCCCCTTCCTCCAGGCGGACGGAGAGGACGGGGAGGTCCGAAGCGAAGAGCCGCCGGGCGGAGTCGACGTCCGCATCCCGATTCCAGCAAGCCTCGTCTCGCCCGGGCGCCGATCCGTAGAACCAAACCTCTCGGATCCCGGGGGCCAAGCTCGGCTCGTCCCGCAGCAGGCCAGCGAGGTTGGTGGCGGGTCCGAGGCACAGGTAGGTCACCTTGTGTCCCGATGGGGAAAGCAACCGGGCCAAGACGTCCGCGGCGCGCTCGGGGGGGGCGCCGCGGGCCGGGGCGAGGGAGGACCAGGCCAGGGAGTCCACGACGGCCCTCCACGGTGGGGTTGGAGCGTCCACCGGGGTTCCCGCGCCCACGGGGATTCCCGTTCTGTCCATCTGAGCGAGGATTTGCAGGACCCTGCGTGCGGAGATCTCAGGGGACCCGCCCTCGCCCGAGGTCACGACCGCCTCGACGCGGACGGCGGGGCTGGCGAGAAGAAAGGCCAGCGCGCGAACGTCGTCGGCGGCCAAGTCCGTGTCCACGATAACGGGAAGAGGCCCTCCGTGGGCGGCGGCGGGCCGGGGCAGGAGGCTCCAGAGCAGGGCGGCGGCGGCGATGGCGAGATTCCTTCGCATGCCTTCAGGCTCCTCCGCAGGCGGGGTTGGCGTCCCCCGAGCCGGTGGGCGCGGGCGGAAGATCGATCTTACCACCGGAGCCGGGCCCTCCCCTCCTCCGTCTCACGGCTGAGCCCGTTCTCATCTCAAATGTGAGATCGCCTTGGAGTCGAACCGGGGCCTTTCGGCTCCGATCGAGCAATCGTTCGACCTTGCTTTGTATGGCGAAAGCGGCTGTGACCCTAGCGGCGGATGCTCCTTGGCACACCCCCTGCAATGAGGTGAGCGACAGGCGAAGGAGGGTAATCCAATGAAACGCACAATCGCTTATCTGACGGTGGCGGCGCTCACTCTGGTCCTCACGGTCTTCTCGGCTCCAGTTCTCGCCCAGTGCTCCCAGAACTACGGGGTCCTCAACCCCATCAGCGGAGGTCAGCTCGACATCGCGGGCACCCTGGACGACGGGAGCGGCACCGGGACCATCCGGTCCAAATTCTGGATCCAGGGCCAGGCCATGGACTTCCATTCGGGCAACCTGCCCACCCATTTTCAGGTCTTCCCGTGGGGCACGAACAGCTATTACATCTGGACTTCGTGGGATTGGGTCCCGGGTCTCGAGGAGTGCCCCTCCCCCAAGGGCCGCACGGTCCACCTCTATTCCATTGCCAACGGCGGCCAGGGCCAATACCTGCTCAGCAGCGCGGCCTTCAACGAGTTCTACGAGTCCTGGGACTTCGACCAGATCACCAACGGGGACGGATACTACGGCCCCAATACGACACTTCCCAAGGCCATCCCCGTTCCAACGGCTTCGGTTCTTCCGTCGCCGACCAGCAACGACGTGCTCCGCGTGGGCCTCACTTGGTCCGTCACGCGGAACCTGTACGGCTTCTACGACAGCCCTCCCGAAACGCCCGTCGTCACGGGCATGGCTGTGCGCTACGTGCAGGGCGCCGCGCCTCCGGCCTCGTCCAAGGTCCAGGACTGGATGTTGGCCTCCTTCGTGGACTTCGCACGGGCCGGCGGCGATCCCGGCTTCACGCAGGTGGACCTGCCGGCGGCTCCCGGCCTGACGACCTACGTGGCCTTCTCGCTGGTCTTCGACGGTGGCCGGCCCGGATTCGGAGACGCCGGTCTGACGGAGACGGACTTCGTAGGCGGGGCGGCCGTCCTGGCTCCCGCTCCGGCGTCGGCTCCCACCTTCGACCAGGTGAGCGCCTCCTCTCTTGGAACGAGGATCCAATTGAAGTACGTGACCCGCTCGGAGGCGGACGTGAAGTACTACACCGTCCTGAGCGCCCGGACCTCGGCCGGCCCCTTCAAGGCCGCCACGGGACCTCGGTCGCCCAACGGCGGCGCCGGTCCCTTCGTCTATTTGGAATCCATAGCCGGATCCACGGGACCCTATCTTCAGGTGACCGCCGCGCTGTCCGACGGCACGACCGCGGCCTCCCCCGTGGTGCGGGTCCTCAAGGCGGCGCGCCGCTAGACAACGCACACCCAGGCCCAACGGCCTTGTCCCCTCTCCGTTTTCCCACCCCTCCCTCCCACCCTGCCCGGCCGGTCGAACAGACCGGCCGGATCTCTTTTCGGGCCGGGAAGGAGATCCCGCACGCCCTGGCCCGTCCGATTCAACCCCACCGCTTGGAAACGTAAGCCTCGAGAAGGTCCTGGAAGGCGGCGGCGAGCTCCTCGTAGGTCCCCTGCAGCGTCGTGAAGGGCTTGCCGTCCACGTACACGGGGCACTTGGGCGCCTCCCCGGTGCCCGGGAGGCTGATGCCGATGTGGGCGGCCTTCGACTCCCCCGGCCCGTTCACCACGCAGCCCATGACGGCGACGGTCAGCTCCTCCACGCCCGGATAGGCCGTCCGCCAAGCGGGAAGGCGCTCCTTGATGTAGGTATCCACCCGTTCGGCGAGGCGCTGGAAGGTCGTGCTCGTGGTGCGGCCGCACCCGGGGCAGGAGGTGATCGTGGGCGCGAAACGCCTCAGTCCCAGGGCCTGGAGGAGCTCGATGCAGGCGTAGACCTCTTCCCGCCGGTCTCCGCCCGGCCGGGGCGTGAGGGAGATGCGAATCGTGTCCCCGATCCCCTCCGACAGAAGGATCGCCATGGGAGCCGCGGACCAGACGAGGCCCTTGAGCCCCATTCCCGCCTCCGTGAGGCCGAGGTGGAGCGGCTGTTCGCTTCGCTTCGCGAGGTTCCGGTACAGGGCGACCAGATCCTCGGGGCGGCTCGTCTTGCAGGAAAGGATGATCCGGTCCCTGGGCAGTCCGCATCGGAGGGCCAGGTCGGCGGATTCGAGGGCCGAGAGGACCATGCACTCGGCAAGCACCTCCCCCGAGGTTCGCCCCAGCTCCTGGTCGGTGTTCTCCTGCATCTTTCGCAGGACGAGATCCTGGTTGAGCGAGCCCGCGTTGACTCCGATGCGGACGGGCTTTCCGTTGTCTGCGGCAACCTGGCAGATGGTGGAGAATTGCTCGTCGCGGCGCTTTCCCTGGCCCACGTTTCCCGGGTTGATTCGGTATTTGTCCAGGGCCCGGGCGCATTCGGGGACCTGTGTGAGGAGGAGGTGGCCGTTGTAATGGAAATCTCCGATGAGAGGGGCGTCGGAGCCGGCATCCAGGAGGCGCCGCTTGACCTCCGGGACGGACCGGGCCGCTTCCGGGGTGTTCACCGTGACGCGGACCATTTCGGATCCGGCGCGGATGAGATCCAGGCACTGGGCCGCCGTGGCCGCCGCGTCGGCGGTGTCCGTATTGGCCATGGATTGGACCACCACCGGGGCCCCTCCCCCCACTTGCAGGCCTCCGATTCGCACCCCCACCGATGTCCTCGTCTTGGTGTTCGTCATCACGCCATCCCCCTTTTTTCACCGGGCCTTTGGCAGGTCCGGGGCGGTGCGGGGAGCCAGAAACCTCCCCTCAGGGTCGCAGGGTTCGGGCTCGGGCAGTCCGTCCTCCCGGAGTTGGGAAAGGACGGCGGCCCGGTCTCCCACGAGAACGACCGTCAGCGAATTCCAGTCGAACAGCCCGGACCGGGCGGCGGCGTTCACCGCTCCGGGTTCGAGGGCTTCGAGCGCGGCGCTCGCGGATGGGAGGGAGTCTGCCGGGCGCCGCGCCGAAAGAAGGTCCGACAGCGTTCCGGCGAGTCCCCCCGCCGTCTCGGCCGCGGAGAGGAGGTCGAAGCGGAGGGACCGGGCGGCCTTGGCCGTTTCTTCCGGGGTCACGTCCCCCGAGGCCAGGCGATCGAATTCCCTGCGGAATTCCACCAGGGCCTTCCCGGTCACGCCCGTCTGAACGGCCGAGTAAGCAAGGAGCCTGCTCTGGCCGCCGTCTTCCAGAAGGAGACTCCGGGCGCCGTAGGAGAAGCCGTGCTTCTCGCGGATGTTCTGCATGAGCCGGCTCGTGAAGGTTCCGCCGAGGACCGAGGTGGCGCAGGCCCGGGCCGCCCGGTCCACATCGCTCGGGGGAGGGTCGGCGGGCCTCAGGCACAGGAGAAAAGTCTGGGGCGCGCCGGGCCGGTCCACCAGGATCAGCCTTCCCTTGGGTTTGGGGGTGGGTGCGGAGGCGAGGGTGGTTGGGGAGAAGGCCTTCCAATCCGCGAAACGCCGGTCCAGTTCTGATTTCAGGGTGGACGGTTCCACGTCCCCAGCGAAGACAAAACGGCACCGTGAGGGGTCCAGGAGGGTTCGGTGGGCCGACCGGGCATCGGCGGGAGTGAGTGTCCTGAGGGTCTCCTCGAAGCCCTCCGAAGGCCGGCCCCGCGGGTCGTCTCGGCCATAGGTCGCGGCTTTCGCCACGAGGCTGGCCACGCGCTGGGGATTCTCGGGACGCGCGCGCACCGAGTCCAGCGCCTGGGCCCGCTCCCGCTCGAAGTCCGCGTCCGCGAGGGCGGGTCTGAGCAGTGCGTCGGCAAAGAGGTCCAGCGTGGGGGCGAGACGGGTAGCGAGCCCTTCGACCGTCACCGTGAGGTCTCTCCATCCCGACCGGGCTTCGACGGAGGCACCCAGAGTGTCCAGGGCGTCCGCATACGCGGCCGCATCCCGGCCCGCCGCCCCCGAGGTGAGGAGCGCGGAGGTCAGGGACGCCAGGCCGGCCTGGGATGGCGGGAAGAGGTTGTCCCCGCCCTCGGCCACCAGCACGCCCGAAACGAGCCCCGTACCCGGGCGGGGCGCTACGTAGAGGCGGGCTCCGCAGGCGAGATCCATCTCCACGGGCACCGGCAGCCGCGCCGCCCTCTCCGGAAAGGGCGGGGGTATGGCGTCGAGGACTGCGGGATCGGGGGCCTGAGCCTCAGGCAGGACCCGCAGGTCCAGGCGTCCCTCCCCCAACACCTTCTCGCACCACGTGCGCACCTCTGCTCCAGGCGCGTCCAGCCACCGGCGGAGGTCGCGGCGGAAGGAGTCGGGGTTGCCGAAGGCCCACTGATAGGCGTTGATCTGGTCCGCGCGCTCCTGGAGGCTCTCCATCCGACGAAGGAACCGAGCTTCGATCTGGGCCTTGACGCGCTTCATCTCGGCTTCCGAGGGGTCCTCCCTCCTCAGGAGGTCGATCTCCTCGAGGACTGCCCGCTTGATGCGTTCCAGATCGCTCCCTTGGGATGCGGTGACATCCACCGTGAATTCGCCGTTCAGTCGCCGAGAGTCCTGGTAAACGTTGACCTCCTGGGCCAGCCGTTCGTCGAGGACCAGGCGTCGGTGAAGGCGGGAGGCGGCCCCGCCCCCCAGGATCGCGGCGGCCAGATCCATGGGGGCGTCCCCTTCGGCATAGGCGGCCGGGGAGGGCCAAATGAGGAAGAGACGGGGGAACTCGACCTGGTCCGAAATGAGCCTCCGTACCTCGCTCCTGAGCGCGGGCCCCGGTGCGGTGGGCCGGGTGGGAAACGGGGCGGCGGGAACCGCCCCGAAGAGCCGGGTCACAAGGTCTCGAACGGCGGCGGGATCGAAATCACCCGCCACCACAAGGGTGGCATTGGAGGGAACGTAGTAGGTGGCGAAGAAGTCCTTCACGTCCTGAAGCGTGGCTGCCTCGAGGTCCTCGTGGCTTCCGATGACCGGGTGACGGTAAGGGTGTCCTTCGGGGTAAAGGGCCTCGGGCACGGCGAGGTATGCGCGGCCGTAGGGGGCGTTCTCGTAGCTCTGGCGCCGCTCGTTCCGCACGACGCTCCGCTGGAGGTCCAGCTTCTCCTGCGTCATGGCCTTCCCCAGGCCCTCCATCCGATCCGCGTCCAGCCAGAGGAGGGTGGGAAGGAGGCTCGAGGGCCCCCACGAAAAGTAGTTGGTTCGGTCGTTGCTCGTGGAGGCGTTGTTGGCGCCGCCCCCGTTCTCCATGAGGATGTCGAAGCGGTTCCCCGGCACCCGCTCGGTGCCCATGAACATGAGGTGTTCGAAGAGGTGCGCGAATCCCGTGCGGCCCGGGGCCTCGTCCTTGGAGCCGACGCCGTACCAGAGGTTGACGGTGGCTTGGGGGAGCCGATGGTCCTCGTGGAGGATCACGGTGAGGCCGTTGGAGAGCGTGAACGTCTCGCACGGGGCGTCCTGGGCCATTAGGTCCGGGGCGGCCAGCGCCAGGAGGAGGGCGGCACAGATCACATCACGGAGGCGGGGCATGGGGGGCTCCTCGAGAGGGGGCCGCCGGAGGCTTTCCACCGGGGGCCGGGCTCGCCGCCCACTCTATCCCTCCCGAGGGGGCGGGGCAAGGCGCCCCGCCCCGCCGGAGCCGTCCTCCGTCTGTGAGCTGCGGCGGCCTCGGCGCTCCTCCACCGCGCGTCTCAGAATGTACTCGATCTGTCCGTTCACGCTCCGGAGTTCGTCGGAGGCCCAGCGGTTCACCTCCTCCCAGAGTTCGGGGCTCAGCCGGAGCAGAAAGGCTTTCCGGGGCACCGGGGCCACCTAGTAAAGCGTGCCCGCGTTGATCACCGGGTGGGCCTCCCGCTCCCCGCACAGGACCACGAGAAGGTTCGAGACCATCTGGGCCTTGCGCTCCTCGTCGAGCTGCACGATCCCCTCGGCCCCCAGGCGATGAAGGGCCATCTGCACCATGCCTACGGCCCCCTCGACGATCTTCTGGCGGGCGGCGATGACGGCGGAAGCCTGCTGGCGCTTGAGCATGGCCTCGGCGATCTCGGGGGCGTAGGCCAGGTGGCTCAGCCGGGCTTCCACCACGCGCACACCGGCCTTATCGAGCCGGGCCTGGAGTTGCTTTTCCAGGGCGCCCGAGACTTCGTCGATGTTGCCCCGCAGGGAGATGACGGCCCCTTCCTCCTCCCAGGCGTCATAGGGGTACGAACTGGCCAGATGTCTCAAGGCCGACTCGCTCTGCACGGTCACATACTCCACGTAATGTTCCACCTGGAAACAGGCCGCAAAGGTGTCCTCCACCTTCCAGACGACGACGGCGGCGATCTCGATGGGATTGGCCGCGCTGTCGTTGACCTTCAGCTTCTCGGAGTTCAGGTTGTGGAAGCGAAGGGAGATCTTCTTCTGGGTGGCGAAAGGGTTGACCCAGAAAAACCCGTTGCGCTTGACCGATCCCTTGTAGTCCCCGAAGAGGACGATGACGGCGGCCTCGTTCGGCTGAAGGATCAGGAATCCCTTGGTGGCCAGGATGGCCAGAAAAAGAAGGACCATGGCGACGATCACCAGAATGAGCCCCGGAGCCGTCTGGTTCTGGGACAGAAGAAATACGCCCCGGAGAAAGACGGGAACGGTGAGGGCGAACAGGAGAAAGTCGAGGATCACCATGAACCAACCCGACTGCGGCAGATACGGTCTTTCGTTCGACATGGCCCACATCTCCTCTCGTGTGAGATCAGAGTGATATCAGTATGAAATCGCTTTGTCAAGGGGCGTCCGTCGGAATCGCCAGCCGTTCCCTCTCGGAAGGCCCCCGTGTACACTTTGGGAGGAGAGGCCGACCATGGCGAGGACGAAGACAGCGGGATTGGTGGCGGCCGCGGCCTCCGCGGGGGGCTGGGTTTTCTGGATCGGACTGAAGGGCCCCGTGGCCCCTGTGGTGCCTCCCTCGGGACCCTTCGACGCGCTTGTGCTGGCAGGCGCTCCGGCGGTCCTACTCCTGGCTCCCTTTTTGGGGGTGCGGCGGCCCCGGGAAACGGGAGTCCTTCTCCTCCTTGGCGCTTCCCTCGCCTCCCTCGGCCTCGGGGTTCGGCCCGGCGTGTACGCCCGGGATTTCTTTCTCGCCTTTTCCCTCATCGTTGTCCCTTCCCTGCTGGCGGGGGCGCTCCTCATGGCGGCCGGCCGTGCTCTATCCTCCGGCTCTTCCCGCCGGAGACCCGGGGCGGAAACAAAGCGGGGCGTACGCCCGTAGTCCATCGGGGGATGGGTGTATCCCCGACGAAAACCGCAAGACCCTGACGAAACCGATGGAGGAGAAGGCGATGAGAAATCCCCTTTGCGCCGCGGCGCTCCTGTTGGCCGCGGGGATGGCGGCCGGAGCGCAGGCGGGCGAAAGCCACCTCATGCGTCTGGCGGACGTGCACGGCGACCGGCTGGTTTTCACGTACGAAGACGACCTATGGACCGCCTCCGCACAAGGAGGCGACGCCTCGCGCCTCACCCGCGATGAGGGCGCCGAACGCTATGCGAAGTTCAGCCCCGATGGAAAGCGGATCGCGTTCACGGCGCAGTACGACGGTGGAGTGGACGTCTACGTGATGGAGGCGGGAGGGTCTCCGCCCGTCCGGCTGACCTACCATCCGGCCCCGGACCTGGTTCTGGGATGGACTCCGGACGGCTCTTCGGTCCTCTTCCGCTCCCGCCGGGAGTACCCCTACCGCGGCGAGCAGGTGTACGCCGTCCCGGTTTCGGGGGGAACCGAGAGGAAACTCGCCGTGGACCGGGCCGGACTTGCCGCCCTCTCCCCCGACGGGAAGAGCCTTGCCTACTGCCGTCTCACCAACGAGAGCGCCACGTGGAAGCGTCACCAAGGGGGGGACGCGCAAGAGATCTGGATGGGGAGCCTCGAGAAGGCCGACTTCCGGGTGATCGCCCCCTGGAAGGGCATCGACAACTACCCCATGTGGGAAGGTCAGGCCATCTACTTCACCTCCGACCGAGAGGCCGGAACGATGAACCTCTTCCGCTACGACGTGGGGACGGGGGAGGTGCGCGCCCTCACCCACTACACCGATTACGATGTGAAGTATCCCTCCTCGGGGCCCGGTTCCATCGTCTTCCAGTATGCCGAGAGCCTCCACATCCTGGATCTCGCCTCGGGGGCCGTCCGAAAGGTCTCCATCCGGATTCCCAGCGATCGCGTCCTGATCCGCTCCGAATTCGTGCCCGCGGAAGCCGGCCACGGCGCTTTCGGCCTCAATCCCGACGGCTCCCGCCTCCTGCTCGAATTCCGCGGGGAGATTCTGTCCATCCCCGTGGACAAGAAGAAAGGGGAACCGGTGAACCTATCCCGCGCCTCCGGCTCGCGCGAGAAAGATCCCGCGTGGTCTCCGGATGGAACGCGCGTGGCCTTTCTCTCCGACCGGACCGGCGAAGAGGAAGTCTACCTGGCCGATGCGGCGGGCCTCCAGCCCTGGAAGCAGCTCACCTCGGACGGCCTGGGGTACCGGATGCGCCTGACGTGGTCGCCCGACTCCAAGTGGCTCCTCTTCTCCGACAAGTTCATGAAGCTCAACCTGGTGGATGCGGCGTCCGGCAAGATCACGGTGATCGACCGGGGAGAATACGACGACGGCTGGGAGCGCTGGGGCATCCAGGACTTCACCTTCTCCCCCGACTCCCGGTGGGTCGCCTACACCAAGAAGCTCGAAAACACCTACGAGGCCATCTACCTGTACGGCCTGGACTCGGCGAAGTCCTCACCGCTGACGGACGGCATGGCCAACTCCTGGAGCCCCTCCTTCGATCCGGCGGGGAAATACCTCTACTTCCTCTCGGACCGGGCCTTTGATCCCATCATGGGGACGGTGGGCCAGGACCACATTTTCTTGAAGATGGCCTCGCCCTTCCTGGCCGTCCTCAAGGCCGGGTCGCCCTCTCCCTTCGGCGCGGAGGCCGAGGCGGAGGAGGCGGCCGGCGAGGTCAAGGACAAGGGCGCCAAGGAGAAGGGCAAGCCGGGAGCGCCCGCGGGGCCGTCCATCGACCTCGCCGGGTTGACCGACCGCGTGCTGCCCGTCGAGGGAGTGGAGCCCGGGAACTACTTCCGGCTCGAAGCCACGGAGTCGGGCTTTCTCTTCCTCTCCAAGGCCGAGCCCGAATTCCTCAAGTACCAAACCGTTACCGACGCCAACGAGACACCCTGCGATCTCATGGTCTACGACCTGAAGGAGAAGAAGGCCGAGGCCGTGACTTCGGGCGTCGAGAACTTCCACCTTTCGGCAGACCGGAAAAAGATGGCGGTGCGCACGAAGGGCGCCTTCTCCGTCTCCGCAGCGGGGCAGAAGGCCAAGCCCGACCAGACCGTGGACCTTTCGGACGCAAAGGTCCGGGTGGACCGGATGGCGGAGTTCGGCCAGATCTTCGACGAAGCCTGGCGCATCGAGCGCGACTGGTTCTACGACAAGAACCTCCACGGCCTGGATTGGAAGAAGACGGGCGAGATGTACCGGCGCTTCCTCCCGGACTGCGGTAACCGAAGCGACCTCAACTATCTCATCGGCGAGATGATCTCCGAACTCAACACGGGCCACACGTACGTTGGAGGAGGGGACCTGGGCGACCCGGGATCGCGCTCCACGGTGGGGCTCCTGGGCTGCGATTTTGAGGTGTCCGACGGCGCCGCCTTCCCCGTGCTTCGCCACATCCTGCCCTCCTACCCCTGGGACGCGGACCACATGTCCCCCCTCCGGGCACCCGGGCTCCCCGTGCGGGAGGGGAACTACCTGATCGCGGTGGACGGAGAGAGGGTCTCTCCCTCGTCCAACCTCTACGCTTACTTCGAGAACAAGGCGGGGAAGACCGTGCGCCTGACGGTGAACGACCGCCCCTCCGAAGAGGGTGCCCGCACCTTCCGCGTCAAGGCGCTCCGGAGCGAGGCGGCCCTGCGCTACCGGGAGTGGGTGGAGCGAAACCGGGCTTACGTGGACAAGGTCTCCGGCGGGACCGTGGGCTACGTGCACATCCCCGCCATGATGGAGGACGGCCTCATCGAATTCGCGCGGTATTTCTATCCCCAGCTCGGCAAAAAGGCCATCCTGCTGGACGTTCGCTACAACGGCGGCGGGTTCACGAGCGGCATGATCATCGACCACCTGGAGCGGAAGGTGTGGGCCGTGACCCAGCCCAGGGAGGGCAGGCCGTCCCTGAACCCCGAGGCGGCCTTCTGGGGTCCGTATGCCCTCCTCATCAACGAGGACACGGGCAGCGACGGCGAGCTCTTCTCCGAGGCCATCAAGATCAAGGGCCTCGCCAAGATCTTCGGGATGCGGACTTGGGGAGGCGCCTTCGGCATCGAGGCCCACCAGGACCTCGTGGACGGCGGGACCGTCACGCCGCCGCAGTTCGGCCTCTACGGGTTGGACCGCCGCTGGCTCATCGAAGGCCGCGGCGTGGATCCCCACGTGGAGGTACAGAACCTGCCGGGGGACGTTCTGAAGGGAAAGGACGCCCAATTGGACTCCGCCCTAGGATACCTCATGGAGCTCGTGGCCAAGAACCCCAAGGAGGTCCCTCCGCCCCCGCCCTACCCCAACAAGGCGAGGCCGGCCGGGTCCGACATTTCCAGGCCCTGACCCCGTCGGAAGCGACGGTCCGACGCGCAGGGGCACGGTTCGCCGTGCCCCCGCCTTTTTTCGCTACGCCAGGAGGTATGCTGTCGACGGAGGTCGAGCCATGTGGGCCATAGCCTGGGAGGGGCCGTCGTCGGGGCCTACGCCGGCCGCCATCGCGACCGTGTGGCTGGGATCCTCTTCGACGATTCCGTCGGAGCCCTCAACCAGATCCCCCGGGCGAGCATGGAGTCCTGGCTGGAGGGATTCTCAGGTGATTCCCTCGATCAGCACTGGCCCGTCTGGCTCGGGGAGATGCTGGCGCCTGCGAGGCCCGAGGTTCGGGAGCAGGTCCTCCATACCTTCGGTTCCGCGTCCCCGGAGGCGGTCCGGAAGGCCATCACCAGCCTGGGCCGTTACGATCCCGTCCCCGCCCTGGAAACGTACCGAGGCCCCGGGTTGGCCGTCGTCACTTTGGAGAACACGAAACCCTTTTCGCTCCAGAACGCGGTGCCGGGCCTGCCGCACCGCATCGTTCAGGGGACGAGCCACTGGATCATGATGGACGATCCCGCGACCTTCAACTCGATCCTGGACGAGTTTCTCGAGGGGCTGAGGTAAGGGCTACCCGCCGCGCCCTCCATCTGTGACGCGCGTCACCTCCTCGGAGACCGGAGGCTCCCTTCAGGAATCCTCCCTTCGCCCGCGCGTTCCTCCATTCTGAATTGCATTCCATTTCATTCGAGGGGCTTTGCGGAACAGGACGAATCCGCCGGTTTGCCTGCGGCCCGTCGGACGTTCCGCGAGGGAGGCCGCCATCGAATCTGGCCGCCGGCGGGTGTCCCCGGGACGGACCCCTCCGGCTTTGAATCCACGAGGCGCCCTTGCCCGGGAGGCGCGCCCCCGTCCAGCAAGGAGCACGCCATGCCGACCCCGTCCGTAAACACCAAGAAGGTGGAGGACCTCAGCCTCCGCGTCGTGAACGACATGGGCGGAGCATTCACCATGGCCCTGGGATACATCGGGGACCGCCTGGGCCTCTTCCGCACCCTGACCCAGGAGGGCCCCATGTCGAGCGTGGAACTCGCCCAGAAGATGGGCCTCAACGAGCGCTACGTCCGGGAGTGGGCCAAGGCCCTGGTGGCGGCCGACTACCTGGACTACGACCCGAAGTCGGGGCGCATCCACATGACCGAAGAGCAGGCCCAGGTCCTCGCCAAGGAGGACAGCCCCACCTTCGTGGGAGGCGCCTTCCACTTCACGACGCCGTCCATCTACAACGTTCCAAAAATCCTGGAGGCCTTCAAGAAAGGGGGAGGCATCGCCTACTCGGAAATCGGCGAGGAAATCCCGGAGGCCATCGAGCGCTTCTTCCGCCCGGCCTACGTCAACTTCCTGGCGAGGGACTGGGTGGGCGTGGTGCCCGGCCTGACGGAGAAACTCCAGAGGGGCGCCCTCGTGGCCGACGTGGGCTGCGGGGCCGGCCAGTCCTCCGTGGCCATCGCCAAGGCGTATCCGAAATCCAAGGTGGTGGGTGTGGACAACGACGCGAGGAGCATCCAGCGGGCCCAGAAGCTGAAGTCATCGCAGAGGGTGGACAACGTGGAGTTCATGCAGGCCCCGGCCCATGAATTGCCGAAAAACAAAAAGTACGACCTGATCTGCAGCTTCGACTGCATCCACGACATGGCCGATCCGCGGAAGACCCTCCGAACGCTCCACGATTCCCTCGCCGACGACGGCGTGTACCTCTGGTCCGAACCGGCCACCTCCGACCAGCCCCTCGAAAACAGGAATCCCGTAGGCCGGGCCTTCGCGGCCGTGAGCCCCCTCCACTGCCTCACCGTCTCCCTCGCCAGCCACGGGGAGGGCCTGGGCACCCAGCTCGGCCTCAAGGGCGTTCAGGAACTCGCCCGGGAGGCCGGTTTCACCAGCGTGGAGCCCCTGCCCATCCAGAACCCCCTGCACCGCATCTACGCGCTCCGGCGCTGAGACCTTCGGGAACCGCGGCGGGAGGTTCGCCTCCCGCCGCGGCCCGTTCCCGGGGGGCCTTTCCTGAGGGGGCTCCGTGAGATACACTCCGACTCTCGGCCAGGGGGCCCTCCAGGGAGGTCCGTTTGGATCACCGTCCGGTCCTGACCACGGAGCGCCTCCTCCTTCGACCCTTTTCGCCCGAAGATGCCCCCGAAGTGGCCCGCCTGTGCGCGGACCGCACAATCGCCTCCACCACGCTGCAGATCCCCCATCCCTACACCCTGGAAGACGCCCGATCCTTCATCCGGACCCAGGATGAGGCCTGGGCCCAGGGAACGGGCGCCGTGTTCGCCGTGACCCTCCGGAATACGGGAGAACTCCTGGGCGCCATCGGGCTCCACCTCGAACGGGAGCACCGCCGGGCGGAATTGGGGTACTGGATCGGCACCGCCCACTGGAACCTGGGCTACGCCACCGAGTCGGTAAAGGCGGTGGTCCACTTCGGCTTCGAAGACCTTGGGCTCCACAGGATCCACGCCCACCACTTCGGGCGGAATCCGTCGTCGGGACGGGTCCTTCTCAAAGCCGGCTTTGAAGCGGAGGGGACCCTAAGGGGCCACGTGTTCAAGTGGGGCATCTACGAGGACTGCCGGCTCTACGGCCTCGTGCGCAAGGGGGAAGGAGAGAAGGCGCGATGATTCAATGGAGCCGTACGTGCGTGGGGCTGGCGGTGGCTCTGGGAATGGCCGCTTCTCCCGAAGCCGCGGCGGCTTACAAAGGAATGGCCTTGGGACTGCAGCCCGAGCCCTCCCTCTTTGTCTTCGTTCTGCGCATTCTGGCCGGAGGCCTGGCACTGGTGCTCCTTCTGGCCGGAGGCAAGGCAAACCGGCTCTCGGCGGGGACTTTCTTCCTGCTCGTGGGCGTCGGGGTGTCTTACCTCCTTTTGGCCTCCCTGTCCTACCTCCTGGCCGCGGCCGTCGCCTTCTTGTTTCTCGCCTTCCTCATGTGGGTCTTTTTCCACCTGCCCCGGGTCGGTTCGGCTTTCCTGGCCCTCTGGCCTCTTCCCCTCGCGTACGCCGCGTGGGTCCTGGATCAGGGAATGCTCCGCCCCAAGGCCGTCCCGTTCCTCCTCCTGGCGGCCAGCGGGACCCTCCTCGGTGCGCTCCTTCCAAGGGCGGGCCAGGTCCTCCAGGCTTCCACGCTGGGCGCGATTCTTCTGGGAGCCGCCACGCCGTGGAAGGATGGATTCTGGGTCCTGGGAGGGGTGGCGGCGGCTTCCCTGGCCTGGCAGGGCCTCCTCCTCCTGTGGCTGGCCCCGGCTCCCCTTCCCTGGACCGAATCGGCGGAGGTCCGGTCGCGTCGCCTGAGGCGGGAGTGGGGGCAGACGCTGGGATGGGGGGCGGCAGTCCTCCTCGCCGCGCTTCTCGCGCCCACTTTCCTCGCGCCGGCGCCGCGAGGCGCTGATGGCGATCCGGCCCGTCTGGGCGCGCTGCGCAAGTCGGGGGCGCTGGGCCGTCCCGGATTGCTCTTGTCGGCCGCGGACTCCTTCTACCTGTTCGGGAAGGCCCACCCAGTGGCCATTCTCTCGGAGGGTGGCGGCTGGGCCGCCCGGCTGGCCCTTCCCTTGATGGGTGCGCGCCCCTCGAAGAAAGTGCATCGCCTCCGGACAATCAAGGATGCGCAGGAGGTCGACCGGATCCGACGGGCATCGGCCATCACCGCCCTAGCGATGGAGCGCGCCCTCCCCCGCATCCGGCCGGGCGCGAACGAATCGGAGGTGGAAGCGGCCGTGCTCGAGACCTTCCGAAACCAGGGGGCTTCCGGGCTGGCCTTCGAGCCCGTCGTGGGTTCCGGGCCTAACGCCGTGTTGCCCCACTACATGGAAAACGACGCGGAACTTCGGGACGGGTTTCTGGTCCTCGATATCGGCTGCACGGTCGGGGGGTACGCCTCGGACATGACGCGGACCTTCCCCGTGGGCGAGGCCACACCCGCCCAAAAGGTTCTTTATCGAACGGTGCTCCAGGCCAAGGGGGCCGCCGCCGCCGCCGCCCGCCCGGGCGCCCGCTACTCCAGCGTGGACAAGGCCGCCCGCGACGTCATCGAAAAGGCGGGCTTCGGCCCCTACTTCATCCACGGCATCGGCCACCACGTGGGTATCGACGTCCACGATGTCCACGCCGGGACCCTGGCCCCGGGGATGATCTTGACCCTCGAACCGGGAATCTACATTCCGGCGGACGCCGATGTGGATCCGGCCTACCGGAACCTCGGCGTGAGGATCGAGGACACCTATCTGATCACAGAGGCGGGGGCCGAACGCCTCGGGGGGTATCCCGAGGACCCGCTCGGGCTAGCCCGGGAGGACTTGCCGGCCGATTCCACGGGGGACGGCCCGCCCCTCACGGATCCGGACAGACCCTCCTGATTTCCGAGCGGAGGCGGTCGAGGTCCTCCTCCCCCCGGGGGCCCCATCCCTCCTCCCGCCTCCTGCGCCCGAAGGCGAGTTCCACCAGGGCCCTCCTCAGGAGCTGGACCGAGCCCCTCCGGATGTGCGGGCCCCGGTAGCCCGAAAAGGGCAGTACGGCAAGGGCTCTCAACGGGATCCGGTTTTCCCGGACCTCGTTTCGCAAGCGGTTGACGATCCAGCGCCTCTCCACGGCCCAGAGAACGGGAACCACCATCAGGAGGCCGACGCCGCCCACCCAGTGGACGAACAGGGCCGCGGCGACTCCTGAGAGGTCGAGGGAGGCCAAGAGGTTGTGCAGGGCATGGAGCCCGATGGCCGCCGCCAGTCCCATTGGGGGGAAAAAGAGGACGGCGAGGGGGTTGCGGTGAAAAACCCGGCCCAGGCCAAACCCGACCCCCGTGAGCGCCGTGAAGAGGGAGTGGTTGAGCATGAAACCGACGTTTCGGACGCCGAAGACGAGGGCACCCAACTCCACTCCCCCCTGGGAGAGGGCCCCGACGAAGTAGAAGAGGTCCTCCACGAAGGAGAACCCCACCCCGACGGCGGCCCCGTAAACCATCCCATCGAGGACATCGTCGAACTCCTTCTGATAGAGCAGGATGGCAAGGAGCAGGGCGGCCGCCTTGGCCACCTCCTCCACGGGGGGAGCCAGGAAGACCGTGCTGAGCAGGGCCCCCGCCTGCGGTCCCGCGAGGACCTGGAGGGGAACCTGCACGGCGGTCTCGAGCACGCAGGAGAGCAGGATCGCGGGGACGGCCCCCCATCCGGCGCACAGGAGCAGGATGGACCAGGGCTCTCTCTCGTACCGGTCGGCCAGCCAGATGAGGGTGAGGAGGAGTGCAGAAAGGGGCAGGTTGACGGCCAGGTAGAGGGCGAGGGACGCGAATCCCATCGGCTACCCCGGCCCCGGTTCGGCCATGGAGTGGATCAGGGCGCGGAGGTGCCGGCCGTCGGAGCCGCAACAGCCACCCAAGAGGCTCAATCCGAACCGACGGTGCAAGTCCAGCAGGCCGGCTCCGAAGGACTCGGGGGATTCGGCGTCCAACTCGGGCCTTCCATCCAGCTCCTCCGGACTCAAGGGGGAGGTGTTGGCCTGGATTCCCCGGAGCCTGTCTCGAAGTCTGGCATCACCAACCCGGGCTTCCGCCGCCGCGAGGGCCGAAGCCGCGTTGCGGGCGTGGACGCAGTTCAGCATGTGGAGGAGAGGGGGGGTGGGGGTCCCCTGGTCCACAAGGTCCACGGCTTCCTCCAGCGGGGTCCCGTCGAGGAGGTACCCCGAGGGGCGGACCACATAGCTCGCCACGTAGGGAAGCCCGGTGCGGGCCAAGGCGCGGCACAAGCCGAGGGCTTCGGGCAGGGTGCACTGGGTGGCCGCCTGGAACCCGTCGACGCCCGCCCGCGCCAGCGCCTCCGCCTGGGGGCCGTGGAAAACCTCGGCCTTCGCGGCTGGGAGGCCCTCTTCGGGCCGGTAGGCATCCCCCCGGCTTCCCATGAGGCCCAGGATGAGCACCCGATCCCCGTAGGGGCCACACGCCCCGCGGAGATCTCGGAGGAACCGGACCGCCTCCCCGTTCACGTCCGAGCCCTCCAGACCCGCGGCCCGGAGCCTCTCCAGGTTGGACCGCCAGGTGGGGGTAAGAAGGATGAGGGGAACGCCCGCTTCCCGCCCGATGTCGAGGTACTCCTCGTAAATGCGACCGAGGGCGAGGCGCCCCGCAGCGGAGAGAACCAGCCCGGCGTGGACCACGTGAGGGTCGAGACGGATCGCCGGGTCTCGCCGAAGTCGCTCCACCACGGCACCTTCCAGGAGGATCCACGGAGCAGAGCCGACGGCTGTGGAGACGTCCATGCACGGTCCCTCGAGAAACCTCGCGCAGTGATTGTACCTCACGCTCGTGCCACCACACACGTCGCCCGCCTCCCGTTTGGGGCCATCCCGCGTACGGTCGGTCCCTCGCCCTGCCCGCACTTGCGCCTGAACCTCCGGGGCCCTATTCTGGGCGCTCGAGCGCGCGAGGGAGCCATGGCCAACGGGCCGTACGATCCGGATGTGTATCGAAGGTTCGCGGAGAATCTGCGAGCCTCCCTCGCGGGGGACAACGTGGAACGGGCGTCCATGCGCCGTTTGCGGAAGCGGGCTCTGCAGACCGCTTTTCGCACGCGGAGCGGAGCGCCCCTGTGGTGGTCGGCCGTCTCCTCCCGCGTCGCTTCCAAGACCGTTTACCTCGGGTCGGGTCCGGACGTCGTTCTTCCCAGACCCAGCGCGGAACAGTTGGCCATCGTGGCGCGCGCGCCCGAGCAGCTCCACAAGGTGCTCCAGCTCGTACGCACCATGCCCTTCGTTCACGCACGGAGGCAGATGGGAGACAATCCCGAGTTCAACCCGATCTGCAACCTCTTTGTGTGCACGGCCGACGCCAAGAATTACCGCCTGGCCTACGAATGGGCTTCCACCATGGGCGACGTGAAGCGGGGACGGCCCGGCCCCGAGTTCTTCATGATCCACATCCCCATGGAGCACCAGCTCCGGATGCAGGTGCTGACCTTGCCCGAACAGGACGTGAACGTGGCCCTCGGAACCGACTACACGGGGGAGTGCAAGAAGGGATTCCTCCGCCAGGCCATGTACCGCGCCGACCAGCGCGGGATGCTGGGCCTGCATGCCGGCACGAAGATCGTGAGGGCCCGGGACGAGAAGTCGGGTAAGCTCAAGACCTACGCGGTCTTCCTGTTCGGCCTCACGGCCACGGGAAAGTCCACCTGGTCCTGCCACCAGCTCGGACTCGATCCGGACGCGGGCGAGGGCACCTGGGTGGCCCAGGACGACATCGTCCTCCTCCGGCGCGACGGCTCCTCCTACGGAACGGAGCAGAACTACTACGTCAAGACGGACGTGGACCTTACGATGCAGGAGGCCATGTACCGCGCCCTGTCTCACCGGAGCGCCCTGCTCGAAAACGTCATGGTGAATCACCGCGGGGAGGTCGACTTCCTGGACGAGCGCCTCGGAGAAAACGGCCGCGGGGTGCTCGACCGCCGGGAACTCAAGGTGAAACGCGGCGGGCGGACCGTATCCATCTGCCACGACTCCATCAATACCCCGCCCCTCGAGGAGGTGGACGGAATCGTCTTCGCCTTCATCACGCGGCGCAACACCATCATGCCCTTTGCCCAGCGGCTCACGCCCGAGCAGGGGGTCCTGGCCTACCTGTGGGGCGAATCCAGCCACTCCTTCGCCACGGTTCCCGCCAAGGCGGGGGAATCGGTTCGCATCGTGGGGATGGACGATTTCATCATCGGCGCCCAGGGCCGGAAGGTGAACGCCTTCTACGATATCGTGAAAGACCTATGTTCCCGGCACCCCGGTAAGGTCCACTTCCTGCAGTACAACACCGGCGGGATGGGAGAGGTCATCGAAGTCGACGGCGCCTCCGGGAAGAAGACCCTGGTTCGAAAGGTCCAGCGGGTCCCCATCGACCTGATGGCCGCCCTGCAACGGGGGGACCTGAGGGGCTCCAACGTGCACCGGAAGGGACGCTTCGGGACCGAGGAGGTGGTTGCCTGCGAAGGGGCCGACCTCTCGGCCTGGGATCCGGCGCGCTTCTATTCGGAGGACAAGATCGCCGGTTTCGTGCGGGAAATCGTGGAGGGCCGCCGCGCCTTCACCGAAGAGATCGCCGCACAGGGACTCAAGAAGGAGATCCGCGACCTCGCCCACCGGGAACTGGATGCGGTGGACGGGCGAACGCCGCGGGTGGAGCCGTGGGCCCCGTCGGTTCCGGGCGCTTCCGAGGCCGCCGAGGACCGCCTGCCCCTCTCCCCCTACATCGCGCCGTGGGAGCCGCGCCGCTCGGGCCGGGACCCCCCTTCCCTTCCGAAGGGGAGGCGGCTGAGCCCATGAAGACGTTCCGACCGCCCGGAGCGGGGCTTGCGGCCCTGGCCGGCGTGGCTCTCTGCGCCTCCTCGTTTCTCGCCTCCGGCCCTCCCGGGCCCTCCACGGTATGGGTGGAAACCTTCGCCAGCGCCGCCTCCTTCCGGGCGGAGTGGACCGTGAAGAAGTGGCGGGGGGCGGTGGACCTGCTCTTCGAAACGTCCCAGGGCGCCCCGGCCTTGGATCTCGTCAGCCGGTCCTCCTCGTGGGCCTTCCTCCGAAGGGTGGACGTGGACCTCACCAGAACCCCCGTTCTCGCCTGGTCTTGGCGCGTGGACGCGTACCCGCCATCGGGGGACGGCCGGCGGGCCGAATCGGACGACGAGCCCGCCCAGGTGTACGTGTTCTTCCCGGGGAGGGGCCCCGCGGGAAGGCTCCAGCCCCGCATCCTCGGTTACACCTGGGAGACGGTGCCCGAGGCCGGAACGTTCTACCATTCGCCCAAGAACGACGGGACCCGGGTTTTCGTCCTGAGAAGCCGCAGGGATGGCCAGGGCATTTGGGCTTCGGAGGCGAGGGACGTGGCGGGGGACTTCGAGAGGGCCTTCGGAGAATCCGCGCCACGGCCCCTCGCCGTCTGCTTCCAGATCGACTCGGACGACACGGCCTCCACGGCCCGAAGCGCCTTCGCCGCCCTCCGCTTCACGTCGCGCTGAACCCGAGCCGCCCCTCAGGTCCCCGAAAGGGCGTCCAGGAGGAGCCGGGCCTGGGCCTCGGGGCTTCCCACAGACGTGTTCAGAAGGACCGTGCGGCAGAGGGCGAAGAGGCTCTCGTGGCGGGCGCGGAGTTGGTCCACGCGGCTTGCGTCGAAGAGGCCCCGAAGGTGGGGATTGAGCAGGGAAGGACCCAAGCCCCGGTGGCCGGGGAGGCTGCCGTCGGCCAGCATGCGGGCGGCGTCCCGTGGCTCCAGCGCCTTCAGCCCGGGCAGGACGGGATCCCTGGCCAACAGGACGCAGAGCCTCAGCAAGGTCCGCCGCGTATGACGAGCGGATCCCCCAAGCCAGTATGGATCCAACATGAGGCGCCCGTCCACGCTGGCGACGGGGCAGGCCGGGGCGCCCTTGTCCAGGGGGCACGCGTCCGAATTCTTGCAGTACTCGACCCGGCAGTCCTCCCTCCGCGTGACCACGTTTTCCAGCTTGGACCTCTCCAGGAGGGCCTCGATCTCCGGCAGATGTTTGGCCCACTTGGCCTTGAGGTAGAGCTTCCTTTCTGGAAGGTCGGCCGTGGCGCCGCCCGCTCCGAGGCGGACCAGGACCACCTCGGAGGCCACCAAGCGGGCGCCGTCGCGCGCGAGGGCCGCGGCGAGGAGGCCCGTCCGCCCCGTCCCCGGCCCGCCCCAAACGAGGGCCCCCGCACCGCCGACGTCGAGGGCGGCGGCGTGGGCGAGGAAGGCCCCCGAGGTCCGGGAGGCGGTCTCCCCCGCGAGGGCCAGGGCCGCCGAGCGGACCTGACCGTACAATGCCGTGTTGAAGAGGAAGGCCGTGGCCGTCTCCGGGGAGAGGTGGGCCTGGGGCTCCCTCCCGGGGGCGTCCTTCACGGCGTAGACCACCGCGTGGGGCTCAATGTCCCCCTCCAGGGAGGCGGGGTAGAAGTTCTCCTGAAAAAAGTCGGCGAGGTGGGGGGAGTTCGTCCTCAATTGGACGACGGCCCCGCAGAGGGAAGCGTTCCATTCGAAGTAGCTGTCGGCCGGAATCCCGCTCTGGGCCTCCTTAAGGAGGGCGTTTCGGGCCTCGAATCCCGCGACGGGACGGGCTTCCACGCAGTCCCTCACCTTCGTAAGGACGTTGTTAAGGGCCCTGGGCTTCAGGCGCCGCGGGGCTTCCAGGCGGGCTAGGGCCCGGGCGATCCGGCGCAGGCCCTCCTCGATGCGGTCCATGGAGGAGGCGAAGGAGAGCCGCAGGTGCTCTCCCGCCTGGAAAGCCTCCCCGGGAACCACGGCCACGTGGGCCTCTTTGAGGAGATAGTAGGCAAGGCCATAGGTGTTTCGGACCGGAGCCCCGTGGAACTCCTTGTCGAGGTAGGCGGAGACGTTGGGCAGAACGTAAAAGGCTCCCGACGGTGTCCCGCAGGAAAGCCCCGGGATGGACTGGAGCCGGTAGACGATGGCGTTCCGGCGCCTCTCGAACTCCTGGCGCATCCTCTCCACATCCGTGGAGCAGGAACGAAGGGCCTCCACGGCGGCCTTCTGGACGAAGGACGTGGCGTTGGATGTGGCGTGGGACTGGATCTTGGAGCATGCCGAGATGATCTCCTTCGGTCCCGCCGCGTAGCCGAGCCGCCAGCCGGTCATCGAGAAGGCCTTGGAAAAGCCGTTCACCACCACGGAGATCTTGCGGATGGCCTCCCCGAGGGAGGCGATGGAAACGAACCGCCGTCCGTCGTAGAGGAGCTTCTCGTAAATCTCGTCGGAGAGGACGAGGACCTGCTCCTTGACGCACACCTCGGCCAGGCCTTCCAGGTCTTCGCGGGAGTAGGTGGCTCCCGTCGGATTGCAGGGATAGTTGAGCACGAGGGCCTTGGTGTTGGGCGTGATGGCGGCCTGCAGGTCCCGCGCCTGGAGCCGGAAGCCCTCCTCCTCCCGGGTGGGGACGAAGACCGCGTTGGCGCCCGCCACGCGGACCTGGTCGGGATAGGAGACCCAGCACGGTGTGGGAATCAGGACGTCGTCTCCGGGCTCGAACAAGGAGAGGGCCAAGTGGAAGAGGTTGGCCTTGGCACCCGGAGAGACGATCACCTCCTCGGGCGAATAGGGCAGGTTGTTCTCTCGCTCGAGCTTCTCGCAGATCGCCCGCTTGAGTTCGGGGATGCCGTCGTTGGCCGTGTACTTGGTGAAGCCGGCGTCCAGCGCGGCCTTGGCCGCGCGGTTCACCGGGTCGGGCGTGGGGAAATCGGGCTCCCCCACGGAGAAATCCACTACGTCCACGCCCTGGGCCTTCATCTGTTGCGCCCTCGCCGTGATCCGGAGGGTGGGGCTCATCCCGATTCGGTTCACCCGTTCCGTCAGCATGAGGTCACCTGCGAACGCGCTTCGTCAGTCCTGCTTCTTCTTCAGGATGGCCTTCAGGTCGATACCGGTCAGGCTCTCCACAACCTCCGGGAGCTGGGCGAGGACCGAGGCCACCTGGCCGGTGATTTTGGGCGCTCCGTGGTTCTCCCCGACCATCACGATTTTGTCCACCTTGGCGAGGGGTTCGGCCACGGCGCGCGCCAGGTCCGGGAGGGTCTTGAGGGCGGTCTCCTGCAGGGCTGCATCGGTGTATTCCTTGTAGGCGGAGGCCTTGTCGCGCATGGCTTCGGCCTCGGCGGACCCGCGGGCACGAATGGCGTCCGCCGCCGCGGCGCCCTCCAAGCGGACCCCGGCCGCCCGCCCCTTGGCCTCGAGTTCCTTGCGGAAGGCCTCCGTCTCGGCCTCCAGTTTGGCCTGGTACTGCATGGCTTCGGCCGGCCTCTTGACGGTGGCCTCGAGTTCCTTTTCCCGGCGCTCGATCTCCTTCTCCCCGACGCGCGCCGCCAATTCCACCTCGGCGAGCCGGACGGCGAACTCCTGACGCCGAAGCTCTTCCGAGAGCTTGGCCCGCTCGAGATCGTAGGAAACGTCCGCGGTGGCCCTCTTCACGTTCACGGCGGCCTGGAATTCCGCCCGCTGGATCTCGAAATCCCGAGTGGCGCGGGCCAACTCGGCCTCGGCGGCCAGACGGGCCACGTCGCCCTCCTTCCGGTACTCGGAGGCCCGGATGGCGGCGTCGCGCTCGGTTTCCGCCTGGGCGATGGCGGCGTCGCGCTTCACCTCGGCGATGCGGCGGGCGCCCAGGGACTGGATGTAGCCCTGGGAGTCGGCGATGTCCTTGAGGGCAAAGGAGACCAGTTCCAGGCCCAGCCGGGCGAAATCGTCGGCGGCGCGCTCGCGAACGCGTTCGGCAAATTCCTCGCGCTGGGTGTAGATCTCCTCCACGGAGAGGGTCCCGAGAATGGCCCGCATGTGGCCCTCCAGGACCTCCTGGGCCACGTAGACGATGGCCGAGGCGCCCTTGGAGAGGAAGTTCTCCACGGCCCGGTGGAGGAGGGGCTCCTCGGCGCAGGCCTTTACCTGCCCCTGGGCCTCGGCGGAGAGGAGGACACCCTGGGCGGTGAGGACCTCCGGGCACCGCAGGGAGAGGGACATGACCTCCAGGGGCAGGACGTCCACCGTTTCCATGAGCGGCATGACGAAGGTCCCCCCGCCCACCTGGAGCCGGTAGCCTACCCTGCGGGACCTGCCGTCCGGTTCCGTCATCGTGGAGCTTCGACCCGAGATGACCAAAACCTGGTTGGGTCCCACCTTCCGGTAGTTGAAGGCCCAGATAGCGAGGAAGGCGACGACGACGACGGCGATGGCCGACGGAACGATGATCCAGACCATGGGAACCCCCTCCGGCGCCCCCGGGCGCCGAGCGATTCGATCTAGGCCAATTCTCCCACCCTCGAAGGCCTGCCGATGTGGAATCCCTGGGCGTATCGGAAGCCGACGGACCGGCACGCGTCCAGCTCCTCGGGGGTCTCCACGCCCTCCGCGAGGGAGGCGATCCCCAAGTCCCGAGTCATGCGCACGAGGACCTCGAGGAACTTGGTGTACCGCTTGGGCTTCAAGGGGAGGTGGCGGACGAGGGACGCGTCGAACTTCAGGTAGTGGGGAGGGACCTCGATGAGCTCCAGGAGGCGCGCCTGGCCCGCTCCGAAGTCGTCGTAGGCCAGCCACACGTCGATGGAGAGAAGTTCGTCCTTGAGGCGGCGCATGGATTCGGGATCGGTCACCGCCTTCTCGCTCACCTCCACGGTGAGGGGCATCCCGGGCCGCTCCTCACGCACCGACCGGAGGGCTTCCAGAAAGACGGGATCGGCGGTCTCTGTGGGGTGCACGTTGATGAAGAGGGTGGGGCTGTCTGGCAGGACCCCGCCCGCCCGGAGCCCTTCCTCCCAGAAGATCCGGCTCAGGTCGGTTTCGAGCCCGAGGATCTGGGCGATGGCGAACAAGGACTCGGGATCCTCCGGGAGGCCTTCGGCGGTTCCCCGTCCGAAGATCTCGAAGCCGTGGGTCCGTCCTGTCGCGAGGTCCACGATGGGCTGAAACCTCGGCTCCACAGCCCTGCGCTCGATGAGGTCGCGGAATCGGGCCGCCACGCTCTCCACGTCCCGGCCCGGCGCGAGAAGCTCGAGCGACGTGCTCGTATCCTCCGTCGAGTCCTCCGCTTCCCGTCGGACCCGAAACTCGAGGTCGCCGAAGCGAATGAGGTCGCCCGCCTGGAGCGGTGCCTCCTCCTCGCCCAGGCGCATTCGGTTCAGGAAGGTCCCGTTCTTGCTCGCCAGGTCCTGGAGGAGAAGGTCCCCGCCCCTGGAGAAGATTTGGGCGTGGGCGCGGGAGATGCTCCTGGATTCGAGGTGGAGGTGGCACTCGCTGCGGCGGCCCACCAGAAACGGCAGATCCTTGAGGGGCACCCGGAGCGCCTTGCCCCCGTCCATCATCCCTTCCAGATACCAGCCCAGGGGCCTTCCCCTCTCATCCATCCCCTGAAGTATACGCGCCTGGGGCCCGCCACCGAAAGGCTCAGCCCGCGCCGGGTCATTCCTCCGAGCCGGGGAGGAGGACCAGGAGGAAGGCCGCCACGGCGGCGTGGGCGAGACCGTACCGGGAGTCCTTCAGGATGAGGGAAAGCGCCAGGCCCAACAGGGCACCCCCTTCCACGAGGGCGGCGGCCAGGATGAAGCGTTGGAGGGGCCAGGGCCGGGGCCCAGACCGGAAGAGGATGGGGGCCTGCGCCCTCCTCCCCAGGATCATCCCCGCCGCCCACGTCCCCAGCGCACAGAGGGTGAGGACGTAAAAGAGGGGGGCCATCCTCGGGGCCACGGGGACCGTCGGGAGGGACCAGTCGGGCGGGCCGGCCACAAAGACGGCCACCCCGCCGTAAATGAGGACGGAAACGACGAACGCCCCCTTGAGGAACCTGGCGATTCCCATGGCCCACCTCCCCCGGGGCGCATTGTCTCAGAGCGGAAAGCCGGGCCACAAGCCCCGGGAGGCAAGGGCCCGCATGCCGTGTTGGGAGGGTGGCGGGCCGCGTCCGAGCCCGTGCTTTCTAGCCTTTTGCCTGGGCCAGGTTGCGGGCCACCTCGGCCCAGTTCACCGTGTTCCACCAGGCGGCGAGGTAATCGGGACGCCGATTCTGATACTGGAGGTAGTAGGCGTGTTCCCAGACATCCACCCCCAGGAGGGGCACCTTCCCCTCCATCAGGGGGCTGTCCTGGTTCGGGCGGGCGAGGACCTCGAGACGCCCGCCGGCCCATACGAGCCACCCCCACCCCGAACCGAACTGTGCCGCGGCGGCGCTGGTCAACCTTTCCTTGAAGGACTCGAAGGAGCCGAACTCCTTCACCAGCGCCGCGGCCAGGTCTCCCGACGGGGCCCCGCCCGCACCGGGTGCCATGACCTTCCAGAAGAGCCCGTGGTTGGCGTGGCCGCCTCCGTGGTTGCGCACGGCGGTGCGGATGGACTCGGGGACGGCGGCGATCTCGCGGAGGAGGTCCTCCAAGGGTTTCTTCTGCAGGTCCGGGTGGCTCTCCAGGGCCTTGTTCAGGTTCGCCACGTAGGCCGCGTGGTGCTTTCCGTGGTGGATCTGCATCGTGCGGGCGTCGATGTGGGGCTCGAGGGCCTCGGGGGCGTAAGGAAGCGCGGGAAGTTCGTGCATGGATTCCTCTCCTGGGGTCGAAGGGCGCCCCGCCTCGCTCCGTCGGGTGGGCTTGGGGTACCAGGGCGCATCCCTGGTGCAACGGGTCCGCGGGTCTTCTTATTCCTCCCGGCCTCCTGTAAGATGAGCCGCTCGGGGAGCGGACGGACGTGGAAGCCTTTCTGGCCCGGTACGGGCTCTTGGCGGTCTTCGTGGGGATGTGGGTCGAAGGCGAGACGGTCCTGCTCGTCTCGGGCTTCCTGGCCCACCAGCGCCTCTTCTCCCTGTGGGCGCTCCTCCCTGTGGCGTTCCTGGGCGCCTTCTCGGTGGACAACGCCTTCTACGCCGCCGGGCGGTACCTGTCTTCGAACCCCCGCGTCCGCTGGTTCCTCGAACGGCCCGCCCTCCGGCGCCTCCACGAGCACGGAGAGAGCTGGGGCGCCTTCCTGCTGGTCCGCTTCCTCTACGGCACCCGGGCCCCCTTCATGGTCTACCTGGGGAGCCGGCCCCTCCCCTACGCCCGCTTCGTCCTGAGGGAGATCCCGGCCCTGGTCCTGTGGAGCGCCCTCTGGGTCTTCTTCGGCCACGCCCTCGGCCGGGTGCTGGTGGCTCTCCTGGGAGAGCTCCACTCCTCGCACAGGACGGCGGTGGTGGCGATCCTGGTCGCGGCGGGTCTGCTCGCGGTCCTGGCCCTCGCCGCGCGCAACCGGATTCAAACCCGCTGCGCCGCGGCCGCCGAAGCGCCGTGAATCCCGCGGCGCTCCTGGGTCTGGCCGTGGCCCTCGCCATGGATGCCTTTGCCGTGGCGGTGGCCACGGGGCTCTTCCTCCGGACCGTGTCCGGACGCCAGACCTTCCGACTGGCCTTCCACTTCGGTCTCTTCCAGGCCCTCATGCCCGTCCTGGGCTGGGTGGCGGGCCGGACCGTGGCCGACCTCCTGGCCCGCTGGGACCACTGGGTGGCCTTCGGACTTCTCCTGGCCATCGGGGGGCGGATGCTCTGGGAGAGCAGGCGGGGCGGTGACAGGGAGGGGAGGGGAGACCCCACGCGCGGGGTCTCACTGGTCGTCCTCTCCCTGGCGACCAGCATGGATGCGCTGGCCGTGGGGCTGAGCCTCTCCCTGCTCGACGTGAGGATCCTGTGGCCCGCCGCGGTCATCGGCGCGGTGTGCGCCGCGTTTACTTGCGCGGGCCTTCATCTGGGACGCCTGGCCGGCGGCGCGGCCCGGTTGGGCCGTTGGGCGGAACGGGCGGGAGGAATCGTGCTCCTCGCCATCGGCGTCCACATCCTCTGGGAGCACGGGGCGTTCTGAAGCGGTGCCGCCCGGAGGCTACTCCTCCTTCCAATCCGGAACGCGGCCGGGCGTCCACGGGGCTCCCAGGCCCTCCATGCGGGTTTCGAAAGCGGAGACGTCGGCCGCGAGCGTCCGGAGGTCCGACAGGAAGGGAGAAAAGGCCGCGGAGGCCGCCCGCACCGCCTCCTCGTGCGTGCCGGTGGGCCGCGAGGTGGTGCCGAAGTGGCCGCCCACGACCTGCTGGATTCGCTCCAAAATGGAGGGCGGGTCGGGTTCGTTCCGGCGCCGGACGGTTTCGTCCCCTCGGAGCCGGACGATAAGGTCCTGAAGCCGCCCTTCCAGCCGCCGGACCTCGAGGGCCGCTCCGGGAGGGACAGAGGGGGCCTCGTCCACGGCCTTGACCAGGTGAGCCAGACGATCCTTCAATTCAACCAGGAAGGCATCCGAACCCAGGACCGCGCGCTGGAGCCGCTGGGTCTTCCGACCGAAGGCGAGGGTCTCCGCTCTCTGGGCCTCCGACAACTCTCCGCTCCACAGCGGTTCCACCGTGAAGGGTCGGGGCCCCGATAGGGCGGTGACCGTCCCGCCCACGCGGGAAAACAACTGGACCCGGTAGACCCCTGGAGCGGCGAGGGGCCCCGTCGGCACCGGTGCCCACGGGTTGAAGTCTTCGGGGGCCTTGAGGCGAACCGGGTCCGCGGGCGGGAAGCGGAGGTCCCAACTCACGCGGTGAAAGCCGGCCGTGACGGGGCCCGTCAAGGTGCGGACCGGATTCCCGTCGGCGTCGCTGACCAGGAGAAGGACGGCCGGGGCTTCTTCGCGGTCCTCCGCGCGCAGTGCGTCCCAGGAGGGGTAGGGGACCGCTCTCTTCTCCTCTTCCGCCTTCTTTTCGGCTTCCTGCCGCTGTCTCCTCAGGCTTCGGATCTCCTCCTTCAACCGGTACGTGAAGACGGCGCCGAAAGGCGGGTTGGGCGCCGTGAAGAAGGCGTCCCCCAGGCTGGCCTTCTCCGGGAGCCCCAGGGGGGAGGAGGGAACGAAGAGCCAGGCCCGCTTCACGGGGTAGAGCGCGGAGGGCCGCGCGAGGGCCTCGTTTGTGGCCTCCCGTAACGGAGAGTAATCGTCGAGGATGTAGATGCCCCGCCCGAAGGTAGCCACCACCAGGTCGTCCTCCCGGCGCTGAATCTCCAGGTCCCGGACGGCGATGGTGGGAAGGCCTCCCTTGAGGCGGATCCACCTTCCACCGCCGTCCCTGGAGAAGAAGAGGCCGAATTCCGTCCCCGCGAAGAGGAGGTCCTTCTCAACGCGGTCTTCCGCCACGGTGTACACGGTTCCCCGGGCGGGGAGGTTTCCGACGATGGAGGTCCAGGTCCGGCCTCGGTCCGAACTCTTGAGGAGGTAGGGCTTGAAGTCCCCCTCCTTGTGGTTGTCAAAGGCCGCGTAGACAACACCCGGGCCGTGGCGGGAGGCCTCCAGATCGCTCACGTAGGCCCGCTCGGGCACCCCCGGAAAAGTCCCCACCGTGCGCCAGGTGCCGCCGCCGTCCTCGGTGGTCTGGACGAGCCCGTCGTCGGTTCCGGCATAGAGGAGCCCCTCCAGGAGCGGGGACTCGGAGAGGGAGACCACGTTTCCGTAAAAGGACGTGGAGGCGTTCTTGGCCACCGCGTCCACCCCCCACACTCTCCCCATCATGGGCAGGGTGTTGCGGTCGATCCGCCGGGAGAGGTCCGGGCTCACCGGCCGCCAGGAGGAGCCGCGGTCGTCGCTGCGAAAAATCATCTGGGCGGCGAAGTAGAGCCGGGCCGGGTCGTGGTGGCTCACCAAGAGGGGCGAGTCCCAGTTGAACCGCAGGGGGTCCCCGCCCGGGGCGGGCTGGGGCTGGATGTCCAGGACCTCGCCGGTCTTCCGGTCGTACCGGATGAGCCCTCCGTACTGGGACTGAGAATAGACGAGGTCGGGATTGTCGGGGTCCACCTGAGTCTTGAAGCCGTCCCCCCCAACGGTGACGACCCAGTCGGCGTTCGTGATCCCGTGGGTGGTCGTCGTGCGGGAGGGGCCGCCCAGGGTGTTGTTGTCCTGGGTGCCGCCATAGACGTTGTAAAAGGGGTGCGCGTTGTCGGGAGTCACCCTGTAGAACTGGGTTACGGGCAGGTTGTCCGTGAACTTCCACGTGGCCCCGCGGTCAAAGCTCTCGTAGATCCCGCCGTCGCAGCCCGCGAGCAGGTGGTCCGTGTTCCGGGGGTCGATCCACAGGGCGTGGTTGTCCACGTGCTTGAAGCGCTCGCCCACCTTCCGGAAGGTCTTCCCCCCGTCTTCGGTGACCTTCAACCACGTATCCATCAGGTAGACGCGGTCGGGGTCCTTGGGGTCGGCGACGATCTCGTTGTAGTACTGCCCGGAGGAGGTCTGGATGTCGCTGAGCTTCTCCCAGGTCTCGCCTCGGTCTTTCGAGCGGAAGAAGCCGCCCTCCTCGAGGGCCGCCTCGACGATGGCGTAGACCACGTCGGGGTCTGCCGGGGAGACGGCCAGGCCCACGCGCCCCAGCTCCGCCTTGGGGAGGCCTTGGGACACCTTGCGCCACGTCTCCCCGCCGTCCGTGCTCTTGTGAATCGCCGCCTCGGGGCCGCCGTTCACGAGGCCCCACACGTGGCGGCGGCGCTGGTAGGACGCCGCCAGGAGGACGTCGGGATCGCGGGGATCCATGACCACGTCGGTGACGCCCGTGTCGTCGCTGATCGCCAGCACACGCCGCCAGGTCTTGCCGCCGTCCGTCGTCTTGTAGAGGCCGCGATCCCCCCCGCGGGTCCACAGGGGGCCCTGGGCCGCCGCGTAGACCGTGTCCGAGTCCCGAGGGTCCACGAGGATCTTGGCGATGTGCTCCGAGGACTTGAGCCCCACGTTCTTCCAACTCTTGCCTCCGTCCTCGGACCGGTAGATTCCGTCCCCGTATCCGACGCTGCGCTGGCTGTTGTTCTCCCCCGTGCCCACCCAGACCACGAAGGGGTTCTTCGGATCCAGCGCCACGCACCCGATGGAGTAGGAGCCCTCCGCGTCGAAGACGGGCGTCCACGTCGTGCCCCCGTTCTCCGTGAGCCAGACCCCGCCCGAGGCCACGGCCGCGAAAAAGCGCTCGGGCCGGTCGGGGTCCACGGCGAAATCGGCGATCCGCCCCGACATGAAGGCGGGCCCCACGGGTCTCAGTTCCAACCCCTCGAATTCCTTGGAGGGGTCGGGCGTGGGGCGACCGGCGGGGGCGGCGGTGTCCGCCGCCAGGAGGATCGCCGGCGAGAGGAGGGCCGCGAAGAGGACACGGGAGTACGATCGCATGGGGGACCTCCGGAGAAAGAGGCGGCCGCCCTCGGGCGGCCGCCGGAACCCACCGATGGAACCTGAGCCGGCCGAGGTCAGCGGTCCCGGGAATCCAGCGAGGCGAGCAGAACGCGGGCCTCCCTCTGGATCAGGCTGTTTCCGCGCTTTCGCCCCACGTCCTCGTCCTGGACCTTTTCCAGGAAGCCCAAAATGCGGCAGTGGTTCTCCCAGGGTTCGGCCTCCGCCTTCCCGAAGCGGCAGGAGGGACACTCGTTGTTGCAGCCGAGGTCCTTGAGGGCCTCCGTGCGGTCCATCTCCTCGAGCAGGTCCCGCAGGGCGAACATGGATTCGGGCTTTGCGTTGGTGGCGTAGGCCTCGAGGACCTTCCGGATCTCGTAGAGCAGTGCGGCGCCGGCCATGCTTTTCCTCCCGTGGATCGCAAGGCGCCACTTTACCCGACCCGCCGGCAAAGTCAATCGGCCCCCGCGCCCGCGTCCTTCAAATTTCGATCTGGGCTCCGAGCTCCACCACGCGGTTCACGGGGATACCGAAGAACGCCGTGGCCGGCTGGGCGTTCCTCGATAGGAGGGCGAAGAGGCGCTCTCGCCAGCGGGCCATGCCCGGCCGGCTGGAAGGGATCAGCGTCTCCCGTCCGAGAAAGAAGCTCGTCTGCATCATGTCGAAATGGAGGCCGAACCGCGCCGCCGCCCTGAGGAGTTCGGGGACGTCGGGGGTTTCCATGAACCCCAGCCGGGCCGTGATCCGGTGGATACCCTGACCCACCTCCTCCACCTTCAGGCGGTCCTCCCCGCGAACGTAGGGTTCTTCCTCCGTCACCACCGTCAGGAAGACCACTTCCTCGTGAAGCACGTGATAGTGCTTGAGGTTGTGCAGGAGGGCGACGGGGACCCCCTCGGGATTCCCCGTCATGTAGACGGCCGAGCCCTTCACGCGGAGGGGCGGGTTTCTTTCCAGGTCCGCAAGGAACAGGTCCAGGGGGAGGACCTGTTCCTGCAGGCGGGCGTACAGGATCTCCCGGCCCCGCTTCCACGTCGTCATGAGGGTGAAGACGAAGGCGGCGATTACGAGGGGGAACCATCCTCCCTGGGGCACCTTGATGATGTTGGCACCCCAGAAGGCCAGATCGGCCGCCAGGAGGGCCGCCGCCAGCGGGACGGCCATCCCCAGGCTCCACTTCCACAGTCCCCGGGTGAGGAAGAAAAAGAGGACCGTGGCGAAGACCATGTCCGTCGTTACGGCGACGCCGTAGGCGGCGGCGAGATTGTCCGAATTCCCGAAGCCGAGGACCAGGGAAAGGGTGGCCACCATGAGCGCCCAGTTCACGGAGGGGACGTAGATTTGTCCGATCTCCCGGCTCGATGTGTGACGGATCGCCACCCGCGGGCAGAAGCCGAGCTGGATGGCCTGCCGGGTGAGGGAGAAGGACCCGGAAATGACCGCCTGGGAGGCGATGATGGTGGCCGCCGTGGCCAGGACCACCAGGGGAAGCACGGCCCACGGGGGGGCGAGGAGGAAGAAGGGGTTCTCCACGTGCTCCGGGTGCCGGATCAGGAGGGCGCCCTGGCCGAAGTAGTTGAGGAGGAGGGCCGGGAAGACCAGGCTGAACCACGTGAGCCGAATGGGCCGGCGTCCGAAATGGCCCATGTCTGCGTAGAGGGCCTCTCCGCCCGTGACCACCAGAAAGACCGCGCCCAAGGCGAGGAACCCCGCGCCGCGGTTTTCCAGCAGGAACCGGAACCCGTAGAGAGGGTTGAGGGCCGCAAGAACCTTCGGGGCCAGCAGGATGCCCCGAAGGCCCAGGACGGCGAGGACCAGAAACCAGAGGAACATGACGGGGCCGAACACCGCGCCGACCTTGGCCGTTCCCCGCCGCTGAAAGAAGAAGAGGGCGACGAGGAGGAAGAGGGTGAGGGGCTGTACGTAGGGATGGAGGACGGGTGTGGCCACCTCCAGGCCCTCCACGGCGGAAAGGACCGAGATGGCCGGAGTGATCATCCCGTCCCCGTACAGAAGGGCGGCGCCAAAGAGGCCGGCCAGGGTCAGAATCCGGAAGAGGCCGCGGCGGTGGGCGTACGGCTTTCGGGCCAGGGCCATGAGGGCGAGAATGCCCCCCTCCCCGCGGTTGTCGGCTTGCAGGATGAAGCCCAGATACTTGGTGCAGATGACGAGCACCAGCGCCCAGAAAATGAGCGACAGGGCCCCCAGGATATTGCCCGCGTCGAGTCGTACGCCGTGGCCTTCATCGAAGCAGACCCGGAGCGCGTAGAGGGGGCTCGTGCCGATGTCGCCGAAGACGACGCCGAGGGCCGTGAGGGCGAGCAGGGCAAGGCGCCCCGGTTCTTTTTCGGCCCGAAGGGAGGCGGGGGGGCCCACGGCGCCTACCCCTCCCGCCTACCGGCGGGCATCGAGCGGGGGATCCTCGGCCTCCGGACCCTCCGCCCCGATGTCCTGTAAGAGGGCGGGATCACGGGCGCACCGTGCCTCCGGCCAGGACCGAAAGCACCCGGCCGATCTGGTCCTTGTGATGGCGGATCACGTCCTCAGGCGTGCCCCAGGAGCCCGACTTGCGCGCCAGGACCTCCACCACCTTCTCCAGGCTCTGGGCCGTCGGGCGGTCGAAGTCCCCGCCGGACTCGCGGAAGGCCAGGCGCACCGCGCCCTCCACGCTGGCCAGGAGGGTGGCTTCGGTGGGGGTCTGGCCGAGCCGCTCCCGGGCCCGGGCGAAGGTCTCCTTCTGGGCCTCCAGGAAACACCGGACGATGAGCTCCCGGGCCTTTTCCGGAGTCAGGCCCACGAGATCCGTGGCGGGAACGACCCATTTCGCGTGCGCGGACTCTCCGTCCATGGGCTCACCCCCTCGAGTCGAGAACGGAATGAAGCCGGTTCCTCAAGGTTAGGTCCACGAGGCCCGGTTCGCAAGGCCATGGCCCCCCCCCTCTCAGGCGCGCTTCCAGCGCACTCCCTGGGGGGTGTCTTCGAGAAGGATCCCCCGCGCCTTGAGCTCGTCCCGGATCCGGTCGGCCTCGGCGAAGTCCTTGAGTTTTCGGGCCTCCTGCCGCCGCCGGATGAGGTCCTCCACGTCCGCGTCGAGCAGGGGCTTGTCCTCGAGCGGGATTCCGAAAACCGCCTCGAAGTCCGTAATCAGGCCGAGGGCCGCCTCCCGGTCCGGCGCCCCCAGCCTTCCCTGATCCAGGGCCGTGTTCCCGGCGCGCACGGCTTCGAAGAGTGCCGAAAGGGCGACGGCGGTGTTGAGGTCGTCCTCCAGGGCATCGCGAAAAGCCCTTCGGGCCGGCTCGAAGGTGCCGAGCGCCTCGCTGCTCGCTGGAGTCGATTCTTCCAGGCGCGCCCGAAAAGCCCTGAGCCGCCCCAAGGCCGTCTTGGCGGCATCGAGGCCCTCGAAGGTGAAGTTCAGGGACTTCCGGTAGGGGACGGAGAGAAGGAGGTAGCGGATGGCCATGGGATCCGCCCCCTTCTCGAGCAGGTCCCTCAGCGTGTAGAAGTTGCCGAGGGATTTGCTCATCTTCTCCCCGTTCACCATGAGGTGCTCCACGTGGAGCCAGTGGCGGACGGGCGCCTTTCCCGAAGCCCCGCGGCTCTGGGCGATCTCGTTTTCGTGGTGGGGGAAGATGAGGTCCACCCCGCCCGAGTGGAGGTCGAAGACCTCGCCCAGGTACTTCCGGCTCATGGCCGAGCACTCCAGGTGCCATCCCGGCCGGCCGGGTCCCCACGGGCTCTCCCAGAAGGGCTCTCCGGGCCGCGCGGCCTTCCACAGGACGAAGTCCCTCGCCGACTCCTTGTCGTAGTGGTCGCTGTCCACCCGGGCGCCGTCGAGGTTTCCCGACAGGTCCACGGTGCACAGGCAGCCGTACTGGGGAAGGCTGGAGACGCGGAAGTACACCGATCCCTGGCTCAGGTAGGTGTGGCCGTTGCGCTCCATGTCGGCCACCAGCGCGAGCATCTCGGGGATATGGTCCGTGGCCCGCGGGTAGACGTCCGCCGGCAGGTTGTTCAGGGTCCCCATGTCCTCGAAGAAGAGGGCGGCGAAGCGGTCCGTGAGCTCCCGCAGGGGAACTCCGTCCCGGTTCGAGCGCTCGATGGTCCGGTCGTCGATGTCCGTGAGGTTCTTCACGTGAAGGACCCGGAATCCCTCCCAGAGGAGGAAGCGCTTCAGGAGGTCCTCCGCGCAGAAGGTGCGGAAGTTGCCGATGTGGGCCACGTCGTAGACCGTGGGGCCGCAGGTGTACATCTTCACGAGCCCGGGCTCGAGGGGCTCGAAGGGCTCCGCCTTGCGGGACAGGGAATTGGTCAGGCGGATCACGCCCCGTCCCCGAAGGTCCGTCCCACGACCGGCGCCAGGGCCCTGAGATCCCCCGCCAGCCGGGCCAGTTCCTCGGGCAGGAGGGCCTGGGGTCCGTCCGAGAGGGCGGCGGGAGGGTCGGGATGGACCTCCACCAGCAGGCCGTCGGCGCCTGCCACCGCGGCCGCGCGGGCCAGCGGAAGGACCAGCCGCCGGGCTCCCGATGCGTGGGAGGGATCCACGAGGACGGGGAGGTGGGTCATCTCCTTGAGGAGAACCACCGAGCCGAGGTCCAGGCTGTTCCGCAGGGAGGGGTCGAAGGAGCGGACCCCCCGCTCGCACAGCACCACGTGGGGATTTCCGCCCGCCAGGATGTACTCGGCGGCGAGGAGGAGCTCCTCCCGGGTGGCGGCCAGGCCCCGCTTGAGGAGGACGGGCCTTCCCAGCCGGCCCAGCGCCTTCAGGAGGGGGAAGTTCTGCATGTTCCGGCTTCCCACCTGGATCACGTCGGCGAAGTCCGCCACGCGGGGCAGGTCCTCCCGGTCCAGGACCTCGCTCACCATGGCCAGGCCATGGCGGTCGCAGGCCTCCCGGTGGAGACGCAGGCCCTCCTCGCCGAGGCCCTGGAAGGCGTAGGGGCTGGTCCGGGGTTTGAAGGAACCGCCCCGCAGGAGGGTGCCGCCGGCCGCCTTCACCGCTTCGGCGCACGCCTCGATTTGCTCCGGGCTCTCCACGGCGCACGGGCCCGCGGCGAGGACCAGGGCGCGGGCGCCGATCCGCGCGGGTCCCGCCTGGACCACGGTGCCTTCGAGCCGGATGGAGCGGGAGGCGAGGACGTACCCCTCCCGCAGAGGGCCCGCCTGCCGGATGCCCGGCAGGGCCGCCAGGCCGTCGCGGACCTCCGCGGATACCTCTCCGTCCACCACCCACACCTCCCGCCCGCCGGTCTTCTGGGGCCGGAAGTCGACGGCGCGCGACGACAGGAGGTCCCGGGCCCGGCCCAGGTCCTCCGTGGTGGCGTCGGCTTCAAAGACGACGATCAAGGCGCCTCCGCAAGAAACCCCAATCTTATGAAAGGTCGTCCCGATCCGCAAGGGCCGGGTCGGGGGACCGGGACAGGCGGCCGGTGTACGGCGGGTCAGGGATTGGGGGGAGGAAGGAGGGAAGGGGCAGGGCGAAAACCGCGTCTCTTCCGCATGGGGGCACCCTCCCATTCCAGTCCGGCCAACGGCTTGGGTTGACAGGGGTTAGGCGCGCCGATAGACTTCCCGGCGAAGGAGCTGCCCATGGTGGTGACGTGTCCGTCCTGCCAGAAGAAGTTCCGGCTGGAGGAGAAGCACTTCGGAGGAAAGCCCCGGATGCGCTTCCAGTGCCCCTCCTGCGGCCAGGCCATCGAGGCCGTCCGGGAGGAGGCCCATGCCCCGCCCGATCCCTCTTCGGGACCTTCGACCCAGAAGCTCAAGAAGGTGGAGGGAACGTGGAGCGCAAGCCAGCTTCCCGATCAGGAACTCCTGGCCATGCCCGCCGGCAAGCGGATCTCCCTGGCCGTGATCCAGGGCCCCGACACGGGGCGGATTTTTTCCGTGGACCGTCCGGTCTTCGTCATCGGACGGGTCGCTCCCGCGGACGCCGTTCTCAGCGACAGCGAAGTTTCGAGAAGCCACGCCCAAGTCGAGTTCCGCGCCGGCGCCGTCACCCTGCGCGATCTGAAGAGTACGAATGGGACCTACGTCAACGAACAGCGCATCACCTCCCTGCCCATCGAGAACCAGACCGAGTTCCGCGTGGGCGTCACCACGCTCATGCTGATCGTCACCGACGACCTGCCCTAACCGGATGAGACGAAAAATCCTCGTGGCCATGTCCGGGGGGGTGGACTCCTCGGTGGCGGCGCTCCTCCTTCTCGAGGCGGGCTGGAACGTCGTTGGCGTGACGCTGCGCCTGTACGATTCCTGCGCGTCGGCCGCCAGGAAGTCCTGCTGTGGGCTGGAGGATGCCTGCGACGCCCGGGAGGTGGCCAGGACCCTCGGGATCGAACACCGCATCCTGGAGCACCAGGAGGCCTTCGAGCGCCTCGTGGTGGAGCCCTTCGTCCGGGAGTACGCCCGGGGCCGCACCCCCAACCCCTGCATCCGGTGCAACGAGAGGGTGAAGTTCGGCACTCTTTGGGCGTACGCCCGGGAGGCGGGCTGCGAGGCCCTCGCCACGGGCCACCACGCGCGAATCGTCCCCGTCGGCGGGCGCCCCCGCCTGCTCCGGGGCCGGGATGCCGGGAAGGACCAGTCCTACGTCCTCTTCACCCTCACGGAGGACCAGAGGGCGGGGCTGGCGCTCCCCGTCGGGGAACTCCTCAAGGAGGAGGTGCGTGCGCGGGCCCGCCGGGCGGGCCTTCCCACGGCGGAGAAGGCGGAGAGCCAGGACATCTGCTTCGTGGCGGACGGGGACTGCGCCGCCTTCGTGGAAGGCCGCCTGGACGCGAAGGACAGGCGGCCGGGACTCATCCGCCACGTGGACGGGAGGGTCCTCCGCCCCCACGACGGGATCCACCGCTTCACGGTGGGCCAGAGGCGGGGGCTGGGGATCCCCGACGCGCACCCCCTCTACGTGGTGGCCCTGGACGCCGAATCGGGGGAGGTCACCGTGGGCCCCAAGGGGTCCGTGGGCGCGGGGCGCTTTCTCGCGACCGATTGGACCTGGCACGTACCGCCGGGTGAGCGGCCGGAGACGGCGAAGGTTCAGGTGAGGTATCATCACGAGCCCCTGGACGCCCGTCTCCTGGAAGGGGCGGAAGGGGTGGTGGTAGAATTCACCCATTCCACCCACCCCGTGACGCCCGGGCAGGCCGCGGTGGCGTACCTGGACGAGGCGGTCGTCGGCGGCGGTTGGATCGCCGGGAGACTCCCATGACGCTGTTCAACGTCGCGCTTCTGGCCTACGTGGTCGCCATGGGCACGGCCCTCCTCTACGGGGGGTTTCGGGAGAAGGCCCTCTGGGCGGCCACGGTCCTTTCGGCGGCCGCGGGCTTCGTCTTCCAGACCGCCGGCGAGGCCCGCCTCTGGCTCGCCTCGGGGGTCCCTCCCGCCACGAACCTCCACGAGCTCTTCCAACTGACCGCCTGGGCCGTGATGGCGCTCTATTTTCTCCTCTACCCCCTCCACCGCAGCCGGATTCTCACCTTCTTCCTCATGCCCCTGGTGACCCTCGGCTACGTCCTGGGGGCCGCCATCCCCGACACGCCCGTGGAGGTGAAGCCCTTCTTCCACACGGCCTGGTTCACGGTCCACATCTTCCTGCTCGTCTTCGGCATTGCCTTCTTCTTCATCTCCTTCCTGTACGCCACCATCTTCATCATGCAGGACCACAGCCTTCGGCGCCGGCGGGTCCCCTCGCCCCTGCCTCTCCCCTCCCTCGAGGAGGCGGAGCGGTGGAGCACGCGTCTCCTCCTGGCGGGGTACCCGCTCTTCACTCTCGGCATCCTCTCCTCCGTCCTCTACGGGATCCTCCACGGGGAGCGGACCGAGTGGCGCCCCGGGGTTCTCGAGGGGGCGAGCGTGGTGGCCTGGCTGGTGCTCGGCTTCGCGATCTACGGGTGGATCTCGGCCCGGGTCCACCCGAGGCGGCGCTCCTACCTCGTGGTGGCGGGCGCGGCCTTTTCGGTCCTGATTCTCTTGGGGATCCTCTGGCATTGAGCGACCTTCTGCTGATCGGTCTCAACCACACCCGGGCGCCCGTGGACGTGCGCGAGTGCCTGGCCTTCGCGGACGAGGAGAAGGGCCCCTTCCTGAGGGCCCTTTCGGAGCGGGGCCTGGCCCAGGGGGCGGTCCTGCTCTCCACGTGCAACCGCGTGGAGCTCTACGCGGACGTTCCCGACGGCGCCGACGACGGCCCCCTCCTGGACCTCCTCGAATCCTGGCGGAGTCCGGGACGCCCCTTCGCCCGGGACCTCTTCTACGTCCACCGCAACCGGGAGGCCGTGGCCCACCTCTTCCGCGTGGCCTCCGGCCTCGATTCCATGATCCTCGGCGAGCCGCAGATCTTCGGGCAGGTGAAGGACGCCTACTTCCTCGCCCGGGACGCGGGCTCCGTGAGCGCCTCCCTGAACCTCCTCTTCCAGAAGGCCTTCCACGTGGCCAAGCAGGTGCGGACGGAGACGGGCATTGGCCAGAGGCCCGTGACCGTCTCCTACGCCGCCTTCAACCTCGCCCGGGGCATCTTCGCGGACCTCTCCCAGAAGCGCATCCTCCTCCTCGGCGCCGGGGAGATGAGCCGCATCGTGGCCACCCACTTCGTCGAGCACGGCGTGAAGAACGTGCGGGTGGCCAACCGCACCCTGGAGCGGGCCCGGGAGTTCGCCGAGGCCTTCGGGGCCGAGGTCGTGCCCTGGGAGGACTTCCCCAAGGCCCTCATCCACAGCGACATCGTCATCGCCTCCACGGGGGCCCCCAGGCCCGTGATCCTCCGCCCCATGGCGGAGACGGTCATGAAGCTTCGCCGCTGGGCCAGTCTCTTCCTCGTGGACATCGCCGTGCCGCGGGACGTGGAGCCCGAGGTGGGCGACCTGGACGGCGTCTACCTCTACAACATCGACGCCCTTCAGCAGGTGGCGGACGAGGGGCTGGAGGAGCGCAAGGGCCGGGCTGCCGAGGCCGAGGCCATGATCGCCTCGGAGCTCGACCTGTACACCCGCTTCCTGGAGCACCGCCAGCTCTCGGAGGTGATCCAGGGGCTCATGGGCTGGGTGGGGCGCATCCAGGAGGCGGAGGTGGAGGAGGCCTTCCGGAAGCTCGGGCCCCTCACGTCGAAACAGCAGGACGTGGTGCGCAACGCCGTGCGCCGAACCGTCCACAAGGTGCTCCACGCGCCCATCACCCAGGTTAAGCGCCTCGTCCTCGAGGAGGAGGCGGCCCAGGCCCTCCAGATCTTCAAACAGCTCTTTCCCGCCGAGGGCGGGGACGAGAGGGAGGAACCGTGAAGGGCCCCGTCCTGCGCCTGGCCACCCGGGGAAGCGCCCTGGCCCTGTGGCAGGCCAACTACGTGAAGACCCGCATCGAGGCCTCCGCCGGGGGCCCGGGCGTGGAGATCGTCCCCATGAAGACCAGCGGGGACCTGATCCAGGACCGCGCGCTCCTGGAGGTGGGCGGCAAGGGCCTCTTCGTGAAGGAGATCCAGGTGGCCCTCTTGGAGGGGCGGGCGGACCTGGCCATCCACAGCCTCAAGGACTATCCCGCCGAGAACCCCGAAGCCCTGGTCCTGGCGTGCGTCCCCCAGCGGGAGGACCCCCGGGACGCCCTCGTTCTGCCTCAGGGGAGCCCCCTGGAGGCCCTCCCCCGGGCGGCCCGCGTGGGCACCGGGAGCCTGAGGCGGCACCACCAGGCTCTGCTCCTCCATCCGGAATGGGACGTGCGGGGCCTGCGCGGCAACGTGGAGACGCGCCTGAAGAAGGTGGATTCGGGGGAGATCGACGCCGCCGTCCTCGCCGCCGCGGGGCTCAAGCGGCTGGGCTTCGGGGGGCGCATCACCCGCCTCTTCACCGTGGACGAGATGATCCCCGCCGTGGGCCAGGGGGCCCTGGCCCTCGAAGCCCGGGGCGACGACGCCCGGGTGCTGGACCTCCTGCGGCCCCTGGAGGCCCCGGAGGCCCGCCTGTGCGTGGACGCGGAGCGCCGCTTCCTGCGCGGCCTGGGCGGCTCCTGCACCACCCCCCTGGGGATCCACGCCTCCGTGGAGGGCGGGCGCATGGTCCTGCGGGGCTTCCTCTCCACCGTGTCGGGCGACCGCCACATCCGGGACCGCGCCGAGGGGCCGGCCACCGGCGCCGAGGACCTGGCCGACGCGCTCTTGGCCGCCTTCATGGACCGGGGGGCCGAATCCCTCCTGGGAGAGGCGTGACATGGGCGCTCTGGTGGGGCGCAGGGTCCTCGTCACGCGCCCCGCGGGCCAGGGGGACCGCCTGGCCGAGGCCATTCAATCCGCCGGCGGCCACGTCCTGAGGATTCCCGTCCTCGAGATCGCGCCCGTCGCGCCCGATGAGGCCGCGCGGGAGGCGCTGGCCTCCCTCTCCTCCTACGACTGGTGCGCCTTCACGAGCGAGAACGCCGTCCGCCACTTCCTGGACTGGGTGGACGCCGCGGGGGTCCGCTGGCCCCTCCGCCTCCGCGCGGCCGCCGTGGGGCCCGCCACGGCCCGCGCCCTGAGGGCCCGCGGACGGGAGGCGGACCTCGTGCCGGACCCGCACACGGGGCGCGCCCTGGGGGAGCGCCTCGCCTCCAAGGTTTCCCCCGGACGCCTCCTCGTGCCAGGCGGCGACCAGGCCCGGGAGGAGCTGGACGAAATCCTGCGGAGCGCCGGGTGGGAGGTGACGCGCCTGGTCTGCTACGAGAACCGCGTCCTGGCGCTGAACCACTCGCAGGTCTACGCCCTGGAGCAGGGCCTCGACGCCGCCCTCTTCGCCTCGCCCTCGGCCGTGCGGGCCCTGTGGAACCAGGTCCCCGAATCGGCCCGCAACGTCCTGCGCGCGGCCGCCTGCCTTCCCATCGGCCCCACCACAGCCGCCGCCCTGCGGGAGGCGGGCCTGACGCCCGCCGCCGTCCCCGAGGCCCACACCACCGAAGGCGTCCTCGCCGCCCTCGAAGGCGTGCTCGCCAACCGCCCTCGGTAGGCGATTCGCGGGCAGGCGCGCCCGGCCCGTGCGCCGATCTGCCCCAAGGGTTCCGCTGCTTCGTCTCACGTCCTTTCTTCTTCCGTCTAACGTTTCCCGTCTAACGTCTCCCATCTCGCTTCTTTTGGGAGCCGTCGCCCGACGCCGATCTTCTCTCTCCAAAGGCCTCCCTTCTTCGTAGGGGAGGGCCTCCGCGTCCTCCCGCCTTCGAAGGCCCCCACCGTAGCGGCCCTTGCTTGCAAGGGCCGGCCCCTCGGCCGATGCGAGCATCCGCCGCCGCCACCACCTTGACTCCCTTTTCCTTGTAGGCGTACGCTCAACCTACCTTGAGGAGGCTGAGCCACAGTGGGCAAAAGCCAAGAGGGGGGGAAATGTGGCAATACAAGACCTGACCCCCATTGCCTCTCTACTTGACCGCTAGCCCTCTACGCTTGCCTTTACGCGTGCGCCTTTCGACGGATTCTGTATATGGGAGCTTCTTCGTGGAGCTCGGGAGCGCCGTTCTTTTCGCTTACTCGTTCGAAGCGGATGCGCTTCTGCGAGAAGAGGCTGCAGCCCTCGGTGTGGAATCGCCTGAGGGCCATCCGGCAATACTCCTCGTCGATGTCGATTCCGATGCTGTTTCGGTTGGCCTTCTCGGCGGCGAGCATCGTGGTGCCTGTGCCCACGAAGGGGTCGAGTACCGTGTCCCCCCAGAATGAGAACATCCGCACGAGGCGATAGGCCAGCTCGAGAGGGAAGGGCGCGGGGTGGTGCTTTGTCGAAGCCCCGGTGAGCGTCCAGAACTGCTGGAACCACTCCCCGTACTCCTTCTTGCCGATCATGCTGAGGCGGCGCTGCTCTTCGGTGGGCTTCCGATAGCCGCCGGGCTTGCGCTGCATCAGGATAAACTCGATGTCGTTCTTTATGATCGCGTTGGGTTCGTAAGGCTTGCCGAGAAACTTCGAGCCGTTTTCCACTTCGTAGTTTGCGTTTGCGATCTTATGCCAAATGATGGGATTGAGATTGTCGAAGCCGATCTTGCGGCAGTTTACGGCGATGTCCGCGTGCAAGGGGACGACGACGTGGCGCCCGAAGACCTTCCGCGAAAGGCACACGTCCCCCACGTCGCAGACGAGACGGCCGCCGGGGACCAGGATTCGATACACCTCCCGCCAAACCTTGTTGAGCTCCTCCAGAAAAATCTCGTATTCCTGGACGTGCCCGAGCTGTCCCTCTACGTCGTTATAGCGCTTGAGCGTCCAGTAGGGCGGCGAGGTCACGACGAGGTGGATCGACTCATCCCGAAGATACGGCATGGACCGGGCGTCTCCGAGAATGAGACGGTGCGAAGTAGCAGGCTCGGGGACGGTGCGAGCATCGGTCATCAGGTAGCTCGTCCGAAGGCGCTCACGTGCGCGAACAGAGAGCGGGCGAATAAATTGAAAGTCAGCTCCTGCGCGGGCTCTTGGTAGGCGCCCCTGGCGCCCGTGTCCTTGGCCGAGAGCAGGAAGCACGAGGAGCTGTAGTGTCTCTCTCTCAGAAGCTTCCTGCAGAAGAGCTCGTACCGCTTGGCGTAGGAGGCGTTTTTGAATTCGGGAAAGACATCGAAGTGGGGCTCTTTCACCCGGACCGGGCTGCGGGACTTTGCGCAGTCCTCCAGCAGGAACAGATAGCCGAGCCAAGGCTTCACGGTGGTATTGAAGGCGCCTTCACGGTAGGCGGTCCAGAGGTCCAAGGCGCTGCCCATGGCCTCCTCGGTGCGGTTATTGAAATTGTTGCCGAAAGAAGGCCCGACCTGGGACTTGGCTTCGAGCGCCAGCACGAGCTGGCCGTTTTGGACTACGAGGAGGTCCCACTCTTTGGTGGGCCTGAAGAACCCTGGCAGCTCGAGGGTCGTCCTGTAGAAGACGTGCTCGGACTCAACCCCCGCTCGTTGGATGATGTCCGCAAGTAGGCGGATAAAGCCGTCCATCTGGGCGCCGCCCGTGACGGCGGCCCTCGCCCCCTGGTCCTGCCGGCCGGCGGTCTGTTGCCGCTGAGCTTGGCCCGAGCGAGTAGTCCAGTAGTCTTTCACGGCGGCCGCAACGCGTTGATCAAGGCTTGCGAGGATCTCGTCTAGAGATGCCATGCGCACGTCCCCCCTTTGCTCACCGTAAGCGTATCACTCTCTCAGCTGGCCTTGTCCAGAAGCTCGCGCACCTTCTTTTCGTTGGTGAGGGCCTTGATGATCCGTTTGCGGATCCGGCAGATGCGGCAAATGAGATCACGTCTTGCATGTCCACATTTCCTCCCAACAGCCTTCGCTCGCTGTGGTTCAGGTTCCTGAAGACAGGTTGAGCGTACTCCCTGAAAGAAAAGGGAGTCAATGTAGCGGTGGCGGCCGAGGGGCCGGCCCTTGCAAGCCGAGAGGGCCACTTTTCGAAGAGAGCGGCCACGGAAGGCCGCCCTCACGGCAGGAATGGCGCTACAATGGAAGCCCTGCGGGAGACCGGAATGGCTCAGACCCTGTACCTCGTGGACGCCTCGTCGATCCTCTTCCGGGCCTTCTACGCCATCCGGAGCCTCTCCACGCGGGACGGCCGCCCCACGAACGCCATCTACGGCACCCTCAAGATCGCGGAGAAACTCCTGAAGGACCACCGCCCCGAGCGCGTGGCCTTCGTTTTCGACACGCCCGCGCCCACCTTCCGCCACGAGGCCTTCGAGGCCTACAAGGCCAACCGCCCCGAGATGCCCGACGACATGGCGAGGCAGATCGGGCCGGCCAAGGAGATCCTCCGGGCCATGGGCCTTCCCCTCCTCGAAACGCCGGGGTACGAGGCCGACGACCTTATCGGCACGCTGGCCTTGCGCGCCGTGGAGGCGGGGATGGAGGCGGTCATCGTCACCGCCGACAAGGACCTCTTCCAGCTGGTGCGGCCGGGGGTGCGCGTCCTGCACACGAAAAAGGAGGACGCCCTCCTCGACGAGAAGGGGGTGGAGGAGGTCTTCGGCGTGCCGCCCGGGCGCGTGGTGGACGTGCTGGCCCTCTGGGGCGATCCCACGGACAATATCCCCGGCGTTCCGGGGATCGGCGAGAAGGGCGCCAAGGACCTCGTGCGCCAATTCGGTGACCTGGAGTCGGTCCTGGGCCACGCCGCCGAGGTGACCCGCAAGGCCTACCGGGAGGGCCTTTTGCAGTTCGCGGATCAGGCCCGCCTCTCCCGGGACCTCGCCACCATCCGCACCGACGCGCCCGTGGAGGTCCCCCTGGAGGACCTGCGCCTGGCCGCCCCCGACCGGGAGCGCCTCCAGACCCTCTTCCGGGAGTACGAATTTTCCTCCCTCGTTGTCCCCGAGCCGGGCCAGGCCCCCACCCCCGCCGAGGAGGCCCCCCCGGCGCGGCCGCTGGACGGGGCCGCGTGGGAGGCCCTCTCCCGTGCGGACGCCGCCGGGATGGCCTGGGCCGAGGAGGGGGTCTTCCTCTCCGACGGCTCCGATGTCTGGGTCGCCTCTCCCCAGGCCCCGGACGGGGCCCGCCTTGCCACACTGCCGCTGTGCGTCCACGGGTTGAAGAGCCTCCTGAGGCGGCTCGGGCCCTCCGAATTCCGCCCCGGCCCGCGGGCCCTGGACGCGGCCGTGGTGGGGTATCTCCTGGACCCTTCGGCCCGGGTGCCTTCGGTGGCGGACCTTGGGGAGCGCTTCCTGTCCCTCCGGGCGGAGGGCGACGCCCCCGCCCTCCAGGCCCTCCTCCTGTCCCGCCTGGCGCCGGCCCTTCGGGCCGAACTGGACCGCCTGGCCATGGGGCGCCTCTACGAGGAGGTCGAGGGGCCCCTCATCCCCGTCCTGGCGCGCATGGAGGCCGCCGGCGTGGCGGTGGACGCGGGCTACTTCCGGTCCTTGGGCGAGGAGATGGGCGGAGCCCTGCGCGATCTGGAGGGGCGGATCCACGCGGCGGCGGGCCTGCCGTTCAACGTGGCGAGCCCCCGCCAGGTGGGGGAGGTCCTCTTCGAAAAGCTGAACCTGCCCGTCCAGAAGCGCACCACCAAGACCAAGAGCTACTCCACCGACAGCGAGGTCCTGGAGGCCCTCCGGGAGGCCCACCCCGTGGTGGGCCTGATCCTGGAGCACCGGATGCTGGCCAAACTCAAGGGCACCTACGTGGACACGCTTCCCCAGCAGGTGGACCCGTCCACGGGCCGCATCCACGCGGCCTTCCACCAGACCGTCGCGGCCACGGGGCGCCTCTCGTCCTCGGACCCCAACCTGCAGAACATCCCCGCGCGGGGCGAGTGGGGGCCGCGCATCCGCCGGGGCTTCCTCGCCGCCGAGGGGCATCTCCTGGCGGGGGCCGACTACAGCCAGATCGAGCTGCGCATGCTCGCCCACCTCTCGGGGGACGAGGCGCTGGCGCGGATCTTCTCGGAGGGCCGGGACATCCACACGGCCACGGCCTCGGAGGTCTTCGGCGTGGCCCCTCCCTTCGTCACGCCCGACATGCGCCGCCAGGCCAAGGCCGTGAACTTCGGCATCCTCTACGGCATGGGGCCCTTCGGCCTGGCCCGGGAGCTGGGGGTTCCGCAGAAGGAGGCCAAGGCCTTCATCGAGAGGTACTTCGCCCGATTCCCGCGGGTGAGGGCTTACGTGGACGGGGTGGTGGAATCGGTCCTCTCGGCCGAGGAGGTGACGACGATCCTCGGGCGCCGGCGGCTCTTCCCCGGCATCGCCCGCGCCGCCAAGCCCCTCCAACAGGCGCTGGTCCGCCAGGCCGTGAACACCACCGTCCAGGGAAGCGCCGCGGACCTCATCAAGAAGGCCATGGTGGACGTGGAGCCCCGCCTGCCCAAGGGTGCGCGCCTGGTGCTCCAGGTCCACGACGAGCTTATCGTGGAGGCGCCCGAAGCCATGGCGGAAGAGGTGGCGAGGATCCTGCGGGACTCCATGGAGTCGGCCATGAGGCTGAGGGTCCCCCTCGTGGCTGGGACGAGCGTGGGAAGGCGCTGGAGCGATCTCAAGTAGGCGCCCGCTCTCCGCGGGCGGCCTACTCCATGCCCAGTTTCGCCCGCACTTCCTTGGGAAGATCTCCCTGCCCCTCGAGGCGGGACTTGAGCCAGCGGGCGGATTCGGAGGAGAGGGTCACGGCGCTCAGGACGTGGCGCTCGAAGGCGGCGTAGGCCAGGGGCGCCACGGCGCGGGTCAGATCCGCGATGACCCGCGCGTACTGGCGGATCTCCCACTGGGCGTGGGCGTCGAGGCGCAGCTTCAGGAACCGGAAGAGGTTGTTAAGGTCCATCTGCCAGTACCACTCGGTGTACAGGCTCAGGGGCAGGCCGATGCGGGCCACCTCGCGGGCCAGGTTCTTCTCGAGCATGGCCTCGTAGCGGGCGTAGGCTTCCGCCTGGCCGGCCGCGAGCCCTTCGACGACGGCCCGGGCGTCGTCCTCCGAGAGGGTCTCGTCGGAGCGGCCCTGCTTGTTCACGTCCGATTGGGTCCTCAAGGTCTCCGCCGTAGGGACGTAGAACTCGTCCTTCATCACCGAGTAGCGGCCCGAGATCTCGTTGAGGCGGGCCGTTCGGTGGCGCACCCACTGCCTCGCCACGAAGATGGGCAGTTTCACGTGGAGGGTCAGGACCACCTGCTCGAAGGGCGAGGTGTGCTGGTTGCGCATGAGGTAGTCGATGAGCGCCGCGTCCTCCCGAACGGTCTTCGTGCCTCGTCCGTAGGAGACGCGGGCCGCCTGGACGATGCGTTCGTCGGAGCCGAGGTAATCGACGAGGCGCACGAAGCCCTTGTCGAGGACCGGGAATTCCCGGTCGAGCAGGGCCTCCGCCTCGGGAACCGCCACGTGGGCCATGGGGACCTCCGGTGCCAGGATAGCGGTGCGGCCGGCGGGCGGTCAACGGAGCGCCGGGCGAAACAACGGCAGCCGGGCCCTCGTAAAACAAAGTTTGCGAGGGCGGAGGGGAGGGCGATGACGCACCGGATCCTGGCCGCCGGTGACGCCCGCGTCCGCCCCGTCCACTTTGACCCGGAGGTGCTTGCCTGCTTCCTCGCCCACGAAGGGGAGATCCTCGACCTCCACCGCGCCTACGCCGACGTCCCGCCACAATCCGCGGGGGCCGCCGAGTTTTCGGCGGACTCTCCCGAGGTCCATTGAACCGGAACCATCCCCCATCCGGAAGGAGTGAAGCCCCATGCGCACATTCACGAAAGGAACGGCCTTCGGAGCGTTGGCTCTGGCCGCCTGTCTGGCCTCGGCGGCGGCGGGCCCCGGGGAGGCAGGACCGTATCCGGCCACCCGCGCCGAGGTGGTGACCGACGACTATTTCGGCACGGCGGTGGCGGATCCGTACCGCTGGCTGGAGGACGGCGATTCGCCCGAGGTGGCCGCCTGGACCGAGGCCCAGAACGCCGTGACGCGGCGCTACCTAGACGCCGTCAAGGCTCGCCCGGCCATCGCCAAACGGCTCAAGGAACTCTGGAACTACGAAAAGATGGGCACGCCCGTCGAGGCCGGGGGCCTCCTCTTCTACACGAAGAACGACGGCCTCCAAAACCAGCCCCCCCTCTACGTCCAGGAGGGCCTGAAGGGCGCGCCCCGCCTCCTCATCGATCCCAACACCCTGTCCGCCGACGGCACGGTGGCCATGGACTGGTGGTACGTGAGCGAGAAGGGGAAGTACGTGGCCTACGGCACGTCCCCCAACGGCACGGAACAGAGCGTCCTGCGCATCCGGGAAACGGCCACGGGCCGCGACCTTACCGACGCAATCGACGGGTGCCGGTTCTCCTCCGTGGCCTGGCTTCCCGACGAGACGGGGTTCTACTACACGCGCTTTCCCAAGCCCGGAACGGTTCCGGAAAACGAGAGGAACTACAACCGGAGGGTCCTCTTCCACCGCCTGGGCGGCGATCCGGAGGCGGACACCCTGGTCCTCTCGTGCCCGGCCAAGAAGGAGATCGGGTTCGGAGTGGCCCTGTCCAACGACGCGCACCACCTGCTCATCTCCGCCTACGAGGGCTCGGACCGAAGCACGGAAATCTGGGTGAAGGACCTCCGGTCGGGCTCCCTCGTCCAGATCACCCGGGGTTTCCACGACCAGTACGAGGGAGAGATCTACAACGGCGTTTTCTACTGCCTCACGACGGAGGGGGCGCCCAACGGGCGCGTCTTCGCCGTGGACCTTAGAGATCCGCGGCGAGAGAAGTGGACGGAGATCCTCCCCGAGGGCAAGGACTCCCTGGACAGCATCGCGATCTACGGGGGGCGGCTCTTCGTGGAGTCGCTCCACAACGCCACCTCCCGCGTGGAGATCCGGGGGCTCGACGGCAAGGACCTGGGGAGCGTGCCGCTCCCGCCCATGGTCTCGGTCTGGGGCACGTCGGGGCGGTGGGACAACCGACGGGTCTTCCTGACGGTAACGGGCTTCACCCTGCCCAACACCGTCCTGAGGTACGAAGTGGGGGAGGGCTCCCTCGCCACGTTCTTTTCCCCGAGCGTCCCCTTCCGCACCGACGACTTCACCACCGAACAGGTTTGGGTGACGAGCAAGGACGGGACGAAGGTCTCCATGTTCGTGGCCCACAAGAAGGACTTCCGGAAGGAGGGGACCGCCCCCTGCTACCTCACGGGCTACGGCGGGTTCACCATCTCCGAGACGCCCTACTTCTCCCCCATCGTCCTGTGGTGGCTCGAGCAGGGCGGCGTCTTCGCCCTTCCCAACCTGCGGGGCGGGGGCGAGTACGGCGAGGCCTGGCACCGGGCCGGGATGCGGGAGAAGAAGCAGAACGTCTTCGACGACTTTTACGCGGCGGCGGAGTTCCTCATCGCCAACGGATACACCTCGAAGGAGCGCCTCGCGGCGGAGGGCGGGTCGAACGGGGGCCTGCTCACCGGGGCCGCGCTGACCCAACGGCCGGACCTCTTCGGCGCCGTGATCATCGAGGTGCCCCTCCTCGACATGCTCCGCTACCACCGCTTCTCCATCGCGCGGTACTGGATCCCCGAGTACGGATCCTCGGAGGACCCGGAGCAGTTCAAGTACATCCGCGCCTACTCCCCCTATCACAACGTTCGCGGGGACGTGGCCTACCCGCCGACGCTCCTCATGACGGGCGCCAGCGACAGCCGCGTGGACCCGCTCCACGCCCGCAAGATGGCGGCCCTCCTCCAGGCCGAAGGCAAGGGGGGGCCCTTCCTCCTTCGGGTCGAGACGAAGGCGGGGCACGGGCAGGGAAAGCCCACGGCCAAGCGCCTCGAGGAAGCCGCGGACCGCTTCGCCTTCCTCGTCCGGACGCTTGGGATGAAGGTGCGTTGATCGAAAAGATCGCGCCGCGTTCCATGAAAACGGGGGGGAGGCCGCCGGGCCTCCCCCTGGCGTCTTCATGGAAAGAAGGACTACGGAGTGGCGGCCCTCAGGGCCTGGGCGAAGCGCTCGAAATACGGGTGGGCGGGGAAGAGGCTCTCGAACAGGGCCGGCGCCACGGAGAGGGTTTCCTCCGTGCCGAGGCAGTATCCCATGGTCGAGAAGTTCGCGCGGAAGCGGGCCACCTCCTCCGCCGCATCCCTCTTCCGGATCACCACGTCGGCGAAAATCCGGGCCAGCTCCGAGAAGTCGGCCTCCTTCATCCCGAAGCGAGTCATCTCTTGGACGCCCGTTCGGAGGCCGCTCGGGTGATAGAAGGTCTCGTCGTCGGGCAAGGCCTGGAAGTTGACGACGATATTGTTTCGCTCCAGGCGGTGGGCGATCTCCTTTCCGTCCCCGAAGGGGGAGACGCGGAGGACGACCTGGTGGGTGTGCGTGAAGCCGTCGGCCTCTCCCCCCTCCACGGGGATCCCCTCGCGGAAGAGCGCCGCGGCGAAGGCCCGGGCGTTGGAGAGCACCTGCCGCTGGTACTCCTCCCGGCAGGCGTTCATCTCGAGTGTGGCGGCCAACATGGCGAGCTGGGTCCCGAGGTGGTGGTTGCTGGTGGAGCCGGGGAAGGCGCGGCCCTGGATCTCCACCCATAGTTTTCGCAAGGGGCTCTCCTTGGGGAAGCGCCCCGCCACGATGCCCCGCTGGGGTCCGAAAAAGGTCTTGTGCGTCGAACCGGTGACCACGTCGGCTCCCTCGTGGAGGGGATCCTGGAAGTGGGGGCCGAGGATCCCGAGGACGTGGGCCCCGTCGAACATGACGATGGGGCGGTACCCTTCCAGGGATTTGGCGTGGGACTTCAGGGCGGTTACGGGCTCGGGGTGAAGGAAGAGGCTCTTGCCGAAGATCACGAGGGACGGGCGGTGCCGGTCCACCAGGGCGAGCATCCTCTCCACGTCGATCTTGTAGGGGTTACCCGGCTCCAGCGGAAAGTTGACGACGTCGCCGTCCACGAAGTTGAAGAGGGCCCCGAAGGGCTGGGCCGAGAGGTGCCCTCCCGCGTTCAGGCCGTTGTTCATCACGGCGGGAATGCGCCCCGTGGTGCTTACGGGCGCGAAGCCGTCGGGCTTGCCCGAGAGGAACTTCAGGACCGCCTTGAAGACGATCTCGTTGGCCATCTGCCCCGAGACGGGCCGCGTCTCCACCTCTTCGCCGCCGATGTAGGTGCCGAACTCCGCCTTGAGCCTCTGTTCCACTTCGTAGATGAAGTCCGTGCCCTGGTAGTAGTAGACCTGGTCCCCCTTGAGGGCCCCGGAGCCCTGGAGGGACTCCACCTCTTTCTTGAGGGCCGTCTTGTGTTCGGCGTACCGCCCCGAGGGATCCCCGATTTCGCAGAGCTTGACGAGAAGGGAGGGCGTGTTCTCGGAGGGGATGAGGTTGACGCAGCGCCTCTGGCGCCAGCGGTTGTTCTCCACCACCTTTTCGACGAGTTCACGGACGTTCTTCACGAGAGAATCCATGCGTTCCTCCCACATCTTGGCGCCAGGCCCCCATCTTACTCCCGCGTGGCCTCCGGTGGGTTCCGCGGCGCGCCAGGGGCCGGCGTCATACCCGGTGCAGTTTCAGCACGTTGGTGATCTCCGATTCGCCGGCCAGCATGGAGAGGGTGACGAGGACCGTCTGGCCGGCATGGATGAGGCCCGACCGGCTGGCGGCTTCGAGGGCCCCCGTGACGGCCTTCTCGGCGTCGAAGGCGGGCTCCACCCGGAGGGGCACCACGCCCCACACCACGGCCAGCCGCCTCAATACGGCCTCGTGGGCCGAACAGGCGATGACCGGGCAGGCCATGTGGAACTTGGAGAGGAGCCGGGGCATCCGGCCCGTAGGCGTGATGGAGAGCACCGCCGCGGCCCCGAGGTCCCGCGCGGCGCTGGCGGCCGCGTGGCTGGCGGCGTAATGGAAGTCGGCCACCCCCGTGAAGGGCTGCCGCTCGGGGTGGTAGAAGGGGCTCCTCTCCGCCTCCTCGGCGATGCGGTGGAGAAAGGAGACGGCCTCCACGGGGTACTTCCCGGCGGCGGACTCCCCCGAGAGCATGACGGCGTCGGTCCCGTCGAAGATGGCGTTGGCCACGTCCGAAACCTCCGCCCGGGTGGGGGTGGGATGGTCCACCATGGATTCGAGCATCTGGGTGGCCGTGATGACGAATTTCCCCCTGCGGTTGGCCTCGGAGATGATCGTCTTCTGGGCGTGGGGCACCTTCTCCAGCCCCAGTTCGACGCCCAGGTCGCCCCTTGCCACCATGACCCCGTGGACCTCCGACAGGATGCCGTCCAGGTGGTCCAGGGCCTCGGGCTTTTCGATCTTGGCCACGATCCACGGCGAGTGGGGGGATCTGCCGAGCAGGGCCTTCAGGGCCCGGACGTCCCCGGGACGGCGGACGAAGGAGAGGGCCACGAAGTCCACGCCGAGCTCGAGGCCGACGGCGAGGTCCCGCTTGTCCTTTGCGGTGAGAGACGGGGTGCTCAACTGCACCCCGGGGAGATTGATCCCCTGGTGGGAGCGGAGGGGGCCGCCCCGGGCCACCTGGGTGTGAACCTCGCTTCCGGCGACCCGCTCGACGTGGAGTTCGAGGGTGCCGTCGGCGAGGTAGATCCGGTCCCCCTTCTTCACGTCCTTCGGCATGCGCGCGTAGGTGGTGTGGGCCCGCGACGCTCCACCCTCGCAGGGCTTGGTGGTGAGGGTGAAGGGGGCCCCTTCCTCCAGGTGGACGACGGGATCGCGGAAAGAACCCAGGCGGATCTTGGGTCCCTGCAGGTCCTGGAGCGCCGCCAGGGGCCGGCCGATCCTCCTCGACACCTTGCGGAGGGCCTCACAGCGCCGGGCGTGGTCCGATTCGGTTCCGTGCGAAAAGTTCAGCCGGCCCACATCCATGCCCTGGAGGGCCAGGGCCTCGATGCACGCCTCGGTCTGGGCCGCAGGTCCCAGGGTGCAGACGATCTTGGTTCGCGCCACCTCACCCCTCCGCGCGCCATTCTAGAGCAAATCGTCCCCTGGGGAAGGCCCGGCCGTCCCCGAGGTGGAGCCCCGGTGCCGCGCCCGGTCGAGGAGCTCGCGCAGGTACTTCCTGCGCCGGCGGACGTGGCCCCGGCCTTCGAGGGCGAAGTAGATCAGGGCCGCCGCCGCCAAGGGAAAGAGGTAGTAAACGCCCCGGAAGAGGAGGAGTCCGCCGAGGACGGAAGCCTCCGGCGCCTGGGGCGGGAGGAGGACGAGGACGGCCGTGTCCAGCACGCCGATCCCGGCCGGGATCTGAAGGAGCCAAACGCCCAGGGCCGCCGGAACGTAGATGCCGAAGACCGTGGCGAAACGAAGGCCCGGGTCCGGTGGGAGGAGAAGGTAGAGGGTGGCGGCGGCCAGGGACCAGTCCAGGGCCGAAACGGCCAGTGCCGCCAGGGTCCTCGCCCCGGAGGGGGGAGGCAGGGTCCAGCGGCCGAGGCGCAGGGGGGTCCGGCGGGAAAAAGTCCACAAGAAGAACGCCAGCCACCCCCCCATGAGGAGGGCCCCGATCCAGCGGGGGTTGAGACCCGTGCGCAGGATCAGCCCCCCGGCGGGAACAAAGGCGAGGGCCGCGCCCGCCATGGCCAAGCTCCCTGTCCAGTAGGAGAGGGCGCTGCCGGCCACCACGCGGAGCACGTCCGGAACGGGCAGCCCCCAGAGGGCGTAGACTCGCAGACGAAACGGAGTTCCCGTGAGCAGGGGGTAGCCGGCGTTCATCCCGAAGGCCGATCCGACAAACGCGGCGGCGGCGACCTTGAAATAGGACAAGCGCACCCCCGCCGCCCGGCAGGCCACCGCGTCGTACCCCGTGATGGCGAGGTGGCCCAGAGCCGCCGCGAAAAACGCCGCGGCGATGTGGCTTGGAGGCAGGGTTTTAAGGGCCGAGAGGGCCGCCCCGGGGTCCAGGCGCACCCATTGGTAGGCGAAGACCCACGCGGCCCCGGCGACGAAGGCCGCCATGAAGGCCGTGCGCCAGAGGTGGCGGGTGTGCTCGGTCACGGGCTCACCCCGGGCGGGGGGAATCGTCGCGCGCTGGGATTCGGCTCATGGCGTATTCGGTGAGGGCCGCGATGGTGAGGCTCGGATTCACGCCCAGGTTGGCGCCGATGACCGAGCCGTCGCACACGAAGAGGCCCTCGTGGCCGAAGGCCCGGCACACTGCGTCCACCACGCCGTCCTCGGGGCTTTTCCCCATGGCGCATCCGCCCAGAATGTGCGCCGTCGTGGGGATGTTGAGGAGAACCTCGTTGAGCGAGCTCTGGGGGGTGGCTCCCAACCGCTGGGCCACCTTGCGCGCCGCCTCGTTGGCTAGGGGAATGTAGGCGGGCACCCGGGGCTGGTCCGGGGGGGCCTCGGAGGTGAGGGTCCTCCCGAAGGGCCAGAACCACCTTCTCTTCAGGAGGAGTCGCATGCGGTTGTCCAGGGTCTGCATGACCAGGAGGATCACGGTCTTCCGCGCCCGACCGAGGGGCCAGAGGGTCCGGAGGAATCCGCCGGGGCGCCTCAAACAGTTTCCGATCCATTTCAGGGGCCGTGTGAGCCGGGTCCCGCCGTCCGTGAGAGGGGTGCCGAGGAGGCACATGACATCCGAGCCCCGCGGGTAGCGGACGGGCTCGAACCGCGTCACGTCGTCCAGGAAGACGTGGGAGGTGATGGCCACTCCCTCGCACAGGTCGGGACTCCTGCGTCCGCCGGTGATGCCGAGGAGCGCCTCGCTGTTGGTCCGGGCATAGTCGCCCAGGCGGTCCGAGAGGTGAGGCAGGGCGCCCCGCCGCTTGGATTCCATGAGGAGGGGGACGGACCCCAGCACCCCCGCCGCCACCACCACGTTCCGTGCGCGGATTTCGCTCCGGCGCTTGAGGAGGGGGCGGGTGGCCCGCTCCGTTTCGAGGCGATACCCGCCTTCGGGCAGGGCCGCCACGAGCGTGACTTGGGTCTCGGGCAGGATTCGGGCTCCCCTTTTCTCGGCCAGATACAGGTAGTTCCGGTCGAGGGTGTTCTTGGCCCCCACGCGGCACCCCACCATGCATCCGGCGCAGAAGGTGCATCCCGTCCGGTCCGGACCCTCCCCGCCGAAATAAGGGTCCGGCACGGTGCGGTCCGGCTCTCCGAAAAAGACCGCCACCTGGGTGGGCTCGAAGGTCCCCTCCCGGCCCATCTCCTCCGCCACCTCCCTCAGAACCTCGTCGGCCCGCGTGAGGCGCGGGTTGGTGACCACGCCCAGCATGCGCCGCGCCTCGGCGTAGTGGGGCTCCAGGACCGCCTTCCAATCCCTGAGGTCCCGCCACTTGGGATCTTGGAAGGCCTCGTCCGTCGGGGTCATGAGAACGTTTGCGTAGACCAGGCTGCCTCCGCCCACACCCGCTCCGTGGAGGACGAGGGAGTCCCTCAGGAGCGTCAATTGCTGGATCCCGGTGCAGAAGATCTTCGGAAACCAGAAGGAGTCCCAGACCTTCCAGTTGGTCGAGGGATAGTCCTCCGGCCTCCACCGGCGGCCCTGCTCCACGACCAGCACCGAATACCCCTTCTGGGCGAGCCGGAGGGCCGCCACAGAACCGCCGAAGCCCGACCCCACGACGACGTAATCCCAGCACTGGTCCATGGGCTGCCCCATCCCTTCCAAGCCCCATCGCTGGAGCGCGAAATCGTGCGGAACCCGATCCGACCGCGCCGGGGTGAATCGCCGGCGGGAACCGCAAGAGGTTCCCCGTCCCCGCGCCTCAGTCCCGGTCGAAAATCCGGTGCTGTTCGCCCAACTCCCGGGCCGAAGGGGTCAGGAGGGTCCGGGCGTGAATCCGGATCCTCCGGCCGCTTCGGAGGGCGGCCCGGACCTCGGCCTCGCTCACGAAATCCGACGGGGGCTCGGGCTCCCGGGTGGGCGCCGCCGGGGTCTGACCTCCGCGGCCGGCCGGTCCCAACTTCTGGGCCAGGAACCTGCGCGCCGCGTCCTCGAGACCGTCCGACGCCTTCACGAGGGGCGGCAAGGGGACGGCCGTGGGCCCCTCCAGGGGGCGGACCTCCAGCGCGACGCGCTTGCGGTCCATGAGGTGGAGGGGCGTGATGTTGTCGCTCGTGATGTTGTTGCCGAGGGCCCCGCAACCCAGCGTCAGGGCGGGCGGAAGGTTGGTCGTGTAGCCGATGGCCCCGTGGGTTCCCGGGCTGTTCACCACGATGCGAAAAACGGGCTTCCGCAACGCGAACTGCCGGATTACCTCTGGGTCCTGCGTGTGCAGGCACAGGGTGTGGCCCAGCCCTCCGTACTGGAGGACCTCGATGCACCGCAGGCATCCCGCCTCCCACCCGTCGGCTTCGAAATAGGAGAGGATGGGCGAGAGCTTTTCCAGGGTCAGGGGAAAGTCTCGCCCCACCCCCGCCTCGGGGACCAGGAGGACCTTCACGCCGGGCGGCACTTCGAAGCCCGCCATCGAGGCGATGGCCTGGGGGGACCGCCCGACGACCTTCGGATTCAGCCGGCCCTCTTTGTCCACCACCAGGGCTTCCAGGAGGGCCTTCTCGCGATCGCTCACGAAGTGGCCACCCGCGGCGGCGAACTCCTCCCGGGCCTGCTCGGCAAGGGGGGCGTCCACGATGACCGACTGCTCGCTGGCGCAGATGGTTCCCCAATCGAAGGATTTCCCGGCCACCACGTCCCGCACGGCTTTCTTCAAGGCGGCGGTCCTCTCGATGAAGGCCGGAACGTTTCCCGGTCCCACCCCGTAGGCGGGCTTTCCGGAAGAGTAGGCGGCCATCACGAGTCCCATTCCTCCGGTGGCCAGGATGACGTTCACTCCGGGGTGGCGCATGAGGGCCTGGGTGTCCTCGATGGACGGGTTCTGGAGCACCCCGACGATGCCCCGCGGAGCCCCCGCCGACACGGCGGCGTCGTGAAGGGCGTCGGCCACGGCCTGAATGCATGCCTTGGCCGTCGGGTGGGGCGACAGCACGATGCCGTTCCGCGCCTTGAGGGAGATGAGGATTTTGTACAAGGCGGTCGAGGTGGGATTCGTGGAAGGCACCACCGCCGCCACGACGCCCACCGGGGAGGCCACCTCGTACAAGCCCCGCCCCGGGTCCGCGGAGACGAACCCCACGGTGCGCATGGGGCGGATGTACCGATAGACATCTTCCGCGGCGAAGCGATTCTTCACCGTCTTGTCGGCCACCGTTCCGTAGCCCGTCTCCTCGTGGGCCAGCCGGGCCCATTTCTCGAGCAGGGGGAGGCTGGAGGCGTGCATGGCGTCCAGGACCTTGTCCACCTGGTCTTGGGAGAACTCCGAGAAGAGGGCCTGGGCCCTCCGGACGGAGCCCACAACGCGATCCACGTCTTGTCGGGCCATCGAGGACCCCTATGGAATCAGGATTTCCGGCGACCCCCTGCCTTGGCCGCGGGCGTCGGACCCTCCGAGGCCGGGGGCTGGGGTAGGATGGACTCCACCTGTCCGTAGGGCATGGGGATGACGTGGACGGAGACGATCTCCCCCACCCGCCTCGCCGCGGCGGACCCGGAGTCCACGGCGGCCTTGACGGCCCCCACGTCGCCCCGCACCATCACCGTGACGAAGCCGCTGCCCACGTACTCCTTGCCCACGAGGAGGACCCTGGCGGCCTTCACCATGGCGTCGGCGGCCTCGACGGCCGCCACGAACCCGCGCGTTTCGATCATGCCCAAGGCTTCCAGCGGAATCATGCCTCTCTCCTCGCCATCCGCCTCCATTATGAGGGAGGATGGAACGGTGTCAACGCCGCCTGAGGGGAGCGGGGGTGCGTTACCCAAAGTAACGAAACGATCGATTGAGTTCGGCGGCTTCGATTGAAACGGCCTCCGCGACAAGATATACTCCCTGGCACGGCGCTTGCCCACTGTTATCCGGAGGTGAAGATGCGGGGATCCCGGGGGTTCGGGAACAGGCAGAGAGGTTTCTCGCTCATCGAAATGCTCATCGTGATGGCGATCCTGGGCCTCATCGCCGTCATCCTCACGGTGGCCGTCAGCAAGACCTTGAAGCGCCAGCGGCTGGAAACGGCCGCCCAACAGCTCAAGAGCTTCGTGGACCGCGCCTACGTGGAGAAATCACAGTCCGGTGTGGGGGTCTTCGTGCAGATCGGGGCCGTCCAGGCCAACGGAACCCGCACGGTGACGCTCCTCGAGGATACGAACGAGAACGGGATCCCCGAGACCACGGACTCGGTGCTCGACTCCGAGACCATCACGGCCGACATCGTTCTCTCCAACTCGGCGACCGTGGCAAACCAATGGCCCACCGTCAACGGTTCCCTCACGCTGCTGTGCGACACCATGGGACGGGCCGTAGATCCGACGAGCAACCTGCAGATCCAGGCGGAAGCCCAGGTGACGCTCACCCACGTGGAGATGACCGGATCGGGAACGCTCAAGCCGAGGTTCAACTTCACCCTCGCGGTGACGCCCCTCTGGAGGCCCACCACGACCAAGACGAGGTACTGAGATGGAGAAGGAGAAACGTCCTCAGCCCGGAGCGGCCCCGGGGAGGGAGAGGGGAAGCAGCCTCATCGAGGTGCTCATCGCCCTCATGATCCTCTTCTTCCTCATGATCGGGGTCCTGCAGATGTTCGCCATGGCCTACCTCGTGAACCTCGGTTCGGCGGCCCGCACCGAGATGACCTTCAAGTGCGAGCAGGTCATGGAGAACATCCGGTTTTTCCGCTACCTCGAGGCGGAGGGGACCCCCCTGCCCACGGGAACCGGCTTCACCTTCGCGGCGGGCACGTACAACCTTCCCTACGAGGACACGGACCTGTCGGGCTCCTATTGGGGCCCCGCCCAGGCCAACGTGGTGGACCGGGGCAAGGCGCCCTACCGCCTGGCCATCCAGGTGGACGACGGGGACACGGTCGGCGTCGCCTCGCACTGGATCGTCACCGTCACCGCAACCCCCTCGCTGGATGCGGGAGTCCAGCGGTACCAGGGAATCGGGATTCAAAGGAAGAGGGTGGACTATGTGGCGCAGATCCCCAAGTAAATCCGAACGCGGTTTCACGCTCATCGAGGCCACCATCTCCATGACGCTCCTGGTGGTGGTGCTCGTCCTGTCCCTCACCTTCCTCTTTTCCATGCGCGCCTTCGCCCAGCGCCAGGAGCTCTTCGCCTCCCCGCGCCAGACGGCCCGCCGGGCCATGGACTACGTCTCCTACTACGTGCGGGGCGCCACGGACATGAACGTCCGCGCGGGCAACCCCAACGCCCTGAGCATGTACTACGGTGTGAAGGTGGGAGCGTCCGTCGTACCCCAGCAGACCACCTTCAACAACGTGACGAACGCGACCTACGCCGACGTGGGAACGGACATCATCAACATGGCCAAGCCCACGGGCACGCTCCTGATCCCCATCATTAACTGGCCGGGCTTCCAGGCTGCCGCCAACGTGCGCTTCTCCTTCGACCTGGGCTGTCCGGACAGCGACCTCAACATGGAGCTCTTCAAGGAGATGACGGGGTACATTCCCGGATCCAATCCGTCGGCGAGCGGCCTCCTCACCCTCGTGGACGACAACGGCGGATGGGCCTACTACCAGATTACGAACTACCTGGAATCGGGAAACCAAGACAACTGCGAGTCCCACACCGGCTCGGGGTGGGAGGGCTCCACGGGCCCCGAGATCCACGTGACCAACAACCCCGGCCAGTCCGACGGGATCAACCCGCCGGGCGGACAGCCCACGCTTGTGAACCCCAAGCTGGCCACCATCTCTTACATCAGTTTCCGGGTGAAGAACGGCCAGCTCCAGCAAAGGACGGGCCTCTTCGACATCAACAACCCCGACGCCGGGTACGTCCCGCTTCTCGACGACGTGGAGGACCTGCAGATCGCGTATGTTTACAACGACGGGACCGTTTGGAATTCGGCCACCCAGGTGCTGACGACGCCCAACGCGATCCCGCCTCAGGACAACCCGGCCGTGGATGTTCGGGACGTGTTCAACGTTTCCGGCCTCCGCGTGACCGTGACGGCCCGGTCCGACGAACTCCCCGCCACCCTCCTCAAGCGGGCCCGCTACAACCGCCCCGCCGCCGAGGACCGGGCCGTCGGGGCCGCGGACCGCCGCTTCCACTATCGACTCACCACCACCGTCATGCTGCGAAACCGCATCCTGGGGAGCTAGCCATGCGATCGAGAGAGAGAGGGAGCGCCCTCATCACCATCATCCTCGTGGTCTTCGTCCTCACCATGGTGGGCATCGCGGGGGTCCTCTTCATGACCGTGGAGGACAAGATCTCCTCCAACGACAAGATGCAGCAGTCGGGCCTCTACGGCGCCGACGCGGGCCTGAGGGTGGGCGAGAACGTGGTCTTCGACGCCGTCTTGAACGACCCGTCCACGCTGAACCAGTTCTTCACCTACACGAGTTCCACCGTCCCCGACCTGACGCCGCCGGGAGGCGGGTGGGACGCGGTCATCCTGGCCGACCCGGCCACCGGCGTCGAATACCACCAGGTGGCCGTCCCCGTAGCCTCCGGCGTGACGGACCGCGTGGTCTACTCCCTGTACGTCCGCAACAACCGGGAGGACGTGTCGCGCCAGGAGACGGTGGACGGCGACCTGAAGGTGAACATCCTTTCCGTGGGCCAGGTGGTGGACCGGTCGGGCCGCGTGCTTGCGGAAAAGATTCTTGAGGAGCAGATGTTCTGCGGCGGGGCCGGCGGAATGGGCGGCCCCCAAGACCTGGGAAACACCGGCGGCACATCCTCCGCCGGCCTGAAGAAGCCTTGAGCGAGGAGATCGGCCATGCGCGCTGAGAAGATCCGAAACCTGACCCTCCTGGGCGTGGCTTTCCTGGCCGCCTTCGCCGCTGCGACGCCCGCCCGGGCGGACGAGGGGTACGACCCCATGCTCCAGATCACCCACCAATTCGCCCGCCCCAACATCTACATTGTTCAGGACGTGAGCGGGTCCATGGCATGGGACATCCGGGGAACCGACGTAGGGGTGGACCAAACGGGCACCCTGCCCACCGCCTCCTGGGCCCTGACCGCTTCGAGCGACTGTTCGAGGGGAAAGTGCAAGTCCTTCACCTACAAACTGACGGTGACGCAGACCTGGCCCAGCCGCATGACCATGGTGAAGAACGCGCTGGGGAACAGCGTCACCATCGTCACTCCCTGGATCGAGCCGTCCGAGTGGGAGGACGACGACACCTACGCGTACATCACCGACCCGGACTGGCAGACCGGCACGATCACCGGACCCACCATCAGCCACTCGGGCAGCACCCACACCTACACGTGGAAGGTGGCGTATTCTGCTCGAAAAGCGGACCCCGGCGTGCCCTTTGTCGCCTATGACTCGGCGGGCAAGCTGACCGTGGGGACGGGCGGCGTCTCCCAGGACCCCCTGGACCTCATCGGCAACAGCGCCGACGTGGTGAACTGGGGCCTCATCTCCTACTCGGGCAGCAACTGCACCACCCAGACCCTGCGCGAGTCCATAGACTCCAACGACACCGGCGACGTCTCCGGCATTCAAGAGTGGCTGCGTTTGAACAGCGCCGGAGGCCTGGGCGCCAGCGGCTCCACCCCCACCCGGGGCGCCCTCACCTATGCCAAGACCCAACTGAAAGCCACCTTCGACCACGATTCAAAGTACAACTGCGGGCGGACCTACGCCGCCATCCTCGTGACCGACGGCCAGTCCAACAACTGCAACCCGGGCAGCGACGAGTGGAGCGATTGCTACGACAACTACACCGCCTACCCCGCCGGGATCTCGGAGGCGATCTGGAACCTCGATCTCACGCGGAACGGCATCGACCCCATCAAGGTCCGGACGTGGGTCATCGGCGTGAGCGACATGGTGGGCCGGTGCGAGCTCAACTTCACCGCCTACATGGGCCGCACGGACGCGGACAGCCCCAACGGCGACGCGGGCTTCGACTACGAGAACGATCCCTACCTCCCCGCGTCCACGGGGGACCAGAGCCGCTACGTGATCAACTCCACCCACACGGACTACGCCTACTTCGCCAATACATCGGGGGCGCTCAAGAACGCCTTCGCCTCCATCGTGGCGGCGGTGGCCACGGGGGACTACACGACCTCGGCGCCGGTGGCCAGCTCCACCATCTCCGACGGCAACGTGGCTATGCTCGCCTCGGCCGAGTTCCCCACGTGGAAGGGCCACCTCTACTGCTACGACATCAACAACCTTTCCACCGTCAAGTGGGACGCCGGAGAGGTGCTCGCCGCGGCGAGCGCCAGCGGGCGGACCATCTACACGTGGACTTCGAGCAACGACCTCGTGGAGGTGAAATCTGGAAACCTGACCTCCCTCCGGAACATCGCCTCGGAGTTCACCCCCTCTTTCGATACCAGCGAATTGACGGCGGAGGTCGTGGACTTCATCCGTGGAAACAACGGGTCGGGCGCCGCCCGTTCCTGGAAGCTCGGGCCCATCATCAACTCCGCCCCGGCCATCGTTCAGGCCCCGGACGCATACAAACAGGGCAAAGTGGCCGACCACACGACCTTCGAGGTGGGACAGAAGGACCGAACGGCCATCGTCTGGATCGGGTCCAACGACGGTATGCTCCACGCCTTCAAGGTCTCGGACGGTTCCGAGGTGGTGGCCCTCCTTCCTCCCAACCTTCTCGCCAAGCAGGTCCTCCTGTACGACACCTTCAAGGCGGATCCCACGGCCAACCCGGTGGGCCAGCCCAAGATGCCGTCGGACCACGTCTACACGGTGGCGCGCTCCCCCCGGTACGGGGACGTGTACTTCGGCTCCCTGAGCGAATGGCGAACGGTCCTACTCCTCACCGAGGGTCCTGGAGGCGACCTCATGGCCGCCCTGGACGTGACTTCCCCTGTGTCCAGCGATGATAACCACATCCCGTTAAAGGTCCTTTGGACTCGGACGGGCCAGCACCCGTCCAGCCTCGCCATGCCCGGGCTCAAGGAGACGTGGAGCATCCCCGCCTTCGGATACACGGGCATGGGGACGGCCAGGGGCACCGTGGGGTCGGGCCGCGATCCCACCTCCACCGCCTCCACCCAGGTGACCCCCAGCGCCTTCATCTTCGACCCCGCCACGGGAAGCTTCTCCACCAAGGTCCTCGGCGTGACGACGCCCGCCTTCGTGGGCAACCAGGCCTTCGCTCCGGGAGTCATGTACGCCATGACGGCCGACGCCTACTACCCCGACAGCCTCGTGGACCTGGCCCTTCAAGCGGACCTCAACGGGCGCATCTGGTTCATGCCCTACAGCACCTTTACCCCCGTGGTGGGCATCAACGCCTCCGCCGTGGCCGGCCAAAGCCAGCCCCTCTACTATTCGCCCGCCGCCAGCGGCTACTACACGGGCTCCACGGGCTACGACCTTTACGCCTTCGGAAGCGGGACCTTCTATGAGAAATCCGCCGCCGTGACGGGCCCCAGCGTGGGCACCACGGGTCACTTCGAACCCTCCCTCTATGTCGTGGCCAAGGAGCAGACCGCCGCCGCCGCCACGGCCGACCAGATCCTTCGTATCCCCATCAAGAACCTCCTCAAGCCCGGGAGCGACACGGAGACCCTCGGCCGGAGGACCCAGCTCACGGCCACGGCCATGCTCTTCGTCCCCGTCAACAGCGACGTGAAGCCCCTGGCCCTTTTCTCGGTGTACGATCCCGACACGGCGGACTGCGCGGGCACCTCCTACATCGTGCGGATCACCTTCGACATCACCGAGGGCGCTCCGAGCCTCGACTCCAGCACGACCTACGAAGCGGGCTCGGGGGCCAGCTCGGGCTTCGCCATCGCGGGCAACCGCGTCATCGTGGCGCGGTCGGGCGTGGGCAAGGGTAAGAAAGCGACCATCAGCACGGTGCCGGGAGTCAATCCGAGCCAGGGAACGTCCAACCCCGAACCCAGCTGGTGGCGCGAACTGAAGTAGGATCGTCCTTTGGTGAAAACGAAAAGGGGCGGGTCGTCGGCCCGCCCCTTCTCCGATCGGTCCTTCCTCCTCCTCACGTTTTCTAAAACTTCTCCCAGAAGCGCGCGAAGACCACCGTGGAGAGAAGGTAGCCCAGGGGCACGTTGACCAGGACCCCCAGGCTGAAGGCCCAGAAGGGCTTGAGCCCGAAGGTGGAGAGCTCCTTGAACCTCGTCGAAAGGCCGATGCAGAGAAAGCAGAGAACGAAGGCCCAGGACCGGAGCTTCTTGATGGGGGAAATGACCTTGGGCGTGAGGACGCCCTCGAACCAGTTCGAGGAGACCTGGAGCTGGTTCAGGGCCCAGTTCTGGTCGGGCGTCGCGCCGGATCCAAGGACCTTGAGGTCCTCTCGGGACATGGCGCCCCGGTAGGAGAGGGACCTCGTCTCGACGTTCACGGTGAGCCGTTCGCGGTAGGCCTCCGGCACGGCGAAGGCGGAAAAGTCCGCCGCGTACCCGACGTCCTTGTATTGGCCCGACCAGGGGGCGGTCCCGACGTGGTCCGCCGGGGGCCTGGCCGAGACGAAGCTCAGGAGGATGCAGGCGGCGAAGAACCCCAGGACGAACTTGGGGAAGCGTTCCCAGACGATCCCCGGGCCGAGGCGCCCGCTCTCGCCCTTCTCCCAGAAGAGCACCGAGACCACCGACAGGATGAGACACCAGATGCCGATCCAGATGTCTCGGCCGATGACCTTCATCAGGGTGAAGGCGTTAATGGGCGCGTCCCCGAAGCGGGTGGCCAGTTCGGCCACCACGGCGAACCCGGCCGCGTCGGCGAACTCCGAATTCCCCACCCAGGCCCCCGCCTCTCCCGGTGAGATGGTGCCCGGAACGAGGAACTTGAGGAGAATCGTCAAGGCGAAGATCATCACGATGGCCCAGACCGTGACCACGGCGATGGAGATGGAGATGTGATCCTTCTTGGCCCGCACGGCGCCCCCTACCGCGATGGAGGCGGACACACCGCAGACCGCCCCGGCGGCTCCGAGCACGGCGCCGAACTTGGGCTCGAGTTTGAAGAGCCGCGTGCCGGCCAGATAGATGGTCAGCCAGGTGGTCACGCTGACGAGGGTGGCCTGCAGAAAGGCCACCGGACCCGCCGAGAAGATGAGGGTGAGGGGCAGGGTCGCGCCGAGGAGCACGATTCCCGTCTTGATGTAGTACTCCGTCAGAAGGCACTCCCGGAACCAGGCGGGAAGGGGGAGGGCGTTCGAGATGAGGAGGCCCACGATGAGAGCCAAGAGGGGCGCCTCCACGTTGAATTCCTCCATGACCTTCCACCCGGCGGCCACGAAGATGAGGAGGGCGCCCAGGAAGAGCAGGAGGAACCCCGGGAGGAAGGTCCGGACGGACCGCCCCATGACGGCCATCGAAAGGGTGAAGGCCGTTGCGAACAGGACGAAGATGACCAGGTACCCCCACCCATTCTTGGCCGTGTCCGCGAGGAGGCCGGCGAACGAAGACCACTTGGACGGGATCACCGCCCACCCCTTGATGGATCCCCCCGCCCAGAACGCGGCCAGCGACAGCGCAACGATGCCCAGGCCCATCCAGACGGACCACCAATCTTCGGTCTTCCAAAGTTTCTCGAGTTCCTTGCCCATTCCGCCCACCTCCTCTCCCCGTGTTCCGGCGCCGGCTCGTTGCGAAGGGTGCCTTTTCGATCATTGTAGGATAAAGCTCCGAGGAGGCAAGTCCTCCCCTCTCCAGAGGGCGGCAGGGCGGGGGAGCAGGAATAAGGGGTATTTCACCCTCTAGGCGGCCTCCCCTCTGTTTCTATCTGGCGCGGTTTGGGGGCGGGCCTATTCTGGGGCCGGGCGGGGAGGACCGCCGGGCGTGGGAGGGGGGCCATGAACCGTTGGACCATGTGGGTGCGGGTAGCCGCGATCTTCTTTGGCCTTTCCTCCGCGGCCCAGGTTCCCGCCGGCGAGGTGGAGTCCCTGAAAGCCGAGTTGCGCGCCGCCCAGGAAGCCTTGAGGGTCCAACAGGCCGTCGTCGAGGACCTCCAGCGTCGGATGGCCGACCTGGAGGCGCTCGCGGCGGCTCCCCAGGCGCCCTCCGTGAACGGGAAGGCTGAAGAGGCTTCGCGAGATGCCCTCCTTCGGGCCGAATGGAAAGGCGGAACGACCCGCCTAACCTTCCCCCGCGCGGAGGTGCGCCTGACGAACCGGCTCCAGTACCGGTGGACGTGGACCCGCCATTCGGACCCCGCCGTGGAGGATTCCGGGGCCTTCAAGGTCCGCCGGTTCAAAACCCAGATCCAGGGCTGGGCCTACACCCCCGACCTGACGTACCTTCTCCAGGTGGATTGGGCCAACTCCAACACGAGCCTCGGCATCCTCGACGACGCCGCGGTGAATTACGACTTTACCCGGGGAAAGGGCCGCCTTCAGATCAAGGCGGGCCAGTTCAAGACGCCCTTCGGCCGCCAGAGCCTCGCCTCCACGCGGACGGACATGTTCGCCGACCGCTCCTTCGTCACGTACGAATTCTGCGCCATCCGCGACGTGGGCCTCATGGTTCACGGCAAGACGGGGCCGAAGGCGGCGCCGGACCTCCTTGAATACGCGGCGGGGATCTTCAACGGAGGTGGCCGGAGCCGGTACGAGAATCCGGACGGGAACTACCAGAAGAACCTCCGGCTCGTGGTGAGCCCCTGGGGTTCGGCGGGCTACGACGAGGCCAGCCCCGAGCCCGTGCCCTCCGCCCGCCTGTCCCTCGGCGCCGCCTACGAGGAAAACGACCGCCGCCTGAAGGACAGCCAGGGCCTCTACGCTTCGGGGGCGAAGCGGGAAACCCGGGGTTACGACCTCCTGTTCAAATGCGGACGATGGACGGCCTACGGCGAGTATTTCGACCGCCGCTCCCGGGACGCCGCCGGGGAGGTCGTAAAGTCCGACGGCCTCAACGCCCAGGTCGGCTTCTTGTTGGTGCCGAATCGGTGGGAGGTCTTCGCGGGCCGGTGGGGCCTGGATCCGTCGAGGGACGCCCTCGGAGACCGCACGGTGGAGTGGGGCCTCGGGACCAACCTCTACTTCGCCGGATTCAGCAGCAAGCTCCAGGCCGACTGGCGCAGGATCCGGGACGAGAAGGCGGACGCGAAGGACCACGAGTTCCGCATCCAATACCAGATCCTTTTCTAAAAAGAAGAAGGGCGCCCCGAAAGGCGCCCGTTTGAGGGAGGATTGGAGAGGGTAACCTAGAATTGCACCTGCATGGTGACCTGGAAGCGGTTCTCGTTGGGGATGTTCTTGTCGCGATGGTCCAGGCTTTCGTAGTCCAAGAGGACGTAGTTGCCCTTGTGGAACTGGTAGGCCACGCCGAAGAGGGAGCGCTTCTGGCGGTCGCTGTCGGGGTCTTCCTTGTCCTTGTCGAAGTCGTCGTAGCGGCCGATAACGCTCCACTTAGCGGACTCGGGGAAGCGGACTTCGGCGAAGTAGGAGTAGCCCTTCATCTCGCGCGCGTCGCCGGCCTTCCAGCCCGGACCGTCCGAGGCGTAGACCGCGTCGCCCTTGGCGTTGCCCTTGCCCGTGTAGTACTGGCCCGTGAGCGCCACGTACTTATGTTCGTAGCTCAGCATGAAGGCGTTGACCTTGTAGTCGGGCAGCTCCTTCGGGGGCTGGGGCTCGGCCACGTTGCCCTTGCCGTTGATGAAGAAATAGCTGGCCTGGAGTCCGGGGATCACGTCGGGCAGGGGGCGCAGGGTCACGCGGCCCTCGATTACCTTGTTGTGGTTCTTCTCGGAGGCGTGGTACCCGCCGCCGTTGAAGACGCCCAACTGCCAGGACCCGTACCGTCCGGCGTAGTGGTTGGCCACGGTCTTCTTGTACTCCTCGTCCATTTCGGGCCCGAAATCGGATCCCGCCATGATCCCGAAGTCTGCGGAATTGAAGAGGCCGTTACGCTCCATGAACATGGTGTCCTGCATGCGGTAGCGGTTGATGTGCTCCTCGAAGTCGAGCCAGGGCATGTGGACCATGCCGATCTCCGTGTAGGGCTTGCCGAAGAACTGGTTCCCCTTGCCGCTGAATTTGGCGTAGACGTACTTCATGCGGAGCTTGGTGTCGCCCGTGGAGTCCTGGGTCACGTCGGGCGTGAACCGCACGGAGAACCAGGGAGTGATCTTCTTCTCCACGTTGAGGTAGCCGCGCTTCACGGCGAACTTGCTGTAGACGCTGGTTTCATCGGCGATCCCGGCGTACTTGTTCCCGTTCTGGTAGGACAGGTACCAGAGGCCGCCGATCTTCAGCCCGTCCAGCGCCGAGGGGAGTTTGGGCGCGCTCTTTTTGATCTTGACGTCAAGGCCCCCCTCGATGGACTCCTTAATCGTCGTTTCGGTGGCCGCTTGGCGCTTGACGTATTCCTCCTGCACGGCGCGGGCCTGGGATTCTGTGATGACCTTGTTGTCCACCAGGATCTTGAGAAGCGGGTCCATCTCCTGGGCCCTGGAAGCAACTCCCGCCGCGAGTCCGAACGCGCACGCGGCCGCAATCAACGCTTTCCTCATGGTTCCTCCTTTCCTTCCGTCCCGAACGAATTTCTCAAAAAGCCGAACCACTGCTCCGGGGCCGAGTCTGGCGTCGGGGCATTGCGGGTTCTTCACGGCCCCTTTTCGGGAGTGAAACACGGCCGGCCCGGTGGTACACTCGGCTCAAAGGAGGCGCCCATGCATCGGATGCATCGTCCCTGGCCGGCCATCCTCCTGGGGTTCGCCCTGGGAACCGCAACGCTCGCCCAATCCCCCGCGGATTCTCCGCTCCTCGAACAGGCCCGCGCCGCGTACCTGCAAAGAGACGCCGCGGCTCAGGCCCAGAACGCCGCGGACCTGTTCGCCCGTGCCGCCGCCGCCGACCCGGCCTCATACGAGGCGCGCTGGGAGGGCGCAAGGGCCTGCTATTTCCTGGGGACGTGGGCCATGCCCGAAATGGAGGAGGACGAAAAACTCGCCCTGTTTCAGGACGGGATCGACCGGGCCAAGGCGGCCGTGGCCCTGAACCCGAAGGGGGCAGAGGGCCATTTCTGGCTCGGCGTGCTCTACGGGGTCTACGGCGAAACCAAGGGCATCTTCAAGTCGCTGGCCATGGTGCCGGGCATCCGGAGCGAGATGGCCGAGTGTCTGAAGATCGACCGCACGGTGGAAGGATACGGCCCCGACCGGCTCCTGGGGCGTCTCTACTACAAGCTTCCCGGCTTCAAGGGCGGGGACAACCGGAAGTCCATCGAGCACCTGGAGCGGGCCGTCCAGGGAGAGCCCTTGAACGCCCTGAGCCGCCTGTACCTCGCCGAGACGTACCGCGCCGAGGACATGGAGGAGAAGGCCGTCGAGCAGCTTCGCACCATCCTGGCCATGACGCCGGACGCCCGGTGGAGGGCCGAGCACCCGGCCATCCGTTCCCAGGCCGAGGCGCTTCTCAAGAAGCTAAGTTGAGCCTCCGCTTCAGCGCCCGCAGGACGCCCGACGGATGGCGAGCGCCACCACCGCGTACAGGGCCGCGATGACGCAGGCCTGGGCGGCCACCCCGGGCCACGCGCCCAGGGGCGGCTCCCGGAATAGGGCCAGGAAATCCCCCCCCAGAGAGGGGTAGAAGCTCGCCAGCGTGATCGGAACGGCCAGAAGGATCCCCATGAGCGCTTCGCCCGTGATGAGGCCCGAGGCGAAGAGCAGGCCGCGCTTTTCCCCCGCCGCCGCCGCGGCTCCCCGTAGCTCGCTGTCGAGCCCTCCCTTTTCCAGCGCCTGGACCGCCCTCGAAACGGCGTAGGCCACCAGGCCTCCTACGAGGATCGTCGTGGAGAGCCGGAAGGGAAGGTAGATTCCCACCGCGACGGCCAGGACGGGCGTCCGGAAGGAGCTCCCGCGCGCCTTCAGGTAGAGGTCCAGGGAGATGATGGCTACGGCGATGAGGGCGCCGATGGCCACCATGGTCCAGGGCAACCCGCCCATGAACACGCCCTTCGAAACGGAGGCCATGAGGGTGGCCTGGGGCGCGGGAAGCGGTGCGGGGTGGGCCGCCATCCAGGCGGCGTCCGCATCCATGGGGACTCCGACCCCGTACTTGAGATTCAGGAGCTGGAGGATGGGGGCGATCACGAAGGCGGAGGAGAGGACCCCCACGATCAACATGAACTCCTGCTTCCACGGTGTCGCGCCCACGATGTAGCCGGCCTTCAGATCCTGCAGGTTGTCGCCCGAGATGGACGCGGCGCAGCAGACCACGGCGCCGATGAGGATGGCGGCCGCCGGCCCCGACGGGTTCCCGTGTCCCATGAACAGAAGGAGGACGAGGGAGGCGAAGAGGATGGTGGAGATCGTCACGCCCGAGATGGGGTTGTTGGAGGAGCCCACGAGGCCCGCCATGTAGCCTGCAACGGCGGAAAACAGGAACCCGGCCACGAGCATGATGACGGCCATCACGAGGCTGACGGCGGTGCTCTCCACGACCAGCCGGTAGACAAAGAAGAGCGGAACCACCGAGAGGGCCGAGAAGAACAAGACCCAGGCCATGGGGATGTCCCGGTCGGTCCGCTCCACGGAGGCGCCGGCCTTCTCGTCCCGGAAGGCCTGGAGCCCGCTCCGCACCCCCGTGAGGAGCTGATGGCGCATCTGGATCAGGGCCCAGAACCCGCCGACGCACATGGCCCCCACGCCGAGGAAGCGGATCTGGTCCCGCCACAGGGCCGTCGCCGAAGCCACCGCCGTGCCACCCTCAGGCAGGCCGTGCAGGGCCGCGTACAGCGGAATGGCGATCCACCAGGAGAGGGCACCTCCCAGGAACACGAGCACGGCGATCCTCAGGCCCACGATGAATCCCACGCCGAGCAGCGCCGGGGAGAGGTCCATCCCCAGGTAGGCCACGGAGCCGCCCACGCGACCGCCCAACTCAAGGGCCGAGTTCCACAGTTTGAGGCCGGCTTCCTGGCAGAGCTTGAGGATCCCACCCGTGAGGCCCGCGGCCACGATGACGGAGAGGTTTCCCTTCTCGCCCCGCTGGCCGGCCTTGAGAACCTCCCCGGTGGCGATTCCCTCGGGGAACTTGATCTCCTTCTCACTCTGCACGACCAGCGCCCGGCGGAGGGGGACGGAGAAGAGGACGCCGATGGTCCCGCCCAGGGCGCAGATGAGGAGCGTCTGGACGTAGTCGTAGTCCTTCCAGAATCCAAGGATGACCAGGCCGGGGATCGTGAAGACGGCGGCGGCGGCCACCGCTTCTCCCGCAGAGGCGGCCGTCTGGACGATGTTGTTTTCGAGGATGTTGCTCCGCCGGAAGAAGGAGAAGAGGGTCATGGAGATGACCGCCGCGGGGATGGAAGCCGACACGGTCATTCCCGCGAAGAGGCCCAGGTAGGCATTGGCGGCCGCCAGGACGACGGCGAGAATCACCCCCAGCACGATGGCCTTGAAGGTGATTTCGGGCAGATTCCGGTTGGCGGCGACGACCGGCTCGTGGACAGGCGGGACCTGCTTGGGCTCCTCCACGGGGGCCTCCTCTCCTGATGGGTGCTCGGGATCGGGGGCCGCAGGGCGGCCTCCGCCTTCAGGGGCGGCCAAGGGGGCCGCTCCGGGCCTTTACTTCCAGAACTGCCACCAGTGCTTGGTCTTCTTCTTGGGCAGAAGGGGTTCCTCGAAGACGTCCCTCCTCTGCTTTCGGAGGGAGCGCTCCTCCTTCCTCTGGACTTGGCTCAGGCGCTTCTGGGCGTCCTTGGCGAGGACCGTTTCCGGCACGGTTTCGACGATCCTCTGGTAGTAGAGGGTGGCCTCCTGGATCTGCCCGTCCATGGCCAGGGCGTCCCCCAGGCGGTAGTAGACGACCGGCAGGTTCCAGTACTTCGGGTACTTTTCGATAACGCCCCGGTAGCGCGCGATGGCCCCCTTGGGGTGCTCGTTCTTGAGGTAGAAGTCCCCCACCTTGATCTCGTGGGCGGCGAGGAGGTCGTTGATGGCCACGAGTTTCTGGCGGGCCGGCTCGGCGTGGGCGCTCTTGGGGTAGTTGTCCACCACCGCCTGGAAGGAGTCCCGGGCGCTGCGGGCGGGGGTCATGTCCCGATCCGGCGTCTCCACCGACTCCAGATAGGCCTCCCCGATGCGGAATTGGCAGTAAGGGGCATCGGGGTGGGTCGGGTGGAAAGCCAGGAAGGACTGGTAGCGGCTGATGGCCTCGGCGTAGGATTCCATCGTGTGGTCGAGCATGTAGGCGTCGGCCGTCGCGATGGCGGCCTTGTCCTTGTACTCCCCCGCGTCCTCGCGGAGCGTGATCTGGTCGAAGTACTTCCGGGCCGTTCCGGGCTTTTTCTTTTTGATGGCGGCCTGGCCCTTCTCGTACAGGACCGAGACCGGCACCACCTCCTGGTCCGGGACGTCCTTGGGACGGCGATGATGGCAAGCCGTCGTAAGAAGCACAGCGGTGAGGGCCACGGCGGCCAGAATGCTAAGGGTTCTCAAGGCCTTCTCCTATGAGGACGAACAGGTCTTTCGGCACGCGCCTGGGCCTTCCCGAGAGGTCCGTGGCCACGTGTTCGGTACGGCCGCGGCAGAGGAGGGCGCCGTCGGCGACTCTTCGAAGCGAGTAGTCGAACGCGAAGCGAACCGGTGTGGCCCCGGACAGCTCCGCCTCGATTTCCACTTCGTCGTCGTACCTCGCCGGAAGGAGGTATTCGGCAGAGGCGCGCAGGACGGGCATCCGGATGCCCGCCTCCTCGAGGGCCGCGTACGGGATTCCCCGGGCCCTCAGATACTCCGTCCGGCCCACCTCCAGCCACGCGAAGTAGGCGGCGTGATGGACCACGCCCATCTGGTCGGTTTCCGCGTACCTCACGCGGAGCGTGGTCCTATGGCGCCCCAAGGATGGTCTCCGTGAGCGCGCGTGCCGCCGCGGCGGGGTCGGCGGCGCCGAAAACGGCCGAGCCCGCCACGAGCCAGTCGGCGCCCGCCTCCAGCAGGGGCGGAAGTGTGGACGGTCCCACGCCGCCGTCCACTTCGATGGCGAAGGAGAGATCCCGCTCCTGGCGGAACAGGGCCAGCCGTCGGACCTTGTCCAGGGCCGAGGGGATGAAACCCTGGCCGCCGAAGCCGGGGTTGACGCTCATGACGAGGACGAAATCCAGGTCCGGCAGGACCACCGAGAGGGTGTCCACGGGCGTGGAGGGGTTGAGCGCGACCCCGGGCCTCATCCCAAGTTCGCGGATCGCCTGGACCGTGCGGTGCAGATGGGGGCACGCCTCCTGATGGACCGAGAGGAGGTCGGTCCCCGCCGAGGCGAAGGCCCGGAGGTACCGGTCGGGCTGAGCGATCATGAGGTGGCAGTCGATGGGAAGGGCCGTTGCGGGCCGGAGGCGCTCCACCACCGGAGGCCCCAGGGTGATGTTGGGTACGAAATGGCCGTCCATCACGTCCACGTGGAGGAGGCCCGCGTGGGGCTCGATCCGGCGGATGGAATCCCCCAGCGCCGCGAAATCGGCCGACAAGATGCTCGGGGCGAGGCACCGTCTGGGCGGGCTCCTCATGGCCGGCTCACCGAGAGGTGGACCACGTCTCGGCGCCCCAGCGGGAAGCCGGGGCGGGGCTCCTGGTCCACGATGGTGTTCCTGCCCGCTCCCGGGAGGGCCACCGCGCGCGCGCTGGCCACAAGGATTCCGTACTCCTGGAGCCCGGCCGTGGCGCGGTCCAGTTCCATGCCACGCAGGTCGGGCATGACGAAGGTGGGGGAGGAGGGGCCGAGGCTCACGAGCAGGCCCACCTCCTGTTCCCGCGGCACGGCGGCGCCCGGCGCCGGAGTCTGGCCCACGACCGTGGAGGCGGGCGCGGAGGCGTGGACGTAACTGGCGGCGGTGGGCCGCAACCCGGTCTGCTGGGCCTGGATCTGGGCGGCTTCCAGCCGAAGGCCCCTCAGGTCGGGGACCTCCAGGCGGTCGATGCCTCGGCTCACCACGACCGAGAGGGTCATCCCCTTCCGCACGGCCATGCCCGGTGCGGGGGATTGAGAAAGGACGCGTCCCTTCTCCGTCCGGAGGTCGTACCGCTCCTCCTGAACCCGGAAGGCGAGCTTGGCCCGCTGGGTTTCCCACTCCGCCTGCTCGCGCGTCAAGCCCGACACGTGCGGGACGCTGGTTCCGCTCCCGAAGAGGGACACGCGGATGAGCAAGGCCACGCCCGCGAGGACGCCCAGTCCGAACAGGCCGGCGTAAATGAGGAACTTCACCAGACGCAAGGCCGCCTCCAGGCCCGTGAAGTGTACCACAGGGACCCGGAGAAGGGACGGGGTGCGGGGAAGGCCGGAGCCGCGCCGCGGTTGGCCCTCCGCCCCCGATGCCCCTGCCGGCGCCCCAATGTCGCGAGGGGTTTACGCGACCATCCCCGTTGGATATACTCCCGTGGGAGTCAAGGGGATGTGGTTTCGGCAGAAGAAAAAGCCGGAGGTGCAGGACGGGGAGGAGCGCTCCGTCAAGGTTCCGGCCGGCCTGTGGAGCAAGTGTGACAGCTGCGGGCAGGTCCTCTTCTCCCAAACCGTTGAAGAGAACAACAACGTCTGTCCGAAGTGCGACTACCACTTTCGCATCTCCGCCCGCCAGCGCCTCCAGATGCTCTGCGACGGAGGCGAATTCGAGGAGTTGGACTCGGAAGTCGGCCCCAAGGACGTCCTCGGCTTCAAGGACCTGAAGAAGTACTCGGACCGCCTCGCGCAGTACCAAAAGTCCGTGGGCATGAAGGACGCCGTCATCAACGCCCGCGGGAAAATGGGCGGGCTTCCGGTGGTCTTCTCCTGCATGGAGTACGCCTTCATGGGCGGGTCCATGGGCAGCGTCGTGGGCGAGAAGATCACCCGCGCCGCCGAACGGGCCGCCGCCGAACGGGCCGCCCTCGTGGTCATTTCCTGCTCGGGCGGGGCCCGGATGCAGGAGTCGGTCCTCTCCCTCATGCAGATGGCCAAGGTGTCGGCGGCCCTCGCCCGCCTCCACGAGGCGCGGCTTCCCTACCTTTCCGTCATGACCGACCCGACCACGGGAGGGGTCACGGCGTCCTTCGCCATGCTCGGGGACGTGAACCTGGCGGAGCCCAAGGCCCTCATCGGCTTCGCGGGCCCCCGAGTGATCGAGCAGACCATCCGCCAGAAACTGCCCGAGGGGTTTCAGCGCTCGGAGTTCCTCCTCGAGAAGGGCTTTCTCGACCTGGTGGTCCACCGCAACCAGCTCCGGGAGACCCTCGCGCGGCTCATCGCCCTCCTGGCCGGGAGCTCTCCGGCCCCATGAACCAGGCCGAAAGCCTCGCCTACCTCGAACGGCTGGCGTGGTTCGGGATCAAGGCGGGGCTGGAACACACGCAGGCCCTGTGCCGCCGCCTGGGGCACCCCGAACGATCCTTCCCCAGCGTGCTCGTGGGGGGAACCAACGGGAAGGGATCCACGTCGGCCTTCCTGGAAGCCATCCTCCGGGCGTCGGGGCGTCGGACCGGCCTCTACACCTCGCCCCACCTCGTGGATGTCCGGGAGAGGATCCGGGTGGACGGAACCGTGATCCCCCCGGAGGGGTTCGCACAGGCTCTGTCGCAGGTCCGCGCGGCGGCCGAGGGTGCCCTGGAGGACGGGGAGGTGGATACCCAGCCCACCTACTTCGAGGCGCTCACCCTGGCCGCCTTCCTTCATTTTGGGGCCCAAGGGGTGGATGCGGCGGTGCTGGAGGTGGGGCTCGGCGGACGCCTGGACTGCACGAACGTGGCGCCCGCCATTCTCTCCGCTGTGACGAACGTGGGCATGGACCATGAGGAGCACCTCGGCCCCGGACTTCTGAGCATTGCGCGGGAAAAGGCCGGGATCTGCCGGCCGGGCGTTCCGGCTCTCACCGGGGCCAGGGGCACGTGGGCCCTGAGGGTCCTGCGCCAGGAGGCGCGACGGCGGGGAACACGGCTCGGCCTGCCGGACTGGAGGGTGGAGCGGCACCGGGACGGGTGGCGCCTGTCCGCCGGCGCCCGGTCCATGGACCTGCCCTATCCGGCCATGGCGGGGGAGCACCAGCTGGAAAACGCGGCCTTCGCCGTCCGGTGCGCCTGGGAACTGGATGAGGGTGGCTTCCGCATCCCGGAACGGGCCATCCGCGAAGGGATATCTCGAGCGCGCTGGCCCGGCCGCCTGGAACTCGTGGGACGGGAGCCCGACGTCTACCTGGACGGGGCCCACAATCTCGACGGGTGCGATGTGCTGGCACGATTCGTGGCCGGGCTTCCCCATGCGAAAAAGGCCCTCGTCTTCGCCGTCATGCGCGACAAGCCCGTGGCCGAAATGGCGCGCAGGCTTTTCCCGCTTTTTGGGAAGGTGTGGGCCACCTCCGTTCCCATGCAACGGTGCCTGGCTCCAGGAGGAGTGCGGGCGGCCTGGTTCGGGGAGGTGGAGGAGATGCCCGACCCCGCGGCGGCCCTAAGGGCCGCCGCGGAATGGTCGGGGCGGGAGGGCGTGGTCGTGGCGGCGGGGAGCCTTTACCTCGTGGGCTACCTCCTGGGTCTCTCCAGGCCGGCGGGATCCCTGGACTCCTGGGGAAGCGGACTCTGATCCAAATCCCTGTGAAGGAGGTGGGCCCTCAGGAGGGACCGAAGGAGGGAAGGTTCCTCCGCGGACACGCCGTCGCCGGCCAGATAGAGAAAGCGGCGGACGTCTTCCATGCTGTCCGTGGTGAAGCGGATGCGCGTTTCCCCGCCGATTTCCCGGACCTCCTGATCCTCGGTCAGGAACAGATCCCTGGCCCGGGCGTCCGCTGCTCGGAATCGAAGGCTCACGCGAAAGCTCCGCCCCTTCCGGATCCAGCCGCCTGCCTGTCGGACGGGGCTCCCGCCTGTGTCGGGCAGGGGAAAGCGGTCCTCCCCCGGGCGGACCTCGGAGAGGAATGCCAGGGGGAAATTGGCGAGGCTCTTCGAGTCGGGGCGGAACCCGAACAGGACCCAATCGCCCCGGAATCGGGAAAGGAAGTAGGGGTGAAACGGGAACGCCTCGCCCTCCTCGCGAAGGGTGATTGTCAGCGCCTTTCCACCGTAAAGCGCCTCGTGGATCACCTCCAGGTCCTGCCGGAGCCCCTCCCGCTGGGGCAGAAACCCTTCGGGCAACTGGAGCGGTTCTCGCGCCTCTTCGAGGAGGTCCAGAAGCGGCACGGCGTGGGCGTAGTGGTACCCGCGGGCGCGGTCGTGGGCCAGGGGGAGTTTGAGTTCGTCCTTCATGAACTTGAGGTCGCGGCAAAGGGTCCGGACGGTGACGGAGAGGCGGTCGGACATGGATTCGAGCGTATTCCTCCCGCCGGCCCGGAGCATCCCGTCGATGGCCTGCACGCGCTTTCGGGTGGCGAGGTTTCTCTCGGGCGCCACGGGTTCCCCCTCGGCTTCCATAATAGCAAGAGGCGTACCTCGGGCGGCAGGGTTTCAAGTCCTTGAAAAGGAAAGGGAACGTATGGACGGCCGGAGCGTCGGTTGGATCGCCGTCGAGACGGTCCGTCCCCTTCACGATACAGGTAGGGTGCGGCCCCCGAGCCCGAGGCCGGCCCGGTCATCCCCCACGATCGAAGGGAAAGGCGTCTTGGATGTGGGTCAGGCGGGGCGCCCCTCCACCGTCGGGATAGTCCACCGCGACGACGTCTCCCCGGAGACGGGCCAGAGAAATCCCCTGCCGGCGGGCGAAAACGCGCCCCGCAAGCAAGACCCGGCGGGCCTTGGTGGCGGTGACGGCCTCAAGGGCGGAACCGAAGCGGCGGGATCGCCTGGTTTTGACCTCTACGACGACAAGCCAGCCCCCCTTCTCCACGAGGAGATCGGCCTCCCCGCCTCGTACGCGGTAGTTCCTCGCCAGGATGCGGTACCCGTGGGATTCGAGATAGCGGCTGGCCAGGGCCTCTCCTTCCCGGGCCGTCCGGTCCCGTGACCGCGCGGAGGACCCCCTCAGGGCCCGCAGGAGCCTCGACCAAAGGGAGAAGTTTCCCACGGCTTAGGGGATCTCCGGACCACCCCCGCGGCCCTTTCTGGGCGCGCCGGGGCCGCGGTCCGCCATCCGTTCGAGGAGCTGCCGTCGGAGAAGGAGAAACTGAACCTGCTGGCGCGGCGCAAGGGCCTCCATCAGGCGTCCCTCCTCCGCCTTGAGGGCCGCTTCGAAGCGGTCCTGCTCGGACCGGAAAAAGGCCACATCTTCCAGAAGGACCTTCTCGGGGGTACCCGGGTCCTGGGTGTGGGCTTCGAAGGTCCGTCCGATGGTTCGAAGGGTCGCCTGGTGGGCGGCCCGGAGGTCCTCCATCGCCTTTAGAGAATCCATCACCTTGAGGGTCTGGGCGTCCGAGAGACCCAGGGTCTCGCGCATGCGCTGAACGACGAAGAGACGGCCCACTTCCCGGCGCTGCCTGCCCACGGAAGCATCCGGCGGATTCGGAGGGGGGGGCAGGGTTTGGGCCGTTAGGGAAAGGCTCATCGTCAGAAGCAATGAAACCGCGAGGAACCAACGTTTAGCCATTCTCGCCTCCGAAGACCGGACTCTCGGACCCGTCTTCCGGCCAATCTTCTTCCTCTTGGGCCTCTCCCGCAACGGCCTCGGCTACTTGGAGGAGGGCCAGGGTGGCATTCTCCCTCGAAACGTCCCACCCGAGGCTCCCCACGGCAGGGATCGAGGCCTGTGCCTGCTGCGCGGGATTCCCACCCCGGGCGGGGAGGAGGCGCAAGCCCGCGGCCAGCGAGGCGGCCAGAAGGAAAGAAGCCGCGAGGGAACTCCAACGCACGGAGGCCTTGGGGTATCCGCCCGAGCGTCCGGGAATCGGCCTGGCCATCGCCACGACCCGGGCCTCCCAGATCTCATTGCGAAACGAAGGGGGGGCCGCCTCAACAAGGGCCTGTTCCAGGATTCTCAGGGCCTCCAGCTCCTCGCGGCAGGCCTCGCAGGAGGCGGCGTGGCCCATTCCTTCGCCGGTCTCCCCGGCCAGGGCCCTCGCCATAAATCCTTCATGGTTCATGAGCGGCCTCCAGGCGCCCGCGCAGGTTCCGCAGGGCGAAGAAGTAGTGGGCCTTGGCCGTTCCCTCGGCCACGGAGAGAACGGCCGCGATCTCCCGGAAGGTAAGGTCCTCCCAAGTTTTCAGAATCACCACGGCCCTTTGCTGCGGGGGCAGGGAAAGCAACGCGCGCCGGAGTGAATCGGCCCGCTGGCCCAGAAGGGCCTCGGCCTGGGGTGACAGGGAGGGCGAGGCCCCGTCGGGCGGGTCCCCCACCTCCTCCCTCCGGACGGAGGCGGAGGCGAGATGGTTGAGGGCTAGATTGTGCGCGATCCGGTAAAGGAAGCTCCGGATGGAACAGTCCCCCCGGAAGCTGGAAAGGCTCTGGGTGAATCGAAGGAAGGTCTCCTGGGCGAGGTCCTCCGCCTCCGCCGGGTCCCTTAGCAGGCCGGAAAGGTACCGCTTCAACGGTCCGGCGAAGGCCTTCACCAGATCCCGATAGGCCGCTTCGTCGCCGCTTTTGAGAGAGTCCAACCATGGCTCCCGGTCCTCCCGCATCCGTCGCTCCGACATGGAGACCATTCTAAGGCCGGAAGCGTTTAGTGGAGGAGATGGCCACAAGGGTGTGTCACTCAGGACACGCTCGGGAGGGCCAAGCCTTTGCAATCCCATGCACCCCCGTTGGCACCTCTCTTGCTAAAAGCGCCCGGGAGGTGGGCGTGTACTATCAGCGGACCCTGAAGCAGGCGCTCGGATGCAGCGGGATTGGCCTGCATTCCGGCAAGAAGGTCACCCTGCGCTTGCTCCCTGCCCCGGAAGACACGGGAATCGTGTTCCGCCGCGTGGATCAGGACGGATTCGAAATCCCCGCGCACATCTCTTATCTCCAAAAAGTGGACTTTGCCACCACGCTGGGCGCCGGCGGCGTCCAGATCAAGACCGTGGAACACCTCCTCGGGGCCTTCTACGGGATGGGCATCGACAATGCCCTGGTCGAGATCAACGCCTCGGAGATCCCGATCATGGACGGGTCGGCGGCCCCCTTCATCTACCTGATCCGCGAGGCCGGCGCCGTCAACCAAGTGCGCGCCCGGCGCTATTACAAGGTGTCCCGCCCCATGGAGGTGCAGGAGGCGGACCGCTGGATCCGGATCGTGCCGTCGGAGGATCTAAGGGTCTCGTACACCATCGATTTCCGCCACCCGCTCATCCACCAGCAAACCCTCACCCTCCCCATCCACCCCTCCACCTTCGAGGATCAGATCGCTCCCGCCCGCACCTTCGGCTTCATGAAGGACGTGGAGGCCCTTCGGGTCAAGGGATTGGCCCTGGGGGGTTCGGTGGACAACGCGGTCGTCCTGGGAGACAGCCGGGCCCTCAATCCGGACCTCCGCTTCCTCAACGAGTTCGTTCGCCACAAGGTCCTCGACGTCCTGGGAGACCTCTCCCTCTGCGGCTTCCACGTCAAGGGCCACGTGATGGTGCACAAGGGCGGACACCGCCTTCACGCGGAAATGGCCAAGCTGCTCCACATCTCGCGGGGCATGCACGCCATCGAGTCCGGACTGGAGGACACCTCCGCCCTGGGGCTTTCGCCCCCTCTCGCCTAGCCTCCTTACTCAACTTCCTTCCTCCAACCATCGAGGGCCGTTCGGCCCTCCTTTTTTTCCCCGCCCGCCCCAAGAGGGGGGATCCACGCCGCGCCCCCCGCGTCTTCGTTTGCTCTCCCGCGGTCAGGGCGTGGGGTTCGGGCCCGGCCCGTGGTTCGAGGTTTCGGACTGGGTTCGCTCCGGCCGGGGAGGGCCTGGAGAGTCGGCGGTGCGTGGGGAGGAGGGGAGGCGGGCTCACTCGGTCCAGCCGCACTCCTTCTTCGGACAGGCCTTGAAGGTGGAATCCCCCCTCCGGCGCTCCACGAGGTAGGGGCTGCCGCACGTCGGACAGGGGCCGGGCAGGGGCCGGTCCCAGGAGACGAAGTCGCACTCCGGATATCCCGTGCACCCGAAGAAGGTCTTGCGGCCCCGCGTGAATCGCTTGGCCAAGGGCTTCCCGCACTTGGGGCACGGGACGTCGGACGACTCGCGCTGGATGTACTTGCAGGAGGGGTAGTTGGAGCAGGCCACGAAGGGGCCGTACCGCCCCTGTTTCTTCACCAAAGGCGAGGCGCACTGGGGGCACTTTTCCTCGAGGACCTCGTCCTTGGCCACCACGACGGCCCCCGACCGGTCCCGCCGGAGCTTGATGGTGGTCTTGCACTTGGGGTACTCGGCGCACGCCAGGAAGGGGCCGAAGCGGCCCGTGCGGACCGTCATGGGGTTGCCGCAAACGGGGCACGTGGAGGCCTCCGCGGGAACTTCCACCGGCGTCTCGTCGGGAAGGGGCCGCGTGCCCTTGCAGTCGGGGTATCCCGTACAGGCCAGGAAACGCCCGAAACGGCCCATTTTCAGGACCATGGGTTTCCCGCACTTGTCGCAGACCTCCTCGGTGGGCTGGCCTTCCCGCCGCAGGTCCACCATTTCCGCTTCGGCCTTTTCGAGCTCCTTGTGGAAGGAGGCCCAGAAGCGGGAGAGCAGGGTGAGCCGGTCTTCGGAACCCTGCTCCACGCCGTCGAGGTCCTCCTCCAGGCGCGCGGTGTAGCCCACGTCGAAAAGGGCGGGGAAGTGCTGGACGAGGATCTTGCCCACGAGGCGCCCCAGGTCCGTCGGATGGAGGAGACCCTTCTCCTTCCGCACGTACTCCCGGTCCTGGATCGTGGAGATGATGGCGGCGTAGGTGGAGGGCCGGCCGATCCCGTTTTCCTCCAGGGCCTTCACCAGGGAGGCCTCGGAGTATCGTGCCGGGGGCTCCGTGAACTTCTGTTCGGGTTTGAGGCCGAGAAGGGTCAGGGCCTCGCCCTGGCTCAGGGGAGGCAGGCTCCCCTTCTCCTCGTCTTCCTCCACCTCGTAGGCCGCCAAGAATCCCTGGAAGCGGCAGACGGACCCGGAGGCCGAGAAGGTCCCGTCGCCGCAGGCGACCTGCACCCTGGTCGCATCAAAGAGGGCTTCGGCCATCTGGCTGGCCACGAACCGCCGCCAGATGAGCCGGTAAAGGGAGTACTCGTCCTTACCCAGGGAGTCCTTGACCGATTCGGGAGTGCGAGCCGGATCCGTCGGGCGGATGGCCTCGTGGGCGTCCTGGGCTGCCTTGGCGGGGGAGTAGAAGCGCGGCTTGGGGGGCAGGTACTCGGCGCCGTACGCCGCGAGGACGTGTTGTCTGGCCGCCTCCACGGCCGCCGGGGCGACTCGGGTCGAATCGGTCCTCATGTAGGTGATGAGCCCCACCGTCTCGCCGCCCTGCAGGTCCACGCCCTCGTACAGGCGCTGGGCGACGCTCATGGTCTTCTTCACGGTGAACTTCAGAAGGCGGGCGGCCTCCTGCTGCAGTTTGCTGGTGATGAACGGGGGCGGCGGGGAGCGCTTCTGGACCTTCTTTTCCACCTGAGAGACGGCCCAGGGCCTTCCCTCAAGGGAGCGAAGGACCTCCTCGCTCTGCTCGGCGCTTCGGACGTCGGCCTTTCGTCCCTTCCATTGGGTGAGGCGGGCTTCGAAGGGCTTTCGGGCCGCCCCCTCGAGCCGGGCCGTCAAGGTCCAGTACTCTTCGGGTCGGAAGGCCTCGATGGCCTCCTCGCGCTCGCAGACCATCCGGAGGGCCACCGTTTGGACCCGCCCGGCGGACAGGCCCTTCTTCACCTTGTCCCAAAGCAGGGGAGATATGCGGTAACCCACCAGCCGGTCGAGAACCCGGCGGGCGATCTGGGCGTTCACCTTGCGCGGATCCACTTCGGTGGGTGCGCCCACGGCCTGCTGGACGGCGTCGCGCGTGATCTCGTGGAAGAGGACCCGGCGGATCGGTTTCCCGTCCTCCTTGAGAAGCTCGGCCAGGTGGTAGCAGATGGCCTCCCCCTCCCGGTCGGGGTCCGCGGCCAGCAGGATCTCCTTGACCTTGTGGGCGGCCTCGCGGATCTCCTTGACCACGGCCTTCTTTTTCGGAAGGACGACGAAGGTCGGGCGAAAGTCCTTCTCCACGTCCACGGAGAGCTTGTTCGAGGGCAGGTCCCGAACGTGGCCCATGGAGGCCTTCACGGTGAAGCCGCGTCCGAGGTACTTTTGGATGGCGCGGGCCTTGGCGGGGGATTCGACGATCAGCAGGGTATCGGGCATCAGGTGGGCTCCCGGAGCGCGCGCTTGAGGGCGTAGCGCATTCCCGGCAATTCTACACAGTGCCCCCCCATTTGCAACTCGAAGAGCCGGGCCATGACCTCGGCGGCCGGCAGACCGGTCGCCGCGCAGAGGGTGTCCACCGAGCGGGCGGCGTCGGGGGCCAGATGGGAGAGCACCTTGCGGCTCTCCTCCGAGAGATCCGGAGGCGCGGGACTGCCGCCGATCTGGCGTGTTTCAGGTTGCAGGGCCGTGCGGATCACTTCGGGCAACTCCTCCACCACATCCGAAACCTGAAGCACGAGTTTGGCGCCCCTTTGAATGAGGGAGTTGGGTCCGATGCCGGTCCGTGACGTCAGGTTGTGCGGCACGGCAAAGACTTCGCGGCCTGTTTCAGCCGCGAAACGAGCCGTGATGAGAGAGCCTGAACGCTCGGTGGCTTCCACCACCAAGACGCCCCACGCCAGGCCTGCAATAACCCGGTTGCGCTGGGGGAAATTCCGGGGATGGGGTGGGATTCCCGGAGGAAACTCCGTGAGAGCAGCCCCTCCCGAATCCAATATCCGCTGAAGCAGATCTTCGTTTTCTCTCGGATAGACCTTGTCGGGTCCCGTTCCCAGAACGGCCAGAGCCCGCCCGGGGACGGAAAGGGATCCTTCGTGGGCCGCTGTGTCGATGCCCCGGGCCAGACCGCTCACCACGCAAAGTCCGGCGCGGACTAGGTCCTCCGCCAGGGAGCGAGCCACCCCGAGGCCGTAGACCGTCGAAAGGCGCGAACCCACCACGGCGATGGCCGGAGGTTTCAGGGTTTCAAGCCGGCCCCTCACATAGAGGGCAGGCGGGGGATCGGGCAGGTTTCGAAGGTGTTCCGGATATGCTTCGTCGGCCCAGGACAAAATGCGTATCCCCTTTGATTCCAGGTCCTTATCCTCATGGAAGGCGGCTTCCCAGTCCAAATTGGCAACTGCTTTGCTAAGAGATGGGTGGACCTCCGGAACGGGATCGTGGGCCCGCATCCGGAGGAGGAGATCGGGATGGCCGAGAAGACGAGCCTTGAACGACGTGGATACCGAGTGGACGCGGTTGAGCGCGCTGTAGAGATACCGAGTGTCCATGGTCGACCCATTCCAGGGAAGTCAGGCTATACCACACTCCCCTCCCCGTCGGCAACGCGGCGGCGGCCCGCCGAGCCATGCGAATCCGAGTCCACATCGTCTCCATAGACCTCACAAAAGGGGATATCCGATGGTGTCTCGCACCTATTTCGAGCAGACCGCCCTCATCCACCTGGACTTTCTCTACAACCTCGCCCTGAAGATCACGAGAAACGAGGACGACGCCCAGGACCTCGTCCAGGAGACCTTTCTCCGGGCGTACCGCTTTTTCGATAAGTACGAGCCGGGGACCAATTGCAAGGCTTGGCTCTACCGCATCCTGAAAAACACCTTCATCAACCACTACCGGAAAGCCCACCGCCGGCCCAACGAGGTGGACTTCGACGCCATCGAGGAGATCCACGAGCGGGAGCTGGAACCCCAGGGGATGAAGATCCCGGACCCCGAGGAGACCCTCCTCAACTCCGTCCTGCGGGACGACGTGCGACAGGCGTTTCTCAGCCTTCCCAAGGGCTACCGGGAAGCTCTGGCCCTTTCGCTGATCGGGGATTTCTCCTACAAGGAGATCGCCGAAATGATGGGTTGCCCCATCGGAACCATCATGTCCCGCATCCACCGGGCCCGGAAGCTCATGCAGAAGCAGCTTGCGGTCCACGCGGCGGACCACAGCTGGGCCGTGCCCTCCGTCCCCGAACGGGCGGCCCAGGCGGGGGCCTGACCCTCAAGAAATTTTCCGGCGTTCCGGGAGTTACTCCACTGATGTTCCGGGGGCCCGCGAGGGCGCCGTGGAACGGGGGAGGACTCCTTGGACTGCCGGACCTTTCGCTCGCTGATTCCCCGCTACCTGTCCGGACACCTCGAGGAGGGTCCGAGAGAGGAATTCCAATCCCACGAGGCCTCCTGCCTTCTTTGCCACAGAACCCTCAGAGGCCGTAGGTCTCTCCGGGAATCGGTTTCCTCCGCAGTCCTCGAGAACCGGCCGGCTCCGGAAGGATTGAAGGGGAGCATCCGGGTGTGCATGGAGTGCATGGACAATCCGGGCCGGTTGGTCTGTCCCCGCTTGCGATTCAAGATGAGACTTGTGAAGCCGGATGTGGTCCAGTAAACTAAGCTCTTGTGTAGGAGATGGCTCCATGGTCCTTCATCCACGTTTTCTCGGACGGTGGCTTCTGGCGGCGGCCTTCGCCTTGGTTCTGGCTCCCCCGACCTGGTCCGGCACCCAGGTGGGCCAGCCCGCCGAGGGATTCACGCTGACCTCCGTGGAGGGAGGCAAGTCCGTACGCCTCTCCGACCTCAAAGGGAAGCCCACCGTCGTGGTCTTCTGGGCCACCTGGTGTCCTCCGTGCCGCAAGGAGATCCCCGACCTCAAGGCCCTCCATCGCGAGTTTGGCCCCAAGGGACTCAACCTCCTCGCCGTGGCCGTCGCCTTCCGGGAGAGCAAGGAAGACGTGATCCGCTTTAAGAAGGATTACGAACTCCCTTACCCGGTCCTCTGGGACGAGGAGAACCGGGTGTCCGAGGTATACGGCGTGGCCGGGATCCCCACCGTGATCCTTGTGGACCCCGACGGGGTGATCCGGTACCGCCAGCACTTCCTGGACGAATCCCTCCGCACCCTGCTGCAGAGCTATCTGCCGAAGGGGTAGCGTGGCCCGCCCATTTCAGGGGATTCCCGCTTCCTCAGGGTCGGCCCGCGTCAGGTGCGGGAGCCAGTCTCCGTCCCTATACCTGTAGAACAGGATGCGGCCCTGGGGGGCCGCGAGCAGAATCGCCCCATCCCGGTCCGTCCTTAGGATCTTCGAACCCGCCCGTCCGTACGCCTGGAGCACCGATTCGGCGGGATGGCCGAAGCGGTTGGAGCGTCCCACGCTGAACACCGCCGCCCGGGGCCGGACGGCGGCGATCCATCCGGGGGAGTTGGCGGAGGAGGACCCGTGGTGGGGGGCCACGAGCACCTCCGCGCGCGGGGGAGGTCCGGTCTGAAGGAGGCGGGCTTCGGTGCGGCGACCGATGTCTCCCGTGAAGAGGAGGGAGCGCAGGGGCCCCTGGACGATCAGCACGAGGGACCGGTCGTTCTCCTCCTCTTCCTCCGTTGAGGTCCGGCCGGGGTTCGCCACGCGGATCCTCCAGGGTCCGATCCGGAACTCGTCCGGGGCGGCCATGGCCAGGAGGGGGACGCCCGCCGAATCGGCTCGTTTCGCAATCCGGCGCGGGAGGTTCTCCCGTGGTGGGTCCGTGGCCGGGTATCCGAGGAAGCCGACGGGCACGTCAAGAAGCAGTTCCGGCGCGGCGCCGGCGTGGTCCGCATCCCAGTGGGTCAAGATCATCCCGCGAATCCGCCGCACCCCGGAGGCGGCGAGGAACGGCTCGATCACCGAACGGGCGCTCGTGGGACCCCGCGAGGAGGAGGTTCCCGCGTCGACGAGGAGGGCCCCCCCTCCGTCCAGCAGAACCTGGCAGGAGGCCTGGCCCACGTCAAGGACGGCGACGGACGGCGGGAGGCTCCTCCGGTGATGTTCCGGACGGGCCAGGGCGCCCACGGCGGAAAAGGTCAGGAGGATCCAACCCGCGCGGCGCCAGCGCCCCCTGCGGGCGAAGAGAACAAAGGCGCCCGCGAAGAGGGCCGCCCATATCCAGGACGGCGGGGGAAGGAAAAGGGACGCTCTCCGCGCGGTCCCCAGGGCCGAGGGGAGCCAGAGGAAGACTCGTCCGAGCCCCGTCAGGATCCACAGGAGCCCGTCTCCCACAAGGGGGACAAAGGCCAAGCCCGCCATGTAGGGAATTCCGACGGTCAGGAGACCGAGGAGGGGAACCGAGGCCAAGGGCGTGGCGAGCCATCCGAGGAGGGAGATTCGGTGAAACGTGAGGGCGAGGATCGGAAGCGTGGCGAGCTGGGCCGAAAAACCGACCCACAGAAGGCGCAGGACCTGCTGGCGGAGACCCGGTCCGGCAAGGGCCTCGGGGAGGGCGTCCCAAAGGACCAGAATCCCGAAGGTGGCCGCGAAGGTGAGCTGGAATCCCGCGTCGAGCAGCCAGGCCGGTCGGAAGAGCAGGAGGGCCGCCAGGGCGAAGGACCAGGCACCGAAGGCGCCCTGGGGGCGGGCCAACAGACGGGCCGTCAGGAAGAGCCCGGCCATCAGCAGGGCCCGGGTTAGGGAGGCGCTCGATGCCGCCAGGAGCCCGAACAGGCTCAGGAGGACCAGGCCCGCACCGTCTCGCACGGACGGCGAGACCCCTGTGGCGTGGGCGAGGAAGGAGAACAGGAGGAGCAGGAGTCCCACGTGCTGTCCCGACAGGGCCACGAGGTGATAGAGCCCCGATCGGCTGAGAACCTCCACCTGGTCCTCGGAAAGGAGCCCACGCTCCCCCAACAGGACCGCCAGGAGAATGGCGGCGTCGCCTCCCTCCGCCCGGAGGAACCTCGACTCCAGAGCCCGCCTGTACCGGGAGACGAGACCCCGGAAGGGAGGGGGAGAGGTACGAAAGAGGGCCGGACTCCGGCAGGTGGCGACGAGGTCCGTTCCGTCCCGCCTGAGCCGGGCGGCCCGGTTGGATTGCCCCGGATTGGTTGGATGCCGGGGAACCTCCAGGCGCAAGCTCGCCTCAAAGGTGCTCCCCTCAACGGGCGGGGGGACGGGCAGGTAGGCGAGGACTTGGCTGCGGCACGCCTGGTCCCCTCCGGCTCCTCCAAAGGTGGCGACGCGAAGGACACAGCGGCTGCCGTCCACCCAAGGCTGTGCGTTCACCACCGAGCCGCGCGCCCAGACGAAGGCTTCCCCGCCGGCCATCCGAACGTGCTTTTCGAGAGCGTCCGGTTCCCCCTCCCGGAGACCGAGCCCACCGGTCCAGAGTCCGAGGACCGCGGCGAAGAGCATCGTGGAAGCCGTGCGAAATCGGGATCTGGAAGGCCCGACGGCGGCCAGGGCGCCAGAGGCGACAAGGGGCAGGAAGGGGGTCGCCAGGAAATTGGCCGCCCCCGCGCCAGCCGCCAGGGCGAGGACGAGGGCGGTCCGACGGCCGGGTTCAAGGCCCACGCACCCCTCCTCCCCTCCCCGCGTTCGTTGCCGAAGCAAAGGGCCTCCCCCGCGGGGTGCGGGGGAGGCCCGTGGACCGCGCGGGTTGACGAAACTACTTAGGTCCCGGCCTCCATCTTGAGGATCTTTTCCCTCTGGCCCTTGAGGTACGCGTCGTCCGGATTCTTGGCGACGGCCTTCTCGATGGCGGCCAGGGCCTCGGACCTCTTGCCCATCTTGTAGTACACCTCGGCCAGCGTGTCGAGGATCCCCGGGTCCCCCTGGCTCAGGGCCACGGCCCGCTGTGCGGCCAGAGCGGCCTTGTCGAGCTCCACGCCCAGCTCGGCGCAGTGCCAGGCGTACCCGTTGAGGAATCCCGAATCCTCTTGCTTGGACGGGAGGACCTCATGGTACAGGTCGAGCATCTCCCCCTGGGCCTTCTGCTTTTCCTCGGGTGACGTGGCCGCCAGGACCCGCCTGCGGTGATGCCCCGAAAGGGCGGAGAAGGCCTCATCGGCGTAAGGCTGGATTCCCTTCAGGGCGAGGCCCTTCAAAACCTCCTGGCCCTTAGGAGGATCCTCGCGCAGGAGGGCCTGGCCCTGGATGAGATCCAGGCCGAGGGCCTCCTGGACCTTGTCCGGGGGCCATCCGCGCCGCGCCGTTTCCACCCAGGCCAGCGCGTCCTTCGCCGAACCTCGCCCCAGGTACTTCTCCGCGATGTCGCGGGCGAGTTCGGGGGAGGCGGCGGCCTGGTGGCGCACCAGGAGATCGTCGAGGGTGTCCACGCCGTACAGGTAGGCGAGGAGCGTTCGCGTCCACTCGGAACGACCCTCGTATCCGATGATGCGGTCCACCTCTTTCCCTTGTCCGTCCAGGATCACCGTGGTGGGAATGCCCCGGAGGCTGAAGGCGCGGCTCAACTCCTTGCCTTCGGGGGTGTCGGTGTTCAGGCGCACCAGAACGGCCGCCTTCGAGAGTCTCTCCAACATGGGGGGCGTCAGGACTTCACGGTCCAGTTTTGTGCAGCTCCCTCACCAGTCGGCGTAGAACTTGAGGACCACCACCGTCCCCCGCTCCGCGGCCGCGGCCTTGGCCTGGTCCAGGCTTCCCTGGAACCAGTTTCCCTCGGCGGCGGACAGGACGAGGGGGGCGGCCAGAGCGAGCGCGCCAATCCACCTTCGCATGGTCACCTCCACGCCTAAAGTAACATGATCGGAGTGGTCAGATTTCCGACCGGAGGCCGGTCCTCGGCAGGATCAGCCGGAATCCGGCGCCCCCGAGGTCCGACCGGAAGGGCACCAGATCCCCTCCATGCTCCCTCGCGATCTTGCGCGCGATGGGCAGGCCCAGGCCCGTTCCTCCGGGTTTCTGGCTGGAGAAGGGGGTGAATAGGGACTCCTCCATGCCGGCGGGAAGGCCGGGGCCGTCGTCCTCCACGGCGATGACCACCTCCCCGGAGGTCTCCTCCGCCTGGAGGCGCACCCGCCCGGACCGGCCCGTCGTGGAGGCCGCCTCGGCCGCGTTTCGGGCGAGGTTGCGAACGGCCCTCGATAGGGCGTCGGGGTCGGCCCCCGCCTCGAGGCCTTCCGGGCACTCCACCTTGACTTCAAGGGCCGGCGAGGATTCCCGGAGAAGGGAGGCTTCCTGGAGGAGAAGTTCCCGCAGGGCCACGGTTTCCCGCGCGAGGGGCAGGGGGCGGGCGAATTCCAGGAGGTTTCGGACCACCTGCTCCACGCGAGCCGCTTCCTCGCGGAGGGCCCGGAAGTGGTCGTCTCCACCGAGGCCCGGGTGGTCCGCCTCCAGGAGCCTCATGTGCGCGAGGAGGGCGCCGAGGCTGTTGCGGACCTCATGAGCCACGCCCGCGGCCACCTCCCCGAGACGGCTGAGGGCCTCGGTCTCCCGCAGGGCCCTTCGCAGCGAAGCCACGCCCGTCTGGTCCTTCAGGAGGAGAAGGTGGCCCTTTCGCTGGTGAAGGAGATTGAAGAGGGGGATTCCCGCCACCTGGAGGACCACTCCCGGTGCCCCCTCCACGTCGTCCCGCAGGGCGATGGCCCGGGTACCGCGCGCCTCGTCCAGCACCTCTCGCACCGCGGGCCGGGACGCCAGAAGGGCCGCCTCCGCGTCCCCCAGCCGGGGGATCTCGGTGAGGCCGAGGAGGCTTCGCGCCGAGGCGTTCAGGCCGATGAGCCGCCCCTCCTCGTCGAAGCGGAGGAATCCCGCGTCGAGATTGGCGCTCAGCGTCTCCGCGAGTCCCTCCACCTCCTCCAGGCGGCGGCGCTCCCGCGCGTGCAGAGCCTCCAGCTCGGCGGTCCGGCTCCTCAGCTCTGCGAGAGCCTTCTGAAAGACCTGGATGGCGGCCCCCTCTGTCGGGGAAGCCGCCACGGAGGAGAGGAGGCTCCCGGCTTCCCTCAGGCTGTCTTCCATTCCCCGGTAGGCCGCGTAGAGCCGGCTGGAGAACCAGGTCATGAGACCCAGGAGAGCGGCGAGGGCCATCAGGTCCACGGCGAGAGCGGCCACGTACCGTCCCCGCAAGGCGGCGAAGGCGGGGGCACGGAACGCTACGACGAGCGTCCGGCCGTCATCGAAGGTGCGCACGTAGTGGGGGTGGGACCCTTCGAATGCGACCACGTCGGAGCCGGTGGGAGGAGGCGAGAGGGCCGGTGGAGTGAAGCCGGGGTCTCCCCAGACGACTTGCCTTCCCAGGAGAAGGGCGGCGCCCTGCGGACGAACGGCGGCGTCCTTGGGGGGGGAGCCGGGAAGGATCCGGCTCGAAAGCGGCCCGGAGGCCGGGGAGAGAGGCAGGTGGGCCGCCCGCGCCGCGGCCAGCCGCCCGATCATGGAGGTCTGGCTCTCCACGACCCTTCTCTCCCGCGCGAGGGAGCGGGACAGGAAGAGGACGAGCCACAGTCCGGCCACGGTGAGGGCGCCGCACAGGAGAAGCCAGGTCCATGCGGAGGCGGTCTTGCGGTCGAAGGCCGTCATGGCGGAGAGGGGAAGAGGAGCGCCTGGTATCGGCTCCAGAAGGCCGGGCCCCAAAAGAGGGCGCCGAGGCCGGCGGCGCAGAGAAACGTGCCGAAGGGCAGGGGGGTCCGGCGGTCCTTCCCCGCCGCCAGAAGGTATGCCCCGCCGGCGAGGGTCCCGATCAGGGCGCCCCCGAAGAGGGCGAGGAGCATGCCCTTCCAACCCAAGAAGGCTCCCAGCATGGCCAGGAGCTTCACGTCTCCCCAGCCCATGGCCTCCACCGAGAAGAGGGCGTAGGCGCCGATGAGGGCCGCCGGCAGGGCCGCTCCAAGGACCGCCCCAAGGAGGGACGCTCCCGGGGTCGTCCAGGGGACGAAGGGCGAGGAGACGAGCCCCAGCGCAATGCCGGGCACCGTGAGGCGGTCCGGGAGGATCTGGTGCTCCAGGTCGATGAGCCCCAGGCACAGCGCGAGGAAAGAAAAGAGGGCGCCGATGGCGGAGGCGGGGGTGGGACCGAAAGCGGCGGCGCAGGCGAGAAAGAGGCCTCCCGTGGACGCCTCCACCAAGGGGTAGCGGGGGTTGATGGGCGCCCGGCAGGCCGCGCACCGGCCGCGGAGGGCCACCCACGACAGGATGGGTACGTTCTGGTGCCACCGGATGGGCGAGCCGCACGCGGGGCAGTGGGAGCCAGGCGAGACCACGGATTCGCGCCGGGGAAGCCGATGGATGAGCACGTTCGCGAAGGAGCCCCACACCAGGCCGAAGAGAAACGCGGCGGGAAAAAACCAGGAGGACTCGAGCAATGGGTTCACCATTGGCCGTAGGCCCCCCTGAAGTTGAAGGGCTTGCTGCACCGCACTCCCCCGCTGGAGGGATCGTACAGGTACGGCTCCCCATACGGATCCATGGGCACTCCGGGAAGGAACCCGTCCCGGACCAGGTCCGAGAGGCGCTGGGGACGGGTTCCCTTTTCCTTCGAAAAGGCGGCCACCGCGGCCTCCAGCCGCCTCAGGTCGATCTTCACCCGCAAATCGAAAATGTTGCGGTCCGCGGCCAGACGGAAGAACCGGCCGCGCGGCGAGTCGTCGCCTTCGAATTGGTCGCGGATCTTGGTCCAGAACTCGAGGGATCGCCCATAGTCCCCCCTGTACTTGAGCGAATTGGCCAGCATGTCCTTGATCAGGATCTCCTCGGGATTTCGGTCGTGGGCGATTTGGAAGTAGCGCGCCGCCTGTTCGTAGTCCTTGGCCTGAAAGAAGGCGTACGTTCCCGCCTCCCAAGGGAGAAGCCAGTTCTTGGAATTGAGGGCGATGCCCTTGTCGGCCAGCCGGTAGAGGGCGTCCCACTCCTGGTCCAAAGACAAAAAGAGGCACCCGAAGATGTAGGCCTCGTAGAACCGTGGGTCCAGGTCCGTCAGCGTGTCGAAGGTCCGCAGAAGGTAGGTGCCGCGCACCTCCTCGCCGTACCGGTCGAAATACTGCACCGCCCAGACGAAAATCAGGTCGGCCCACAGGTTCCTCTGGCCCAGACTGGCCACCTTCATGTACCCGCTCGGGGGGATGTAGTAGGAGCGAAACTCGTCGGAGTAGCCGGAGCGGATATCCGCGAGGCTCGAGTGGAGGGAGCCCGCCGTTACGAGAAGGGCCGCCAGGAGGATCAGGGCGAGTGCTTGCCGGAGGCTCATAGGAGGTCTCGGCGCCGGAAGCTCAGGGCGGAGGCCGACAGGAGGATCACCACGAAGAGGAGCGTGTAGAGGGTGGCCCTGGGGGTGAAGCCGGGGGCCACCGGTATGTCGTGGGCGACGAGGTCGGTGATGCTGAGCATGTTCAGGTCCGGAAGCACGTGGTAGAGGAGGACGACGACCTTCCGGCCGAAGACCGACTCCATCTGGGGCAGGAGGACCTCGGGGAGGGCCGTGCTCGTGTGGCCGATCACGTAGAAGGCCGCGGTGCACAGCGCGCTGACCACGGGCGAAGCCACGGAGGAGAAGAAGATCGCCACAGCCGTGAGCACCATCAGCTCGAGGGCCGTGAAGTAAGCGGCCGCGAAGATCCTCGGCGTGAACCCCCCCACGAGGACGAGGACGAGGGACAGGACCGCCACCATGGCGGCGAGGTTCACGAGGAGAACGAGGAGAAGGCCGACGTAGCGTCCGAGGATGAAGCGGCCCCGGTCCACCGGTTTGGAGAGGATGTTGTAGATGGTCTTCTTCTCGATCTCCTGGTAGACGAGGCCGATCCCCACGAAGATGGCGGTGAGCGCCGTGAAATAGGAGATGGTGGCCAGCCCGACGTCCAGGACGACCTTGCGCAGGATGCCCACCGCCAGGAATCCGAGCACGTACGAGAAACCGAGCAGCCCCACCGCGAAGGCCAGCAGGATGTAAAAGACGCGGCTCCGGACGGACTCCCGGAAGGTGTTCCGGGCAATGGCCCAGACTTGGGCGCGGAAGAGGCGCGCCGATTCGCGGGTCGGGATCATGGCGTGCCCCCCGGAGGCATCTGGGCCAGGAACAGGTCTTCGAGGGAAACCTTCTGGGGGGTCACCGACCGGATCCGGGCGCCCGCCCCGCGCGCTTCGTCCAGAAGCGTCTGGAGGGCCTCCTCGCGGGAGACTCTCAGCAGGAGCTGGGAGCCCATTCGGGCCAGGACCTCCGTCTCGGGCGGGGGCGCGAAGGCCGAGGGGGCGAGAAGCGTCACGTCCCAAAACCGGACCTCCGAGCCCAGTAGATTGTCCAGCGATCCCTCCCGGACCACCCGGCCCCCCATGAGGATGGCCACCGCGTCGCAGATGGCCTCGGCGTCGGCGAGGATGTGGGACGAGAAGAAAACCGTCTTCCCCTGACGCCTGAGGTCCAGGATGAGGTCGCGGATCTCCCGCCGGCCGAGGGGGTCCAGCCCGCTCATGGGTTCGTCGAGGATCACGAGTTCGGGATCGTTGACCAGCGCCTGGGCCAGACCGATGCGCTGCAACATCCCCTTGCTGTACTTCCTCAGTTGGAGTCCGCCCTTTCCCTCGAGCCCGACGGCCCGGAGCAGGCGCGCGCCCCTCTCTCCGACCTCCCGCGCGGGGAGCCCGAAGAGCCGCCCCATGAAGTCCAGAAGCTCCGAGCCCGTAAGGTAGTCGTAAAAGTACGGCGCCTCGGGGAGGAATCCGATGCGGCCCCTCGCGGCGGGATCCCCCAGGGGTTGGCCGAGGAGCCGTACGTCTCCCGAATCGGCGAAGAGCAAGCCCATGAGAATCTTGAGGGTGGTCGTCTTTCCCGCGCCGTTGGGGCCGAGAAACCCGTAGATTCCACCGCGGGGGACCTCCAGCGTGACCCCCCTCAGCACGGGATGCCTCCCCACGGAGAGATGGCCCTTGAAGGACTTGGTCAGGTCCCTGATGGCAACGGCCGGAACCATCGGCTCTCCTATGGTGGAAACCCAGGATAGCCCAGGGGCCTTTCCGGGGGCAACCCCGCGTTGGGGCCCACGGCCGAAGCGTCTATAATGAGGTCCCCGCGCGGCGCCAAGGCCGCGGCGGACCCCGGGGGAGGATCGGAATGTCTGTTCGCTGGGTGGATTTGAGGTCGGACACGGTGACGCTTCCCACGCCCGCCATGCGCCGGGCCATGGCGGAGGCGGAGGTGGGCGACGACGTGTACGGGGAGGACCCCACGGTCAACCGGCTCCAGGAAGAGGGCGCGAAGGCCGTGGGCAAGGAGGCCGCCCTCTTTTTCCCCTCGGGCACCATGGCCAACCAGGCCGCCGTCAAGGTGCACACCCAGCCCGGCCAGGAGGTCATCTGCGAGGCCTCGTGCCACATCTACAACGTGGAGATGGCCATGATGGCGGCCTTCTCGGGGGTCCTCGCCCGACCCGTTCCGGGCGCCGGAGGCCACCTGGATCCTCGGGACGTGGAGGCCGCCGTCCGGCCCAGGAGCTATTACCTCGCCCAAACGGGGCTGGTGGCCGCCGAGAACACGGCCAACCTGGCGGGCGGGACCGTCTGCACGCCCGAGCGCGCCGCCGCCATCGGGGAGGCGGCCCGGCGCCACGGCCTGCCGACCCACCTGGACGGGGCGCGCATCTTCAACGCCGCGGTGGCCCTCGGGGTGCCGGCGGCCGATCTGGCGGCCCCCTTCGACTCGGTCATGTTCTGCGTCTCCAAGGGGCTCTGCGCTCCGGTGGGTTCCCTCCTGTGCGGGAGCGCCGAGTTTGTGGAGCGCGCACGGCGCGTACGGAAGATGATGGGCGGGGGCATGCGGCAGGCGGGCATCCTCGCCGCGGCGGGGCGGATCGCCCTTGAAACCATGACCCGGCGCCTCGCCGAGGACCACCGGCGGGCGAAGGTCCTGGCCCAGCGCCTACTGGAGACGGGCCGCTTCGAGGTGGACCTTTCCTCGGTGGAGACCAACATCGTCGTGACCTCCGTACGGCCGCCCCTCACGGCGCCTCGCGTGGGCGAGGTGCTCAAGGAGCGGGGGGTCCTCTGCCACGTCCTGAACGAGCGGTCCATCCGCTTCGTGACCCACAACGACCTCGACGACGAGGGGCTCGCGCGCGCCCTCGAGGCCCTGGGCGGACCCTTTTAGGCCGGAGACGGCAAAGGGGGCAGGCCGGGAATCCGCGGGCGGTTCGTGGGCTCGGCTGGTTTCTGATCGCCCCCCGCGATTCAGCGGGGCCTTCCCGTCGGCCTGCTAACCTTCGAGCATGAGGGCGCGCTCGAGTTCGGCGGGGTTGCTGAAGGAGGCCTTGGCCACATCCATGTCGATCTTCCCGGTTTTCACGAGTTCAAGAATGTTCTGATCGAAGGACTGCATTCCGTAAACGTCGCGGCCCTTGTCCATGTGGCCCGGTATCTCGGCGAGTTTCTCCGGGTCCCGGATGCACTCCTGGATGGTGCGGGTGACCCGCAGGACCTCCACCGCCGGGATTCTCCCCAGAACCGCTTTTTGGGGCAGAAGCCTCAGGCAGATCACGGCCATGAGGGCGTCCGAGAGGCGCTTCCTCACGGAGGCTTCCTGGTCCGGGGGGAAGAAGCCGATCATCCGGTTGATGGTCTTGACCGCGTCCGTCGTGTGGAGCGAGGCGAGGACCAGGTGGCCGGTCTCCGCGGCCTTGAGGGCCGTGTCGGCGGTTTCTCCGTCGCGCATCTCGCCGATGAGGATCACGTCCGGGTCCTGCCTCAGGACTGCCTGGAGGGCCTTGGCATAGGAGGGGGTGTCGCTCCCGAGCTCCCTCTGGGAGATGACCGAGAGTTTGTGGCGAAAGAGGAACTCGATGGGGTCCTCGATGGTGACGACGTGGGCCCGTCGCGTCTGGTTGATGTACTCCAGCATGGCGGCGAGGGTGGTGGACTTGCCGTTTCCCGTGGCGCCGGAGACCAGGACCAGCCCGCGGCGCAGGTTGGCTACCTGTTCGAGGACGGGGGGGAGGTTGAGTTCGGCGAAGGAGAGGATGGAGGCGGGGATGACCCTCAGGACGACGGAGAGGGTCCCGCGCTGGCGGAAGATATTGACCCGGAACCGGCCCTGGCCCTCGAGGCCGTAGGAGACATCGAGCTCCGAGATGTTTCCGATTTTGTCCCCAAAGAAGGTGTGGGAGAGGATCTCCCGCGCCACCGCCTCGGTCTCCTCGGGCTCCAGGGGATGGTACTTCACCTCCAATAGCTCCCCGTTGACCCGCAGGAGCGGGGGGTAGCCGACCTGGAGGTGAATGTCCGAGGCGTTCTTCTGGATGGCGCTGACGAGGAGCTTGTGAAAGATCGTCACGTCCATCGGGGGTCTCCCTCCCCACAAGATAGCACCCCGAAGGCCCATCAGCAAAGCCCCGTCCGCTTTGCGCCACTGGACCGCCGTGTGGTATAAAACCGTTCGCATGGAGGGTGCCCGACATGAGCGTTCCCGTCCTCGACCTCACCCGGCAGTACCGCCGCATCGAGACCGAGATCCAGCAGGCCGTCGCGGAGGTGTTCACCTCCCAGCACTTCATCTTGGGGAAGCACGGCAAGGCCCTCGAGCAGGAGGCCGCCCTTCACCTCGGAGCGGGCCATGCGGTGGGTGTCGCCTCGGGAACCGACGCGCTCCTTTTGGGCCTGCGGGTCCTCGGCCTGCACCCGGGGGAGGGCGTGATCACGACCCCCTTTACCTTCTTCGCCACCGCCGGGGCCATCCACAACGCCGGCGGCAGGCCCTTCTTCGTGGACGTGGATCCGGAGACCTTCAACCTGTCTCCACGGGCCCTCCGGCGGTTCCTTGATGCGGAGTGCGTTCGGGGCGAAGGGGGACGGCCGGTGCACAGGTCCACCGGGACGACGATTCGCGTCCTCCTCCCCGTGCACCTGTACGGGCTCTGCTGTGACATGGACGCCCTCAACTCCCTGGCCAGGGAGTGGGGGCTCCTCGTCCTGGAGGATGCCTGCCAAGCCTACGGTTCCACGTACAAAGGCCGCCGTGCGGGTGTCCTGGGCGATATGGCCGGATTCTCCTTCTTCCCCACCAAGAACCTGGGCGGGGCCGGCGACGGCGGCCTCGTGACGACCGGAGACCCCGCCCTGGCGGACGCCTTGCGCATGTGGCGGGTCCACGGGAGCCGTGAACGCTACGTTCACGAGACCATCGGGTACAACTCCCGGCTGGACGAGGTCCAGGCGGCGGTCCTGCGAGTCAAGCTCCGCCACGTGGAGGATTGGAACGGGGAGCGCGTCCGTGTGGCGGAGCGATACGGGCGGGCTCTCCAAGGCATCCCCGGTGTGAAGGCGCCTTCCGTCCCCGAAGGGTACGCCCACATCTTCCACCAGTACGTGATCCGGACGGCCGAGCGCGACGCGCTCAAGGCCTTTCTGGACGGGAAGGGGATCGGGTCCATGGTTTACTACCCCATTCCCCTCCACCTGCAGTCGTGCTTCCGATTCCTCGGATACAAGGAGGGTGACTTCCCCGAATCCGAGAGGGCCGCGGCGGAAGTCCTCGCCCTCCCGGTTTTCGCGGAGTTGAGCGAGGAGGAGGTCATGGAGGTGGCGCAGGCCATTCGGGACTTCCACGCCGGTCGCCGATAGATGCTCGTGGACCTGAGGAGCGCGCGAAGGGTCTGGGCGGTCCTGGCCGTAAAACCTCGGAAGGAGGAGGTGGCCTCGGCCTTCTTCGCCCGGGAGGGGTATTCGATCTACGCTCCCAAGTTTCGGGGTCCGGGTTCGAAGGACGCCCTCCGGCCCCTTTTTCCGGGGTACCTCTTCGCGTGGCTCTCGCCGACGGTGGATCTCCCCCAGGTGAGGTACTTCCCCGGGGTCCTTCGCCCGTTGCTCTTCGGAGACCTGCTGGCGGGGGTGGAGGAGGAATTGGTGGCCCACTGGCGCACGCGCGAGGCGGGGAGGGGATACCTGACGCCCGAACCGCTCCCCGCGTTCATGGTCGGCCAGCGCGTCCGCTTCAAGGAGGGGGTCTTCGCGGGGCTCGAAGGCGTGGTCCTCGAGAACTTCGCCTCCCGAGAGAGGGTCAGGGTTCTTCTCGACTACCTGGAACATTCCCTGCCCCTCGAAGTGGACCGCGAGATTCTCTTGTAGTTTCATAACTGAAACGTTTTAAGGCGGAGCTTGCAGACAAAAAATGGCAAATACTAGTAATTCTGTGATAACCGATAAATTGTTTGTCGCCGTCTTGGCGGGAGGGTCCGGCACGCGTCTTTGGCCCCTGAGCACCCCCTCGCGACCCAAACCCTTCGTCTCCCTCGGTCCCCTCGGAAGCCTCTACTCCGCTACGGCCCGACGGGTCCGGCACCTCCGGCCCGCCGGGGCCGTTACGGTGGGGGCCCCGTCCCTCTCCCGATGGTGCCGCGCAAAGGGCCTGTCCTTTTTGGCCGAGGCGGCGCCCCGGAACACGGCGGCCGCCGTGGCGCTTGCGGGGGCCGAGGCCCTCCGCCGAATGGGGCCGGATGGACTCCTGCTCATTCTGCCGGCGGACCATCACATCGGGGACCCCAGCGGCTTTTCCCGGACCGTGGGCCGGCTCTCCCGCGTCTGCGCGGCCCACGGCGCCCTGGGAGTCATGGGCGTCCGGCCCACGGGCCCAGAGACGGCCTACGGGTACATCGAGGCGGGGGACCCGCTCGGAGAGGGCTTCCGCCTCCGGCGTTTCGTGGAGAAGCCGGACCGCGAGAAGGCCAAGACCCTTTTGGCGGGGGGGAACGCCTCCTGGAACTCGGGAATGTTCCTCCTCCCCTTGGGGCTCCTTCGGGAGGAGATGGCGCGCTACTGTCCGGGCGTGTGGGAGGCCTCCGAGGCGTGGCTCGAGCGCGGGAATCCGGACCCCTATCTCGCCCTCCCCAACATCTCCGTGGACTACGCGCTCATGGAAAAGAGCGCCTCGGTGGCCATGGTTCCCGCGGACTTCCCCTGGAGCGACGTGGGGACCTATCCCTCCCTCCACCGGATCCTCCCCCACGATCCGCACCGCAATGCGGGCTGGGGCCCCCGGCGGATCGAAAACTGCTCGGACTGCCTGCTGGTGACCGACCGGCCCGCCCTCTTCAAGGATCTGAGGGGCATGGTCGTGATCCGCACCCGGGAGGGAAGCCTCGCGGTTCCGCTCGACGGGGCCGACGGGATCCGGTCCGGCGTGGAAGCCCTTCAGGAAGAGGTCCGCTCTCGCGAGTGGACGAGCATGCGGATGTAAACCCTTGACGAAGGCCCCGGCGGCGGACGCCCCCCTGAGCCTTCCCCTCGTCTGGAGTGTCCGATGAAAGGTGTGATCCTCGCCGGAGGGACCGGCTCCCGTCTCTTTCCCCTCACGAAGGTCACCAACAAGCACCTGCTCCCGGTGGGGAAAAAGCCCATGATTTACTACCCCATCGAAAAGCTCCTCCAAATCGGGATTCACCACATCCTCGTCGTGACGGGGACGGAGCACATGGGCGCCGTGGTCAACCTCCTGGGCTCGGGCAAGGACTTCGGTTGCGCCTTTACGTACAAGGTGCAGGACGAGGCCGGTGGCATCGCCCAGGCCCTCTCCCTGGCGGAAAACTTCTCCGGAGGAAGCCCCATCACCGTGATCCTGGGAGACAACCTGTTCGAGGACGGCTTGTCCTCCCTCACGAAGCGGTTTCTGACCGACCAAAAGGGCGAAGGCGCGCGCATCGCCCTCAAGGAGGTGCCCGACCCTCACCGGTTCGGGGTGGCCACCCTCGAGGGCGACCGCGTGGTGAAGATCGTGGAGAAGCCCAAGGAGCCCGAAAGCCGGTGGGCGGTGACGGGCGTCTACGTCTACGACGCCCAGGTCTTCGACCTCATCCGCACGCTCAAGCCAAGCGCCCGGGGCGAGCTGGAGATCACCGACGTGAACAATGCCTACATCCAGATGGGCCGGATGGGGTACGAATTCCTCGAGGGCTGGTGGACGGACGCGGGCACCTTCGAAAGCCTCGCCCACGCGGGTACTCTGGTGGCAGGAGGGACGCCATGATTCACGACGTGAAGGTCAAGAAGCTGAGGGTCATCCCAGATGACCGGGGCCGCCTCATGGAGATGCTCCGGAGCGACGACGAGTGCTTCGAGCACTTCGGGCAGATGTACCTTTCCACGACCTACCCCGGGGTGGTCAAAGCGTGGCACTACCACAAGCTTCAGAAGGACAATTTCGTGTGCGTCAAGGGGACCGTGAAGCTCGTCCTCTGCGATACGCGGGAAGGCTCGCCCACGAAGGGGGCCATCGACGAGTTCGTGATCGGCGATCACAATCCGATCCTCGTGCAAGTCCCCATCGGCGTGTACCACGGTTGGAAGTGTCTCGGCACGAAAGAGGCGTACGTCGTGAACGCCCCCACGAAAACCTACGATTACGAGAACCCCGACGAGTACCGGCTGGAGGCGCACGACAACGGCGTGATCCCCTACGACTGGACGACCCGGGACCGGTGACCGGATCGAGGGCGCGGAAAGATGAAAGGATGAGGACCACCGCGCCCCCGGGCCCTTCCGGCCCGTCTCGCGCGGCCCTCCCGGTCCACCGCGAACGGAGGATCGGCGGGTGAGGATCGTCTTCCTGGGCTCGGAGGGAATGCTTGGACGGGACGCCGTTCCCCTCCTGTCGGAGGCGGGCCACTCGGTCCTAGCCGGGGACCTCCCGAGGGTGGACATCACCGATCCCCCGGGCCTGCTGGACTTTCTCTCCGCCGCGCCGGTCGACGCCGTGGTCAACGCCGCGGCCTTCACCGACGTGGACGGAGCCGAAAGCCGCCGGGAGGAGGCCTTCCGCGTCAACGCCGCCGGGGCCGGGAACGTGGCGCGGGCCTGCGCCCGCCTGGGCCTGCCCCTCGTCCACCTCAGCACCGACTACGTCTTTCCGGGCGACCGGCCGGAGGGGTACGGCCCGGAGGACACGACGGGTCCCGCGGTGAACGCCTACGGGGAAAGCAAGCTCGCCGGGGAGCGCGCCGTCGGAGAGCACCTTCCCCCGGACCGGCACCTCATCGTGAGGACCCAGTGGCTCTACGGCCGCCACGGGCGCAACTTCGTGGACACGATCCTACGGCTCGCCAGGGAGCGGGAGTCCATCCGGGTCGTGGCGGACCAGTGGGGGGCGCCCACGTGGACCGTCTCCCTCGCCCGGCGGGTGGAAGGGCTCCTGAGAAGCGGCGCCCGAGGGGCGGTCCACGCCGTCGGGGCGGGCGGCCCCGTCACCTGGTTCGACTTCGCCCGGGAGATCGTCCGCCTCGCGGGCCTTTCCTGCCGAGTGGAACCGTGCCGCACCGAGGAGTTCCCGCGCCCTGCCCGCCGCCCCCGCCACGCCTGGCTTCGGCAGGCCGGACCCGCGGAGGGAGAACCCTGGGCCGAGGACCTAAGAAGGTACATCGGGGCGACGCGCGGAGAAGGGTACGCCTTCCCATCGGGAGAATGACATGGACGTCCAGCGCTTCTTCAAGGTGCTCATCAAGATCGAAAGCCGCCTGGCCGAACTTTACGGGCGGTTTAGCGAGGTCTGCGCCGAGGACCCCGAGGCCTCGGCCTGCAAGGGGTTTCTCAACCGCCTGCTGGCCCTCCGCTTCGAGAACAGCGCCGCGGAGAACCACATGGAGGGGATCGAAGTCCGGGAAGCTCCGGGACTCTCCCGCCTCCTCAAGAGCCTGGGCCGGGAGGACAGAAAGCATTACTCGGATCTCCCGGCCTTTGCCCGGAAGCGAGGCGTCGCCGGTCCGTGAGCGCGGGCGCACCCATCGGAGGTCGAAGCATGGCAAGTCAAACGGTGCTAGTTACGGGCGGCGCGGGATTCATCGGGAGCAACTTCGTCCGGCTGGCCCTTCGGGAGCGTCCCGACTGGCGCGTCGTGGTCCTCGACGCCCTTACCTACGCCGGAAACTTGGAGAACCTGAAGGGGCTGGAGGCCTCCTTCGGGGAGCGGTACCGCTTCGTCCGGATGGACGTGACGGACGGTCCGGGACTCGAAAGGCTCTTCCAGGAGGAGCCCTTCGACGGTGTCTTTCACTTCGCCGCCGAAAGCCACGTGGACCGCTCCATCCTGGGGCCCCTGGCCTTCGTGCGAACCAACGTCATGGAAACGGGCCAGCTCCTGGAGAGGTGCCGTCTGGCCTGGAGGGACCGTCCGGGCCGGTTCCTCCTCATCTCCACCGACGAGGTCTACGGCGCCCTCGGGGAGGAGGGACGCTTCACCGAACAGACCCCCCTCCGGCCCTCGAGCCCGTACTCGGCCAGCAAAGCCGCCGCGGACCAGCTGGCCCTGGCTTACCAGCGGACCTTCGGACTTCCCGTGGTGGTCACCCGCTGCTGCAACAACTACGGCCCCTACCAGTTCCCCGAGAAACTCATTCCCCTGATGGTGGTCCGGCTACTGGACGGCCAGCCCCTTCCGGTCTACGGGAAGGGGGAGAACGTGCGGGACTGGATCCACGTGGACGACCACAACCGGGGCGCCCTTCTCGCCTTCGAGAAGGGCAGGCCGGGTGAGGTCTACAATCTCGGCGCCCGCTGCGAACTCCGGAATATCGACCTCGTGCGGGCCCTGATCCGAGAGGTCTCCGCCCTGAAGGGGTGGTCCGAGAAGGACCCCGACGCGCGGATCTCCTACGTGAAGGACCGCCCCGGCCACGATTGGCGGTACGCCATCGACCCCTCCACGGCGGAGCGAGAGCTCGGCTTCCGCCCCCGAGTGGCCTTCGAGGAGGGCCTGCGGGATACGGTCCGCTGGTACCTGGAGCACGAAGGGTGGTGGCGCCGCATCCTCAGCGGCGAGTACGTCGAGTTCGTCCGTCGCCTGTACGGCGGACGCGGACCTAAGGGGGATTCGGAATGACGGGATCCCCCGGGCGGTCCGCCGAAGCCGCCCGGACCTCCGGAGGTCCGGCGCCGGACGAGCCCGCCCGCCTGCTCATCACCGGGGGCGGAGGCTTCGTGGGGGGGGGGTTCGTGCGCCTCCTCCTTCACGAGCGGCCCAAATGGAGCCTGACGGTCTTCGACAGCCTCACCGGCGGTCCCGGCGCACGGTTCCTCGAAGGCCTCGAAGCGGAGCACCCCGGACGCGTCCGGTTCGTCAGGGGCCGCGTGACCGACACCCGCGAGGTGGAGTCCCTGTTCGCCTCCGGCGCTTTCCAGGCCGTCGTCCATTTCGCCGCGCGGAACCCGTCGGGGCTGGAGGTCGAATCGCCCCTCTCCTTTCCGGAGGTGAACGTCCTCGGCACGGCCATCGTCCTGGAGGGGGCCCGGAGGGCCTGGGCGGGCTCGGCCGGGACCTTCCTCCACCTCTCCTCCTACGAGGTGTACGGATCGGGCGCCACCGGCTTCTTCACCGAGGAGTCGCCCCTCAACCCCTCCACGCCCTACGCCGCCAGCAAGGCCTCGGCGGACGCCCTCACGCTCGCCTATCACGCGACCTTCGGCATCCGGACCCTCGTCACGCGGACCACGAACATCTACGGTCCCCGCCAATCCCCGGACAAACTCATCCCCAGCGTGGCGGAGCGGGTGCGGAGGGGAGAGCCCGTCCAGGTCTATGGGACAGGAGGGCAGAGCCGCGACTGGATCCACGTGGAGGACCACAACCGGGGTGTCCTCGCCGTTCTCGAAGGGGGGAGGCCCGGGACGGTGTACCATTTGGGTGCCCGGTGCGAGCGGACCAACCTCGAGGTCATCCGGCTGGCCGCCCGGGCCGCCGCCGAGTGCCTCGGCCGAGATCCCGATGCGGCGGTGGCGCGACTTGAATTTGTGGAGGACCGCAGCGCCCACGACGTCCGGCGCGCGCTGGACCCGGGCCGGGCCGAGAGGGAACTCGGCTTCCGCCCATGCATCCCCTTCGAGGAGGGGGTGAGGGACACCGTCCGCTGGCAGATTCTGGAGGGCGGGGAGTGAGCGCCGAGAGGCGGCCGAAGGGCGAGGCGAAAGAGGCCATGGGCAAGCAGGCGGGAGGCGGAGAACTGGACTTCCGGGACCGGTCGGCGCTGGAGGCCGTGCGCGGGCTCCTGGAGGCCTACGCGCGGGGGGACGCCGATGCGGGAGAGACCTTCGTCCACCTCCCCACCTCCGAGATCATCGAGTGGAAGGGACTGGCCAACATCTGGCACGCCAGCGTGGACGAGTTCAGGCAGACGGTGGAGGCGCACCGCGAGGAGCCACTCACGCAAACCCCCGTGGGCGCGGAGGTGGAGTGGATATCGGACCTCACGGCCCTGGTGCGCATGCGCGTGAAGACCTCCCTGCAGGACGGACGGTCCTTCGAGTCCCCGGCCCTCTTCCTCGTGGCCCCCGACCGCACGGGCATCTTCAAGGTGGCCCTCTCCTGGTGGGGCGCCTTCCCCGACTGGTTCCAGGGGTGAGGACCGCGACGAAGGGACGCTCCGTGTTCACGGGGGAAGGCCCCGCCCTTGGCATCCCCCGGGCCCCCGCCTTCTTGGCCGCGCGCAAAGAAGTGCGGCGGGCAGCGTAGCGGAACGAAACCAGGAAGGGGACGCGGCCTTTGGCCCCCTTCCCCTGCTCGTGGGCCACAGCCTGGGGGGATGGCTTACCCTGAAGTACCTGGAGCAAAACGCGGTGGCGGCCTCCGTCCTGCTCATGCCCCTCCCGCCGAGGGGTCTTTCCCCGGAAGCCCAGCGGAGGGTCCGCGCCTACGGGCGGTGGCGCCTCAAGACCCGGGTGCTCATGGGAAGGAGCTGCCCCCTTGAAAACGCCGAGGCCGTGCGCGCCTTGGGCTTCGGGGAGGCGGGCCACGAGGCCTCCGTGAGGCGATTCCTCGCCGAGAGCGTGCCCGAGGGCGGACGGCTCCTGAGGCAAATCGCTCTCCTGCCCGCCACGTCCCGTTTGGGTGGGGGGATTCGGGAGGGCCGCCTGAATAAAAAGCAGCGCGGGCGTTCCCACCTGATCGTGGCCTCCAGGGCCGACGCCCTGGTTACCCCCTCCGACCTGGAGGGGGCGGCGCGGCTCCTCGGGGCCGAGATGCTCCGTCTGGAGGCGGCCCCCCACGGGGTCCTCTTCACCGACCAGGTCCTGCCCCTCGCCGGACAGATGAACGCGTGGCTCTCCCGCCGGCTGGCGCCTCCCGGGGGATTTGACGAAGGCCCTTAGAAAGCGTATATTTAGGGGCGTCTCCGCCGGCCTTCGGCCGCAGGAGGAATCCGGTCCGGGACGTGTTCCAATTTCAGCGTTCGCGCAAAGGAGGACCCGTACATGAAGCGCTTCAACACTCCCCTTCGGGCCGTCACCCTGCTGGCCGTCGCCATCGTCGCCTGCGGGGCTCTCTACGCCCAGGCCAACGACATGGTCGTGGCCAAGGCGTCGGAGTTCGTCACCCTCCTCCAGAAGGGGGACTTCCAGGCGGCCTACCAGAAGGTGGACTCGAACCTCGGCTTCAAGTCCAACCCCGACACCTTCAAGAAGTACTGGCAGGCGCTCGAATCCAAGGCGGGGAAGCTCGTCGAGGTGAAGCGTTCCAGCTTCGAGAGCAAGGACGGGTACTTTGTGGTGACGCAGGTGGCCAGGTTCGAGAAGGGCCACGTGGACCTGAAGGTGGCCCTGGACAACATGATGCGCGTTTCGGGCTTCCAATACGCGAACCATAAGGATGATGCCGCCGGCTCCAATCCCCAGGCCGCCTCCCAGCCGGCGCCGGCCGCCACCCCCGCTTCCTGATTTCTTAGCTCCATTCCCGCTCACGAAACACCCTCCGCTCCGGGGTCCTTTCCCCCGGGCGGAGGTCGTTCTCTCCCCGGCCCCTCCGGCCGGGGGATCTCATCGCGATCCGCGCCCGTTTCCACGGACGAAGGGAGGGCCCCATGGCCGATGGAGCGAGAGTGCCCCGCAACGAGGACGCCCCCGATTTCGTGGTCCGACCCGAAGAACTCTCCGGGCTGGATCACTCCCCCGCCTCCATGATCGACATCCCCGGCTCCCGGATGTTCGAGATCCGGGACGCCCTGGCCGTCTACCACCGGGATTTCCCCGGGGGCGAGGAGTTCGACGCGAGCCAGGGCGACGGAGGCGCCAGCCTGCCGGGCATCTCGGCGGAGCTGTGGGAGCGGGCCCACGCCCTCCAGCGGGAGCACGGGTCGGCCTACGACCAGCCTTTCGGGACCGCGGCCTTCCGAAAGTCCGTCGTGGAGAAGTACTGGCAGTTGGACGCCGACACGGGGTGGGGCCCCGAGAACGTCCTCGGCTGTCAGGGAGGCCGGGACGCCCTCCTCAAGGCCTACGACGCCATGCAGTTCCTCGGTCACGGGCGGAGGGGGGACTTCGTGGTCGTTTCCCGCGTGCCCTGGATTTCCTACAACTGGGGACCCTACGCCGTGGGCGCCAACGTCCTCCTGGCCCCGGGGCGCGAGTCCGACGCCTGGGCCCTCACCCCGGAAGGCATCGCCGAATCGGTCCGCTTCGCCGAGCGGGCGGGGGGCCGAAAGGTGGCGGGGCTCGTCGTGACCTCTCCCGACAACCCCACCGGCAGGACGATTCCCCTCGCGGAGCAGCTCGACCTCGCCCGCGCCGCCTTCGGCGCCGGCGTTCCGTACGTCCTCTTCGACTGGATCTACCACCGCGTGACCGACGGCGCCCCCCACGACGTGAACGAATTCCTCCGGGCCCTCGAACCCGCCGAGCGGGAGCGGGTGATCCTCCTGGATGGGATCACCAAGTCCCTCGGGGCGAGCAACGTGCGCAACGCCCACCTCCTCGCCTCCAAGAAGCTGGTCAAGTTCATGCAGAACCGCGCCTCCCACGGAGTCATCCCCTCTTTCCACAGCCAGGCCGTCGCCATGGCCGCCTACTCCATGGGCTTCGACCGGGCCGCCGCCCCCATCGTGGCCCCCACGAACGAGAGCCGGACGGTGCTCTCGGCCTTCCTGGCCGAAAAGGGGATCCGCGCCATTCTTGGAAAAGGCTACTACGCCTTCCTCGATTTGGGGCCGTGGATGGATGCCGGGGGGATGGAGGACAGCTCCGCCATGGGCGCGTACCTGGCCGAGCGCTTCGGGCTGGCCGTCGTTCCCGGCGTGTACTTCAGCGACTACGGATCCCGGTGGGTCCGCTTCTCCTACGCCCTCCCCCCGGACAAGACCGCCCGGGCGGCGGAACGCCTCTGGCTGGCCCTTTCCCAGGTAAGGGGAGCCGGGGACGGAGGAAAGCCTTGAGGAAACGGGCAAGGGAGTCGGAGCGCAGGAGGGCGGGAGCGACGGCCCTTCTTCTTCTCGGGAGATCCCGCCCTTCGATTCCGGGAGGGCGGCCCCGGCCATGAAGACCGGCGACTGGGGCACCTTTGCGGAGAAGTTCCGCCTGGCGGTGGAGTCTTCCCTGGAGACCCACTTCGGGAGGGGCCTCTCGGGCCTGGAGTTGGAGTTCAACGTTCTGGACCGGGAGCTCCGGCCCGTGACCGCCGTGGGGTACGGGCCCGAGAGGAGGTCCTTCGCGGACCACCTCATGGACCGGTACCTGCCCGAGGCCGCGCGCCCACGCTTCCAGCTCGAGGTGTTCCACTGGATGATCGAGGGGGCCACCCGCCCCTACTATTCGGCCCGCGGGACAGCCCTGGAGGGGAGGCTTCTCGAGGCCGCGGCGTGGAACGCGCTGGCCCGAGCCGGTCTCGCCTTCGGGGAGCGCTTCTTCGCCCTCCACGGAAACGTCCCTTACCCCGTGGACGTCGACGGGGACGCCATCCCCGACGGCTGGAGCCTGGCGAAGAAGAAGTACCTGGCCCGGTGCGTGGCGCTCTTCGGGCCCGATCTGGCCACGGCGGGCATCCACACCAACCACTCCTACCCCGAGTCGCTCCTCTCCTGGGACTTCTTCCACCTCCCGCGCCACCGGAGGGAGGGCCGCACCCTCATCGACTTCCGCAACGACGCCCTCATCCGGGCCACGCGCCTTCTGCGGCCTTTTTGCCCCCTCTTCATCGCGGTCTCCGCCTCCACGCCCTTCGCGTGGGAGAGGGTGGAGGGGGCTCCCGCCGTGGTGCTCACGAAGCGGGACAGCAACCGCCTCCTGACCTTCCCCAACCCGCCCGAATTGGACGTGCCGTACCTGTACGCGAGCCACGCCGACTACCTCCGCATCTCCTACGACCTGGTGCGCCGCGGCGTGCGCTTCGGGGCGAACAACTGGACGCCCGTCCGCGCCCGCTCCGACGTGGACCCCGTGAATCGGAACATCTGGGCCACCAGCGAACAGCTCCAGCGCCTGTACCAAAAGGGCCTCTACCGGGCCGGGGAGCGCGCCGATTTCGAGGAGGCCGAGCAGGCCCTCCTCGTGGAGAACCTCTGCGCGCGGGTGGACCTCCCCATGACCCGGGTGGAGGTGCGCACCGACGAGGGCGGGGACGACTTCGCCCTCTCCCTGGCGAAGATCGTCTTCAAGGAACTCCTTCTGCTTCGGATCTACGCGGACGAGTCCTTCGGCGCCGCCTTCGTCTACGACGCCGACGACGTTCAGCGGGCTCGCCGAAACGAGGACGCGGCGGCGCGGTCGGGTCTCGAGGCCCGGATCGAGGACCCCTTCACCGGCGCCCCGGTGGCCCTCCGCGAATCCCTCGCGGCCACCCTCGCCGACCTCGATCCGCTGGCACGGGCCCTGGAGTGGCGCGAGGCCCTGTCCCCCCTCGCCGAGATGGCCGCCGGAGGGGCAAACCCCGCCGGTTGCACCCGGGAGTGGTTCCGCTCGCGTCTGGATTCTCCGCGGAAGGCCCCCTCGGGCGCCCCCATCGTCCCCAGGGAGGTCTTCACCGAATGGCTCGAAGCGCGGGGCCGGCTCCTCGAGGAGGAGTTAAGGGACGCGGCCTCCATGGCGAGGGGTCTCGGGGACGAGGAGGGGAAGGTCCGCCCGCTCCTCTTCGAGGCGGCCCAGGAGTCGGAGTCCGACGCCGTCGTGGCCGTTCGGATCGGGGCGGCAACCCGCCCGCGGGTTCTGGCGGTTTCGGAGGATCCCGAAGGAGAGACCGTCGGCCTGGCCGCCGAACTCATCCGGATCCCCTCCGTCACCAACTGCCCCCGGGAGCGGCTGAAGGAGGTCTGGCGCTGTGCGCGTTTCCTCGTGACCCGCCTCCAGGACTCGGGCGCCGAGGTCCGCCTCTTCGAGGGCGGAAAGTACCCCGCCGTCCTCGCGGGCTTCCCCGGCCGGCTCCTGGCGCCCGTCGTCCTTTCGGGCCATTTCGACGTCGTGGAGCCGGACCCCGACGACCTTCAGTTCGAGCCCCGCGTGGAGGGGGACTACCTCTGGGGCCGGGGGAGCGCCGACATGAAGACCGTGGTGGCCACGGACCTCGTGTGGATGCGGAGGAGGATCCAGAAGGGCCCGCCCTTCCCGCCCATCTGCCTCCTCTTCGTGGGCAACGAGGAGAACGGAGAGTCCGAGCCCTGCGGCACGCCCCACGTTCTCGAAGAACTGCGCCAGACCCACGGGTGGTCGCCGGGCCTCATGATTCTCGGCGAGCGGACCGGGGAGAAGGGGGACGAGCGCTTCGGCGAGATCTGCACCTCCAACCGGGGCGTCATCCGGGTCCGCGTCACCGCGCGGGGGGAGCGGGCCCACACGGGCATGGCCGGGGCTCCGGCCGACCTCTCCGAAAGGCTCATCGCGGCCCGGGCCGCCATCGCCGGACTGCTGGAGGACCGCTTCACGCGGAAGGCGGACGACGGCTGGGTCACGGGCGTCCGGTTTCCCTTCCTCTCCTTTGGCGAGCCCGGTGTGTACAACATCACGCCCGGCGACGCCGTCCTTGGCATCGAGGTGCGGCCCATCCCCGAGGACGACGTGGACGGATTCCTGGAGGCCCTCCGGCGCCTTTGCGGGGCCTCGGGCCTCGAAATGGAGGCCGAGGTCCGCGAGGCGGGAGTCACCTGTCCGCCGGAGAATCCCTATCTGGGTTCGCTCCTTCGGGCCGCCCGATCCGTTCAGGGAGGCCCGCCCCGGATCGGACGCAAGCTGGCCGGAACCTCGGCCCGCTTCGCCCCCGGAGGGGCCGCCGTAGTCTGGGGTCAGACCGGCATCGGCCCCCACACCCGCCATGAACGGCATTTCATACCGAGCATCGCCCCCTACCTCGAAACCCTCGACGCCCTTTCGGAGGATCTGGCCGGCCGGGCGGGGGGGGAGGCTTGCGCATCGGGGTCCCCGAGGGGGGCGGCCAGGAGGGAGGACCCATGACGTCGAACCGGAGAGCGAAGCGGGTGGAGGTGGCGAAACCCCCGAAGGCGGAGGCCCCCGGCGCAAGCAAGTCGGCCCAGCGCATCCACCGTCTCTTCGATATCTTCCAGGAGGCCGTCGAGGCCGAACGCAGTGCTCGCCGGCGCTACGAGGAGGCGGCCAGCCTCTGCGAGGACGCCCAGCTCAAAGCCATCCTCCTCGAGTTCGCCGAGGACGAGCTCAAGCACGAGCGCGAGATCCTCCTGAGGTTCCAGGAGGTCGCCCGGAAAATCCAGGGCGACGTCCACTGACGAGGGAACACTCCGGCCCGGGTCCCCGCCTTCGACCCCGGATGCCCTTTGCCCTTCGAGATCGCGCCTGTTCCCCCCCTTGACAGGTTCGGATCGATCCCCTACTCTACACTCTTAATGGAGTGCGAATGGAGCCACGAGTCACCCTCAAGATCCCGAGGCCCCTCTACGAGCGGCTCTCCGTCCTCATCGAAGGCAGCGGGTTTGCCTCGGTGACGGAGTTCGCGGTCTACGTTCTGAGGGACCTCGTTTCCCACCAGGAGGGAACACCCGAAGGAACCCTTTCGGCCCGCGAGGTGGAGGCCATTCGCAAGCGCCTGAAACACATGGGGTATTTGTAGGGGAGTAAGTGAGTAGGGGAGTAGGTGAGTAGGGGAGTAGGGAGGGAAGAAGCCAACTTCGGGAGGATGTGGCGGGAAGGCCGCCGTTTCTTCCTCTCGCCTTCCACGACCCTTTCGGAGGACGGCCCGCGTGAAAGCCAAAAAGGTCTTCATCTTCGGCATGGACTGCATGGAACCGAGCCTCGTCTTCGGCGAGTGGAAAGACGACCTGCCGAACCTGCGCCGCCTGGCGGAAGGCGGGGCGTGGGGACCCATGAAATCCACGGTGCCCGCCATCACGGTGCCCGCCTGGACCGCCATGATGACCAGCAAAGACCCGGGCACCCTGGGTTTTTACGGCTTCCGGAACCGCAAGTCCTACGACTACGACGAGCTCTTCTTCGCCAACGCCGCCTACGTCAAGGAGAAGACGCTCTGGCAGCACCTGTCCCGAAACCGCCTGTCGAGCGTGGTCCTCGGCGTTCCCCAGACCTATCCCCCGAAGCCCCTCAACGGGACCCTTGTGGGGTGCTTCCTCACGCCCGACAAGGGGGTCCAGTACACCTGGCCCGACGAGGCCAAGCACGAGCTCGACCGCCTCGCCGAGGGCGACTACATCATTGACGTGAAGGATTTCCGGACGGAGAACAAGGCGGCCCTTCTCGACCAGATCTACGTCATGACGAGGCGCCGCTTCAAGGTCGTTCGGGAGTGGGTCCGGACCAAGCCCTGGGACTTTTTCATGTTCGTGGAGATGGGCGTGGACCGCATCCACCACGCCTTCTGGCGCTACCACGACCGGGAGCACCGACTCTACGAGAAGGGCCACCCCTTCGAGTTCGCCATCCGAGACTACTACCGCTACCTCGACGGGGAGATCGGATCCGTCCTGGACCTGCTCCCCGAGGGCGTCCAGACCTGGGTCGTTTCGGACCACGGGGCGCGGACCATGCGTGGGGCCATCTGCGTCAACGAGTTTTTCCGCCGGGAGGGGCTCCTCGCCCTCAAGGAGGAGCCCACGGAGCCGCGCAAGCTCAAGACGCACGACATTGATTGGTCGCGAACCGTCTGCTGGGGCGAGGGGGGCTACTACTCGCGGATCTTCATGAACGTGAAGGGCAGGGAGCCCCAGGGCATCGTGGAGCCGGCCGACTACGAGAAAACTCGGACCCTCATCAAGGAGAAGCTCGAGGCCCTGGGGGACGAGGCCGACCGCCCCATCGGGACCGTGGCGCACCGGCCGGAGGACCTCTACCGGAAGGTCAACGGCGTGCCCCCCGACCTCATCGTGTACTTCGGCGACCTGGCCTGGCGCAGCGCGGGCAGCGTAGGGACGGGCGCCATCCACGTCTTCGAGAACGACACGGGCCCCGACGACGCCAACCACGCCCAGTTCGGTATGTTCATCCTCAACGGCCCCGGCGTGGCGCCCGGGCGACGCGACGGCGTCACGCTCTATGACGTGACCCCCACCGTCCTTCGGACCTTCGGAATCCCGGCTCCCGAAGACCTGGTCGGAAAGGGAATCGAGTGACCGGCGACCTCCTCACCCGGCTCGCCCGCCTCCGCCGCCGGTTCGACGGGCCGAAGGTGCTCGTCACGAGCCTGCCCAAATCCGGAACCCACCTCCTCCTCAACGCGCTCCTGGCCTCGCCCGGCCTGCGCCTGCGGGAGGGGGGGAGAAACTGGGCCCTGGAGGAGGGCGAGCGCGCCCGCCTGCTGCGGTCCATCGGGCGCGGGGAGGTCCTGTACGGCCACTACCCCTATGCCCCCCAGGACGCGGAAACCCTGAAGCGGTGCGGCGCCCGCGTCGTCCTCATGCTCAGGGACCCGAGGGACGTGGCCGTCTCCCTCGCCCACTACATCCTCAAGCAGGGCGACGCCCACCGGCTCGGCCCGTACTTCCGCGACCGGCTCCCCGATTTCGACGCGCGCCTCATGGCCTGCATCCGCGGCGTCACGGCCGGGGAGTCGGGCGCGAAAAGCGGCCTGGAGGATTTGGGCACCCGATTCCGTTCCTTTCTGGGATGGGCCCGCGAGGACGGCGCGCTCCTGTGCCGGTTCGAGGAGCTGGTGGGCGCCCGGGGCGGCGGCTCCGATGAGGTGCAACGGAAGGCCCTCGGAGACCTCTACCGGTTCGCGGGTCTTCCCTCCTCCGGGGCCATGGTGGAGGAGGCGGCCCTTCAACTCTATTCGACGCACAGCACCACCTTCCGCAAGGGGGTGGTGGGAGACTGGAGAGAGCATTTCAAACCGTCGCACGTGGAGGCCTTCGCGGCCGTGATGAACGGCGCCGAGGTCCAGGCCGGCTACGGATTGGCATAACGGAATTCCCCCGGCCGGGGGACAGGAGCGAGACCATGGCGGGAAACGGAAAGGGATTCGTCCTCTGGTTCACGGGGCTGTCCGGGTCGGGCAAGTCGACCCTGTCCAAACTGGTGGAGGACCGACTCCTAGAGCGCGGCCTTCCGGTGGAGGTCCTGGACGGGGACGAGGTGCGAACGAACCTCTCGAAAGGGCTCGGCTTCTCCAAGGAGGACCGCGACACCAACATCCGCCGCATCGGGTACGTGGCCAAACTTCTCGCCCGCAACGGCGCCTGCGCCATCACGGCGGCCATCTCCCCCTACCGGGAGATCCGGGATGAAGTCCGCGCCGGGGTCGAGGAGCGCTCCGTCTTCGTGGAGTGCTACCTCGACTGCCCCCTGGAGAAGCTTATGGAGCGGGACGTGAAGGGCCTGTACAAGAAGGCCCTCTCCGGCGAGATCCCTCACTTCACGGGCGTTTCCGATCCCTACGAGCCTCCCCTCAAGCCCGAGGTCGTGGTCTACACGGGCGGCGAGCCCCCCGAGCAATCCTGCGCCCGCATCGTCAAGACCCTCGAGATGCTCCAGCTCGTGCCCACGGTTGTGGGGGACGACTACGGCGCCGAAGAGGAGGCCGTCGTGGCGGCCCGCCTCAAGGACCTTGGGTATCTGGGGTGAGGACGTAGAACGTTAGACGCGAGACGTTAGACGTGAAGCGCGGGGACGACACAAAGCGGGTGCGGCGCCAGCCTCTGACGTCTGACGTGTTCGCCTCCTTCCCTCTCCCCGACCCCAAGGAGCTCCTTCGAAGACGATGATCGACCTGCACATGCACTCCACCTGCTCGGACGGGACCTTTCGTCCCGCCGACCTCGTGCGCGAAGCGCGCGGGGCGGGGATCACACGCATGGCCCTCACGGACCACGACACGGTGGAGGGCCTGGCCGAGGCCGCCGAAGCGGCCCGCCGCGAAGGCGTGGCCTTCCTCGGCGGCCTGGAAATCTCCGCCGAATTCGGGCCGGGCACGCTCCACATCCTCGGCTACGGCTTCGATCCGGAGGAGCCCCACCTCCTGGAGCGCCTCGCCTTCGTCCAGAAGTGCCGAGCCGACCGGAACCCCATCATCGTGGAGCGGCTCAACGCCCTGGGCCTCGACGTGACCCTAAAGGAGATCGCCGCCCGGGCGGGCGGCGATCTCGTGGGACGGCCCCACTTCGCCCAGACCCTCCTCGACAAGGGCTACGTCTCGAGCCGCCAGGAGGCCTTCGACCGCTACCTCGCCAAAGGCCAGCCCGCCTACGCGGACAAGGTGCGCCTGAGCCCCGCCGAGAGCATCGAGATCATCCGCCGGGCGGGCGGCGTGGCCGTCCTCGCCCACCCGCTCCAGCTCAAGATTGAAGACCCGGACTCCCTCGAGGCCTTCGTGCGGGGCCTCAAGGACCTCGGCCTCCAGGGCATGGAGTGCTACTACCGGAACCACACGGAAGAGGACGAGGCCCGCTTCACCTCCCTCGCCCGGAAATACTCCCTCCTCCGCACCGGGGGCTCGGACTTCCACGGCGCCAACCGACCCCGCATCCGCCTCGGAATCGGCGAAGGCCGGCTCAAGGTCCCCGACGCGTGCTGGGAGAAGCTTCGGAATGCCTTGTAGGAGCGCTCACCAGAGCGTTGCAGGCGTGAACGAACAAAGGATGCCTTGTAGGAGCGCTCTCCAGAGCGCGACAGCGCCGCACCAACGCGACCTCCGCAAGGGCAGGCGCTCCCGAGAGCGGTGTTGGTATGCGATCACCAAATGCGTGTCGGGCCGCGAGCCAATCCTAACTCAAACGATTCCAGAAGGGTCCCCAGCTGATGTGGTGATGGAAAGCATCCAGCACTTGGAGGATGCGGGGGTGTGGGACTGGAAGACCTACGTCATCATGCCCGACCACGTTCACTTGGTTGTGGAACTCTCGAGCGGCAACCTCTCCCTCGCCGTGAACAACCTCGGCAAGTTCACCGCCAGACGGATCAATTCGATCCTCGGCCGGCGCGGCACGTTCTGGCAACACGGCTTTTACGAACACTGTTTGAGGTCCGAGAAGTCCCTGTGGGCGCACGTGGCGTATATCCTTGAGAATCCTGTGCGCGCGGGCCTTGCAGAGCGCTGGGAGGATTGGCCCTTCAGCGGGGCTCCACGAAACGTGACCCTGCATCGGGCTGTAACGAGCGAGGGAACCGTACGGTAATTCGCGCCGAATAGGAACGATCGGCCTCTGGAGAGGCCTCCTACAGGGAGAACGCCCCATGTCTCTTTTCGGCAAACTCCTCTCGGAGAAAAAGAAGAACCGCGCGGTCCTCGTGGGCCTGGACGGAGTGCCCTACACCCTCCTGCAGGCGCTCATCGCCCGGGGCGTGACGCCGAACCTCGGCGGGCTCGCGGAGGGGGGGGCGAGACGCTTCCAGCAGATGGACGCCTCGCTCCCGGAGATCTCCTCGGTCTCCTGGTCCTCCTTCATGACGGGCGTGAATCCCGCCCGCCACGGCATCTATGGGTTCATGGACCTGAGGCCCGGCACCTACCAGATGTACTTCCCGAGCTACCCCCACCTCAAGGCGCCCCCGCTCTGGGACGAGCTGGGAAAGCGGGGGAAACGCTCGGTGGTCCTCAACCTGCCGGGCACCTATCCCGCCCGCGCCCACGCGGGGGTCCTCGTCTCGGGCTTCGTGGCCATCGACCTCAAGAAGGCCGTCCACCCGCCCGCGGCCCTCCCCGTTCTGGAGAAGATGGGCTATCGCATCGACGTGGACACGGCCAAGGCCCAGGACGCGGATCACCTGTACCGCGATCTCGACGAGACCCTCGCCGCGCGCGAACGGGCCTTCGACCACTTCTGGAAGGACGAGGACTGGGACCTCTTCGTGGCCGTCATCACCGGCACCGACCGGCTCCAGCACTTCCAGTGGGACGCCGTGGAGGACGAGGCCCACCCCAACCACGCTCGCGCCATGGCGTTCTACCGGAAGGCCGACGCCGTCGTGGGGAGGCTCGCGGACCGTCTCGGCGGTTCGGACGCCCTCTACGTCATGAGCGATCACGGCTTCTGCGGGATCCGCAGCGAGGTCTACCTGAACCGGTTCCTCGTGGAGAGGGGTTTCCTGAAGTGGGAGAAGGACCCCCCCGAGTCCTTCGCGGACATCTCCGGCGAAAGCCGCGCCTTCGTCCTCGACCCCTCCCGCGTCTACCTCCATCGGAAGGGCCGCTACCCCAAGGGGACCGTGGAGGAGGCCCAGGCTCCCGCCCTGCGCGAAGAACTGAAGGCCCTCTTCCTCTCCCTCGAGCACGAGGGCCGCCCGGTCATCCAGGAGGTCTTCTTCCCCGAGGCGATCTACGAGGGGCCCGAGTTCGGCAGGGCTCCCGACCTGGTGCTCCTGACGAACGACGGCCTTGACCTAAAGGGCAACATCCGCAAGGAGTCGGTCTTCGGCCGCACCCACTTCACGGGGATGCACACGCGCCACGACGCCTTCCTGATCTCCAACCGGGACCTCCCCGAAAAGCGCCCCCACATCCAGGACGTCCACGGCCTGCTCCTGGCGGCCCTCGGCGCGGAGTGAAGAAGCGATGCTGATCCTGCTCCTCACCCTGGACTGCGTGCGCGCAGACCACCTGGAGGGCGCCGGCCTGACCCCCAACCTGGACGCCCTGGCCCCCGAGTGGACGACCTTCACCGAGGCCTTCGCCCAGAGCCAGAACACGCTCTCCTCGCACCTGTCCATGCTCACTTCCAATTACCTCTGCCGCCACGGTGTCTACTCGAACTACGTGCGGAAGGACCTCCCCGCCCACGCCCTGAGCCGGAGGCTTGCCGAGAGGGGCTTCGAGACCCGGGCCTTCACGAGCGTGGACTTCCTCGCCCAACTCCTCGGGAACCAGGTGGGCCCGTGCGACGTCCGCTTCCCGGGGGCGGGCTCCGAAGGGCTCTTGCGAAAGGTCCGGCGGAAGATCCTGGGCCCCCGACGCCGGGCAACCGCCGGGGAGACCCTGGGGGCGGGCCTGCGGTGGCTTCTTCGGCCCGAAAGACGGCGCGATGCCTTCCTCTGGCTCCACCTCTTCGACGCGCACATGGTCTACGAGGCCCCGAAAGAGTTCCTCCGGACCCACGTCGCCCCGTCCCGGGCCGACGTTCCCGTGCGCGAGCAGTTCCGGAAGGCCGGCTGGTTCAGCCCCGACTTCCCCGAATACGGCTGGAGGGTTCCCCTGGAGCACTTCCCCCAGCGCTACCGCGCCGCCGTGGCCTACCAGGACGCCTGCCTCGGCCGCTTCTTCGAGGTGCTGAAGTCCAGGGGGGCATGGGAAGAGTCCCTGGTCTTCCTCACCGCCGACCACGGCGAGTGCCTCCTGGGCGACCACGGGGTCTACTGCGCCCACAAGAAGCTCTTTGACACGACGGTCAAGGTGCCCCTCAGGGTCCGCTTTCCCGGCGGCCGGCACGCGGGGGAGCGGGTGGACGCCCTCGTCCAGCACGTGGACCTCGCGCCCACCGCCGCGCGCCTCGCCGGCTTCGAGGAGCCCCTCTACGAGGGGAGGGACCTCTCCGCCGTGGCGGCGGGCCGGGACGGCGGGCACCCGGTCGTCTTCGCCGAACACGTGGACAACTTCCTGAGGGCGGCGCGGGATCGCGACTGGGTGCACGTGGAACGGGTTCCCGGATCGGAGAACAAATGGGGGCTCGCCCTGGAGGAGGGGACCCTCTTCCGGCGCGACGGCACGCCGGCCCCGGACGGAGCGGCGGAAGCCGGAGGGCGCCTCAAGGCGGCCCTCGACGCCGTGCTCTCCTCGCGCCCCGAAATCCGTGCCGCCTGGGGCGAGGCGGGGGACGCCGAGTCCGAGATCGCCGGCCGGCTCAAGGAACTTGGATACATGTAGCGTCGAAGGAGACCGATGGGGACGTTAGATGTTGGACGGGAGACGGGAGACGGGAGACGGGAGACGTGAGACGTGACGGGAGACGTGAGACGCAGGGCGCGGACATGAGGAAGGCGGACGTGAAGGCTCCCGGGGAGAAGGGGCGCGGGGAATCACTGGGCGCCACGGCCCGCCAGGGATCCTGGGCGGGGGCGTTGAACCTGGGCGGCGCCGGGGTCCGCTACCTCAACACCCTGATCCTGACCCGCATGCTGGGCGCCGACCTCTTCGGCGTCTACAGCCTGGCGAACACGGTGGTCACCGTATCCACCGTGCCGGCCTCCCTGGGCTTCCCCACGGCCCTCACCCACTTCGTGGCGGGCGCGGCGGAGACCTCCCAGTGGGCGAGGCTCCGGTGGACCCTGGCGTGGGTCCTGCGCGTAGCCCTCGTCTCGGGCGTCGCAGGGGCGGTCGCCCTCGTGGCCCTCAGCCTTTGGCTGGCGGTGGACGTCTTCGGCAAGGAAGACCTGGCGCTCCCCTTGGCGGGTCTTGCGCTGGCGCTCCCCTTCCTCGTCCTGTACAACGTCTGCGCGGGCGGGCTCCAGGGCCTCAGGGCGATCCGAGAGAAGGTCTTCATCGAGCGCGTGGCCCATCCGCTGGTCTTCACCCTGCTTCTTCTCGGCGCCCTCGGCGTGTCGCGGACGGTGGAAGCGGTGGTCGTCTGCTTCGGCGCGGCGGCGCTCCTCGTCCTCCTGGCCGGCGCCTGGAGCCTGAGGCGGCGCCTGTCCGCCCTGCCCGGCGGACGGGACGCGGAGGGGGACCGGCGCGGCATCCTGCGCTTTTCCATCCCGGTCATGTTCCTCAACCTGATGAACTACCTCATCCTCTGGTCCGACGTCCTGGTGATGGGCGCCTTCCGGAGCCGGGCGGAGGTGGGCATCTACGTCGTCGCCTCGCGCCTGGCCACGGCCGTGAACATGCCCACGGAAGCCCTCTCGGCCTCCCTGGCCCCCTCCTTCTCCGGACTGAGGGAGAAGGCCGACTCCGATGGCCTCGCGCGCCTCTACCGCACCTCCACGCGCTGGATCTTCCTCGCCTCCACCTTCGTCGCCCTGCCCCTCGCGCTGGCGGGGAAGTACGTCCTGGCCCTCTTCGGCCCCGAGTACGCGGCGGGCGCCCTCACCCTCCTGATCCTGGCCCTCGGGCAGGCCTTTTCGGGGGCCTTCGGCGCCAACGGGACCCTCATCACCATGACGGGACACCCCAAGGTGAACCTCGCCAACGCCGTGTGCTTCGGGCTTGGAAACCTGGGTCTCATGTTCCTCCTCATCCCCCGCTACGGCCCCCTGGGCGCCGCCGTCTCCGCGGCCCTTTCCCTCTGCCTGGTGAACGTGGCTCGGGCCGTGGAAATCTGGGTCTTGCTGAAAATCGCCCCCTGGGATCGCACCCTCCTCAAGCCGTGCCTCGCCCTCCTGCTCTCCGCTTCGTCCGGCGCCGCCCTCGCCCTTCTCCTCCACCCCGTCGCCGGCGCCGCTCTCGCGGTCCTGGCCTATCCTTCCCTCTGGTGGCTCCTGGGTCCCGAACCCGAGGAGCGGGAGATGGTGGGGAAGCTTCGAAGGAGCCTCCCATGACCCGCCTCGTGGTCCTCGGCCTCGACGGCGCCACGTGGGATTTGATCCAGCCCTGGGCCGAGGCGGGCCGCCTCCCCTTCTTCAAGAGGATCATGGCGGAGGGCGCCTGGGGCCCCCTCCGGTCGGTAACGCCCAACCTGACCCCGCCGGGGTGGACCACAGCCTTCACGGGCGTGAACCCCGGAAAGCACGGCGTCTTCGACTTCTTCACCCTCGACCCCGGCTCCTACGCGTCCCGCGTCCTCTCCTCCTCGGACCGGCGCGCCCCCGCCCTCTGGGAGATCCTGTCGGCGGCGGGCCGCAGGGTGGGCGTCTTCAACGTCCCCTGCACCTACCCCGCCGACGCGGTGGACGGCTTCTTCGTCACCGGCATGGGAACGCCCGGCCTGGAGGGTCCGTGGGCCCACCCCGAGGACGAGCGGCGCGCCATCCCCAGGGAGTTCCCCGGTTTCCGCCTGGGGGCCGATCCGCACCTCATCGCGGCGGGGAGGCTGGAGGCGTACCTCGACCAGCTCTACGCCCTCACGGACCTCCAGGAGCGGCTCTTCCTGGACCGCATGGAGCGGCACGCCTGCGACGCGGGCCTCTTCGTCTACGACGACCTGGACCGGGTCATGCACTTCTTCTGGCGCTTCATGGACGAGTCCCACCCGCGCCACGAGGAGGCCCCTCCACGGCTGAAGAACGCCGTCCTCGACTACTACCGGCGCGTGGACGAGGGGATGGAGCGGCTGAGCGAGGCCCTCGGTCCCGGGGCGGACCTGTGCGTCCTGTCGGACCACGGCTTCGGCGCCCTCCACACGGACGTCTTCCTCAACCGCGTCCTCTGCGACCTCGGGTTCCTGGCGCCCCTGCCCGTGTCCCGGGAACTGGTTCGAAAGCCCCTGTGGAAGCGCGCCCTCAAGGCCGTCGTACCGGAGGAGGCGCGGACCTGGCTGAGGCGCAACGTGAAGGCCTCGCCGCTGGCCAACCCCCTCGGATTCATCGACTGGAGCCGCACGCGCGCCTTCTACGCCTCCGTGTCGGGGCGCTCCATCTACCTGAACGTCCGGGGCCGTCAGCCTCAGGGCGCCGTGGAGCCGGGGCCGGAGTACGAGGCGCTGAGGGAGGAGCTGAGGCGCGTGATCCTCTCCCTGAAGGATCCGGCCTCGGGACTTCCGGTGGCCGAAGCCGTCCACCTCCGGGAGGAGGTCTACCGAGGACCCTACGCGCACGAGGCCCCGGATCTCCTCATCCAGGAGGACGGGCGCTTCGCCTACCGCGTGGACTGGAGCGAGTCCGCCTTCGCCCCCGCCTCCCAGTACGGAGTGGACAAGTCCGGCTCGCACCGGAGGGACGGCATCCTCGTCCTCCACGGCCCCTCCTTCCGCAAAGCCCCTCTGGCCGGCGCCACGCTGGAGGACGTGACGCCCACCCTCCTCGCCGCCCTGGGCCTTTCCCACGGCGACGACATGGACGGCCGCGTTCTCGGCGAGGCCCTTCGAACGGTGCCCTCCGGCGCCACCGCCTCCTACGCCCACCTTCGAGGCGCCTCCGGCCCCTCCCTCGCCGAGGGCGAGGAGGCCGAACTCGCCGAGAAGCTCAAGGGGCTGGGGTATATGTAGCTTCGAAGGGGCCCGATGGGGAAGGGAGACGTGAGATGGAATGAAGAGGCCGGCCTCCGCGGGGTCTAGTAAACTAGCCC